>JBGSSA010000219.1:0-11553 GCA_041737295.1 Bacteroidales bacterium | reverse complement strand
GGCCAGCCGGGTTCATCTATAAATAACTTCCAGTTCCATAAACCGCCTGCACCATATACCACGCCCATGGTACCTCCCGATGTTAAATTAAGCCATGCCTCATGTCCCTGCCACCATCCGGCACCGTTCGCGGAGTCGCGTATTCCTTCGTAAGTAGGTTCGCCGTTGGCGGCGGCTTTGACCGGCATGCTCGCAACCATATTCCCTACCTTCCAGGGTTTGTGTTCCCCGCCATGGCCGGACTGGCACCACTGAAAATCGAGCCAGGCAGCATCCTGAAAGGTTCTGTTAAAATGAGGAATGAATTCTTCAGGTTTATTCCACCAATCGGGTTTGTTATCGTCATATGGTGAGTAATGCAATCCTGTGGGTTGCCGGTAAGCATCCCATTTTTCAAACTCTTCGCCTCCTTCCTTTACCCCTGTGTTCTTGCCATCGCTGTCGGCCCCCACCAGCCACATGGCATGTTTAGCCCCATATCGGGCAACAAGGTAGCGGCAGTAGCGGGCATATTCTTTAGCATCCATGTCCCATCCTAATACTTTCAGACCTTTCCAGCCGAAACCATGAAAAACCGGCTGGTAAACCGGCACAATGCCGTGGTCAACAAGGATGTTCCGCAGGGTGTCGAAGTATTGAAAATACGTGATGTTCGGTTGATTGATATGGCCTTCTTTCATGTCTTCAAAAGCAACGTCAAAAGCCTCCGGTTCTGTTCGGTTCCGGGGTCCTTTAGCCTCCATGTCGGGCTGTAACGACATCAGGAGAGCAGTATTAAAACCCTGTGATTGCCTCTTTTGGGCATATTCAGTAACTGATTCAACAGTTCCTCTCCATGGTAAACCCCAGGGAGTATCGCCAATCATAAGGAAAGGTTTACCATTGGCATGAACCAGGTTTCGCTTTCCAGGGGACATATGAAGCAATCCATTTTTTACCAAGGGATTGTTGCCCGAATAGGGAGCAGACACAAGTTTTCCGGTTTTGCCGTGCAGTCCTGCATCGGACGAATCGGAGGAAATACTATTCCATTGCCATTCGCCTTTATCCAACGGATTGGCAAAACGAATTTTAAAGCTGTTGCCACCATCCCAAAAACCGGGCCTGATGAGCTTTTCACCTGCCGGTCCTGTAAATTCAACCCAAAACTCTATATCGGTGTATGGATTCTGAACCTGTTTTTCGGAGGAAAAAACAATTTCAGTTTCTGTCCATTGTTCAGCAATAACAGGTACTTCATGTTTACAGCCCGCACTAAATGATAGTATTAAGGCAGTCATAATGATAAAGAAGTATTTATTCATATTGCAATATTAATATGGATTACCAAAATCCAGATTATGTGAAACATAAGTAATTTACTATAAGGAATATATTTACTTCGTTACCTGGCGGTTAGGGTCTTCGGGCAGTCCCAGCCGTTTAAAAAACGTGGCAGGTTCTTCAGGATTTTTAACCGATTCGTCGAATTCCATCCCGAGACTTTCGTAGAATTTCCGACGGCCCGGAATGTCGTCAGCCAATTCCATATAGGCAATTTGTCCTACCCTTGCTGCAACTCCGCGTGGAACCACAACAACGCCATCTGAATCGGCAACAATGATATCACCCGGCGTGACAAGCACACCACCAACTACCACAGGTCTCTGCACATCAATCAACTCATTCCTGCCGATCCGTTCCCCACGTCCGCGTTTAATATAGTTGGTATAAACCGGGTTTTTCTGCCGGATTATCTCGTCAATATCCCTTATTCCACCTACCGTTACCAACCCGACAGCTCCTTTTTTCTTCCATTCCATAATGTTTTTCGAACCGGTTGACCCGGCATCGTTGTCATCCTGGTTATCCATTACGATTACACTCCCGTTTTTAATAAATTCCTGAAATGGCTCTGTGGATAGCTGCGAATACCACATTCCCCGCCATTCCCTGTAAACATCATAATTTTCAGGTTTGGTAAGATCGGCGCCCGGATGCATTGGCTTGTTTGTCGGGCCATAACGCACTGTCACAGCAATACCTGCAAACCGGTGGCTCATATCCTTAACATCGCGCCAGAGTGGTGCAATTTCCGGATCCATGACACCTACATCCATATACCCGCATGTAACCAGGGCATCTACAACATCGGTAACCCGTGCACCGCGATACAGCTCCAGCAATACTTCATCCGAAACAGCAGGTTGATTCTGGGCTGAAGAAATCAGGCTAAACCCTAATAACATTGTAAACAGTATACTCTTTTTTTTCATAGGATTGAATTTTATTGTTATAGTCTTATTCTTTTTTTCATTTAAAATACCTGAACATCTCAGGAGGGTGATTGGTACCTCAGTAACAATGTGATATCTTCTTTATAGGCCGGGGCATTTAATTGTAGGCCTCCACTTTTATCAGTCTCTATTTCAGTTCGTTCTATGACCTTTCCATCCGAAGGATTAATCCACAACAAATCATACTTACCTGCGACGAGTCCCAACTGTATAGCTCCTTTGTTAGTGCCGCCATAAATATAAATTGCATATTCTTTTCCCGGATTTTCAAGAACGCAGAAATTCTGATCACCGAAGGCACAAGTAACAACATTGTAATTAGGCCTGGTGTTTGCAAAATCAAAAGAGTTCATAAATTTTAACAGGGCTGCCATTTCATATTTAACCCCTTTGTCATTGCAACCATTGTACCCATTGCAAAGAAAATTGATACCACCGCTCCCATCTTCGCTTCCCACCTCAAAAGTAAAATCCAGGTTGTTATAAAGCGCTCCGCCCGACATCAGGTATTTCCAACCCTGGATCCGGTACTGCGAAGTCGATGGAGGCATTAGTCCTGTTTCATTAAAAGACAATACTTTATTTATCCCGTAATTAAATTTCACCGATAAGGCATCTTTATCATAATGGTGATTAAAGACAGAAATATTCTTCCAGTATTTTTCCTGTTCTCCCTTACTGATAATCCTGCCTTCGTTAGTGTAATCAATAGAAATAAGATGTTTTTTGGGAAGATTTTCTTCTTCATCCACGATCCATTCAGACACTGTTCGTATCCATTCCTTGGTTTCATTTCGCGGAGGGCTTGCAAATCCGGGATGCTCCTGATTTGAAAACCAGGGTTCATTGGCAATGTTAAATATGAAATTATCGTATTGGTTTAGCTCGTTTATTATTTTAAGGCAGAGTTTTTTCTGATGTTCCAGAATATTTCCATTGTTTACTGTTAGGTAATCCCTGCCTTCAATAGTTGTGGTATTATTTACATTATTGGCAGGGTTCATAGGGAGGAGATGCCAGTTTGGGCCTACAAAGAAAAGGATGCACTCTACAACAATACCGTTATCCGATGCTTCTTTCATGAATGCATGCAGGCGGGTAAAAAAATCAGGGTTCCATTTGTCGAGGTCTAATTTATTTCCCCCGGCGGCAAACCCCGGTTCATTGCTTCTTGCCCAGGGTGCGAGGAATTTTCCGGGAAGGGGGGCACTTGTATTTTCTGACAGGCAAAAATCTCCCGGTTTTTCAACATAGTCACCAAGCCATATCCTGGTGTGATTTAATCCAAGGGACTTTAATGTCTTTAAGTATTTCGAGAAATTAAAATCAGGGTTAATTACAGAGCCATAATGCTCAGACGAAGCCACCAGTATAGTTGGTTTACCTTTATAGTCGAAATAGTGCGGGTTTCCCGGATGCAGTGAAATTGGCTGAGCGGTGAGCCTGCCAATAAACAATGTCAGTAAGCTGAAGATTAATGTTATTCTCATTGTTTACTATATTTAGTTGTTTTGATGCCTTTGACTCTCCGGGTACCCAGCCATACTCCCTAATCAATTAATGCAGCCAGTGCAGCACCGACAAGGCTTGACTGGTCATTTCCGTAAATTTAACATATCTTTTTCTATCTCCACTGAGGTATTCATAAAAGTGGAATTCAAGCAGGGATTTAAAATTATGAAGCCTGAAAAAGACAGTTCCTTCAATAGTCAGCAGGAGCATTTACAAAACGCCTGACGATCATAATTTTAAATCCCAATTCCATTTTCAGACCTTAAACATGTCTGTACAAATCCCATCCCATATAAGAATCAACAGCTTCCTGGATAATATCGGCAACATTGCCACGAGCCATTGCCACATGGTGCTCGAAGCCATTCTTACACAAATGTTTCATAAGCGGTTGAAGGTTATTGATTTTGGCAATGGCTATGCCGCCATCCATCTTGTTGGTATCGTCGGTATACTCGCCTTCACCAATGTAGGCTTTAATACTGCCGTTGAGATCATCGGTTGCCATGCGGAAATAAGTAAACGGCCCGGCTTTCACCTTGCCTTTGATTGCACCAAAACACCTTTCGGCGCCCAGGGAAGCTCCCAGAATATCGAGATTCGAAATCTCAATTTCGTTCTGAATGAAGCTTTTTGGATAGTTGCTGCAATGGGTACAAACACATTTATTGCGGTCTTCGCCATAATTGTTGTTCCAATCGAGAAGTGCAGAGGCATTGCCTGATGCAAGTGTAAGGGCATACATCGAAACTACCCCGCAAACATCTACTTCGCACGCACTCGGAATCAGCTTATCGCCCAACATGCTCATAGTCAAACACGAGGCACATCCGTAGTTTTCCTGAATGGAAGTCCAACATTGAAAAGCTGCTGAATCAATCTCATTTTTGGAAATCCAATCCTCGCAGGCCAATCCGAATTTTGCCTGTTTCACGATATTTTCATTGGCTATTGAACCCGGTATTTTACCGTATGCTTTAATAGCTTCAAGCTTGACTTTCAATGCAGAGGCACTGTCATCAATTCGGGATGCATTACCCAGAATTTCAGACATATCTACAGGAACAACCGTAATCCCGGAAGATTGTAATAGTTTTTCGCTGAATCGCATGGTCTGAAATGCAGCCGGACGCGCACCAATGGCACCAATTCTGGCATTTTTCAACCCTCCTGCCACACGGCAAACTGCTGCAAAACGCACTACATCTTCTTCAAATGCCTTGCTGCTGATGTTGCATGTATGAATAGTGGTATCGGTGAAAGGGATTCCATAATAGTAAAAATTATTACAAACCGAAAGCTTTCCGCAGAATGCGTCGCGGCGCTCGCTGATGCTGTCTTTTCCTATTTCATCGTCACTGGCCTGCACTAAAACGGGAACATTCAAATTTGCCCATTTAATGGCATTTACAATTCCTAACTCATCGCCAAAATTGGGCAGTGATACGATAATTCCGTCGATTTTCTTTCTGTTTTCGATGAACAAGTCGGCTACTTTGCGGGAATCTGCAATGCTTTCAACGGAACCTGTCGGTGTGGCTTCGGATGGCAATATCACATACTCATACCCCAGTTTGTCCATTAAGGCTACCAAATCTTTACGGCCACCAGCGGCCAGTTCGCTGTTAAAGAACCCGCGGGTTCCGACAATGAGTCCAAATGCTGCTTTTTTCATTTTTATGGGTTTTTGATTTATTATTCAATTAGTTAATTTTATTTTATTCAGCTGGTCCAGGATAAATTTTTTCCGGTGGATTCCTTCGTTTCGGTCTTTCAATAAGTTCGAAAGTGGTTTGGATAAGGGGTTCGGTATCCAGGTAAGCATAATGGCCATCATCATCCGGACCAAAACCGGCGCCGTCCATCGTCATGGCTATACCGGCTTCGTTGGCTTCTTCAATGGATTTCTGCATGTTGTCGGTTAAAACACCCAGGTGGTGAATGCCATAACCATGCTTTTCTATGAATTCCTTATATACCGTATCGCCTTCAAGAGGCTGAATCAATTCAATTCGCATACTGCCAATATTCGACAGTGCAACTCTCATTTTGTATTCGGTAGGTTGACTATTGCGAGTCATTCGTTTCACCAGGGGTTTACCATACGTATAAAAATGCCAGGGACCCACGCCGAATTTTTCCAGGAAATTCTTTGTAGCCTCTTCCAAATCCGGCACTATAATACAGATCTGGGCTATCTCCTTAATCGGAAATTGTTTCATTATTATAATTTGTTAATTCGATAATCAGCCAAGTTGGTATGTATATATTTGCTAATTGAATTATGAGCTAATCGGCAAAATAAGTGATTGGCTATTTGTAATTTTTACTTTCATCTTCAACAATAAGTACCCAGTCGGGGCCGCCCATTTCAGGGCGTATGCGGTTATCCCAACCCGGACTGTATTCTCCGCTATTTTCAAAATTACCATGCAGATAGGTAATTCCGTTTCGCGGATTGTACCAAAATGCTTTTATTCGCTTTGCTTGAATAACCGATGTATTCAAAGTAATCCCTTTATTTACGGGCAAATATGCCATCACATATGTGGCATCGTTATTTCCGGCGGTGCCGTCGCGCGTGACCACCACGTAATCGCTATGAACGCCAATTTCCGAAAGTATTATACTTTGGTCGGGAAAGCGGTTTAAGAACGGCCTTGAAAGGATCAGCTTTTTCAAGTATTGCATCTGGTAGGAGCCAGCCGAATGAATGGCTTTGTCCCACGAAATGTCAGCCTCAAGTATCGGGTTATGTTTTTCACTCCACATTTGCCATACGCTATTGTGCCCGTAAGTGTATCCAAAAGCGCCTGCAAACACCGACCAGTAAGCAGCCTTGCGCGAATCATAATCGGTATAATTGCCGTTTAACGAATTGAAGCCTATGCCTATATTCTCATAGCAAGGTTCCATATTCAGTACCGGCATTTCCGGTTTACTTTTCAAGGCCTCGGTAACCATTTCCCAAACAGGGTAATTTTGACTTTGATGCCCGCTTTGGAAAGAATGAAAATCCAACCAGGGAAAATCTTTTGAGAATTCAACCGTAGAGTGTATTCCACAAGGATGATAGGTAAGCAAATGTTTACCCCCGTCACCATCCTTGATACCTTGCGCCAGCGAAGTCCATATTTTTTCGGTATCCGATGGAAGCCTGTCTCCACCCAGCACCCAAACCACATTCCAGCTGTCTTTATATCGTTCGCCAAGAAATTTACCATACACATATGCATTTTTTTCGGTAAACAAATTCAGATTTTGGAAAAATGGATGCCAACGGTCTTGTGCATGACTTCCCCAAGTGGGGAGAATGGCCATGAATAAACCGTAATCGGCTGCTTTTTGAATTATTTTGTCAACTACTTTAAAGTAATCTTCATTAGGCTTAGTAACATCCTTATCAATCAGGGGTAAAAAACCGTCTGGAGTGGGTACTGTAACACCATCACATTCAGAAAGTAAAACGGCTTGAATTACTGTAAAACCCTGTGCGGCTCTTGTTTTTAAATAAATATCGGCCTCACCGGTATTTAACCTGTGAAATAGTTCCCAACCGGTATCAGCCAACCAGAAAAATGGTTTACCGTTGTCGGTAATCAGGTACCGCTTATTTTCTGAAATTTTGAGTTGTGCGTGGCCAAAATTCGAAATTCCGGCAAACAGCAATATAAAAAGCAGACTTTTCACTTTCATGTTATTGTATGTTTTTTTTGAATTTACATCTCCCCGGGCATTTTTTCGAATTTCATGGCATCATCCAGCACCAGCACCCAGTCGTTATCAGTTCCGGAGGTGGGTGGGGTAAAGGTTACAAATCCGGTGTTGCTATATTCGCCTGCCTTGGTTGATTTGCCTTCTCGCGGATCAAACCACCATGCATTGACTTTTTTGCCGGTAATTTTTCTCATTACTATCGTAACGGGTTGTCCTTTTGCCATGTAAGCCAGCAGGAATGAGCCGTCATAGGCGACAGATGACCTGATATGATTGTCGTCATGATAATTTTTACCATATATGGCCGACTGATCAGGCTGCATTTTTGAGAAATCGCGTGATAAAAGCAACCCCTTTACATGCCTGATCTGCATGGCTCCGGGTCTGTCGAGAGACTCGTGCCAGTCGTACAGGCAGGGAATAACAATATCGCCACCTTTTTTAAACATTTGCCAGATTGCGTTATTTCCATAAGTATAGCCAGCGGCCCCTGACAAAAGGTCCCAATAGGCATGAACACGTACGTCGTAATCGGTAAAGAACCCCTTGTTAAAGAAATCCCTGTTTTTAATCAGTTTATCAGAATCAAAAACCTCGTTATAGATTTCAGGGTTTTGCCGCCAATCCTCATAAGTCCAGAATTCCATTCCGATATCCTCGTAAGCAGGTTCTGCCTCAACGGTCGGCTTAACCGGCAACAGGCTGTAATCGTTCATGGCCTGTTCATAGACTTTCTGATACCGATGGAAATGTGCGGTCTGGTACATATTGAAATCTATCCAATCTTCGTTATGAAGCCAGGAGCTTGAAGAATAAACCCCACGCGGGTGATAGGATATCAAATGCTTTCCCTGGTCACCTGCTTTGAGGCCTTCAGCCATGTTTTTCCATATAGTAAAAGCAGTATCACTGTCAACTGTTCTATCTCCGCCAAGTATCCAGATTATGGGCTTGTCTTTGTACCTTTGTCCGAGAAATTCGCCATATTTTCTTGCGTTTTCGGGAGTAAATATTACCGGACCTTCGCCCCCTATAATATTGGGCACCTTATCGCCCCATGTGGGTAGCATCCCCACAAAAAGGCCCAATTCAGAGGCTTTGTCCACAATGAAATCAACATGCTCAAAATATTTCTCGTTGGGTTTTGTGGGGTCGAGATCAATAAGAGGTATTTCACCATATGCATTTGGGGTCCGCAAGCCGTCTAGTTCGGCGAGTACAACAGCCTGAATTACCGTGAACCCCTTTTCTTTCCTGTTTTCGAGATACTCAGTGGCTTCTTCACGGTTTAATTTATGAAATAGTTCCCAGGCCGTACAACCCAGATAAAGAAAAGGTGTTCCGGTTTTATCTTCAAGGTATCGACCGTTTTTACTAACTCTTAGAAATTCAGCTTCCTCTTTTGTGTCACTATTTTTGCACGACCCGGCAGCCAGTGCAATGGCAAGTAAAAAAAGAATTCCTTGTTTCATTCTGTTAAAATTTTAGTTAGGGTACAAAAACTATTTTCCGGGCTTTGCCTTCCAGCGCCAGTTGAGCCCCTTGAACAAATTCAGAAAGTGGCAAAACATGGGAAATAAATTTTTCAGCTGACACTTTTCCTGAAGCCACCAAATCCATGGCAACGCGGTTGTGTTTTGGAGCAAAGATGGTTGTGCCTATAATCTGCAGTGCATTGTAATGAACAAGGTTCATATCAATACCCGGTTTTGATTTGTCTTTTGGCAAACCCCCAAACAGCAATATCCTGCCCCCTTTTTTAGCCACTTCTACTGCCTGAATTTGTGTTTCAGGGACCGGATTGGCGGTTATAACCACGTCGGCGCCATAGCCCTGTGTAATGTCACGCACTTCCTTCACCAAATCGGTTTTGTGTGAATGAATAAGGTAATCGGGATTATACGATTTCATCAGTTCCAGCCGGTTGTCGTCAATATCGGCAACAATCACCGTTTTTGCTCCGCGCGTTCTTGAAAGTTCCAAATGAAATGTACCGATAGGCCCGGCGCCGATAATAACCACCGTGTCTCCCGGACCAGTGTTACCTTTTTCGTGGGCATTCACAACCGACGACAACGGTTCAACAATAGTGGCATGAACAGGGTCTAACCCCCGGGGAATTTCCTGGATTGTGCCCCTTAAAACCGCCTCCCGGGGTATGGCCATATATTCGGCAAAACCGCCCTGCCAATTCTGGGCAAGTTCTTTATAATCGTTGCACAATTCATAAACACCATGCAGGCAGAAGTCACATTTTCCGCAATATACCAAAGGAGCAATGGACAGCCTGTCGCCCTGTTTCCATAGCCCTTCATAGCCCTGGCCCAGTTCAATGACTTCGCCGCTCACTTCGTGACCTACAATGTAAGGCAATCTTACCCGGTGATGTCCCACGCGAAGGGTGCGCAGGTCGCCTCCGCAGAGGCCTACGGCCAAAACCTTAACCAGCATTCCTCCCTCGGGGCAATTTGGTCTTTCAACATCATAAATCCCATAATCACCGGGTGCGTTGATGATGACTGCTTTCATCTTATAGAGTTATGAGATCCTGTTCTTTTCTCAGTTTATAAATCAACGGTGAACTATCGGGCATGAAGTTTTGCTCGGTGATCAGTGACCCTTTTGGGATATCTGCCAAAACAACACCGTTTTCAGCAATGCCGAGAGGTACGGCTTTCAGCTGTCGGGCTTCCCTGTAGTTATATATTTTGCCAAAAATGTCAGCACTGCCGATCCCTTTCACTTTTTCACCAGCCTTCAGGTTCCGCTTTGCAATTGTGCAAACTTCAGCATTCATGTTCTCGGCCGTAACCGTCACTTCGTTCATCAAAACTGCCTCAGCAATAGATTGAGGGGTTTCGAGATCGCACAGATGGTAAGGGCGAAAAAGCAGGTAATACGGGCCATCGGCATAAGTAATAAATTTCATGTCCTTACGGATCCGGGGGTCGGCCGTATAAACGATTACAAAAATGCCCGGGGCGATTTTGCCGGTGCTGAAATCTACTGTACCTTTCAGGTTAAAAATTCCCCCATCGGATTTTGGCTTGAATACATGGAGCAATTCGTCGAGTTCAACCTTGGGGCCATGCATTCCCGGCACATCGGGCAAAAGACCGGTAGCATTCGAAACAGCGGCCATTTCAACCATGGTTTTGGTACCATCTTTAAACGAAGCCAGTATTTTGGGATTCATGTCTTTCGAGCGGGCCTCTTCGTAACACGATTCAGGTGTGGCTTCCAAATCAATCACATTATTTTTCCCTTTCCCAATGCAGACTATTTCAAAGCCCATAAGCAATGCCTGCTCCCAGAGCATTTTACATACACCGGGTTCATCTCCCGAAGCAACTGTGTATAATGCATTATTGGCACGGGCTTTTTGGTTCAGCAGATAACCGATGGTCACATCGGTTTCCACATTAAGCATTATGATTGGCTTTCGTTTTTCAATTGAAGTAAGCGCTACCCTGGCACCGGTATCGGTATGCCCGGTAACTTCCACGTTTGCTTCGATCGCTTCAAGATCGGTCATCATCAGGGCATCGGAGGTCACAATGAATTTCCCTTTTTTCAGTGCATCGTTTGCTTCACCGACCTTGTCGGTCTCAACAATATCGGGTTTGCTTACATGCATATCGAGCAGCGTAGCGATGGCCAGTTCCGGCTTAATATCGGCCATGGCACGGACCTGCATCCCGTGGATATTATTGAGTGTGTGCGCCAACCCAGAACCCATTTGTCCGCAACCGATGATCCCTACAGCCACCGGATTATTCGCAGCCACACGTTCCCTTAGTTTTTTAATTAATTCCATGTACGATAGAGTGACTTAAGATTCGATTATGACGGCTTGTTTCTGAGTTCGGCGAGCTTTCTAAAATCACCTTTCAGGTTATTATAAATTGACTTATATACATCGAAATATTCCATATACAATTTATTGTTTCCGGAATCGGGTTCCATGCGGTCTGCATATTCTGTCCATTGTTTGGCAACAGAAAAGTCTTTGAATACCCCCGTTGCAACACCCGCCAGGATGGCATCA
>JBGSSA010000182.1:0-2275 GCA_041737295.1 Bacteroidales bacterium | reverse complement strand
TCCCTGCAAGGATTCCGCCACACCTGAAACTTTCACCTTTTTCATTTCTTCCACATTCACAATACCCACTGAGCCGGTAAGGTCTTTCTTTTTTTGCACACCGTATCCGATTACAACCACCTCTTCGAGACTCATCACGTCGGGCTCAAGATTCACATCAATAGTGGACTGGCCTGCTACTTCTATCTTTTGGGTAATAAATCCCACAAAAGAAAAAGAGAGGACAGCAGCCGGGCCGGGAACAACAAGCTCATACTTCCCGTCCAAATCCGTGGTGGTTCCCTGCAGTGTTCCCTCAATCTGAATATTCACTCCTGCAAGCGGTTCAGAATTGCTGGCATCCCTGACAAGTCCTGACACTTCCTGCTGCTGTAGCGGTTTCATATCCTCACCGGCTTTTTTCGGAGCCAGAATGATCTGCCTGTCATAAACTACGTATTCAATATCCGAATTTTTGAACAGTGTTGTCAGAATATCGGTAATAGGCTGATTATCTGCCACAACATCCACCCTGCGGTTTACATCAATCAGTTTTTGATTGAAGAAAAAGAAGAAATCACTTTTCGCTTCAATTTCATTGAGTACTTCTTCAATGGTTACGTTTTTAAGATCCAGGGAAATCCTTGCCGACTGGGAATATGATGAGGCGGCAAAAGACTGAAGCACTCCGGCAATGAGCAAAACAAAAGTGATTTTCATGATGAGAAGTAGTTTTATACAATTTGGTCGAGGAAACCAACTGCTGTTGTAGGCATTTTTCATATTTTTACATCGTAAATTGGTTGATAAAACACGTTATACGCTCATGTATAGTACATTATTGGCCAGTTACCCAGGGGGGAATGCCGCAAACATTTCCCCCTTTTTCTGGCTGAATACTCTTTACGCTCGTTTTTTCCCGGCCGGCAAGATGATAATCTTCTTCCGCGGAAAAGAACCATCGGGCAAAGGCTCACGTTTAATCTCGCGAAAATTGACCGGTGATGAAATTTCAAGAAGGTGCAGGATCTCATCCAGTGATTCCTCCTCAAAAGTGGCACGATAACGGTATTCTTTCAGTTTTTCATCCTTCAGTTCTATATCCACATTGTAGAAGTAGCCGATCTTCCTGATCACATCTTCAAGGGGTTCGTTTCTGAAAATCAGTTTTCCATCCTTCCAGGCAATATATCTGTAAGTATCTTCAGTAAGCACATTATATGATCCTGAGAGGGTATCATAGGCCAGGTGCTGGCTGGGAAGCATCTGTGATATTTCAACCGGCTTCCCTCCCGGCAGGGTGGTGCTTACGGTTACCTTGCCTTCAACCAGTGTAACCTGGTTCGATTTTTCTATGGAAGAAACATTTACATTAAAACGCGTACCTGTAGCCGTGACATTCAGTCGTTTTGTGCGAACAATAAATGGTTTTGATGCATTGGACTGAACCTCAAAATACCCCTCGCCGGTAAGGAATACCTCGCGGTGACGCCCTGAAAAGTCCTTTGGATATTTCAGCTTGCTTCCTGAATTGAGCCATACCCTTGAACCATCGGCAAGGGTCAGCATAGATCGGGTGCCAAAAGCAGCGGAAACCTCATTGTATACCTGTCCGGATTGCATCGGCTGCTTCTCATGCCTGATTGTTCCCAGATAATAACTGCCTGCCAGCATAGGTAAAAATAAAATGGCTGCTGCTCTCAATAAAAAGGTAAATACAGCAGAAGGTTTGCGTAAAAATCCAAGTCGTCTCTGAACCTGAGAATATGCCTTTCCTGCATCAACATCATGGGGGCTGATGTCAGTATGCCACAGCTCCCAGATGTTTTTCATCCGCTGATAGTATGATCTGTTTTCCGTTGAGCCGGATAACCATGTGTCCAGCCTGGCCACGTCATCCTCTGATGCGGAACCTGCAAGACATGCTGCAATTAATGAATTAATCTCATCCTGGTTGTAATCTGCCATATCGCTATTTTTCATAACAACGACGTTTCAAAAAAGTTAACCCACATGAAAAGTTTGTTTTTTTTTAGAAAATAGTATTCAAAATGCATTTTTTCCCGTGAAAGTTGCGGATTTTTCTCATTTCGCGGATAAATTTATCCTCGCGGGGTTTTTTTCTCGCAGATAAATAAATTTTAGCCCGGTTTTTTTCTCGCAGATTTTCGGTAGAGTAGAACGGAAGGCAGAGAAAGTCTGCCCCCGTCCCCTCATCAAACCGTACGTGCGGTTTTCCCGCATACGGCTTTCCTATAAATTCATCTAAGCGATAACAAGCGAGCTGTCTGGAAAT
>JBGSSA010000141.1:0-67177 GCA_041737295.1 Bacteroidales bacterium | reverse complement strand
CCTAATGGTCGTCGAATCAATGATAAACAGCTTTTTTTCATAGGGCGCTTTTGGGTTTATCTTTCGGCTGTCCGGGTAACCATAATGCAATCTGTATAACTCATGAAAAAGCTCAGCAAAAAAGGCTTCCGCTCTCCTTCGGTTTGCATCAGAGAGTGTACTCCTTTTTACGTCATGAATCATTTTAAAATGTCCTTTCTTTCCTCCTGCAACCTGCAATCCGGTTACTACTTCCCTTATTGAGGTACATTGATTAATAACCGCAAAAAGCATGGTGACCAAATGGTGTCGTGCATCAAACTTCTTACAATATCTGTCTGCTTCATGTTTTCTAGCAAGTCTTTCTACAAGATTATTTGGAATCAAAGAAAGTAGCTGACTGAATATCGGCTGTCCGGAAAAAATCGTACTTTTATCCATGTAGTAACTATTTTGTGGTAAAATGAAATTACTACATTTTTTCAAGGGGCTTCGGCCCCTTTTTTATTTTTTACATACTTTTACCGGACAACAGTGTTTTGCAGTTTTGCAGTCGAAAGCAGGGACAAGGGACGAGGGACAAGTGACGAGGAAGAATATTCCCGTTAGAGATAATTTATCGATAGAAATGAAAGTTATGCGGCCAGAAGCCCAGAAGCCCAGAAGCCCAAACTGTTAATATATTCTTAATACTTCCTCCTACTTCTGAAAAAAAATGATTTATATTTAATCGTTTAGAAACAAACGGGTTGCATTTACGTATTGATTTTTATCAACCGGATAACCGAAATTTATCAACTCCTCCGGTAGTAGAAACGGGATATGAAGAAACTGATCACATCAGTATTGTTTATTTTGGTTGTTCTGCCTTGCATGACACAAACATCGGCGAAGAATGATGAATATAAATTCGATGCTGATTATTTCCTGATGCGGAATGATTTTGACAAGGCCCTTGGCATATATCTCCATGTACTTGGTTCAGAGCCTGAAAATGCAGACATCATGTACCGGATCGGAATATGTTATCTCAATTCTGAAAATGAAAAAGGTAAGGCGATTAAATTCCTGCAGGATGCCAGCAACAATGTTTCTACAAAATACAATACAAATTCATTTAAGGAATACCATGCCCCGGTTGAGGTTTTTTTCCTGCTCGGCAGTGCATACCGTGTGAATGATCAGCTCGATGAGGCTATTGCTTCGTATGAGAAATATAAAGAATATCTCGACCCAAAGGACAGGTATAACAGGGAGGCGACAGATCAATATATCCAAAACTGCCAGTATGCAAAGGAATTGATCATGAAGCCGCAGAATGTCACTTTTACAAACATAGGAAATGTGATCAATACCAGCCAGGCAAATTTTAACCCAGTAATATCCGGTGATGGGAAAATACTTGCGTTTACTGTGCCGGGGAAACAGGGATATGATATTTTTATCTCTACATTCAATGACAGTGCCTGGACAATGCCCAAAAACATATCCCCTGCACTCGGGGCCGGAAAATACATGAAAACAAGCAGCCTTTCCCATGATGGAAATACACTGCTTCTTGCCATGGAGGACCCTGAGAATTCAGATCTTTATCTCAGCCATTTTAAAAAGGGACGGTGGTCGAAAGTGGTGCCCCTCCCCAAAGAAATTAACAGCAAATGGAACGAGACTAACGGGAGCTTTTCGTCGGATGGTAAAATCCTCTATTTCACAAGCAACCGGAAGGGCGGGGAAGGAGACCTGGATATATTCAGAAGCGTACAGCAGGGTGAAACATGGAGTGCACCGCAGAATCTTGGTTCTGATGTAAATACTCCCTATAACGAAGAGACCCCGTTTGTATCGGTTGATAACAACATATTGTATTTTAGTTCCGAAGGTCACCAGGGCATGGGGGGGTTCGATATATACCGGTATGACCTGGCTAATCCGGGCAGCGGAGTGGTTAATGTGGGTTATCCCGTTAATACTACTGATAACAACCTGTTTTATGTACCTTTCGGGGATGGCAGTACTGCCTATTACGCTTTTCGCGGCCCGGATTCCTATGGCGGCAGAGATATTTATAAAGTTACTCTTATTCAGGATGAGGTGGTAGAAGAGGCAGTTGCCGCCATCGCTGAGCCGGATACAACCGCAACAGAGCCCGTAAGTACCGCAGCGCCCGAAAGTCCTGCTGTTGACGAAGAGCCCGGTTCACCTGAGCCCGTTACTATGGCACCCCCGGCAGCAGAGACTGCAACTGTAGTTCCGTTAGTAGCAGAGGCTGCAACAGTAGTTCCGCTGGCAGCAGAGACTGAAACAGTAGTTCCCCCGGAAGCAGAGACTGCAACTGTAGTTCCGTTGGCAGCAGAGACTGAAACAGTAGTTCCCCCTGCAGCAGAGATTGAGACTATAGATCCCCCGGAAACAGAGACGGCAATTATTGTTCCCCCGGCCGGGGAGGCCCCCGAACAGAAACCGTCAGAGGACGCTGTAGCAGCTATGACCGCTGCTGAAGTTCCGGAACCGGAGGAGATGACAGGAAGGGCCAGATCGTATACAATTCAGTTCATGGCATTGCGAAAACCGGTCGACCTGCAGTATTTTAAGGGGTTGTCTGATATTTCCCTTACACTGGACAGGGATGAATGGTACCGGTATACATGGATTACGACAACCGATTCCGTTCAGGCAGACAACATTAAGAAAGATCTTGTAAGCAAAGGTTTTGCCGATGCATTTATACGAAGAAAATCAATCATCCCTCGATTTACAATCCAGGTGATGGCTGTACCCGGCCCTGTAACGGACCTGCATGCTTTTGCCAATTTACCCGAGATATCGGTGAGAAGGGACAAGGACACCTTCTGCCGTTACACTACCGGATGGTTCGAATCAAAGGATGATGCCCGGAATGCCCTGGCACAAATCCGGTCGATGGGCTATACGGAGGCCTTCGTTCGAAAGGTTAAAACTCTGCAATAATACCAATGGTGGGCAAGATGGTCCCCTGTCCCCCGGAAGACAAATAGCTCAACCTGTACCTTTCTATTCCATTTGCATCTGTATACGGATCGTTATCAACGGGCCGGCCTTCCAGTGTTTCTGTCCGGATCAGCATATCCTGCGCATCCGACTTGAAATTATAAACGTTTTGAATGTCGAGGTAAAAATTAAGCGACCATTTGGAAAAAAAGTATTGCTTGTCAACGCGGATATCCAGCTGATGGAACGTCTTAAGGCGCTGGGTATTATAAAGTGCATAATCAGGGTAGGCCATGCCCCTTACATCCCAGGCTGCCTTTATGGATGATTTTTCATAATCATAGGGTGAATACGGGGCACCCCCCACCAGTCGCCATTTAAACCCTGTTGACCAGTTATGATTGAATTTTTTTGTCGCTGTCACATTCAGAATATGCCGGTTGTCCCATGTCGTGGAAACTTCCGAAGGCAGGGCAGAAAGGGCCTGGTCGGAATTCAGCGATTTACTGATCACAAAGGTATAGGACAGGATGAGGTTTGTCCTGGCAAAATTCCTGACCCTCCCCAATACCTCGAATCCATAGGCCCTGCCCCGGGCAACTGAACTGACCGGTTCAGATCCGTATACCCCGAAATCATCCCCCTTGCTGGCCAGCGAAATGCTGTCCGTGAGAGAAAATGGATAATGGTTGTACCGTTTATAGAAGGCTTCAAAAGTAACCTGGTAATCTTCGTCTTTCCGGAATTCAATTCCGGCAACCAGGTGATCGGCCCGGATGTAACGGATATCGTTGCCCCGATTCACCAGCTCTCCTTCATTGTTCCTGTATCCAAGCATCGTGTAAGGCGGGCGCTGGTAGTAGGTTCCGGCATTGGCATTCAGGAACCAGCCGGGAAACAGCGCATAGGACAGGGAGATGCGGGGAGAAAACTGTTTCAGAGGATTATTCATAGTAGAGGCATAATTGTTGCCATCCGCTCTCAAACCCAGTGAGACAGTGAGTTTTTCGCTGAAGAATCCCCTGCTGGCCTGGCCAAAGAACCCGTAATTCAGCATAGAAAGATCAGAACGGATCAGTATGTCATTCAGCGAATCGTTGAGGAAAACCGAATACTGTGATTGGTTTGTATATTCTGAATAACCAAGCCCTATTCCGTATACATATTTCATTACCCCCTTCATATGGCCGTTGTGTTCGATCCTGAGGTGATTTTCGGCTTCCGTGGATTTGTAATCATAGGTTTTGCCTAATTCAGCCTGGTTATCTATGTACTTATAGGCCTGGTTGTTGAGGTAATTCCGGCTGAGTACCACCGATACATAGCCATGTTCAAGGTAATGTTTATAGTTGGCCCCGAACGTATAATTCCATTGTGTGTTTTCCGGAAGATAACCCAGGATATATCGCTGCTCCGGCGTATCATCCGCTTTCAGGTTAAGTACCGATTTATCATAAGCCCCCAGGCCAATAAAAGATATTTCATTTTTAGGATTGAACCGTGTCCGTACCTTAAACTGAAAATCGTTATAGGTAGGCAAAAAGGGCAGGTTGAGGGCACTGAACAATAACTGGAGATAGGAGCGGCGGGCTGAAGCAATGAACGTGGTATTTTTTCCCGCCGGACCGTCCAGGGTAAGGGCCAGGTCTGAAGAACCGACAGATACCTTGAATTTCATTTTTTCAGTGTTTCCGTCGATCTGCCTGAATTCAAGCACAGAACTCAGGGAATTGCCCCGGTTGGCCGGAAATGCGCCTGAAAAAAAGTCAACCCCGCGAATGAGATCTACATTGATGATGCCCACCGGACCGCCCGACGCTCCCTGGGTTGCAAAATGGTTCAGGTTCGGGATCTCGATCCCATCGAGGTAAAATCGGTTTTCTGCCGGTCCGCCCCCCCTGACGATCAAATCATTCCGGAAAGACACCCCGGATCCAACACCGGGAAAGGACTGGATAACCTTTGATATGTCGCGGTTCCCGCCCGGATTTTTTTCAATTTCGGAAATTTCAATTCTCCGGAGTGAAAGCGGGCTTTCTTCCTGGCGGCGGAAAACAGAGGCTTTCACGGTCACTTCCTCAAGTTTCACCTGGGTTTCCTGCAGGGGGATTTCTATCGTCGCCTTTTTTGCATTTGTAACATAAATATCCTCCGAAAAATAGGATTCAAATCCAATGGAGGAAACGGCAATTTTAACGTATCCGGGTTCAATATTATTCAGGGTAAAGTATCCATTGTCATCGGTCAATGTACCCACGGTAGTTCCATAAATAACAACACTGGCAAAGGGAACAGGGTTGTTGCTGGCAGCATCAGCCACCCTTCCTTCAATTATTCCCTGTGCTGATTGCTGACCAATGGCTTTCGGGGAAAAAAAAACCAGTAAAATGAAAAATGTAAGTTTAATTCGTTTCATCCTTTTTGAGATATTGATTCAGGACTAACGATTAATTAGCAGAATTGTTTAATAACAGAGGTGAAAAATTAAACAAAAAAGAGAAAATCATCTTAATAGATTGTAATACCAAACCGGAGCATCAACCGGTTATATGTATTTTTTTGTTCATAATCGCCATAATAGAAGTTATTTAACTCATAATGCAATACGTTGTGCCTGTACCCAATGGCGATTGAAAATGCCGAGCCAGCCGAAAAAGGGATAATAATGCCTATTTCCGAGCTGAACAGGAATCCCCCGTTGGCTTTTTTTATACCGATATCTTCAGGTTTTCCCAGGGAAACTGAATAGCCGGCCGAGGAGCCGATATATATGTCGGTATTGCCGGCCGGGATAAACAGCTTGAGGTTCCCCCCCAGCGGCATCACGCTTTCATTCAATTGTTCAAAACCAATAAAGCCGCCGAGGGCAATCGATTTATCAAACCGGTAATTGTGATCCATAAGCAAACTGATCGGAGCGGATCGCTGATTTTCGGTTGACCCTATAAGTACTCCCATAGTAGTGAAGTTCATGTATCCTTTCCGGGAAATCATGGCCTTTGCGGATACGCATTTTTCAGTGGTTACCTGCAGGATCTCACGTTGAAGGAAAGCAAATACGCTTCCGCAGCACGTTTGTATTTTTATGACTGAATCATTTTGTTCCGTGATGGTGCCCCGGATAATGCTTCCATTGGCAGTATACACTGCATCGCAGGTTTTTTGGGATATGCCCGGCTGGAAAAGAAATACCAGGGTGAGAAAAATGAGAATGATTTTTGCCATGACAGGTGTATTTGTAAAAGGATGGTCAAGTTTAATAATGGGTTGCGTGGAAATAAAAATAAATCATCACGCAACCTAATCCGGCTTGTCTTCATCTAAAGATAAACCCAAAAATCAACTCCATGAAAAAAAGTATGTACTTAATTGCTTTTTTGGCAATTCCTGCCCTGTTCATTTCGTGCAAAGACAAAATTGAGCAGGTATATACTGTCAACGAACCGGTATATTTGACCTACAGTGAACTGCGCAGTTCTTTCAAAGTAGCTGAAGGACAAGAGATCGTTCACCCGGGGAAAATCTATTTCAAGGATCATTTTATTTTTGTGAATGAATACCAGAAGGGCATTCATGTAGTTAACAATACCGATCCCGAATCACCGCAGATCATAAAGTTCATTGAAATCCCGGGAAGTGTGGATTTAGCCATCCGGGATAATATTTTATATGCCGACAGTTATGTTGACCTTGTGGCCATCGACATCAGCAACCTGGATGACATCCGCGAGGTAAAACGCATTCAGAATGTGTTCCCTTACATGATACCGGATTGCGAGAACGGGGTTGTTGAAGGGGTTGACATGACCCGGGGAGTTGTGGTAAGCTGGAAGGAAACCGAGCGTACCGTGGATGCACAAAAAGACAATCCATATCCCTATTATCCCAGCTGGAGAGAGGATTTCATGCTTATGGCCGATTACAATTCCGCAGGCAACAAGACCGGCGCCACAAACACCGGGACGGGAGGATCATTGGCTCGTTTCACGGTTTACGAGGACTTTTTATATACAGTTGATTACAGTTCCCTGCGGTTATTTGCCATTTCAACACCCGCGGATCCAATCATGGTAAAGGAATTGTATATCGGATGGAATATCGAAACGCTTTATCCGTATGAAAACAAATTATTCCTGGGCAGTACAACCGGAATGATTATTTACAGTCTTGAAGATCCTTCCAATCCGTTGTTTATTTCCCAGTTCAGTCATGCAACCAGTTGTGATCCTGTTGTAGTGGAGGGTAATTATGCATATGTTACCCTGCGGGCCGGTAACTTGTGCGGCGATATCAAGAGTCAGCTCGATGTAATTGATATTACCGATATCCATAACCCCGTGCAGATCGCGGAATATGAGATGGAGGAGCCTTACGGGCTCGGGATCGATGATACACTTTTATTTGTGTGTGACGGGGCAGCAGGACTGAAAATTTACAATGCAGCTGATCCAAAAAAGATCGACCAGCACAAGCTGGCACAATATGAAGATATTCACGCTTTTGATGTGATACCGCTGGGTGATGTGCTGGTTATGATTGGCACAGACGGGCTGTATCAGTATGAATATTCAGATCCGGGGAACATTCACCAGCTGAGTGTAATTCCTATTATTGATTTGCAGCATTAGCAGACTTTTTACGGAATAGGTAAAAAATTTAACGCAGAGGACGCGGAGGAATTGCGCAAAGTTCACAACGTTATTTTTTATGACGCTATACTTTTTTGAGGTTGCTGAGAAATCTCATTGCATTCGATTAGCAGTTCCTGAATCATAAATGTTTATCTGAGAAATTTGCAGGATTCGATTATGAGGAGAGCCGTCGGGTAAGAATTTCGATTTCAGGTGTAAAATCAAGAGTTGGGTTAGATAATGTTAATTGATCAATCTGTTTCAGGAGGTTTTCGGTAAATTTCTTCAGGTTAGGCAGGTCTGTTTGCTTCGGCCGGTGTGCAAGCGCTTTTACAATAGCGGTCACGCCGGCCATTGTTTTTTTCGCGGCCTCATCAAGCCATGAATCACAAAATCTTTCCCACACGTAAGCACTTCCCGTTTCTGAGGGATGCAGCATATCGGCGGCATAAAACCTGTAATCGCGCAATTCATCCATGAAAATTTCATACGCCGGGAAATAGTGGATTGCTGAGTGTTTTTTCATCAACCGGTGAATGCTGTAAAGCAGTATTGATTTGCTCAGCTGATTGTTTACGGCCCCATCTTTCCAGTGGCGTACGGGGCTTACTGTAAATATCAGCTGTGCCCGGGGGTTTATCTTTGCAAGCGCTGCGAGCATGTGTTCAACCTGGTCACAAATCTCCTCCGGATCGGCCAGGTTGCGGGTAAAATCCCCGGAAGGAAGTTTGTGGCAATTGGCCACCCGTTTGCCGGTGGCATTGTATATAAAGGACCATGCAGTTCCCAGGGTAATCAGTATATAATTGCACTGGCGGATAAGGGAGGATGCAGACTTCATTGAATCATTAACAAGGGAAAGGCATTCCTGCTTGTCATACCGGTCAAATCCCGTATAATGACTGAAGCTGAACCACATTCCGTTATGCCGGAACAGGTCATCTTCTGTGAATACCCTTCCTTCAATCAGCATTTCAAGGTTATCACAAACAGAGCCCGGATTAAAAAGGGTTCCAAAGGGGTTTATGAGTACAGGAAACTTATGGCTGAGCATTCTCCCGCCGATTTCTTCGGTAAAACAGGAACCCATAAACAGGCAGCGGCTGGTGTAGCCGATTTTTTCCCCGGGTGCGGGAAATTCTACAATGGTGCGGAATTTGTCCATATTTCTTACTGAGCTATTTGCTCGTTTAGCCAGCAGAGAAGAAAATCGAAAATTTCATCGGAACCTTCCTCATTATGCAATTCATGAAGGCATCCCGGCCATTCTTTATAAAGGGTGCGGCAGCCGGCATGCAGAACAAAGGCCCTGGTTTGCCTGATGGATGTGATGACATCCGCTGTTCCATGCATCACAAGCAGGGGAATATTAATTTTATAGATGCTGTGGGATGCCTTGGCGCCATGTTTTTTAATATCGAAAAACAGTTTCGGGGATATCCTGTTATGGACCAAAGGGTCCTTCATATAGTCCTCACCTATTTTTGGATTGCGTGACAATCCTTTTGTATCGAGTTTCGATTTTACAAGCATACGGGGCAGGGTATACCGGAGAAGGATACCCAGGGCCGAGGCTAAAACTGAAGGTTCAAAGGCAAGCTTGAACCAGGGAGAGGCAATTATGGCAGCATCGGGCAACTCATTGCCATATATAAGATAATTTGTGACGATATTCCCGCCCAGGCTGTGGCCGTACAAATACCGGGGTATGCCGGGATAGTGCTGGTGTGAATAATCGCACATTACCCTGACGTCCTGAATGTAACGCTCAAACGAGTCGGCATAACCCCGCCTGCCTTCCGAACGTCCATGACCACGCAGATCGATGGCAATCACCCCGATTCCCTCTTTTGCCAATTTTACAGCCCAATGGGAAAACCGGCTGCTGTGATCCTTGAATCCATGCACATAATTTACCACTGCACGGGGATTATTTACAGGCATCCAGCTTTGGGCAAACAGTTTCAGTCTGTCTGCTGAACTCCAGGTATACTCGCGATGGTCAACTGTTTCAATATCGCCCGGCATGAGAAGTAATTATGACCTGCGGATATAGGTTTTCAAATGTCTTTCGATCTTTTCGTCGTACATATCATTCAGCGTCACCATCAGCGCGGTTTCCTCCACATCCCCGAATGAATAATTCATTGCTGTTCCAAAGACTTTCATGGTGGGGGAAAGATTCATATACGCGTTGATCAGGGGCGGAATATTTTCACCGCGTGCACGTACATTAACCGATAGCTGTTTATAGTCATCACTGTAATTCTGGCCATTCAGGATCCTTGCGAGCAGGCTGGTATCCGTGCTAAACTCAAGGGGTTCAAAAGGCAGTACGAGGTTATCCCGGTCAGGGAAATATTTTTTAAGAAAATACAGGATCAGGTCGCGGGCTTCCTTGTCATAGGTTGTATACATGGTAACCTTGCCGAAAAAATACTTGATATGCGGATGTTTGAGCCATACAGCGCCCAGGCCGTCCCACAGATTGTCCATGGCATAAAGTCCCTTTCCTTTCCGGTTGGTTGACTGGTATGCAGGCTGAACGAAGGATCGTCCGAGTTCAATCATATAGGGAATATAATCATCCCTGAACTTCTTTGAAAATCTGAAAAGCCTGGCAGTAGCAAGGTTGCAGTTTCCGTCGTCATCATTGAATACTTCAGAACATACAAAGTACCGGTAGCCGCCGAGAATTTCCTTTTCAGCCGGATCCCAGACAATAAGTTGTTTATAGGGATTGGGCATTGTATCATAGGCATCGATGTCCACTTCTTTACCTGTTCCTCCGCCGGCGACCCGGAAGGACAATTCCCTGAGCCTGCCAATTTCGGTCATGATATTCGGAGAATCCTGATGGGTAACAACATACAACATATTATTCCCATTGTTGGTACGTCGCAGCAGCTTATCCTCCGACAGCTCTTTCTCTATGAGTTCACGGTCAACCGGGGGTATAATAGGTTTCATACAACAAAAGTTTTAATATGATTTGAATCTGTTTTGCCTGTTCCCGTAAACAGCCGGGTACAGTTATGCATTGATCATGGCTGCATACCCTGCAGCATCCATAAGCTGATTTACCTGTGAGGGATCGTCCACCTCCATTTTTATAAGCCACCCGTCTCCGTAAGGATCTTTATTTATCAGATCCGGAGAATCATTGATCCGCTCATTGAGACCGGTCACTTTGCCGGAAACAGGCATAAACAGATCGGAAACTGTTTTTACTGCTTCAATGGTTCCAAAAGTGCCGCCCTTTTCGATGTGACTATCTACCGTTTCAATTTCAACAAATACGATATCCCCGAGTTCACCCTGGGCAAACTCTGTAATACCCACTTCGGCAGTTTTACCGGTTAGTCGAATCCATTCATGATCGGATGTGTAGCGCAGATCGGCAGGAAAGTTCATAATGTTAAAAATTTACGATTTACGATTTACGATTGCTGATATATTTGATTTACGATTGACGATATATGATTGATATAAGTATCATTATGCAAAAAACAAATTCCGCATAAAAGTAAGCAATATTCCTGATTTGAAAGTTTGCTTCCGGCGATTTTATCGGGCATTTATTGCGAAAGCGTGAAACGAAGGCTGAAGCCTATGTTTGTATCCACCCTGAGGAACGATCTGGAAGTATGGGGTTTGTTAAGGGTGCGGTCGAAAAAGAATTGCAGGTTGAATCGGGGTGAAAGCAGGTAATCTGCTGTAAACAGGATTTTAAAGATCCTGTCCCCGGATGTTATCTGGTCCACCTCATCTGCTTCAGTCTGGGCAAGATACCTGATGATGGTTTTATTGTCCCTCACAGACAGGTCGAATTTCAGATTGAGATCGCTTTCATAAGCTTTTTGCCCGATTTTAAGGGGCACCTCCTTAAACCGATATCCTGCACCGATGATCATTTCATCATTGCGGCTTTCCGTGAGCTGGTTATTGGCCAGGCTCAGGGCAAGGATCCGTGATTTGCGGAATTCCAGACGGGTAAGCAGGCTATTCACCCAGGTTGCGTCAATACCAAATAACGGATTCATGTCTTCCCTGATAGAAACTGTATTGAGCTGCAATTCCGGAACGAAATTATCCTGAAAATCCCTTACATAGCCAAATCCGTCCATGGGATCTTCTTCATACAATAAGTTCGTCGAGAACGAATTGATGTTATAGGTGGATTTATAGGAATGGTTAATAACAATGGTTTTGATATACCGTTTTACGAAATCGAGTTTGCTCAGGCCATCAAAGGTTAGTCTCCAGTTAGGCATTATATTTTTGAAACCCGGAAATGTTTCAAGTGTTACCGCCATCGGATCTTTGTTCGTATAGGCTGCCAGGAATGCAGGTATGATTACATCGGGCGATGTGGATCCATACCCGTCGGTATATCCCGGTTCAATAGTTTGTTGTATGGAACCCTGGTAATTGGACGCGTTTGAATTTAGCCTGTCGTTATAGAGCCGGTGGGAGATGATCTGACGGTAGGTTTTAAACCGTTCAAAATACACCGAGTTGAAACCATTGCTGCTTTTCAGTTTCTCAAAACCGGTACCAATGCTGATAATGGATATTGAATATCCGCCGTTGACAGTCTGGTTACCGAATGAAAACCCGTTGTTGTTGGCCGTCGTATCGCTGTAATGGTAATACTCGCTCCGGAAATCGGTATAGGTACGCAATCCGGATATTTCAATACGGAATCCCTTGAACGGTTCAAAAGTTCCTTTAACATTGAAGTTTTCGGTTCTTGACATTGTATACGGGTCATTAAATGCCTGGTTGGTGGTTAGCCATCCCTGGTCTGCCGCATACCTGTCAAATTTGTCATCCTGTAAGCCCAACAGGAAAGGAAGTCCGGGTGCCCCGTTATACTGGTCTCCTGTATTGAATCCGATAATATTCGGGGTGGCCATAAAACCACCCAGTTTGGTTCCCCCTGTAAGGGAATAGGTAACCGAAATATTTTTCAGTCCCGTCAGAAAACGGATTGAATTCTCACCGATAAAGAGCAGGGGACTTGCCTTTACCACCTGGCCTTCTATAACGACCAGCAATCCTGTATAATTCGTATCTGCGGTGAGGCTGATCCTGTTGTCGTCCAGTATTTGCACTTTGGCGGGAATTTCAGCCCCGCTTTCATCCGTTACTTTTACAATTAATTCCTGGGTTTTGAGTTTATGTGAAATGTTCCGGGGCGTATTAGGCCGAAGAAAAACGTTTTCCTTTGTAAAAGTTATCGTTTTCATTTTCTTTTCGGTCTTGCTCTTCTGGGTCCCTGAATATTTTGATTCCAGCGCTTTCAGGTATTTTGTCTTGTTATAAAGTCCGGCCAGGTTAAATGTAGTGCTGGCCTGCATCGTGTTGGAATTGGCAATTGAATTTCCCAGGGTGCGTGAACCTTCAAATATCGGGCCTTCACTCCAATCATAGGTTGAATTGTAGCGGAGTGATAAGGAAGTCCAGCTTAATATCGGGAATTTGTTCAGCGGAACATTATAGGTTGCATTCAGACTATGGTTATAATTCACCGGCCGGCCGCCTTTTTTGATACTTTGCCAAACGGATTTCGACCACTCGCTTTTATTGCCCTGCCTGAACAGGTCATAAGCGCCGGCGGCTTCGTCAATCCGTGCGTGGTTGTTGACCGACAGGTCGAATTTAAGTGACTTTGTCAGGTCCCAGTTGAGCTCGTACCGCCTGTTCCACAAAAAGTCCTTGCTGACTGTCGAGTCGATAAGTACATCCCGATCCGCATATACATTCCTTAATTTCATTTCATTGTAAAACCGGTCAAAGGCAGTCTGGAATGACAGCCGGCTTGGCAGGGGTGAAAAATTGAAATCCTTGATGAATCTCAGGTAGGGTGATTTCAATCCCTTTGACTTTCTGAAGGGAGTAATGCTTTTCGTACGGGTATTGTATATATAGTTCAGTGACAGGCCGTATTTTATCGAATTGTTTCGTTCCACTTCGTAACTATGCGCCTGGGTTTCGCTATACCCGGCCGTGATGGAGAAGTTAGAGGGAGAGATTATTTTGAATTTCTCCAGGTCCTTGTTCACCCTTACATTGGTGAAATTGACGCTGTTCCTTTTAATAACATCCTGAGAAAGCTCCTTGGCTGCCTTACGTTCCGAGGATGTGGCAGTCTGGTCGAGCACATCCTTCATCAGCCTGTCGGGTTCAGCGGGGGAATATTCAGGGGTAACTGTAGTCTTCGACACAGCCACATACAAGGGCACGGACACCTTTGCCTTTTCGGGCAGCAGTTTTCCGAGTTCGAGGTTAGTGGAAACATCAATCTGGTTAGTCTCTTCCTTATTCCTGGCATTTACTTTTTGTTCAATGCTTCCGAATCCGGGTTTAGAAGTGCTTCCGGCCACGGACAATATGCCGAGGTCGGCGAGTCTTAGCTGCGTCCTGGCGTTGGCTGCCCATCCTCCCTTATTGTTGAAATCAGTGAGCCGCAATTCATTGAACCATATTTCCGCTGATTTAGGGAGACCGTCGTTTTGATATTCATTATCCAGGTCACCGGCATTCCGCACCCCGACCACAACATTCCTGACGTTACTCAGATTCGGAGTCCCCTTGATTTTGATGAGATTCTTGCCCACCCTTTTTTTATAGATCTTAGTAATATCATACAGATCGGGCTGCCCGTCGATGGCATCATCACGCTCCACTTTAAGGTCCACAAGTTCGTCAAGGATGACTTCGATAGCATTCTCATCAGGCCATACAACGGATCGCTGACCATCGCCGTATTGTCCCGCGGGAGTTAGGGCCAGGGGAACCTCATATTCATAATAGTTGTCGGTTTGGTCTGCACCCAGGCGAATAAAGGCGGTTATTTCATAATCATTCAGCACCTGTCCGACCGGTTGTTCGGCATGAACGAACATTTTGAGCTTTTTGTACTGGCGCAGGTCCATTCCCAGCGTCTTGTAAGCGGCCCGTGCATCTCCGTCAGCCAGGTCATGCACCTTAAAAACGATGGATTGTTCATTCAGCTGTGCCACCTGGGGCTGACTTGGGTCAACAACGCGGTCAATGCCGGGGGGCAGGATATAATTTACAGGCGTTTTAAGGGCGTTTTCCTCGATATTCACGGAGCTGATCTCGAATCCCCCCTTGTCATACTGGTCGGTGACGGATGGACTTCCTGAAGCGAGCGTATTGTCATATTTCCGCCATTCCGAGCGAACCAGGTGCAATTCGGCAAACCGGAGGATAACCGGCTTCTCAAAATTGGTGAGGTACATTCGCATGAAGCGGATGGATTTGAAATCTTCGATATTTCCATATTTACCTGCATAGTCATCGATCGGGATACGGAACTGGTACCACTTTACCGGCAGGTTGGTTTCAGGATTTACTTTGCCGTCTACGATATCGGTTATATAGCTATTATCCGTGTTCAGTTCATCGGGACTCAGTGGAACATGGTACTCGTAATAGGCATCGGTCTCATTCAGTGTATTGTCCCTGTTAATATCCTCGGTGTTCGGAAGTGTGGTGGAAGCGGCGAAATCGCCCCCGCTTTGTTCGGTGGTTGGGGAATTGCCCTGTGTATTATTATAATCCTTATACCGTGTAATTACGCCGGCCGTATCGTTATATTCCGGTGCCAGGAAATACAGGAAATTATCCGCTGAGGGATCTTCATTGATTCTTGACCATGCAGGGGAACCGGGAGTCTTCAGATTCACATAGGATGCATACTTGGCTAATTCCTGTTCATCATTCATCCCGTCCATTCCCACATCCTGGAGTTCCCTGTTATTCGGATCCGAGTCAAACGAGTTTACGATAGACTGGGCGGTGGGAACACGACCCCAGACTGAATTGGTATCAATCCTGGCAATTGAATCCGAGGTGGGAAGACCGTTTTCAAATGACTTACGGGAATCCTTCAGCACATCTTCCGAGATTTCACCGAGGTTGAAAAACAAATCTCCGCCCTGTGAAAGGGAATCCTTGAGAAACGGATCCATAAGCCAGAATTCGATGTATTCGATATTGGAGGTTTCGAAATCACTGGTTTGAATTTCGCGCATAATGCCGCCCCATCTCGTTCGGGGGAATGGTAATTTATAGTCGTCGCTCAGTGAGGGATCAAAATTATACGGGCCCCTTTCCTCGGGAAAGTAGGCAAGGTTCATGATCATCAGGGTATTCTGAAACCCGGTACCGCTTTCCCTGTTTTTATAAATTTCCGTTTCAAGTACCTCACGTACATAAGGATCGTTCTGTTCCTCCTCGGTAATGTTTTTAGGTGTCCGGGATTCATTCCGGGTGAAAAGGGGATCGATCGTATACCAGGCCAGCTTGGACCGGTTATAGCCGTACTGAAGGTTATTCAGGAGTCCCGAATTGCGGAATTTGCGCGGTGTGCTCGACAAAAACCAGGATTGAATGGTTTTCAGTTCAACTGTAGTTTCAGTGCCTTCAAAGTCATCAATGTAAGCCACCCCGCCTTCCCCGATGATTTTGGCCTGACCCGGTATCATCTGTGCAAATTCCGCATCTACCGAGATTGATGAAGTTTCCTTGGTTTCAATCAGGGGAAGTGCATCAATCCATTTTGTCAGCATCCTGGAATCGGTACGGTAACTTGTATTCAATCCCCAGATCGTATTTGATATGGGTTCGTCGCCCACGTTTACTTTTTGTGTGAGGGGTCTTTCCGTCAGATGCATTACAGTCCCTCCAAGATTGAAATTATCAGAGAATTTGTAATCCATATGGGTTCCAAGCAATGTTTTTGTCTGGAGGTTGAAGAGTGCATTGTTTTCCAGTGAAACGGAAAGCGGGGCGCCCGATTCGATCAGGCCCTGGTTCAAAATCTTTACCCTTCCCAGCGTATAATCCACGGTATAATCCTGCCCTTCCACGAGGGCAATTCCCCCGGAAGAAACCTTAACGGATCCCTGTGGCACATTCATGGCATTCAGCTGGATTTCAGAACTGGAGGAGGACTCGTATTCCCCGGCGAGGAAAAATTTGTTCTTTTTAGAGATCTGCCTTGCCTTTGTTTGGGTAGAATCATACAATTCTTCGAATATATACTTCCGGGCAATTTTTTCCTGTACCGTATTGCTTGCAGACGTATCTCCGCCCATTATTGTATATTTCATGTCTTTGCCGAAGGGTTCAACCTGGGTGAAGAATACCCTCCCGTCGCGCGGATTGATGGTGGTTCCGTCAATAAAGTCAAACCGTCCGTCGGGATTCGGTTCATTCCTTGAATCCAGGTTGTCCATTTTCAATACCCTGAGCAGGATTTTACGGTTAAAAGCACTGTCAGCCAGGGGCTCGGAAATATAATTCACAGGTACCCCGGTTTCATCTTTCCGGTAAAGGACATCGAGAATGAAGTCGCTGTTTGAAACCTGGTATGCGCCGATGGCATAAACGTTCTTCATCATCAGGTCCCAGGTTTTCAGTTTCGGAGTCAGGCTGGTTCCTTTCAACAGTTTAACTACGAGTGTTTTCGGGGCGCTGACACCATCCGATGACAATTCACCCACGCGGTAGGTCTTTCCCTGGTATGTATATACATAGGCAACTGCAAGGACTTCATCCGCACGCAGGGCAGAATTCAGTGAGATATAACCCAATTGCTCATTGAGGGAGTATTCAGTCTGGCTCAGTTTACGGGAGTTTTCAATTTTTTCAAAATCCCTTCCGCCGTAAAAATTATAGGATGATTCAAGGGGGGCAAGCAGCGCGGCAATCTGGTTGAACGTCCGGATCCCGGCATACTGTTCCACCATGTTCGAATACAGCTTGTTTGTATTATTATCGGCTGCCGCGTTAAACGTACTGACAGGACCAATGAACTCCTTCTGGCCGCCAAAATCCGGCTGCCCCTGGGGTCCGTACCCTTCACCGAGGTCCTGCAGGGCCAGGATATTCCGGGTATCGGTAGTACTGCTCGATTTGTTGGTGATCCATACCTCTATTTGCTGAATGCGGACGCCTGAATTTACATAAGGCAGGGACTCCAGCCAGGAGTTGTAATTATTCCTGAAAAAATGGGAAAGAAAAAAATGCTTATTGGCATCATAATCGGCAGCATCCACTTCAAATTTACTCACCTGTGCGCCGCCTTTCACTTCGATCTGCTGTGACTGGCCCCTCTGGTGGCTGACGACAGAGCTCACAAATAATTTTCCGAACTGGAGGTCGGTTTTCAATCCAAATAAGCTCTGACTGCCCGTGATCAGGGTACCGGGAAGTGAGAAAGTCACATTTCCGGCTTCTATTTTTTTAATAATTTCATCTTCCTTGCCTGTATATTCCAGCTTGGTTTTGTTCTCAAAATCAAAGGATGCTTCCGTGTTGTAATTAATCCCGAGTTGCATTTTGTCGCCTATGCTCCCGGTCACATTCATCTGGATCTTTTCCTTGAACAGGAAGGATCCGTTTTTCCTGTTTTTTTCAGACAGGGCGGGATTGTCAATGCGCGACATATTATATCCGAATATCAATTCCGCTGATCCCTGGGGGACAATGCTGATGGCATCCGTTCCGAAGATCTTGTCGAATGAATCGCCCATTTTAATATTGCCCAGGAGCGGTGATTTTGACGGGGCTAGATTTTCCCTTGATTTTTGCTGCCAGTAGTTCTGCACTGAGGTTTGGCGGTCGTACTGAAGATATTCCTTAAGCGACATGGATGTAGGCGGCCTGTAGTCGAGCCTGCCTACTTTTTCAGAGAAAATATACTGGTTGGTTACCGGGTCATACACAATGGTTTGTACCACATTGGACGGATTATTCAGGTACAGGGGAGAGGTAACGCCGGATGTTGAAAACGGAAAATTCGTATCGTCACGGAACGGGTAGGCCAGTTTAGTGGTATCCGACGGTGATTGGATACCCTGCGAGAAAACGGGCATCACAGTCCCGGATATAAGCATACCGAAGGCACTGCGCAAAAGGATTTTTAATAAAGGCTGTAAGATGATATGTTTTTCCCTTGCTGCGACCAAATTCAGGTTATTTTAAGCTTTTTTTAAAACTGTTTCAGGGCTTTCTTAATCAACTCCTCAAGTGTTAATGATGATTCAGCTACCAGAATTTTGCTTATCACCTTATCGGCATCACCTTTATTGAAACCCAGTATTACCAATGCTGATAACGCTTCTTCTTTTAATCTATTGTTTTGAATTGGAAATAAATCACCGGCACCTGGTTTTTCTTTTCCTACTTTGTCACGAAGTTCAATAATCAGCCGTTGTGCCGTTTTTGCCCCGATTCCCTTTATTGCCTGCAGAGGGGCTGTATTGCCCAGCAGAATGTGCTGCCTTATGTCATCTGCCGACATGGATGAAAGCATCATGCGGGCTGTATTTGCCCCTATGCCGGAAACGGTAAGTAAAAGCCTGAACATTTCACGCTCCGATCGTGTAAAAAAACCAAAGAGGAGATGCGCATCTTCCCGAACCACCTGGTGCAGGTATACCTTGGCCTGGGTATGAGGTTCGAGTTGTGAGTATGTTGTAAGAGAAATCTGAATGAAATATCCCAAGCCGCCTGCTTCAATGACACAATAGGCAGGATTCTTTTCTTTCAGTACACCTTCTATATATTCGTACATGGCTTATGAATAAGTACCGGGATCCCGGATCAGGTATCAGAAACATCGACGGATTTGAGGGGATTAGCCGACATTTCTTTATAACGTTGCCTGTTCTGATAAATATCACAGGCAAGATAGATAGCCTGGCGGAATGAATCCGGCAACGCTTCGTTTTTACCGGCTAATTCAAAAGCTGTACCATGGGCAGGCGAGGTACGCACTATCGGAAGTCCGGCCGTATAGTTTACTCCCCCTTCCGTTGAAAGTGCTTTAAATGGAACCAACCCCTGGTCGTGGTACATGGCCAGAACCGCATCAAACTGCTTGTAAGTGCCGGCGCCAAAAAATCCGTCAGCCGGGTAGGGGCCGAACACCATCATATTTTCCTCCTGTGCCTGGCGGATGGCGGGGATGATCTCTTTTTCCTCTTCATCGCCGAGCAACCCGTTGTCACCGGCATGCGGATTCAATCCCAGCACGGCAATCCGCGGTTTACGGATAACAAAGTCCTCCAGGAGAGACTTGTTGAGTATTTTAAGCTTATTGAGCAGGGTGTCGCGGGTAATGTACTCCGGGATTTTGGCGAGCGGAATGTGCGATGTTACAACCCCAATACGCATAAGCTCATTTACCATAAGCATCAGTACCCCATCGCATTTGAACTGGTTCTCGAGGTATTCGGTATGGCCCGTAAAGTTGAACTTGTCGGTTTTAACATTTGACTTGTTCAGCGGGGCAGTGACAAGGGCATCCAGTTTTCCATCGGACATATCCTGTACAGCTGCCTCAAGCGCCTGGAGTGAAGATTCCCCGGCATACCCGGTAGATTTTCCTAATTCCACGCGGGCTGCATCATCAATGCAATTAATAATATTGGCCTTGCGCGGTTGAGCCTCATCCACCGTCCGGATGGTGTTGAAACTGAAATTTTCGAGGTTCAGGGCCTTCCGGTGATATGCTGCGACTTTAGGCGAACCATATACCACGGGGATGCAATAGTCAAATATGCGGCTATCGGCCAATGATTTCATGATCACCTCGTAGCTGATCCCGTTGATATCACCATGGGTTATCCCGAGTATGATTTTGTCGCCTTTCATGTGTTTTTTTGGGATTTATTTTTTAACGCCCGTAAAGGTAGTAAAAAAAAGGGACGAGGGACAAGGGACAAGGGACAAGAAAGTTTTGCAGTTTTGCAGTTTAGCAGTTTAGCAGTTCGGCAGTTCGGCAGTCGCGCAGTCGTGCAGTCATGCAATCTGTCCGTTACCGTGTAAAACTATCGACCATCAACCATCAACTTTCAACTACAAATTAGTATCTTTGTACAAAAATAGTATTGATATGGCGGTACTCAGGACTATACTGATCATAATAATAATAACCTATATTATCCGGTTATTTATGAGGTACATTATGCCTGCGTTGTTTTTCAATTTTATGGATGACAAAGCAAGGGAATTTGCCAAACAGCATAAAAAGGAATACCAGAAATCGCAAAAGGCAAAGAAGCAGGAAGGGGAAGTTTCTATCGATTATTCACCTCAGCAGAATAATAAAAATAAGCCCAGAAGCGGAGTGTATGTGGATTATGAGGAGGTGAAGTAATTTGTTGATTTGTTGATTTGTTGATCTGTTGATTTGTTGATTTGTTGATTGGTTGATTGGTTGATTGGTTGATCTGATTCCGGAAATATAAATCGAATGCAATGAGATTTCTTCTCTGCGACCTCAATAAAGCCTGGTAAACAAAACTTTAGCGTTCTTCGCGAAAACTCTGCGACCACTGCGTTTAAATTTTCCGGATATCTTATAAATATCCTGATCGATTTTCCTATACCCTGCTGAAGGAAACTGCAAAACTGCAAAACTGTATTCATTGATATGTTGGAAATCTTACAGACAAGGCATTGCCTTGTCTCTACTACCGATTACTGACTACTGGTTACCGGTAAGGGACTTGATTTTTTTAGCAAAATTGGATGCGAAAACAAAGTCGTTGAGGTTCTCATCATCGCTGTCGAGGATTTCCTCCCGTGTGCCCTCCCACGACTTATGTCCATCATGAATGAAAATCACTTTTTCACCGATTTCCATCACCGAGTTCATATCATGGGTATTGATAACGGTGGTGATGTCATATTCATGGGTAATTTCACTGATAAGATCATCGATAACGAGTGCGGTTTTAGGATCGAGGCCGGAGTTGGGTTCATCACAAAAGAGGTACTTGGGATTTTCCACGATCGCCCTTGCAATGGCCACCCTTTTCTTCATTCCCCCGCTTAATTCCCCGGGATAGAGTTTGTTCACATTCACAAGATCCACCCGTTTCAGGCATAAGTTGGTATGTTCGAGTTTTTCACGCAAACTCATTTCGGTAAACATATTGAGTGGGAACATCACATTCTCTTCAACCGTCAGTGAATCAAAGAGGGCGCCTCCCTGGAAAAGCATGCCGATTTCACGGCGGATCTCTTTACGGGATTCAAAGTCCATTTCCACAAAATTCCGTTTGTCATAAAAGATAGTTCCCTGGTCTACCTCATGAAGTCCGACGAGGCATTTGACGAGGACGGTTTTTCCCGATCCGCTCCGGCCGATGATAAGGTTGGTTTTGCCCTTCTCGAAACTGACGGATATTCCCTTGAGAACCGGTACGCCGTTGAAGGATTTATGCAGGTTATTCACAGTGATCATCAGGCGAGCATAAGTTGTGTAAGTACAAGGTCGGCCAGAAGGATAAGTATACTGCTGTAAACAACACCGCGTGTACTGGAGCGGCCCACTTCCAATGCACCGCCCTGCACATAATAGCCATAAAAAGCAGAGACCGAGGTGATGATGAAGGCATATACAACCGTTTTTACGAGGGCATAGGTTATATAGAAGGGTACAAACAGATATTGTATCCCATAAATATAATCTGCTGATGAAAGGGCGCCCGTCACGACCGAGGCTAACCACCCCCCGAAGATACCAACACCCATGCTGATCAGGGTAAGGAACGGGTTGAAAACCATGGCCGCAATAACTTTTGGCAGGATGAGATAACTGGCCGAGTTGATGCCCATCATTTCCAACGCATCGATTTGTTCTGTAATGCGCATATGCCCTATTTCAGAGGCAATGTTTGATCCCACCTTGCCCGCCAGAATAAGTCCTACCATGGTGGATGAAAACTCAAGCAGGATTGTATCGCGTGCTGTAAGTCCGATCAGATAAAGGGGAATCCATGAACTTTCCAGGTTATATCGTGTTTGGAGAGTAATTACGGCTCCAATGAATATGGAGATGAGAATAACGATTCCAATGGAATTCAGGCCAAGATTTTCTATTTCTTTAAAAATCTGCTGGAAGTAAATTTTGGATTTTTCAGGCTTTGAAAAAACCCGTCTTAACAGAAGGATATACCGGCCAAAAATGCTGAAGAATTTCATGTCCGCAAAAATAGTGATATAAAATCAAAATAATATCCTCGTTGATCGCCAGTTTGCTATTCTATATCAAAATATTGAACCATACTCAGGTTATTTTAGTAAATTCGTAAACTCTCTAATACAACTACAAAGCTGATTTTCATGAATAAAAACCATTATTGCATTATTATGGCCGGTGGCATCGGCAGTCGATTCTGGCCTCTGAGCCGTACCCGCAAGCCCAAACAGTTTTTGGATATCCTGGGAACCGGGCGGACCCTGATTCAGCAAACCTTTGATCGCCTGCGGAAAGTATTCCCGGTGGAAAACATTTTTATAGTAACCAACGAGGACTATGAAGCACTGGTAGCAAAACAGCTGCCTGAAATCAAGAGCGACCAGGTGTTGCTCGAACCGATGCGCCGTAATACTGCCCCCTGTATTGCCTATGCCAACTATAAGATCATGCGCCTGAACCCGGAGGCAAATATCATGGTGGCTCCCTCTGACCATGTTATCCTTAACGAAGCCGATTTTCTGGATGTGGTGACCAAGGGACTTGAATTTGTCACCGGCAATGACCGGATGCTTACCCTGGGCCTCAGGCCCAGCCGACCTGAAACGGGATATGGTTATATACAGATCAACGGCGATAAAACCCGGATTGAGTTCAACAAGAGTTTCAGAAAAGTGAAAACATTCACTGAAAAACCGGATCTGGAAATGGCCGAGGTATTTATTCAAAGCGGTGATTTTTTCTGGAACTCGGGGATGTTTTTCTGGTCTCTAAAATCCATCATGCAGGCTTTCAATGTATTTTTGCCTGATGTGGATCAATTGTTCAAGGAAGGGGAAGAATTTTACAATACCGATAAGGAAGTTGACTTTATTGCCAGGGCGTATCCGAACTGTAAAAATATTTCGATTGACTACGGCATCATGGAAAAAGCAGATAATGTGCATGTGCTTTGCTCTGATTTCGGATGGTCTGACCTGGGAACATGGGGTTCCTTATATGATATTCTGAATAAGAATGAGGATAACAATACAATCAGCGGTTCAAACGTATTTACCTACAACACGCAAAACTGCCTGATCAATCTGCCTGATAACAAGCTGGCCGTGATCCAGGGACTTGACGACTTTATCGTTGTGGAATCCGATAATATTCTCCTGATCTGTAAAAAACAGGATGAGCAGAAGATAAAAAATTATGTGAATGATGTGAAGATTGAGAAAGGGGAGGAGTATATCTAAAAAAAAACCCCGCCAACTGGCGGGGTTTTTTTTTATGTTTTACCCGTCTAGTATTCCCACAGGTCGTGTTCCATGTTGAAGAGGTATTCCTTCACCTTTTCTGCTTCGAGCAATGCATCCATGCCGAGGGCATATGAATTGATGGCGCGGTTTGAATACACGTTTGATTCAGCGAAAATATAACTGCTGAAGCGTCTCTGCATGAAGTAGTCATCAAATGAAATGCGTTGTGCATCGTTATTGTCATTGAATATTTCATGACGTGACAGCAACGGCCTGATCTCGGGAAAATATACCCAGAAAGTCTTCTGTTTGATAATAGCATCCGTAGGCAATCCCTGGTCATCTGTTTTATAGTATACGCGGATCGGGCAAACGCCTACAATGCGCACGTTCATTGTCGAAAGGTTTTTATCAAAAAACCATTTTTCCTTGACAAGCACCTGTTTTACCTCATCCGTTTTCCTGTCGTTCTGAATGGTGGTGTCCGTCATCAACCCGGTATTAATATCCGGTTTTTTAATTGTGACCGTACCGGCACCCAGTGCCTCATCAACCTTTGCCCTATCGAGGGGAACAGTAAATTCATTTTTCGGATCATCCTGTGAAAAAGCGCGGATGCCTTCATTATCTATACCCCACAGGATCAGCTGAACCAGGTTATACCTGTCGTTAATAGGGTTTGTGGGATAATACAGGGGAAGATTCTGTTTTTCCTTCAGGTCAATGATCCTGTAGATATCCTTTGCCCACATAACATCGGCTTCCCTTGTATAGGCATAAGGTACCGGGGCTTTGTTCGGAATATGTTCGCGGGTATATACTTCAGTTAAGATATCCTGGGATTTCAACTTCTGCGGTACAACAGCAATCATCGCCAATCCGATGCATAATAAAGCAACTCGTTTCATATGTTAATTGAATTAATTCAGTTTAAAATTTATCGTGGATAATGTTCTGACGGAACCGTCGGGTCCTACAGCCCTGATGTCCTGTATCCAGACAGGATTACCTTTACTCAGGGTATTGATCAGGTTTCTGACTTCCTGGTTAAACTGGTTTCCTTTTACCCTTCTCTCCTGATAAAAACCCTGGACGATTGCCCCTACAGAAAATTCAGTGACCGTAAATTTAAGGTCAAAATCAAAATCGGGAGGCATAGCAGCGATCACACCACTCTGAGCCATCAATACGTTCTTGGCAATTCCTCCGCCTTTCTGGTTGTTGACCTTGGCCTCCGGATCAGGTACCGGTTTAACCCGGAATTCTTTTGTTCCCACCTGCGTCCATTTTCCATCGAGTTCAGCAGAAACGAATATTTGGCAATTTCCCACCCTTTTTGGATGCATGACAAAGCTGTTCCCACGGGGATCGAGTGTTCCATTGGATGCATTTGCCCTGATCTTGTTGCCGGCAACCCCGGATACAGAGATCTCCACGGGATTATCAACTCCCAGGTAAAACACATTCATCTTGGTAGGGGAAACAACCACACTTCCTTCTGCCACTGTATATTCGGATGAAAACGGCTTAATGATGGGGTCGCCGCCCGGGCCTTTGATCTTGATAATGCCACCCCATATGCGTGAGCCAACGGAACCGCCACCCACTTTATATATTCCTTTTCCGGTACCTTTTTCAACATCAAGTTTCCTGTAGTTCAGCTCTTTTTTCTGCTCATATCGTATTGTGCCGGATGCATCGGTAACTTCTACCCAGGGTTCTTTTACACCTTCAACCACAAAGATCTCCGGATCCTGCGTCGTATCCCTGGCTGCCAGGTAGATAGCGGCTTCATAGTCGTGTCCTTTGATTACATAATTCGATTTCGGGATCACCACTGCATCGAGCCTGTTGAATTTTACCTCCCCTGCACTGATCTGTGAATACAGGTAATTGATCATATCCGATTCAGCATTCCGGGTATCGATCTGTAATGACGACATGATTGCCAGAAAGCCCATCAGCGGTGAATGACCAAATTTATGGTATTCCCAGGTAGCGTGTTCGGGATCCTGTTTCTTGCCTTTTTTTGGAGTCGGGGGTTCTGTATCCAGACTTTTCGATATGGTTTCTTTCAGTTCTTTGGGAAGTTCCTTTTCCTTAACAAGGGTCAGGAGGAATTCCCTGAAATCAGCGATTTCTTTCTTCAGCTTACGGGCCTCACTTTTATCGGTGAGTTCATTCCCGATCATCACCTGGTGAGGGGTGTCATAATTATCAATGGCCACGATCTCATCACGGTCAATGACTTTGCCATTAATGGCCTTGGATTTGCCCTTTTCCGCATCGGAAAGCACTTTCAATTTCAGATCCTGGATATAGGTATTCAATTTATCCGCGTGTTCTTTAACTTCAAGTGCACGGTTATTCCAAATGGCCGTTTTTGTCGGATTTACCTGGTTAGCCTTATAGAACTCAGTATAAATATCGTTATTCTTATTATTTAATGTTACGCCCGTTTTCTCGAGTCCTTCATCGATGATCTTGAAGGCATCCAATACACTCGTTGATACATTCAGTGCCAGCAATGCTGTCAGCACCAAATACATCATACCGATCATTTTTTGTCTTGGAGTCTCTTTGCCGTGTGCCATATCTATGAAAGGATAAGAGAAATTACTTTTTAATGATCACATTCATAGCCGACAACATATTGCCATAGATGTTGTTAAGCGAGGATAAATTATCCCTGAGTTTTACAATTTCGTCCTTGTAACGGCCGGTTTCATCAATTGAGTCTTTCAATCGGAGAACCATATCCTCAATGCCTGCATACACCTTCTGTGAACCTTTCAGGTGGTCGCTTCCTTCCTTAACCTGCAATTCATACACGGCATTCAGGGCAGACAGATTCTTGTTCAGTGCCTCGAGATGCTGTTCGTGAACACGGCCACTCTGTGCAATAACATCCTGTTCGCCTTTGAGCGTGTCCGCGATTTTAAGATACGAACCGGCAACTTCCGAGCCTGATTTGGCGATCTGATCTGCAGATTGCAGATAGGCGCTGGCCAGGTTTCCTGCCGATTCTTTAATTGTAAGGGCCGTCGCGTTGTAAGTGTCGTTCATACTGCCCACGGAAGTGGCGGCTGTTTGTATATTTTTCAGGAATTCACGGGTGGCAGCGGTAGCACCGGAAATTTCGGCAATACCTGAGGCCGCGGTGTTTAGTTTTTCCAAACCGGCACCAATTCCTTTGATGGTAGCTTCACTGATTGAGCTGTCGCCTAACAGGTCCTCGATCCGTTCCAGCGGACGGCTGCCGACACCGGCATTTACCTGTTTCAGTTCATCCATTTCGTCCTGTTCAGACATTCCGGCAAGTTCAGGATACACCAGTGTCCAGTCAAGTTCTTCATGCAGGGGTTCGAAAGCTGAAAAGAAAAAGATGGTGGCTTCTGTCAAAAGTCCGATTGTAAGCAGCAGTCCGGCAAATTTCCAGTGCTGAATCTTGAACAGGGCACCCACAATTACTATAGAGGCTCCCCATCCGTATAGTTTGGCCATAAATTTTTTCCAGCCGGAACTTTCAACGATGTCTGTTATGCTTGCCATAATTGTTGTTCGTTTAGTAGTAATTTATTTTTGTTTAATCACTGTGTATTACACGCCGCCCATGACGGGTCTTACACAACGGAAACCGATATATGATTTTGATGTATCCTGGTATTCATAACTACGGGTTGCATTTTGCATGAAGTACCCGATGTCTTTCCATGAACCACCCCTGATTACTTTTCTCTTCATAACCGGAGGATCGTCGGGACGTGCATTATAGCGGTAGTCCGGGTTCAGGTCATGTGTGAACATATAGGAGGATTCGTCAAAGGCACTGGATGTCCATTCTGCAACGTTACCCGACATATCATACAGTCCATATTCATTCGGCTGATAGGTTCCGACTTTTACAGCGGTTACGCCACCGTCGTCGGCATAATTTCCACGCAGGGGTTTGAAATTGGCCAGGAAGCAACCATCCTTGTTACGGGTATAATAACCTCCCCAGGGATACATTGAATTTTCCAGACCGCCACGGGCTGCATATTCCCATTCCGATTCAAGCGGAAGCCTGTAATCATGTACGCCGGGGTTCCCATCGGCACGCATGGCTGCATTGAGCAGCATCGATCTCCAGATGCAGAAAGCGGAAGCCTGTTTCCAGGAAACGCCTACCACAGGATAGTTATCGTATGACGGATGCCAGAAATACATAGTAGTATAAGGCTCGTTGAACGAGTAGGTGAAATCGGCAATCCATACAAGGGTATCGGGATAAACATTAACCACGTCGCGGATTACGAAAGAGGAACGGTCCTTGACCTCAACTTTTTCACCCTGGTTGTTTACAATAAACCCTTCATATTTTTTTGTATCGAAGTTATACCGGTTCGATTTTTTGGCTGCCTGTTTCAGGTCAATCCAAAAATATTCATACATCAGTTTGCGGGTATCCACTTCTTTTTTATTATAGAAACGCTCCTGCTGATTCAGGTAAAGGTCACTTAAAACCTGGTTTACCTCTTCATCACGGGTGTCGATCCTGGTTTCCCAGTTAATCGCCGGAGGGTCAATAGGATTCCCATCCCTGTCTTCGGAGATCAAATAATCGTCAGGGATCTGGTCTCCAAGCATCTTGCGCATGATTGAGTCACGCACCCAGAATACGAATTGTCTGTACTCATTGTTTGTGATTTCCGTTTCATCCATCCAGAACGGATCCACAGTAACGGTTTTTGTAACCGATGTTTGCGCCCACGCTGCATCCTGGTCGTTTCCGCCCATATTATAACTGCCCTGGGGAATGAAAACCATGCCAAAAGGATCGGCTTCACCAACAGCCTTCGGCCTTCCCTGGACACCCTCAAGCTCACCGCTATTAGAGCCACCAGAGCAACTACTGATAATGAACAGCGCCATCGCAAAACCAAAAGAAAGTAACTTTTTCATATTTTAAAAGATGTTAATCCTATTCAACAAGACTTTTATACTATTGAATTCTTGTTTTTGTTACAGAAATCTAATACTCTTATATTTTTGGGGCGTTTTTTCTATGCCCAGCGTGAAGCTGTACCCCACCATCACTTCATGAGAACCCTTTGAAAAATTATCCAGAGCCGATGTATCAAAGTCGTAGGAATACCCGATTTTCACACCATTCAGAATGTCAATCCCTATCATTCCCACTACTGCGGCACCGACCCTATAGGAAACGCCGGCCCAGAACTTTTTATTGTACATGACCGTCGCATTCAGATCAATTTTTGTTGCAGACAGGTCAGACTGCAGCATCATGGAAGGCAATAATTCAAAAGCAGGATTGGATAGTTGCATTGTATAGCCCGCTGTGAGATAATAATGCCGTGCCAGTTTATCCGTTGATTCAGGCGATCCAACCGTAGTGCCTTCCGTGTATACAAATTCACCCTCAAGCAGGCGCGTGGAAGATACCCCGATATATAAATCATCCGTCCGGTAAAACAATCCGGCTCCCATGTCAAAGACATTTTTACTTTGCTTCCCTTCGGGAATAGCCCCATCACTGGCAGCAGGCACATGCGGTGCTGACGTGGGTATACTCCATTCCGGGTCCAGTTTCCTGTTTATAAAACTGCCGCTGAGGCCAAGCCCGAGTTTTCCGTTTCCCAGCTGGAACTGATACGCATAAGACAGTGTAAGGTTGATATCATCATTAAAACCCCATTTATCATCTGAAATGGACAGGCCCACACCATGATGCGCTTTAAAAAGCTTGAAAGGGGCGTCCAGATTTACAACAAAGTCCTGGGGCGCACCTTCTATGCCCACCCACTGTTGCCGTAAAATAGCGTGGGTGGAAATCATATCTGTGCTGCCGGCTGAACCGGGGTTAACTGAAATCAGATCAAACATATACTGGCTTACCTGTCGTTCTTGTTGAGAATATGCCCCTATCCACAGGATGGAGGCTAAAAATACCAATAGAATTTTTTTCATATTTCTACTATCCTACTTTTAATGAATTACCTACAGATAGCACCAATTAAGCCTATATAAAAGGTAAAATAAGTAAAAATATTGTATAACCACAAATCTAAATTAACCTCAGCCTGTTAATAACCTTTTGCATCCAGACATTATACTGAAATGGTTCTTAAATGTTACTGTGATCTCCCTCTTTTTTCTAAATTTTTCCGGTCTACCGCTCTGTTTGATTTTAATGTACCCGGTAATTGTAAAGAAAATTGTCCCTGCTTCCCACTACCAGGTTAAATCTCGAAAGGGAATCGCCGAAATTGCCAATGCTGAACGGAGTATTTCCGCGAAGCGGAAATCCGTCATATACCTTACCGTCACTGTTAAAAAGGTAGACGCGGTCATCTTTCCGGGATACCATCCCCAGTTTGCGATCGCCTGACGAAAACTGGTATACTGAGGGACGTGTATCCATGGTTTCGGTGAACGAATAGGTAAAGAGCAGTTTTTTATCACGGGTAAATACGGAGAGCCTGTTCCTGTCAAGATAGATATATTCCATTACACCGTCGCCGGTCAGATCCCTGTAATCAAAATGGTGATTCCCGGTGAACTTATCGAGCTCAATGGTTTTAACCTCTCCATTGAACTGTATATTATATACCTTGCCCGTGGTATCCGTTGTGATGACACCGGGGGAGGACCCGTCCCGGGGCAGATCAAGATAATAGTTATTTAAGACCGACCTGGGAAAAAACACGTCGGTGTTCACCCGGGTATTGCCCTTCCTGTCGAGTATGTATGTGCGGAAGTGATCCCCGAAAACAAGAAAATCCTTGTCCCCGATCCTGAAATGGTTTACCGGCCGGGTCACTTCACTTTCCGACTGACCGAAGGACCATCCGTTCACAAGGATCCCTTCTTTTGTATAGGCATATATTTTTTTGTCTTCCCCCGCGATAAATAACCTGTAGTCACGCGTATTGTCATAATCAAAGACGGATACGCCGCAGGTGGCCGGTGACCGGAGATTAACCGGGTACCTGTCAACAAAATTGCCCATCCTGTCAACCAGGTATAAACTGTTGCGGGTACTAAAGAGCAACTGTTTTTTGCCATTACGGAAATAATCAACCTGGAAGATCTCACTGTTGATCAGCTCAGGCAGCTGCAATTTCCATAGTATGCGGCCTACCTGGTTAATCAGGTAAATGTTATACTTCATGTCCTGCACAAATACAACATTCTGCCCGGTTTGCTGATTGACAACAAAAACAGGCTTGCAGGCAGCGAGGGTATCAAGTTTGCTTCCCCAGACAGTTTGAGTCTCCTTGTCATACACCGGGAAGTATTTTAGCAGGAAGTTGCTGTAAAGCATCTTGTTATTCGAGTACATCTGAAATCCCATAACCGGAATTTTTTGAAATACAGTCTCGTATTTTTCCCAGTTTCTTGCCAGCTCCTTTTTCAGAAAAGGAGAAAAAACCTTGCGGCTCTTGCTCAGGTTATTGTAAAAAAGAATATTGGAACGGGGCGACAGGCTGTTCTTAAACTGGGTAAAGGCTGCATCGTTTTCGAGGGTCTTGTTCAGAACCTGGTTATGGATAAGGGAACGAAGAGATTGAACAGAGGATCCGAAAACAAGATAGTTATCGATCAGCACAAAAAAATGCTCTCCCAGGGGAGAGAAAACAGAACCAAACAAATTTGCCGTAAGGTTATAAATAGGAAGCCTGTAGATGTTGTAATGCAATTCGTTGTCGAGCTGATAATTGAATGTAAAGTCAGATAAGGGTTTGGATTCATAGGCCGCCGCCTTTTGCAGAAGGTCCATCATTTTATCAGATGCCAGGCCCTGGCTCTTTACACGGATCAGCACAAATACCTGGGTCGAATCTGCGGTGGGGGATGATGCGTCATAAGCAAGGGTGAGTTCGTTATCCATTAAACCTGCAAAATCGGACGGTAAATCGGTATTATAAATTTCATTAAGTGTCTGAAATGTATTATTATAGGCAGTCAGCTTCCCCAATTCCTGCAGGTAGGATTTATACGTGTTCATGTATAATTCCGGGTCGGACATTGAAATGGATATAAAGGAAGCAACGGAACCGGGAAGTATTTTGTCCGCGGTAATTTTCTGGGGACTTTGATTTACAAATAATGTTGCGAGTGACGGGACCGAATCGGGGGGAATAACAAAGCCATTCATCAGCAGCATGTCGGACAATAAATTCAGGTCCATTCCCGCCCATTGGGCAAAATTCTTCGCCGACCGGGCTTTCCCTTTAAAGTCGGGTGTTGTAAATGTGGCAATTCCCAATGGAAATCTTGAAAAATTGACAAATACATTGGCATCCACATTCTTTCCGGCAGTGGCATATATTTCGGGGAACCCTTTCAGATTGACCGGTGACTCATCCGAGTTTACCTGGCGGATGGCGTCTTCAAGGATAATGGGAGAAAAGCTGACCATAAGAATATTCCGGGATGCCGCCCACAGAAAATTATCCAGACCGGAAGTCTTTTTGAATACAATTTCATGGATTGTAATTCCTTCGTAATCACGGGTTGCTATGTTCGCCGAGTTTCCCACGAGTCCGGTGATAAGGGTATTTACGCTGTTTTCGCCGTACCCGGGGGGCAGCTTGAGTACATGAAGCAGGCTGATCCTGTCCTTACCGGTGATATGCGCGGATATGAAGGAGGGGGGATTGTTCAGTATACTTTCCGCCTCGGGAACCGATTGCATTATAGAGTCAAGAAAGTGAAGCTGCCTGTCTAATTTATCAAAGCCGGGGATAACCTTCAATTCATTCCAGATGAGATTATTGACTGATGTTTTTTCAAAAAGGGCATTGAAATCATTCACCCGGATTATCACCATAGCATTATTCGGTACTGCTTTTAAAGGTTCGGCAGGAGTAATCCTTTTATGCACCGTAAAATAATACAAAAAGACTACGATGAGGGAAGCAATGACAATGAAGGGTATAATAATCCTTTTATTTTTCGGCATGCACCGGAGGGGTTGATGAAGGCCCAAAAATAAGAAATCTTTTACTATTTTTATTTCCTAATTCATATGCTTACGGGGAATGCAGGTAAATCCACAAATTGAAGAAAGCTGGAAGGAGGTTCTTGCATCTGAGTTCGGCAGCTCCTATTTTATGGAGCTGAAGGAATTTTTGACTGAAGAAAAGGCAAAATATCCAGTGTACCCTCCGGGATCGCAGATTTTCAATGCCTTTCAGCTTACTCCTTTCAACCAGGTTAAGGTGGTTATACTGGGACAGGATCCGTATCACGGGCCGGGACAGGCGCATGGCCTGTGCTTTTCCGTTCCGCAGGGCATCAGTCCGCCTCCGTCGCTTGTGAATATATTCAAGGAAATTGAAAAGGACCTGGGCATTAAGGTACCTGCAGGCGGAAATCTTGAAAAATGGGCCAGGCAGGGGGTATTGCTGCTGAATGCCACATTAACGGTAAGGGCCAATCAACCGGGCTCTCATCAGCGCAGAGGGTGGGAAAATTTCACACACGCTGTAATCTCAGGGTTATCGGAAAAAAGAGTGGGATTAATATTCCTTCTTTGGGGAAAATTTGCTCAGGAAAAAGAGTCATTGATCGATACAAACCGGCATTATATTTTAAAGGCAGCTCATCCTTCTCCTTTTTCAGCCTATAACGGATTTTTCGGATGCCGGCATTTTTCCAAAACCAACGAAATCCTTAGGAAACACGGATTGGAAGAGATTAACTGGGATTTGGGCAGGTAGTCGGATACTGGATGCTGGATGCTGGATACTGGATGCTTGATGCTGGATGCTTGATGCTGGATGCTGGATACTGGATACTGGATGCTGGATACTGGATGCTGGATACTGGATGCTGGTATATCGAGTATCCAGTATCCAATATCCAGTATCCAATCTCAATGAAGATTACCGATTATTGATCACTCTTCGTCTTCGGAGACATCATCTCCTATTTCAAGGCTTTCGAAATTGTCGAATTCATCAAAAGAAGATGATTCAACTTCTTCCTCTTCTTCCGCAGCGTTCGTACGGGGAAGTTTGATAAGATAATAAATTTCTTCCGTTTCGAAGGGAATAGCAACTTCGATCTCACCCCTGGGGTTAGTGAAGGTGATGGTTCTGTCTTCATATCCGTCGGGGTACTTCGCTTTTAACCGTTCAACCATTTCTTCCGACAGTTGCTCATAAGATTTGATTATTCTTTTCTTTCCCACGATTTTAAGAGTAATTAGGTTGTATCATCTGACTGGGGTAAATTTATATAAATTTTAATCTTAATTGCAAAAGCTGTTCCGTATATTTTTTGCTAAAAAAACAAATATTTTTTTAATAACAAAATCTCTTTTGCTGATCCTGTCATAAGTTATTTTCGGTTAGCACAATACTGATGTTTTCTTCATGTATCCATGCGCATTGCCTGAGCGTTTCCAGGTTAATGTTTCCGATCACATAATTGAAATCAGGCGATTCGTGTTTTACAGAAATAGTGTTAAAATCGGATAATTCAGGTTTTGTGTTTCCGGTGTAACTGACAAAGATTTCAAGGTTTATATCCTGCGAGAAACCATAATTCAAATGCTGGCTTATCTTTTTATATTCATACCTGTAATTATAGGTCAATGCAGATATGTCGGAAAGCACGGCTGAACCGGTAGGATTTCCGCCGGCACCTTTGCCCATAAAAAACTGGTGCTCGGAAAATGCACCTTCCACAAGCAGACCGTTATATTCATAGGTCACCTTGTTGAGTGTATCTTCATGTGCCACAAACCGCGGCATACAATAGGCAATCACCTTATTATCCGTCTTCCTGCATTTGGCAATAAGTTTGATGCTTGCATTTTTTTCGCGGGCATACCGGATATCTGTATCCTTCAGATTCATGATGCCATAGTTGAAAATATCATCAGGTTTGAGGATGATGCCGAATGCATGGACCAGGATGATCAGCAGTTTATACTTGGGATCGAGGGCTTTGATGTCAAGGCTGGGGTCACTCTCTGCAAAACCAAGTTCCTGTGCTCTTTTAAGCGCCGCATCAAATGGCTGGTTATGCTGGAAAATGTTTGTGAGAATATAATTTGTTGATCCGTTAAGAATGCCTTCCACGCTGGTAAGCAAATCATTATCATAATATTCTTCAAGGTTTCGTATTACGGGAATACTGGCACAACAGGAGGCTTCATACAGGAAGGATGTATTGTATTCACGCTGGAGGTTAAGCAGGGTTTCGAAATTTTCGGCGATCATTTTTTTATTGGCTGAGACTACCGCTTTCCTTTTCTTAAGCGCTGCAGAGACTATTTCAAATGCGGCATCCACCTCATCAATGAGTTCCACAACAACATCAATTTCAGGATCATTCAGGATTTCATTACGGTCAGTTGTAAAAAAACAGGCATCAATTGGCCTTTTCTTATCGGGGTGTTTGATGCAGATTTTTTTAATCTCGGCATTAATACCCCGGGTATGGTGTAACACATTATACAACCCCTGGCCCACACAGCCAAATCCGAAAATGCCAAGCTTGATAGTTTTTTCCATGATTGAAAAATTAATAGTTATTACTGCCCGCTGGTTTGCCAGGAGGCCAAAAATAAAAAATCCCTTCTGATAAGTCAAAAGGGATCACGATGTCCGACTTATCTATCCCCGGCAAGCCGGAGCAGGAGTTAGCACCTTCTTTCAAAATCTGAAAGGGTTGCTAAGGTTTCACAGGGCCATACCCTCCACCTTTCTGGATAAGCAATAAAATAATGAACGTGCGTCAAAGATAATATCATTTTATATCAAGTGATGTATCTTTGTATAAACTTTAATACCCATCCAGATGAAACAAGTAACGTTCATTGTAATTGCATGGCTGTTAAGCATTCAGCTGATGGCCCAGCCGACCGGGAATAAATTTTTTATCGGCGGACATTTCAGTTTATACGGCACCGTCGATAAATCTAAAGATGGCAGTACAACCGAAAAGGATGGATCTACCACCTATTTTACCGTCATGCCTGTGGGCGGTTATTTCTTAAATGACCGGGTTGCTGTCGGCGCCGGAGTCGGTTTTGACCTTCAGATTGATAAGGATCCCCAGTCTACAATTGAAAAACGGACGTATTCCAACATGGTGTTGAACCCGTTTGGAAGGTATTACCTTATATATGGTCAGGGGGGCATCTTTGCCGAGGCATCCATGGGCTTTTCCTTCGGAAAGAATAAAACTTTCAGTGATGAGGCGACAGAAACCGACAATGTATTCGGTTTTTCAGCCCTTCTTTCTCCCGGAGTTTATTATTATGTTACCCCGAAAATTGCCATCGAAGCGAAATTCGGCTGGTTCGGATTCCGGACCGATGTTACCGGACAGGGGGATGACAACAGGGACATTCAGAATTCATTCGGGATCGATCTTTCCCCGGACAGTTTTATTTTTGGTCTTACCTTTATATTATAAGGATTTCAGGAGAAATCTTCTTAACCGCAAAGGGCGCAGAGGTATACGCAAAGGGCGCGAAGTGAATTATTTTACCATTACCTTTTCGGTATGGGTTTCTTTGCCGGCGAAACCAATCCTGACCAGGTAAATGCCATTTTCAAGTTTATCCAGTTGCAGGTCTACTGCATTTGTATTGGATTGAAATTCCTGGTTAAAGACAATTTTACCGGTAATATTCAGTATCTGTACCGATAGAATACTTTCTGTGGAAGTGATTGTCAGACGTCCTTCAGTAATCGGATTGGGGTATAGTTCAATTTCCCGGGACAATGGGTCCTGTCCGGGTTGAAAAAACGTACGTTCCATAGAATTCATCTCTGCAGCGGGTAAGCCATTGGCAGTCACCAAAGCAGCCCAGACAAAAAACATCGCAAATAAGGGTAAAAATTTCTTCATAAACGGGTAATTATATCACAAAAATAATCAAAAATCGTTCCAATGAACATTTATTTTGATATAAACACAATAAATTTATAACATGCCTAGTTCGAGAAGTGCTTCTTCCGACATCATCGACTGATTCCAGGGCGGATCAAACACAAGATTGATATCCACTCCGGTTATTCCTTCAAGAGAGGCAATCCTGTCGCGGATCTCCTGGGGGAGACTGTCGGCGACCGGACAGTTAGGGGCGGTCAGTGTCATCGTAACACGTACCTTCTTAGTATCATCCACTTCAATATCATAGATCAGTCCGAGATCGTAAATATTGACCGGTATTTCGGGATCATATGTAGTTTTCAACACATTTACCACTTCTGCCTCAATCGACAACAATGATCTTTCGTTTTCCATTATGGTAATTTTTTAGCGGCTTTAATTTAGATACGGTTGAGGCGACTCTGAGAGTCGTCTCTGCATTTATTTAGTTACGGTTAAGGCGACTCTGAGAGTCGCCTCTACATTTATTATCTTTTAAACAGGTCACTTCCTCCTTGTCACTCGTCACTCGTCACTTTCTTCGTGTGGTACGCCAACGCGTATAATTTCATTTGTTTTACCATTGACAGCAGGCCATTCGATCGCGTAGGCGATAAATTCTGACGAAGGCCGATTTTGTCAATAAACCACAATTCGCTTTGCATGAGTTCTTCAGGGGACCTTCCGGATAATACGCGGATAAGCAGGGCAATAATACCCTTGGTTATTATAGCATCGCTGTCAGCTTTGAACCAAACCAGGCCTTCCTTGTATTCGGCGCTTAGCCATACTTTGGACTGGCAGCCGTTTATTATATTTTCATTGATCTTCAGTTTTGGATCGATCAATGGAAGGTTACGGCTCAATTCGATCAGGTAATTGTATTTATCCATCCAGTCATCGTATACTTCGAATTCATCCACTATCTCCTGCTGTATATCCTGCATGTTTTTCACTGATCTTACCTGTTAAATTAGTATTCGTTGAATATACGAAATTCAACTGAACATAGTTTTGACTTTCTTTATGGCTTCAACAAGATTATCCAGTTCTTCCCGTGTATTGTACATGGCCAGTGAAGCCCGGATTGTGCCTTGTATACCAAAATGCTGCATTACTGTCTGGGCACAATGTGTTCCTGTACGAACGGCAATTCCCATTTTATCCATAACCATTCCTGCATCATATGGATGTACCCCCTCAATAAGAAAGGACAGAATTGAACTCCTCCTCTTTGCTTTACCGTATAGTGTAACAAATTCCATACCGGAAAGGCTTTCTGTTCCATATTCATGAAGTGATTGCTCATACCGGGCTATATTTTCGAGACCTATTGAGGATACATACTTCAACGCGATGGCCATGCCGACCGCACCGATGTAATTCGGTGTTCCCGCCTCAAATTTAAAAGGAAGAGTATTATAGGTAGTCTTAGTAAAGGTCACGGTGTCCACCATATCCCCGCCTCCCTGGAACGGGGGCATCTCCTCGAGCCATTTTTCTTTGGCATACAATATGCCGATTCCGGTCGGTCCGTATATTTTGTGACCCGAAAATACATAAAAGTCACAATCCATTTTCTGAACGTCGATGGCAAGGTGCTGAACCGACTGTGCTCCATCCACAAGTACCGGGATATTATGCTGATGGGCTTTATGAATAATATGTTCCACCGGATTCACCGTACCGAGTGCATTGGAAACGTGGATAACCGCTATCAACCTGGTTTTGGCGGTGATCAGGGTATCCAGCTTTTCCAGTTCGAGTTCCCCGTTATCATCGAAAGGGATCACTTTCAGGATGGCTTTCTTTCGTTCACAAAGCATTTGCCAGGGAACGATATTTGCGTGATGCTCCATTTCTGTCACAAGGATCTCGTCTCCTTCATGAATATATCTTTCCCCGAAAGAAAACGCTATCCCGTTAATAGAGGCTGTTGTACCGGGGGTAAAGATAACCTCGTGGGAATGCGCCGCGTGTATATAATGCTGAATTGTTTTGCGGGCTTCCTCGTATTCCCCGGTGGCCATTTCACTGAGATAATGGACTCCCCTGTGAATACTGCTGTTTTTCATTGTATAATAGTCATGCACACTATCGATAACCTGTTGAGGTTTTTGTGTGGTAGCGCCATTATCGAGGTAGATCAGGGGTTTGTTATATACCTGTTGCTGAAGTATGGGAAAATCCCCGCGAATTTTATTAATATCATAATTCATGAAAAAATTTTTATCACGCACAGCGAATATCGCAATTGTTGCACCTGGAAAGTTCACCCCTAAGTCTTTTATCCACCAGTTCAATCATGCGGTCTTTTAAAACGGGAATGGCAATTTTTCCGACAATTTCATTGGCAAATGCATACATCAGCAGGTGCCTGGCTTCTTTTTCACCGATACCCCGGGAACGGAGATAGAACATGGCTTCCATGTCGAGTTGTCCGATGGTTGCACCATGGCTGCATTTTACGTCATCAGCATAGATCTCGAGATGCGGTTTTGTGTTCATGCGGGCAGCGGAAGAAAGCAAAATATTGTTATTTTTCTGGTAGGCCAGGGTTTTCTGGGCGTCTTTCCGCACGAGGATCTTGCCGTTAAACGAGCCTGTGGCATCATGATCCAGGATCCCCTTGAACAGCTGGCTGGAGGTACAGTTCGGATAGGCATGATCCACAAGGATATAGTTGGCTACATGCTGTTTCTCATCACACAGGAAAAGGCCGTATAGATTTGTTTCACAATATGGGCCCTGGAGGCTTGCATAAATGTTATTCCGGATTAATCCGCCATGCAGGGAAATGCTGTTTTCAGTAAATCGGCTGCCCTCTTCCTGGTGAATGAAAAGATGATTGATCTGAGTGGAAAGGTTATTTTCATTCTGCAGCCGGTGATAGTCAATAACAGCGCCTTTACCGGCGTATATTTCTGTGAGTGAGTTCGCCAGGTAGCTTTGGTGACACAGAGTATGGTCACACACAACAATATTAACCTGTGAATTTTCGGCAGCCACAATCAGGTTACGCCTGGTAATGCGGAGGTTCTTATAAGAATGGCTCAGATTTATGATCTGGATGGGTTTTTCCACCACCGTATTTTTGGGCACATATATAAATACCCCATCCTGGGCAAAAAGGGTATTCAATGCAACCAGTCCGTCTGCAGAGGTATCGGCATAATGTGAATAATGCTGGTGAAACAGGTCGGGATACCGTTCCGAGGCCTCATTCAGACCACAAACGATTACCCCTTTGGGCAATTGTTCCACCTGGTTGACAGAATAAAAGAACCCGTTAAGAACCAGCACTACCTGTGTTTCAAGTTCAGGAATATCACATTTAAAAATATCCTTCAGGTCCACCTTGAAAGGATTTGCATTCAGCTCAACCTCATAATTCCCCTGCATGTATTTGTCAAGAGGGGTATATTTATAGGCTTCATTTTTAATTGTAGGTATCCCCAACCGGTCAAAATCACGAAAGGCCTGTTCCCTGAATGTATTGAGTATGTGTCCCGAACCTGATTCGAGCACACCGGTATTTTGTTTAAATAAACTGATCAGATCCTGTTTAATATCCATGGCATAATGAGCTTCATTCATTGAAGATGCGGTAATATTGTTTTATTCAGCTTCCTGTTCCATCCATTCATATCCCTTTTCCTCCAGTTCGAGGGCCAGTTCTTTGCCGCTTGATTTTACAATACGGCCCTTATAAAGTACATGTACAAAGTCGGGTATGATATGCTCAAGGAGTCGCTGATAGTGGGTGATAACAATGGTTGCATTTTCTTTCCGGCGGAGCTTGTTCACCCCGTTCGCCACTGTTTTCAGGGCATCAATATCCAGTCCCGAATCGGTTTCATCCAGAATGGCCAGCAAGGGTTCGAGCATAGCCATCTGAAAAATCTCGTTCTTTTTTTTCTCTCCTCCTGAGAAACCTTCGTTGACCGACCGGTTAGCGAGGTTGGTAGTTAACCCGACAAGTTCTTTTTTGTCGCGCATTTTTTTCAGGAAATCGGAAGCGGAAATCGGGTCGAGGCCTCTGAATTTTCGTTGTTCGTTAATGGCCGTCTTCATAAAATTGACGATGGACACTCCGGGAATTTCAACCGGGTATTGAAATCCAAGGAATAATCCCTTGCGGGCACGATCCTCGGGTTTCATTTCGATGAGGTCTTCCCCCAAAAAAGTGATGCTCCCCTGTGTGATCTCAAAGCTGTCTTTTCCGGCCAGTGCAGCAGCCAATGTACTTTTGCCGGAGCCGTTCGGGCCCATTATGGCATGCACTTCACCGGCCTTAACCTCAAGGTTGATCCCTTTCAGGATTTCCCGGCCATCTATGCTGACATGTAAATCTTTTATTTCAAGCATGATATCATTATTGTTGATAGTTGATTGTTGATAGTTGATAGTTGATTGTTGATTGTTGATAGTTCACTGTTCAATTTTCTCTTCTAATTTAACCCTTCAAAGGTCTTCGATCGCTTGAAGAATATGACTACGCGCAATCGTAAATCGTAAATCGTAAATCGTAAATCGTAAATCGTAAATCGTAAATCGTAAATCGTAAATTCTTCTAATCCACCCCCTGCCCCCGCCAGCGGGGGACACCGTCACTACCCGACGCTTCCTTCCAGGCTTATCTGCAGCAGCTTCTGTGCTTCAACTGCAAATTCCATGGGTAATTTGTTGAGCACTTCGCGGGCGTAACCATTAATGATTAGTCCCACCGCATTTTCCGTATCAATACCGCGCTGGTTGCAATAAAAAATCTGGTCTTCGCCGATCTTGGAAGTGGTGGCCTCATGTTCTATAATGGCAGAATCATTTTCCACTTCGATATACGGGTATGTATGTGCCCCGCATTTATCGCCCATGAGCAGGGAATCGCATTGCGTGAAATTCCTCACCTTATCCGCGGTTTTAATAACCTTTACAAGGCTGCGGAAACTATTCTGGCCATGGCCGGCTGAAATCCCTTTTGAAATGATCGTGCTCTTGCTGTTTTTGCCGATATGGATCATTTTCGTACCCGTATCTGCCTGCTGGTAATTGTTAGTAACCGCAACCGAATAGAACTCGCCCGTTGTATTGTTCCCGCGAAGGATACAGCTTGGGTACTTCCAGGTGATGGCCGACCCGGTCTCCACCTGTGTCCAGGAGATTTTTGAATTGTCTCCCTTGCATATCCCGCGTTTGGTGACAAAATTGAAAACCCCTCCTTTGCCGTTCTTGTCCCCGGGATACCAGTTCTGGACCGTGGAATATTTTACTTCTGCATTTTCAAGCGCCACGATTTCAACCACCGCCGCATGCAGTTGATTTTCATCCCGCATGGGAGCCGTACATCCTTCCAGGTAACTGACATAGCTGTCGTCTTCGGCAATCAGCAGTGTACGCTCGAACTGGCCTGTATTAGCTGCATTGATGCGGAAATAAGTGGACAGTTCCATGGGGGATCTTACTCCTTTTGGAATATAACAAAACGAGCCATCACTAAATACAGCCGAATTCAGGGAAGCAAAATAGTTGTCAGTATAGGGTACAACCGACCCAAGGTATTTTTTGACAAGGTCGGGGTATTCCCGGATGGCCTCACTCATGGAGCAGAAAATAATACCCAGTTCAGCGAGGTTTTCCCTGAAGGTTGTTTTCACCGAAATGCTGTCCATAACTGCATCCACCGCGACACCGGTAAGGTGTTTCTGTTCCTCGAGGGGGATGCCCAGTTTATTAAAGGTGGCTATCAATTCAGGATCCACTTCCGATAAGCTCTTGGGGCCAACAACCTGTTTAGGCGCCGCGTAAAAAATAATATCCTCATAGCGGATGTCCGGAATACGGAGATGCGCCCAATGGGGCATCTTCATCGTAAGCCAGTGCCTGTATGCCTTAAGTCTGAATTCAAGCATGAATTCAGGTTCATTCTTTTTTTCAGAGATCAGGCGTACCACATCTTCGCTCAATCCTTTGGGGATAGTATCTGTTTCGATGTCAGTAAAAAAGCCGTATTTATAGTCTCCTTTGGTAACCTCCGTCAATATTTGATCCTTATTCTCTTCCATGGTACCAAAAATTAATTTCTATGATCCTCATGATATTAGTGTATTTAGAATAATTCTAAATAATGGCAAATATACTAATTCTAAATCAATTTATCCTGATATTTGCCGGGGTTTATATATATCTGTATCCATTGGTATGAGTGAAAAGGAACGCGAGCGCGACGAAATTTCAAGTCTGGGGGAGTTTGGACTGATCCGGCATCTGACCCGGGAAATCCGCCATATTAATCCTTCCACGAAGGTGGGGATAGGCGATGATGCTGCCGTGCTTGAATATGGTTCGGGAAGTGTAGTGGTAACCACTGATCTCCTGGCAGAAGGTATTCATTTCAATCTTGTATACACTCCCCTGAAGCATTTGGGTTATAAGGCGGCGGTAGTCAACTTCTCCGATGTGTATGCCATGAATGCATCTCCCCGGCAGTTGCTGGTTTCGTTGGCCATTTCCCGGAAGTTCACCATCAGCATGATGGAGGAGATATATTCAGGAATTCGGCTGGCCTGCAATGCTTACGGAGTTGACCTGGTGGGAGGGGATACCACCTCTTCAATGACCGGGCTGATCATTTCATGCACGGCGATCGGAGAAGGGCAGGAAGAGGACCTCACTTACAGGAATGGTGCCGGGATCAATGATCTGATCTGCGTTTCGGGCGATCTTGGGGGAGCCTATATGGGTCTCCAGGTGTTGGAACGGGAACGGCTGTTATTTGAAAAGCACAATGTGCAGCAACCGGCTCTGGAAGGATATGATTATATACTTGAACGTCAGCTGAAGCCGGAAGCACGAAGGGATATTATTGAATTATTCAGGAAGCTGGAGATCAAACCTACGTCGATGATCGATATTTCGGACGGATTATCGTCCGAGTTGATGCATATCGCACAGGCATCCCAAAAAGGATGCAGGATATATGCCGATAAGATTCCCATTCATATGGATACGAAAAAGGCAGCCGGCGAATTTGAAATTGATCCCATCATTACGGCCCTCAACGGGGGAGAGGATTATGAACTGCTTTTCACAGTGCCCGTTGCACGCTATGAAAAGATCAGCAGCCTCAGCGAGATATCCATTATAGGGCATATGACGGATACCCCTGCAGGCATCATTATGGTTGCATCGGGGGGTGGGGAAATCACGATTGAGGCGCAGGGTTGGAACCCGCTTCGGTAAACGTCATTGCGAAGGAGCGTCATTGCGAGCGAAGCGAAGCCACCGTCATTGCGAGCGAAGCGAAGCAATCTGCTATTAGGAGATTGCTTCAGTCGTTCCTCCTTCGCAATGACGTTGTCTAATCTGCATCATCCAGCAAGCCCTTGATGATGCCTCTTTCAGATTTATGAACGAAAGCGATCACATGATCGCGCTCTGCCGAAGTTGGAAAACTGGCCTCTATATTTCTGAGCGCATCCGAATTATTAAATCCCTTCATATATAAGGTACGATAGATCTCCTGCAATTCCTGGATCTTTTCCGAAGAGAAATTTCTTCTTCTCAGTCCGACAAGGTTAAGTCCGGCATAAACAACCGGGTCTCTGCCGGCCATGATATAGGGAGGCACATCCTTCACTACTTTACAGCCACCCTGGATCATCACGTTGGAACCGATACGTACGAACTGGTGAACGAGGCTTCCGCCGCCAAGGATTGCCCAGTCTTCAATCACCACTTCTCCGCCCAGGCCAACGTAGCCTGACAGAATGCAATGGTTTCCTACCGCGCAGTCGTGGGCGATGTGAACATAGGACTGGATCAGGCAGTCGTCCCCGACAGTAGTTGTACCCTTTGACTTGGTTCCGCGGTTCACGGTAACATATTCACGGATAGTTGTATTGTCGCCTATCCTTGCTGTGGTAACTTCTCCCTGGAATTTCAGATCCTGGGGTATACCGGAAATGACAGCTCCCGGAAAAATCCGGCAGTTTTTGCCAATCCTGGCGCCATCCATTATTGTAACACTCGGTCCGATCCAGGTATTATCACCAATTTCCACATCTCCATATATTGTAGTAAACGGTCCTATTTCAACCTGTTTACCGATTTTGGCATTTGGGTGAAGAGAATAAAGCGGTTGATTGCTCATGAAAAGAATTTATAGTTTAGAAAATCATAAAATCAGGGGGCAGGTTTGCGTGCAATCTGGGCCATAAATTCCGCCTCGATAACAAGCTGGTCACCCACATAACCCTCGCCTTTGCAAAGTCCGATCCCCCGTTTGATCGGCTCCTTCAATTCCATCCGGATATTCAGGGTATCGCCGGGAACCACTTTGCGTTTAAATCTAACGGAATCTATCCGCATAAAGTATAAATGAAAATTTTCCGGGTCAGGCACGGTGCACAGCAGCAGAATTCCGGCCACCTGGGCAAGCGCTTCAATCTGCAAAACTCCGGGCATAATCGGTTCATCGGGAAAGTGTCCCACGAAAAAGGCCTCGTTCATGGTGACATTTTTAATGCCGCTGATGGTCCATTTATCCATTGCCATGATCTTATCAACCATCAGGAACGGATTCCGGTGGGGCAACAGTTTCATGATCTGGTTGATATCGAAAAGCGGTTCTTTTTCCGGATCATATGCCGGTGCCAGGGGCTTATGGTGGTTGATCCTGATGCTCTTCCGGAGCAGTTTTGCAAATTCAACATTGGCATGATGACCGGGCTTATTGGCGATAAAGCGGCCTTTCAGCCGGACACCGCAAAGTGCCAGATCTCCGATGACATCCAGCAGTTTATGCCGGGCGGGTTCATTGCTGAAGGCAAGATCCACGTTGTTTAGAATGCCTTCGGGTTTGACCTTGATCTTTGGCTTATTCATTACCTCGGCCATCCTGTCGAGTTCATCCTGTGAAACCTGGCGGTCAATGATCACGATGGCATTATCAAGGTCGCCTCCCTTGATCAGGTTATTCCGTTGTAAAAATTCAATTTCATGGAGGAAAACAAACGTACGGCAGCTTGAAAATTCCTTTTCGAACTGGTTAATATTTTTCATGGAAGCATATTGGTGACCAAGCACCTTTGAATTGTAATCAATATGCACATCCACAAGGAATTCGTCATCGGGATAAGCCGTTATGTTAATGCCGGTTGCCTCGTCGCGGAACTCAATTTTTTCCCTCACCTGGAAATAAACACGATCAGCCTGCTGACTGACTATTCCGGCAGACAGAATGGCTTCCACGAATGGTTTTGCACTGCCATCGATGATGGGAACTTCGGGACCGTTAATTTCCATGAGTGCATTGTCAACACCCATCCCATAAAGGGCAGCAAGCAAATGTTCAACGGTTGTAATTGAAGCGCCTTTGTCTACAATGGTCGTACTGCGTTCAGTGATCTTTACATAATCGGCCAGTGCCCTGATAACCGGGGTGCCTTCCAAATCCATCCGCTTAAACTGATATCCGTGATTTTCGGGGGCGGGGCAAATTTTAACCTCAACTTCGACTCCTGAATGTAATCCTCTACCTTTAAGACTTACCGGTTTGGCAACCGTTCTTTGCTTATCAGCCATTATTATAATACTAAGTAAATTCCCTTAAAAACAACGGCGAAATTATAAAAAAATATTTAATCTCAAGAAAATGAGCAGTTAATTAGTGAGGATTGATTGGGATTACGATGGAAGCTTTTTTTTCAATTCCTTTATTTCCTTTTCTAATTCAGCCAGTTTCTTGCTCATCTCGGGGAGGGATTTATACACAATCATCGCCTTAATCTGTTTTGAGGCATCAAGCGCAGGAGAACCAAGAACGGTTTCTCCGTCTTTCAGATTATTGCTGACACCGGATTGTGCTCCGATCTTTACATTATCACCTATTTTAAGATGACCAGCCAGTCCAACCTGTCCGCCGATCATACAGTTGCCTCCGACCTTTGTGGATCCGGCAACGCCTGCCTGTGAGACGATAACCGTATTTTCACCGATTTCAACATTATGTCCGATCTGGATAAGATTATCAAATTTCGATCCCCTTCGGATAATGGTTGATCCCATGGTTGCCCTGTCTACCGTGACATTTGACCCGATTTCCACCAGGTCTTCGATGATCACGTTTCCAACCTGGGGTATTTTCCTGTACTGGCGGTCAGGCTGCTGAACGAAGCCAAATCCGTCCGCTCCGATCACGGTGCCCGAATGGATGATACAGTCGAAACCGATCACGCATCCATGATAAACCTTTACACCCGGGTAAATGATAGAATTGTCCTTGATCTGCGTAAAATCGCCAATGTATGTCTGGGGATAGATCTTCACATTTTTTCCGATCACTGCGCCGTCACCAATGTAGGCAAAGGCACCGATGTATACATTTTCACCGATTTTAGCGGTGGGGCTGATAAAGGAAGGCTGTTCAATGCCCACTTTGGGAGGAGTAAGCTGAGCATACAATTCAAGCAGGGAGGTAAATGCATCATAAGCATTATCTACCCTGATAATGGTGCTGTTCAGCTGCCCGCTTAACTGAAGATCCTTGTTTATCAGCACAACGGAAGCACCGGTGCTGTATAAATATTTTTCATACTTGGGATTAGCAAGAAAAGCAAGGGTACCCTTCTTCCCTTCTTCTATTCTTGATATATCTGTGATAACTTCATCCGGGTTACCGATTATTTCACCTTTGGTAAAATCAGCAATAATTCTGGCTGTGAACTTCATTCGGTCATGACATTTTCAGTGGGCACAAAATTAATAATTTAAGCCAAAATCTTTGGGATAGCATATAAAATATTTTTTCCGCGTCTCATTCAGATTCTGTATCTGGAAGATATCGGATGCTTCAGCCAGGTCCCTGACCTCTCCTGTATTGTATAGAATCTTAATTGTATCCGTGGTTATACTGTATGCTTTGTTGGCGATAGTGCCAGCATATACAAGATATTCAGCACTATCCGGGTCGAGTTTAAAGATGTCAGCCGCTTGTTGTCGTAGCGTTACAATCATTTCAGGAAGAACAGGTGTTTCCAGAATTTTCACCCTTGGCAGGATCCGACGGATCAGGTGATCCGCCAGGAGCGATAGCAGCCTGTCGGGATGACCGGTCCATGCCTTGGCAGAAACCATGATGTCATCGTCATCGAGAGCGGCAAAGTAACCAAGGGTTTCTTCCGGAGTTTCTTCCAGGGTGCGGCGGGTGATCCTGTTCCTGAGAAAATACGCCAGGGGAGGGGTTGCGGCAAGTGACGGATCCCTTTCGGCTACTTCCCCGGCCCGCTGCAATAATTTTACGAGCAGATTTTCAGCAGAGATCACAGTTTTATGAAAATATACCTGCCAGTACATCAACCGGCGGGCAATGAGGAATTTTTCAATTGAATAGATTCCCTTGGCTTCCACCACCAATTGGTCGTCCGACACATTCAGCATTTTTATGATCCGTTCGGTTCCAATGGCGCCCTCAATCACCCCCGCGAAAAAACTGTCGCGCATCAGGTAATCCATCCGGTCCATGTCGAGTTGTCCCGAAACCAGCTGGTGCAGAAATTTTTTGGGGTACAGATTCCGGAAAATTGATAAGGCCGTTGTAAGTTTTCCGCCAAATTCCCTGTTCAGGTCATTCATCAGCAGCATCGAGAGTTCCTCATGGCTCACGTTGGCGATCATGCTTTCTTCAAGTGCATGCGAGAATGGCCCGTGGCCGATGTCATGCAACAGAATGGCTACTGTCACCGCTTCTGCTTCTTCCTCCGTGATCTCCGTGCCTTTCTGCCGGATATTCTCAATGGCAAGTCCCATCAGATGCATCGCACCCAGGGCGTGCTGGAAACGGGTGTGAGTAGCACCCGGATAGACAAGGCTTGTAAGTCCAAGCTGTTTTATCCGCCGCAACCGCTGTACATAAGGATGTTCAAGCAAATCAAAAATGAATGGGGTAGGAATGATAATAAACCCGTGAACAGGGTCGTTTATAATCTTCCGCTTGTTAAAGATGACAGACATACTGCAAATTACCGAATAATCTTCGGCAAAACCAATTTTCCGTTTGTATAATAAAAGGTATTGTTTTGTAAATTATTATTTTTATCTTTGCGCTGAATTACACCATAGGGGACAAGTTGTCCCCTATTTTGTTACTTGAACAGATCGATGATACAGGTAGATTTAGTGAGGTCATGCCTTCAGGATGAATTGCCGAAGCGCGGACTTTTCCTCGTGGATGTTACGGTGAGTCCGGGAAACCGGATTACGGTACATGCAGACAGCATGAAGGGGATCACAGTCGAAGAGTGCATCGGGGTCAGCCGGTTTATTGAATCGCAGTTCAATCGTGAAACGGAGGACTATGAACTGGAGGTATCCTCACCGGGACTGGAGAATCCGTTAAAACAGCCGGAGCAATACCTGAAGAGTCTGGGCCGGTGGCTTGATGTGATCACTTTTGACGGGTTAAAAACTACAGGAAAGCTTGTAAATGCGTCAGGATCGTCCATCACGCTGGAAACGGAATCAATTGAAAAAGATGCCCTTACACGTAAAAAGGTCGTCGTAAAAAAAATGTGGGAAAAGCGGATTGATGAAATTAAAGCCGCGAAAATTGTAATTAGTTTAAAAAAATAATGTGTACACATGGAAAACCTTAACTTGATCGAAACTTTTTCAGAATTTAAAGATCTGAAGAGCATTGACCGGGCTACCATGATGAGTGTTCTGGAAGATGTATTCCGCGGTATGCTTGTGAAGATGTTTACTTCAGCTGATAATTTCGACGTGATCATTAACATTGACAAGGGAGATTTTGAGATTTGGCGTAACCGTGAAGTCGTTGCCGACGGAATGGTTGAAGATCCAAACAAGCAGATTTCCCTTTCTGAGGCCAAGTTGATCGATGCTGATTACGAAGAAGGCGAAGAGGTTACGGATGAGGTTAAGCTGGTTGATTTTGGAAGAAGGGCCATATTGGCCCTCAGGCAAAATCTGACTGCACGAATCCTTGATCTGGAGAAGAACAACATTTTCCAAAAGTATAAGGAACGCATCGGGGACATCATCACCGGGGAAGTATACCAGGTTTGGAAACGCGAGATACTCGTTCTCGATGAGGAAGGGAATGAACTCATCCTTCCCAAGAGTGAGCAGATACCCACTGATTATTTTCGCAAGGGTGACAATATCCGTGCGGTAGTCATCAAGGTTGAGATGCGCAACAATACCCCGCTTATTGTTCTTTCGCGTACGTCTCCGGTATTTTTGGAACGATTATTTGAACTTGAAGTTCCTGAAATTTTCGATGGCCTGATCACGATCAAAAAGATCGTCCGGATACCGGGGGAAAGGGCAAAAGTTGCCGTCGAGTCGTACGATGAACGGATCGACCCGGTGGGGGCCTGCGTGGGAATGAAGGGATCCCGTATCCATGGTATTGTCAGGGAATTGAAAAATGAAAATATTGATGTTATCAATTATACAAATAACCTTCAGCTATACATCACAAGGGCATTGAGTCCCGCCAAGATTTCCTCCATCAAAATTGATGAGAAGACTAAAAAGGCGGATGTTTACCTGAAACCAAACGAGGTTTCGCTGGCTATTGGAAAAGGCGGGCTTAATATCAAGCTGGCCGGACAGCTTACAGGGTATGAGATTGATGTATACCGTGAAACTGATTATGCCGATGAGGAAGATGTAAACCTTGAAGAATTTGCCGATGAAATTGATGGCTGGATCATAGATGAACTCAAATCCATCGGTTGCGACACTGCACGGAGCGTGTTGAACCTGAATGCTGAAGACCTGGTGAAACGTACTGACCTGGAAGAAGAAACAATCCGGGAAGTACTTAAGATTCTGCGTTCGGAATTTGAATAAACGACCGTATACAATTAATATGAGTCGGAATTACTATTTTTGACCGTTTAAAAACAACTATAGTTCACGAATGTCAGATACGAAAACAACAAGATTAAGCAAAATAGCCAGAGAGCTCAATGTGGGAATATCCACCATTGTGGAATACCTGCATAAAAAAGGGGTGAAGATCGATTCGAATCCGAATGAGAAGATCACCTCCGAGCAGGTTGATATGCTGTTAAAGGAGTTTAGTTCTGACCTGAATGTGAAAAAGGAATCGGAGAAACTCAATCTCCGGAATAAACGTGAGAAGCTTGAAAGTATATCGATAGGCGATATGCATCATGAAAAAGAAGCTGAGGTAACGGAATTCGAGGAAGAATTGCTTGTTAAAGATTTGCGTGCCTCTGCAGTTCACCATGAACCGGAAGTTGAACACCCGGCAGAGAAAGAAACCATCCGGATTAACGTTATCGGGAAGATCGATCTGAATCCGCCTAAAAAGGTTACCCCGCCGCCACCGCCACCTCCCAAAAAGGAAGAAGTCCTGCCTCCTCCTCCTCCTCCCCCTGCTCCAGTCCCTGCACCTCCTCCTCCCACTCCCGTGGTAGCGGAAAAAATTGCAGAGCCAGAGGTGGTTAAGGAAGAACCCGTTGTACCGGTCGCAGAACCACCCGTCGATATTATTCCTGAACCTGAGGAAGAAGTTATTCCGGTGCCGTCGCAGGAAACCATACCTGCTAAGCCGGAAGAAAATTTCTATAAGCAGGAAATCAAGGATGTGGAAGTTAAGGTAGTAGGGAAAATCGACCTGGATGCCATGAACCAGCGGACGCGTCCTCCCAAAAAGACCAGGGAACAGCTTGAAGTCGAAAGAAGGACCCGTACATCCACACAGCAACGCGAAACGGCAGACAGAACCCAGGCAAATGACCCGCAGGATGTAAAGCCCAGAACTGGCGGCAGGCTTCCTGAAGTGATCAAGGCAAAAGCTGATAAACTGGCTGGTCCTACCGTAGTGGGTAAAATGAGTCTTGAACCGGCCGGGGCCGATAAGGATGACAGTGCAGAAAAGAAGAAGAGGAAAAGGATCAAGAAAGATACACAGCGGGTCAGTGTGGAAAAACCACCACGAACCGCTGATCTTGAAGTGATAAAGGATAAAAAGAAAAAGAAGAAGAGAAAGGGCTACCGTTTTGAGATCAGTGAGGAAGATGTAGACAAACAGATAAAGGATACATTCGCCAGGATAGGTACCAAAGGCAGGACCAAGGGTGCCAAATACCGCCGTGAAAAGCGTGATATTGTCAGCCAGCGGATGCAACAGGAAGAAGAAAAGAAGGAAAGCGAAAAGAATATCCTCCGTGTAACCGAGTTCGTTACTGTGAATGAATTGGCCACGCTGATGGACGTTCCGGTTAACGAGGTTATTGCAGCCTGTATGAGCCTTGGCCTTTTTGTATCCATCAACCAGCGTCTTGACGCTGAAGCCCTTGTGCTCGTGGCTGAAGAATTCGCCTATAAGGTTGAGTTTGTTACGGTGGATGCTGAGGATGAGCAGGAAGAAGAAGTTGAGGATCCTGAGGACCTGGCACCAAGGCCCCCGATTGTTACGGTTATGGGCCATGTTGACCATGGAAAGACAAAATTGCTTGATTACATCCGTTCGGCTAATGTTATTGCCGGTGAGGCGGGTGGAATTACCCAGCATATCGGTGCGTATGGTGTGATATTAAAAGACGGCCGGCAGATTACATTCCTGGATACTCCCGGACATGAGGCGTTTACTGCCATGCGTGCACGGGGTGCCCAGATCACCGATGTGGCCATAATCGTGGTCGCTGCCGATGACGGCATCATGCCCCAGACCATTGAAGCCATTAACCATGCACAGGCTGCCGGTGTTCCGATGGTATTTGCCATCAATAAAATTGACAAGCCTACTGCAAATCCTGAAAAAATTAAGGAATCCCTTGCTCAAATGAACATCCTGGTGGAAGACTGGGGTGGTAAATACCAGTCGCAGGAGATTTCCGCCAAAACAGGATTGAATATATATGACCTGCTCGAAAAAGTATACCTCGAGGCTGAATTGCTGAATCTGAAAGCCAATCCCGACAAGCTGGCCAATGGGACAATCATTGAATCGTCCCTGGACAAGGGAAGGGGATTTGTGGCCACAGTGCTGGTTCAGTCCGGTACATTAAAGGTTGGAGATATTGTGCTGGCCGGTCACAACTTTGGAAAGGTAAAGGCCATGTACAACGAACGTGGTAAGAAGATAGAGGCCGCCGGCCCGTCTGATCCCGTATTGGTACTCGGATTGAATGGCGCTCCCCAGGCCGGTGACAAATTCAATGTATATTCTACAGAGAAGGAAGCCAAGGAAATTGCTACAAAACGCGAGCAACTGTTGCGTGAACAGGGCCTGCGTACGCAGAAACACATCACTCTCGATGAGATCGGCCGCCGTATCGCCATTGGAAACTTCAAGGAACTCAATGTGATTGTGAAGGGTGACGTGGACGGATCCATCGAAGCACTGTCCGATTCGCTGATCAAGCTTTCAAATGAAGAGATACAGGTTAATGTAATTCACAAAGCGGTCGGACAAATATCGGAAAGCGATATTCTCCTGGCTGCTGCATCCAACGCCATTGTAATCGGATTCCAGGTACGTCCTTCGGTTCAGGCAAGGCGCATTGCGGAACGTGAAGAAATCGATATACGGTTGTATTCGATCATATACGATGCCATCAATGAGATCAAATCCGCCATGGAAGGCATGTTGTCACCTGAGATCAGGGAAGAGATCGTAGCCACCCTTGAAGTAATGGAAGCCTTTAAGATCACGAAGGTTGGTACCATTGCAGGCTGTATGGTTAAGGAAGGAAAGATCAAGCGCGACACCAAGATCAGGATCATCCGCGAAGGCATTGTCATTCATGCCGGCCACCTGGCAACCCTGAAACGATACAAGGACGACGTGAAGGAAGCCTATGTGGGACAGGAGTGCGGGCTTAATATCCAGAATTATAATGATATACAGGCTGGTGATATCATTGAGGGATATGAAACCACGGAAGTAAAGAAGAGACTGTAAGAACATCCGGAGTTGAGCATAGCCTCCAGGCTATGCTCCTTATCTTATTAAGAAACATCTCTAAACAAACTTAGTATTTATTATAATGGATGAACTTTTCTCACGGTCATCCATGATTAAGGCAGAGGCCGTGAGGCTCGGCTTCAGCAGCTGCGGCATATCCGGGGCAGGCTTTTTGACTGTTGACGCACAGCGGCTCCGACAATGGCTGGAGGAAAAACACCATGCCGGAATGTCGTATATGGAAAACCATTTCGACAAGCGCACAGATCCGACAACCCTTGTTGAAGGCGCAAAATCGGTTATATCAGTACTCCTTAATTATTATTCCGATGCCCGTCCCCTTGATCCGGAGGCTCCGGTTATTTCAACCTATGCTTACGGCAAGGATTATCATGATGTGATCAGGAAGAAGCTTAATGATCTTCTCCGGTTTATGGAGCATTCGATGGGGCCGGTCAGCGGCCGGGGTTTCGTGGATTCGGCCCCGGTGCTTGACAGGGCCTGGGCTGCCAGGTCGGGACTCGGCTGGATCGGCAAAAATTCAAACCTGATTTCTCCCGAGTCGGGTTCCTTTTTCTTTATCGGAAACCTGATTGTAGATATCCCGCTTCAATACGACAACCCCATAAATGACTTCTGTGGCGATTGCAACCGGTGTTTACGGGCCTGTCCCACCGATGCAATATTGCCGGGCCGCACGATAAATGCCAATCGGTGTATATCCTACCTGACCATTGAGAACAAGGGCGAGATCAGCCAGGAGTTTAAAGGTAAGTTTCAGAACAGGGTATTCGGATGCGACATTTGCCAGGATGTATGCCCATGGAACCGTAAATCCGTGCAACACGACGAGGAGGATTTCAGGCCGCTGGCCGGATTACTCGAAATGACACGCCGGGATTGGTTCAGTATGGATGAGGAAAAATTCCGGACCACCTTTGCTCATTCGCCTGTCAAACGGGCAAAATTTTCGGGATTGAAACGGAACCTTGAATTTATTAATCCCTTGAGGGATTCAGTGTAGGTAGAAAAGGATGTTCTGCAGTTCACTGCAGTTTTGCAGTTTTGCAGTTTTACTTCTGCAGGGTGCAGGAAAAATCGATCAGGATAATTATAAGATATCCGGAAAATTTAAACGCAGAGGTCGCAGAGTTTTCGCAGGGAACGCTAAAGTTTTGTTTACCAGGCTTTAAGTAGGTCGCTGAGAAATCTCATTGCATTCGATTGAACTTTTCCAGAAATGGGTGTTGTTAATCTGCGAGTGCCGGGAAAGATCCGCTCAAACGTTTTAACGCAGAGGCCGCTGAGTTTTCGCGAAGAACGCTAAAGGTTTGTTTACCAGGCTTTATTGAGGGCGCAGAGAAGAAATCTCATTGCATTCGATTTAACGTTTCCGACTTCAATCTCCAATCAACAAATCAACAAATCAACAAATCAATAAGTATTCCGCCGCGTAAGCCAATCAACAAATCAACAAATCAACAAATAATTACACTCCCCCTGAATGCCGTATCCTTTTCCCTTCTGCAATGAAAACAATGGAATCGGCAATGTTTTCAAAGTGGTTGGTGATGCGTTCAAGATCGCGCAGGATGAGGATGAGGTCAGTGGCAATGAGGATAACCTGCGATTTTTCGGTCATTTTTGCAATCACCTCATTAAAACCTACCTTGCATGTTTCTTCGATTTTATTGCTTTGCCGGACGATATCCTTCGCCAGTTCGCTGTTGTTATTTATATAGGCTTCAGTTGCCTGTCTGCTTATATTTATTACTTCTGAAAATATACCGGTTACCTGGTATTCGGAGAGGGTTTCCTGGAAAGGCCTCACTGTTTCAGAACGGCCGATTACATCAAATGCAATATCGCCGATCTGTTCAATTTCATTTGCAATCCGTAGGGAAGACATTATAAACCGTAAATCCGTGGCGACAGGCTGTGCCAGTGCGAATATCCGCTGACAGAGCTTATCTATTTTAATATCCAGCTTATCAATGCGGTTTTCATTTTTCAAGGCTACCGCGGTGGTTTCAAATTCGGTGTTAGAAATCGACTGGCTTGAATTTTCAAGCTGAATGGTTACGAGAACGAACATTTTGTTCAATCTCTTCCGCAGTTTATCGAGTTCTTCCTGAAAAAAAGGTTGCATAACAATTTCGTATTTTAAATTAAATTTTTTAGTCTCTTAACACAACAAGAAAAATCGCTATTATCCGAATCTTCCTGAAATATAATCTTCCGTTTGCTTTTTTGTGGGATTTGTAAAGATAGTGCGTGTTTTATCTATTTCAATCAGTTCCCCCAGGTAAAAGAAGGCGGTAACATCGCTTGTCCTGGCAGCCTGTTGCATGTTATGGGTTACAATAATAATTGTAAAGAACTTCTTCAGTTCATGAATGAGCTCCTCAATTTTTGCGGTTGATAAGGGATCAAGGGCACTGGCCGGTTCATCCATCAGGATAATATCAGGATTTACCGCGAGGGTGCGGGCGATACAGATCCGTTGTTGCTGTCCGCCTGACAGGTCGAGTGCAGAATTGTTCAGCCTGTCCTTTACCTCATCCCAGATGGCTGCCTGCCTGAGTGAAGTTTCCACAATCTCGTCCAGTTCCTTTTTTGATGTAATGCCGTTAATTTTCGGGCCATATGCAATATTCTCATATATCGATTTGGCAAACGGATTGGATTTCTGGAATATCATTCCTACTTTTTTCCGCAGGTTGACCACATCAATATTTTTCTGGTAAATATTTACATCGTCAATAAAGACCTCACCTTCAACCCTCACATTATCAATGAGGTCGTTCATCCGGTTCAGGGTTCTCAGAAAAGTTGATTTACCACACCCAGATGGTCCGATAAAGGCTGTGACCTTTTTATCGGGAATGTCCATGTCGATTTTTTTCAGGGCCTGGTTACTGCCATAAAAAATTGAAAGTTGTTTAACGTTTACTTTAATGTCTTTCATACACTTAGCGAGCTTTTTTTCTGATCCGGTAACGCAACGTTACAGCAATCATACTGAGTGAAAAGGTAAGGAGCAACAAAACCAGGGTTGTGGCAAACTGTATTGGCAATGTTTCATCCACGTTAGTGGATTGTGTTGACATGATATATATATGGTAACCAAGCGACATAAACTGCGATGTAGGCGCCTGGGGCAGTTCTGCCAGGTAATACGCGGCTCCGGTAAACAGAATCGGGGCAACCTCGCCTGCACCGCGGCTGATGGCAAGGATTGTACCTGTCAGGATACCCGTAATGGAACCGGGTAACACGACCTTTTTAATGGTTTGCCATTTTGTGGCCCCCAGGGCCAGGCTGGCCTCCCTGACTTCACGGGGAACCGTATGAATGGATTCTTCCACAGAGACAATTACAATGGGCAATGTTAGCAGGGCCATTGTCAGACTGGCCCAGAGAATATTGGGCTGTCCCCAGTGAAGATCGCCGTTAAAAAGAAAATTGTCCATATTCACCCCAACGAATTTGATAAAGAAACCAAGGCCGAACAGGCCGAAAATAATGGAGGGAACAACAGCCAGCGTTTTAACGGCAAACCGGATGGATTTAGCCACCACAGATTTTTCGGAGGCATATTCGGCCAGGTACACAGCAGTGATGGCCCCGAAAGGAACTGCCGCTATGGTCATGATAAGTGTCATCAGTGCAGTGCCGATAATAGCCGGAAAAATGCCTCCTTTTGTCATTCCTTCCTTAGGAAACTCGCTCAGAAATTCCCAGGTCAGACTCTTCCATCCCCCGACGAATATAACTGAAAGCATGGAGATTGTAATAAAAAGTATAAGTATTACACTCATGCCGGTCAGGCTCTTGATAATTGTATCTTTAGTATTTCGGGTAAGTGCCATGGTCTTTTAGCTTCTTTTGCCCTGGAAACGCCTGATGAGCCTGTTTCTGAAATAGAATTCAGCCAGGGCATTCAGGATAAAGGTAAATATGAATAGCAGCGATCCGATAAGGAACAGGACGCTGTAATGTGTGTCGCCGAAAACAACTTCAGCCATTTCAGCTCCGATAGTTGCCGACAGGGTCCGGATTGAATCGAAGGGGTTGAGGGATATGAGGGCCGCATTTCCTGTAGCCATAAGTGCGATCATGGTTTCGCCGAATACACGTCCCACGCCAAGTAATATAGCGGCAAATATTCCCGGGGTTGCAGCCGGCAATATGACACTGAAAGCAGTTTGCCGCAGGCTGGCTCCCAGACCCAGGCTGGCTTCCATATATGTTTTGGGCACCGCACTGAGTGCATCCTCCGTTAAGGTGTATATGACCGGGATGGCGGCCAGGGCCATGGCGATACCGCCCACAAATGCATTTAAACGACCTGCATATCCAAACAGGTCCTGAAAGGCAGAAGCAAGGATCATCAGGGCAAAAAAGCCGATCACCACCGATGGGAATCCAGCCAGCAGCTCGACGGCCGGTTTAATAAATTCACGGATTTTTTTTGGGGCGAACATAGCCGTATACAAGGCGGCCAGGATGGATATGGGGGCCGCGAACAATATGGCTATGATCGTCACTTTGAGCGTGCCGAAAAACAAGGGTACCAGGCCGTAGCGAGGGTTGTCGGAAACAGGCTGCCAATCCCTGGATAAAAATGTATTGATTGCTTTTCGGTTCTCGCTTTCACCATATTCGGCAATATAGGAACCGGTCTCTTCCGGAATAACCTCCTCCGTGGCATGTGTCATATTTGTATCCGGCGTCACACCATAGGTTTCCGGCTTCAGCGGGGCACTTTCTTCTCCATCGGGGGAGTAGGATTCCGGCTGCAGTTCATTTGCCGAACCTGTGCCTGAATTCCCGTATGCGGTGACCTGTTTCTGCTTCTGGAACAGGGGCAATGTCTCCCTGAATACAAAAATAAAAATAAGAACGACAATTGTAATGGAAAGAAACGCTATTGTCTTGATCACCCTTTCAGCAAACCAGTCTGAAAAACGGAACTTCCTCTTCAGAATTGAATTGGCAAATTCTGTTGCCTGTCCCGGAACCGGGGAATCCATATTGATATTTTTATTTTTCAAACCGGAAAACCTTCTTAGGGAAATTATTTTACCGGGAAATAGCCCACTTCAACAACCACTTTCTGACCATCCGGACTGAGGATCCAGTCGATATATTTCTTAAGCTCCCCGGTCGGCCGGTTCTTAAGATAGATATACAGGTACCGGGAAATCGGATACTGGTTTTTAGCTATCGACTCAGGGGTGGGTAAAACTCCGGCTGATTGCGCATCCTTCTTAACCTTGCAGTGTTTTACGCCTGCAGCATATGCAGCTCCGCCATATCCAATCCCATTTTTATCCTTTTTGACTGCATTGACAACGGCAGCCGTGCCCGGCAATGTCTGGCAACTGGCAGCATAATCACCCATCACTACCTCTTCTTTGAAGTATACATATGTACCTGAACTGTTTTCCCTGCCATACAACCTGATCGGGGCATCTTCGCCACCCAGTTGTTTCCAGTTGGTGATTTTGGCCTGGTAAATATCACTCAGCTGCTTAATAGTTAACTCCTGTACCTTATTGCTTTCGTGCAGAAAGATCGTAATCCCGTCTTTGGCGCAGGGAATTTCAACACCCAATGTATTATACCGGGCTTTGAGTTTTTCAACTTCTGTCGATTTAATGGGGCGGCTGGAATTGGCTATATCGGTAGTGCCATTGATGAGAGCGGCAATTCCAACCCCTGATCCCCCGCCGGTAACCTGTATAGAAGTTTCGGGATGTGCTTTCATGTATATCTCAGCCCACCGCTGAGCCAGGATGACCATCGTGTCGGAACCCTTCACCGTGATTTTGGTGTTTGCCATAAAAGCACCACCAACGATTAATACCAGTGCAAGCAATGGCATTACTATTAATTTCCTGTTTTTCATTTTGTTTTATTTTACGTTTTGATCTTCTTATTAAAATTTCGTTTCTACCATCATTTATCGTATTCTTCTTCCTTGTCCCTAGTCCCTAGTCCCTAGTCCCTGTTTCAGAATTTGGCTTGAATTCTGACAGTAAACACATTATCAGCAACATCTGAGTTATATACAACACTGTTATTATTAATCTCGTTTTTGGGCATTTCATATTGAGCCGAAAGTCGGATGTTATCATTCAGGTAATATTGCCAGGCAAATACCCAGGTTTTATAATAGACATCTGAAAGAGCGGCATCGCCAGATACAGAAGTGTTTGGATCGAAATAGTCATACCGGGTTACAAATTGGTTTTTCAACCCAATATTCTTGATCAGGTAGGCATAGTATCCGGAGAATTTTTTCATCCTGCTCGGGGTTGTTTTTGAATCCCCGTTGAATGCATTACTTCCTGCCAGGTATTCACCTTTCAGTGCCAACCCGCCCAACAAATCAAAATAGACCTGCACTTCAGCTCCGGCCCATTTTTTATCCATATAAGATCCGGTATTGGTGGCGGAACTATCTAATACATTTTCATAATTCAGGATATACTTGTTTTTAGCCATGAGACCCCCATAATAGGCATGGGCTCCAAAATCAATTCCTATTCCTGCAGAAGGTATTTGTGCCGACCATGTGGCACGGGCCATGAGGTCTTTTTTGGTGTCCGCATCTTTTGGCTGGCTGCCGGTAAAATTTCCGTTAAGAACCGCAACCTGTAATTTCAACGGCACGGTAACCGGGTGGAATTCCAGTTTGGCACCTATCTCCCGTTCACCGGGATAAATGGTGCGGATAACTCTTGATCTTTCCATCACTTCACGCTGCGAAGAGGAATATTCAACCTCATAATTGAGGCGGTTGAACTGGCCCGCCCATAACGAGAGAGAAGGGAGTTTGGGAAGGGAAACCACAGCATAGGCATCTTTCAGGGAAAGATTTCCAGTGCTGAAATCAGGCTGCAATACAAATTTCAAGCCGTCCGTAGCTTCGTAGGTGAATTTTACCCTTGCACGCCTTATATAAAATGTATTTTCAGCATCATTCGGCTTTAAAAGGCCGTCCTGGTAATTTTCAAATTGGGACTGGATATACCCTGAAACCTTTATTTTGGTGAGTTTGCCAAGGTCATTTTCAGTTAACGCAACCCGTTCATCCAGCGAATTGAGCCTGCCATCTATTGTGGAAAGTTGTTCATTAAGGGTATCTGAAGGATGTTGGGCAAATGCCTTAAATGAGGGTACGATTACGCAGGCGGTAAATAGCATTTTTCTCATCCGTGAGCAGAATAATTTTGATGATTTCATCAGGTACAAATTTGAGGATTGATTATTACACATTTATTACAATAAAGTTAAGATCATGTTACAAAGTAGCTACAAAAAATTGTAAAAAATGCATAACATATTGTAATAATATTGTTACAAATTTGTAATATAGCTGTAATGCGACAGCTGTATTTTTGTTAATTATTATACAGGATCATGACAGACCTCAAAAAGTACCGTATTCTTATAGTGGATGATGAGGAGGACATATGCGAGATCCTGAAATTCAATCTCGAGTCGGAAGGATTTATTGCAGATACGGTAAATTCAGCGGAAGAGGCGCTGACACGTAAAATTGAAAGATACCAGCTTTTCCTGCTTGACGTAATGATGAAAGGCATGTCGGGATACAAACTGGCCGATGAGATCCGGAAACGGAAAAAACTCACCACCCCCATCATTTTCATCACAGCTAAAAACTCCGAAAATGACAAGCTTACAGGGTTTTCTCTTGGGGCGGATGATTTTATCACGAAGCCTTTTTCAGTGAAGGAGATCATTGCCCGGGTAAAAGCTGTTGCCCGAAGGGCTGAAAGCAAATCAGAGCATGAGAATCCGGAGGATGCGATCCGGATTGAGGGCATATCGCTTGACCTGGAAAAAAAACGGCTCACCATTGACGGTCAGCGGGAAGACCTTACCCCCATTGAATTTCAATTACTATATATGTTGCTCAAAAATCCGGGCAGAATTTTCGACCGGGATCAGATCCTTGATTTTATCTGGAAGGATGTTTCCGTTACAGAGAGGACCGTGGATGTGCATGTAACCCGTCTTCGGAAAAAGCTGGGAGACTATGGGAAATTCCTGGTTACCCGCAAAGGATATGGATATTGCTTCGAAATGGATTAACTGAACATATGAATTTATTATTCTCTTACAGCAGGAAGTGGCTTTTCTATATTGTATCGTTTTTATTGCTCTTCACGACAGTATTGCTGGTTTCGGAATTCCGTCATGAGAAGAAATTCCGTATTGACGCACTTAATAAGGAGCTCGACAACTATACAGTGCTCATAAACAATTATACCAGGCGCTACAATATGATTGCTTCCGGGAACTTTGCCCGGATGGATACCCTGAATTCTCTCATTTCAAAAAAGTCGCTGCGCATTACCCTCATCGCCGGGGACGGGAAGGTACTGTATGATTCATGGGTAAAGGATCCCTCCGGCATTGAGAATCACTTCCAAAGGCCGGAGGTGCAGCAGGCAATTGGCGGCATTTACGGAACCGATATCCGGAGATCGAATACGACGAAGGTTGAGTATTATTATTATGCACGTAAATTCAGCAATGTATTCATCAGGGTTTCGGAAGTCTATGATTTCACTGTTAGAAAATTTATTCAGCCCGACCGGGTTTTTATCCTGTTTATCCTGTTGATCTTCTTCATTACTTCGTTTTCAATCATCCTTATCAACGATAAATTCGGCAAATCAATCCGGACCTTGCGGCAATTCACGAAGAAGGCATTGGCCAATGAGCCTATTGACAAGGAAATGAATTTTCCGGGTAATGAGCTTGGGGTTATCGGGCAGGACATAATCGATATTTATAAGCGGTTAAACAAAACCACGGAAGAACTACTTGCTGAAAAGGCCAAACTGATCCGGCATCTGAATTTGCTTGACGAAGGGATTGCCATTTTCTCACCCGATAAACTTATCATTACAAGCAATGCCCACTTTATCGGTTTTCTTAACCAGATCAGCGATAAACGGGTTATCTCCGGGGAAGAATTTTTCAGGATCGAAGATTTTGCTTCCCTCGTAAATTTTGTAGATAAAAATCTGAAGTTTGACCCGGCAAACCAGGCTGGTTCATTGCCTACATATGAAATTGTGATTAGCCGGAATGGTAAGTTTTTCTCGGTGAAAAGCGTAGTTTTTCTTGACCGGACATTTGAAATTTCAATCAACGATATTACCAAACCGGCAAAGCGCAAAATACTGAAACAACAGCTCACGGAAAACATTGCCCATGAACTTAAGACCCCGGTCAGTTCGATAAAAGGATTTCTTGAAACCATTCTGCAGGGCAATATCGATAAGGCAAAGACAGCAGATTTCCTTCAACGCGCCTATTTGCAGTCGAGCCGGTTGGCGGACCTTATCAATGATATCTCACTGCTTACAAAAATAGAAGAGGCTTCAACCCTTTACCTGGTTGAAAAGGCCGATATCAATGAGCTCATACGCGATATTTCCGTTGAGCTTGAATTGCAGCTTAAGGAGAAAAATATATCCCTTGAACTTGCCCTTCCGGAATTTTTGCCCATCAACGGGAATCCGGTATTGTTGTATTCCATTTTCAGGAATCTTTTTGATAATGCCATACGTCATGGAGGGAATGACCTTACGATCAGGGTCGATCAATACCTTGAGGATAAGGAATTTTATTACTTTTCATTTTCCGATACAGGTATCGGTGTGCCTGCCAGTGACCTGCCCCGGCTGTTTGAACGGTTCTACAGGGTAGATAAAGGACGTGACCGTAAAAGCGGAGGCACCGGCCTCGGACTTGCTATTGTAAAAAATGCCGTTCAGTTTCACAAGGGGGAGATTTCTGTAAGGAACCGGGTTGGGGGCGGACTGGAATTTCTGTTTACCCTGTCGAAAGAAGTGACGAGGGACGAGTGACGAGGGACGAGTGAGAAAGTTTTGCAGTTTTGCAGTTTTGCAGTTATGCAGTTTTGCAGTCTTGCAGTCAGTTCCTCTTCTGGAGAAGACTCCCTAAAAACCTTCATCCTACAGCCTTCATCCTACAGCCTTCAGCCTTCAGCCTTCAACCTTCAGCCTAAACAATCAACAAATCAACAAATCATTTTTATATTTGCAACCATGAAAGTTGCACAATCCGTATTACAGCTCAGGCAATTCATCGCTTCCATAAAAGAACCCGGATATGAAACCGGATTTGTACCCACCATGGGAGCATTGCATGAAGGCCATATTTCACTTGTAAATATCTGCAAAAGGGAAAATCAGGTAACCATTGTCAGCATATTCGTTAATCCCAACCAGTTTAACGACAAGAAGGACCTGGAAAATTATCCCTGCATGCCGGAAAGGGACATCCGGTTACTGGAGGAAGCCGGTTGCGATGTTGTTTTTATGCCGGATGTAAACGAGGTTTACCCTGAACCCGATACCCGGGTTTTCGATTTTGGCAGCCTTGGTACCGTAATGGAAGGGAAGCACCGTCCGGGCCATTTTAATGGGGTAGCCCAGGTTGTTACACGGTTGTTCGAGATTGTGCAGCCCAGGCGGGCTTATTTTGGACTCAAAGATTTTCAGCAGCTTGCCATTTTGAAAAAGGTAACCAGCGATTATAATCTTCCGGTTGAAATAATATCCTGTCCGATCATCCGTGAACATGACGGGTTGGCGATGAGTTCAAGAAATGCTCTCCTGACAACGGATGAGCGTAAGCATGCCGCACGTATTTCCGAAACACTGTTCCGGGCCAGGGATTTAGCACGGTCCCATACTCCCGATGAAATCAGAAAATATGTGCGTGACCGCATCGATGAAGATCTGTTTTTACAGACTGAATATTTCGAGATTGCCGATGATACAACTCTTCAGCCCGTGAAATCGTGGGAGGAACCAGGGAGCAAGATTGGCTGTGTGGCAGTTAAGGTTGGCAAGGTAAGGCTGATAGACAATGTCAATTTTTCTTTGTAATTTCGCCCTGTATGTATATAGAGGTCCTTAAATCAAAAATCCACCGTGTAACGGTCACTGAAGCCAACCTGAATTATCTTGGCAGTATTACAATCGACGAAGACCTGATGGACGCGGCAGGCCTGATTGAAAATGAAAAAGTACAGGTTGTTAATATCAATAACGGGGAGAGGCTTGACACGTATGTTATAACCGGCGGACGGGGCACCGGGGTCATTTGCCTCAACGGACCTGCTGCACGAAAAGTGGTTGTGGGAGATGTTGTGATCATTATGTCCTATGCCATGGTTGAGGTGAAGGAAGCAAAAAGCCACAGGCCTGTAATCATTTTTCCGGATAGCATCACCAACAGGTTAGTATGATGCAACTGCATGAGTCATAAAACTGACATAATCAGGAGTAAGATCCTGTCGGGGTCTGAACTGGACAGGTGGCTGGCCCGGGTGCGGTTTAAAAACCAAAAAATCGTATTTACAAACGGATGCTTTGATGTTCTTCACAGGGGCCATGTGGATTACCTTGCGAGTGCATCCGGATTGGGGGACCTCCTGGTTGTCGGACTGAATACGGATGAATCGGTAAAGAGGCTCAAGGGTGCATCAAGGCCTTATCTTGATGAGGAAACGAGGGCTTATATACTTGCTTCCATGAGTTTTACCTCGGCCATTATCCTGTTTGGCGAAGATACTCCGCTGGAGCTTATCCGGAAGGTTAAGCCGGATGTTTTGGTGAAAGGAAGTGATTATACCCCAACTGAAATTGTAGGTCATGACCTTGTAACCTCCTGGGGAGGACAGGTGCTCACCGTTGACCTTACCCCCGGATTCTCAAGCACGCAGGTAATCGGTAAGCTAACCGATAAGCAATAATGGCAAAATCAAAAACTGTTTTCTTCTGTCGGAATTGCGGTGCCGAATCACCCAAATGGATCGGCAAATGCCCGTCATGCAGCGAATGGAATACTTTTGTTGAAGAAGTAGTTCCCAAGTCCGGTGGTGCCAAAAGTTCAGCCTTTCACGTGAGTGCGCAGGTTCCGGTCAGGATACATGAGATCAATACCGAATCGCAGGCAAGGCTGGATACACAGACCGGCGAGCTGAACCGGGTTCTGGGCGGAGGTCTTGTAAAAGGATCTGTAGTGTTGATCGGCGGGGAACCGGGCATCGGGAAATCCACCCTGGCTCTGCAGGTTGCCCTGGCCATGGTGAATTACAGGGTGTTATATATATCCGGGGAGGAAAGTTCCCAGCAGATCAGGATGCGCGCTGACCGAATCGGAAAGGTGAACGAAAATTGTTTCGTATTACCCGAAGTATCCCTTCAGAATATTTTTATACAAATTGAAAATATTAAGCCCGATATCCTTATCGTTGACTCTGTGCAGACATTGCAGGATGAGGGTCTTGAATCATCTCCCGGAAGTATAACCCAGATACGTGAATGTGCCGGAAAGCTGATGAAATTTGCCAAGGAAACTGAAACGCCGGTTTTCCTTATCGGTCATATTACAAAGGACGGAACGCTGGCAGGGCCGAAGGTGCTGGAACATATTGTCGATACCGTATTGCTTTTCGAAGGTGACCAGCATTATTTATACAGGATCCTCCGGGCTACAAAAAACCGTTTTGGGGCAACTGCTGAACTGGGTATCTTTGAAATGCAGCAGAACGGACTTAAAGAAGTTTCCAACCCTTCCGAAGTGCTGATCAACAAAAACAACGAGGGACTCAGCGGGATAACGACAGCCGCCACGATAGACGGAATCCGCCCCTTTCTTATAGAGGTCCAGGCACTTGTCAGCACAGCGGCTTATGGAATGCCCCAGCGGGTTTCCACAGGATACGATGTGAGGCGGTTGAATATGCTGCTGGCTGTACTGGAGCGAAGAGCCGGATTCAAACTGGCTACCCGTGATGTATTTCTCAACCTGGCGGGTGGACTCCGGGTTACTGATCCGGCGCTCGACCTTGCCGTAATCGGGGCCGTGCTTTCATCCGGTGTAGATAAAGCAATTACAAAAAAGACATGCTTTAGTGCCGAGGTTGGACTTTCAGGGGAGATCCGTCCGGTTATCCGCATTGAAACCCGCATTCGCGAAGCCGGCAGGCTGGGTTTTACGAGCATTGTCGTCTCCGGGGCCTATGAAAAGATTAACATGACAGGAAGGGAGGATATCTCGGTGATCCGCGTGAACAGGGTGGAGGAAGCTGTGAAGAAACTCTTCAGGGACGAGTGATAAGTGACGAGTGACGAGGAAGAAATGTGATGATTTGTTGATTGTTTAGGCTGAAGGCTGAAGGCTGAAGGCTGGAAAGGCTGAAGGCTGGAGACTATCAGGAGTCTTCTCCTGAAGGGGAAATGACTGCAAGACTGCCTTTAGATTTGAATAATAATTTTAATCTTAAATAATGATGTTGAAAAAGGGGGTTCTAGGGGGAGTTCATAACTTTGCTTTTTGTTAATAACCAAAACCGGAGGAAACTAAGGTGAACTATAAGACT
>JBGSSA010000140.1:0-1809 GCA_041737295.1 Bacteroidales bacterium | reverse complement strand
CCGGAAAAAATTGTACTTTTATCCATGTAGTAACATTATTTGTGGTAAAATAAAATTACTACATTTTCAGAGGGGCTTCGGCCCCTTTTTTCATATTTTATATACTTTTACCGGACAACAGTGTTTTGCAGTTTTGCAGTTCAGCCTGCACCCTGTCAAGGCTTTCAGATAAACCGGTCTTCATAAAATTCCCGATGTTATAAGGTTGGTACCGATCGAACATGAAAGACAATGCCTGTGATTGCAGTAATTGCTGTACAGCTGCAACAACGCCTGGCTGTAAAAAGCAGAGGATGCCTTAATGCCGGCCAGATCCCACTTGCGGGTGATCCTGTTGGATTCGGGCAGGATATTGTTAAGCAATTCAAGAGCCCTGTTTTTGGTTTCCTCCTGTCCGTGCATGCTGCCATAAATAAACATAAAGGGAATCACTGTATTGATAACCAAACTATTGAAGGCATTATCCCCAAGTTTTTTAACACTGGCGTTGGATGTCCTTTCAAAGGTATAATGAGAATCCCAGAATTCTGACGACTTCAATGTAAACAGAAGCCTGAGTTCCTGCAAATCATTACAGGCCATGACGCTTGAAAACAGTCCTTCTGATTGCTGAATCAGGTTTGCAAACTGGGAAATGCGCAGGGTGGGAAAATTTACAGGCCGCAACCGAAGAAATTTCCACAGGTGACTTTCGATCGGCTTGAGCTTATATTTCTTTTGAAGATAGACATATTCATTCCTTAAAAGTACGTAGTATTCCGGAAAGATCCTTCCTTCATTCAGAAATCCGGCCTGCCCCATCAGCATCGCCTCAAGCTGCATCGGATTATTTCTGTGCCTGTTGAGAACGGATAGTGAAACAGATCTTGCCAGAAGTTCAAAAGGTGATGCATTCAGACCAAAACCAAAAGACCGTGCCATGCTGATATAAAAAGCCTCCTCCCAATTGCCTTTATTTCGTTTAAGGTATTCTTCAATATGTGCGGTCTTGTTCCGAAGCCTTTCCACTACAAGTGAGCTAAGCCAGCAGTCACGCAACAGGGGCTCCACTCGCTGAATCCTTTTCTGGCATGGGATCATACCCTTCTGCGACAAAAGCAGCCGGTAGCTGCCATAGAATTTTTCATCGCAGGGCAATACGAGTGTTGCAATCGTCTCGCCGTTTGACCGTGTAATGCATTGATTGTGGTTATATACCACATGAAGGATCACACTGTCGTAGGCTTTATCCTCGTCGTGGCCATGGAGAAACCAGTCCGACGAGCGTAAATGGATCTCCACATTGCCTGCCCAGGTTGTGGCGCCAATTTTCAACCGCGCATTCATGAAATCGGGACCAGCGTCCCTGTTGTGTTCACCCAGGCTGATCACCTGTATTTCATCACCCGAATCAGAAAAGAGACCTGTGCGCTCAAATAGTCCGTATTTCCAGATAAACTGGATAAATTCCTCTGTCATTGCCTTAACGTTTTGATAACGACATTAAAGTACAAAATACTGGTGAGAAAACAAAGAGGAAGTTATGAGAGATGAGAGATGAGAGATGAGAGATGAGATGCTGGAGGAATTTGTTGGTTTGTTGATTTAGTGGCCTAGGGGTTTAGGAGCTTAGGGGCTTAGGCGGTAACCTTTCAGAATTGTTCAACTGCAAAACTGCAAAACTGCAAAACTGCAAGACTGCCTTTAGATTTGAATAATAATTTTAATCTTAAATAATGATGTTGAAAAAGGGGGTTCTAGGGGGAGTTCATAACTTTGCTTTTTGTTAATAACCAAAACCGGAGGAAACTAAGGTGAACTATAAGACTG
>JBGSSA010000106.1:0-8414 GCA_041737295.1 Bacteroidales bacterium | reverse complement strand
TTTGAATGCCGCGGTAAAATCACTTTATGCAGCAGGTATTGCATCGCTATTCATAATCAATTTGGGTTGCGGGCAGCCAAAAGTTGATGAAACCATAAAAGTAGATATAACGGCTACCGCCGAACCCATCAGTCCCTACATTTACGGGCAGTTTATCGAACACCTCGGAAAATGTATATATGGTGGAATATGGGCTGAAATGCTTGAAGACCGCAAGTTTTTTTACCCGGTTACCTTCGAATTTAACCCATGGGGAACCGCGGTTGATTCATTCTGGAATACCGGTGAATACAAATTTCTGAATGCTTCGCCCTGGCAGGTAATTGGAGATGAAAAAACGGTTGTGATGGATAAAAAGCAGCCGTTTACGGGCGAACATTCGCCAAAAATTCAATTAAAGGGAGATGGCTCACAGGCGGGTATCAAACAATCCGGACTGGAATTTATTGCCGGCAAAGAATATACCGGTCGTGTTGTTCTAATGGCCAATGCAACTGCACTACCTGTTACCGTGCAGATTACCTCGGAAAATGGTGAATCAGTTAAAACCGAAATTACTGAAATCAGCAATGAATTTAAAACATACCCGCTTGGTTTTACCGTGCCTTTTTCAGGTAAGAATTGTTCTGTTGAGGTATTCAGCACCGGAAAAGGAAGCTTTAAAATCGGAACCATTTCGATTATGCCAGCTGACAACATCCAGGGCTGGCGCCCCGATGTAGTGGCCTTGCTGAAGGAACTCAATTCGCCGGTTTACCGCTGGCCCGGTGGCAATTTTGTAAGTGGCTACAACTGGCGCGACGGGATTGGCGAAATGGACAAACGTCCGCCCCGAAAAAACCCGGCATGGAAAGGTGTTGAACACAACGATGTTGGGTTGCACGAATACATGCAACTCATGGAGATAATTGACGCGGAACCTTTTGTGGCTGTAAACACCGGATTGGGAACAGTTAAGGATGTTGCCCTGCAAATTGAATATTGCAGGGGAAGCCAGGATACACCACTCGGCAAATTGCGCGCTGAAAACGGGAGTCCGGCTCCTTTTAATATCAGCTTCTGGGCTGTGGGCAACGAAATGTACGGCAATTGGCAACTTGGCCACATGCCGCTGAAGGAATATGTGAAAAAACACAATGAAATGGCAAAGGCCATATGGGCTGTCGATTCAACTGCCAAACTCATCGGTGTGGGCGCTGTTGGCGAGTGGAGCGAGACCATGCTTACCGAATGTTCGGATTACATGAACCTGCTGAGCGAACATATATACGAAAAGGAGCGAGACACCCTTCAGTCCCATGTGGTTCAAATTAAAAGATCTATCAAACGGGTGGCTGATGCACACCGTGGTTACCGCGAAAAAATTGCCGGTTTGAAGGAGAAGAACATCCGGATTGCCATGGATGAATGGAATTACTGGTATGGCGATTACATATATGGAGAACTCGGCGTGCGGTATCACCACAAAGACGGGCTCGGAATTGCCATGGGACTGCATGAGTATTATCGTAACAGCGACATTTATTTTATGGCCAACTACGCGCAAACCGTAAATGTGATCGGCGCCATCAAGACCACGCAAACCACCTCCGCATTTGAAACAACAGGACTTGTTTTGAAATTGTACCGCAATCAATTTGGCACCATACCGGTTAGAATTGAAAGCAGCAATCCAAACCTGGACATTTCTGCAGCGCTCACAGAAGACAAAAGCGCATTAACCATTGCCGTTGTAAATATGGATTCAATACCCCAGAATCTGAAAATCGACCCGGGAACCATTCAGACTGCAAAAACCGGACAGGCCTGGCTCATCCGGAACAATGACCCCGAAGCCTACAACACGCCGGGGGAGCAACCACAGGTAACCATTGAAGAGCAGCCGCTCGATTTTTCAAAACAGGTGCTGGAAGTTCCCGGATATTCAGTTAAAATGGTAAAGGTGGGGTTAGATGGGGTCGGACCGAAATAAAATCTTATATATCAATTATTTAGATTGATTTTATAGATGTTTTGAAGCCTTAAAGCCCCCTTTTTGCTATCAAAAAGGGGGCTTTAAGAAAATTAGCTCCTCATTACGCCCCTGGGCGTTAGCATTAAAAGTAAAGAAGGATCGTCCCCGTCTCCGGGACAATCCTTCCTGGTTACCGTATGATGTTTTAACATACTATCGCTACTGCGAAACGTTATGCAACATTGTCTGAAACAATTTATATTTGTATAGGTTACTTATACTTACGGCGTATAGGAATTTTCCAAAAAAACAAAAGTTAAAACCATAACCATGACATCAAAATCAAACCTGTTGTTAACAGCCGCAGAAGCACAAAGAATAGCTAAAGAAGCCTATATATATGGATTTCCACTGGTCGTGAATTATAAAACCCTCTATGCGAATGCTATCAATAAAAGTTCGGGTGACTATAAGGGTGATTTCAATCAAATGTCCTGTGAAGCCAGGTTATTTACCCCTGACGACAAGACAATTGTTACCGTTAATTCCGACACACCGTATTGCATGCTTTGGAGCGATGTGCGGGACGAACCGGTAGTGTTTACTGTGCCTGAAGTACAGCATGACCGATATTATAGTTTTCAGTTCATCGACCTTTTTACGCATAATTTTGCCTACCTGGGGACATTGACAAAAGGAAACCAGGCTGGAAAATACATGGTTGCACATAATAGTTGGCAGGGAGAAGTTCCTGCCGGTATTACTGAAATAATCCAATCCGAAACGGGGATATTCTTTACCATTGTGCGTACTCAGTTGCTTGATGCCAATGATCTGGGTAATGTAAAGAAACTTCAGAATCAATATCAGTTGCAAACCCTGGGTCAATATTTGGGAAAGCCTTCCATAAAAAAAGAACATAACGATGTGTATCCTGCATGGGTTGAAGGAGAGCAATTTTTAGAAGCATCCTTTAAATACCTTGATGCCATGCTAAAGTTGGCTGGAAAACCTGCAGAGAGTGAAAAGGCTTTAATGAAAGACATGTCTGACCTGGGGTTGGGTACAACTGAAGGATACAACTTCAATAATTTTAATGAGGAAATACAAAATGCTATCAGACAAGGGGTAAAAGATGGCTTTTCGGAAATGGAGGCCTTCATTAAAAGGGTATCAACCGACCCCCTGGCAAGCTCAAAAGTATTCGGAACCAGGGCATTTTTAGAGAAAAGTGCCAAAGAAAACTACAATTTCAACAATATTTATTTGCTAAGGGCTGTAGGTGCTCATTTGGGACTTTACGGCAATTCGGGTTCAGAAGCAATCTATCCCACATTTTTGATAGATTCTGAAGGCAACCCGATGGACGCGTCTAAATACAATTACACATTGACTTTTGAGCCGAACCAGTTTCCCCCGGTGAAAGCCTTTTGGTCACTTACCATGTACGATGGTAAAACACAGCTATTGGTCAACAACCCGCTGGGTAAATACCTGGTTAACTCAATCATGAAGGATGAATTTGCAAAGAATGAAGATGGTTCCATCACGCTTTATGTGCAAAGCGAATCCCCGGGGAAAAATCTCCAGGCAAATTGGCTGCCTGCCCCTCATGGCCCTTTTTACTGTGTAATGCGACTTTATGGTCCGACAGAACCTGTGCTGACCGGAAAATGGGTAAGTCCTAAATTGGTAAAACAAAGCAAATAAAATTTTTGGCTCCCTCACCCAAATAAGAGCTCATGTCATGGCCATAATTTGACCAAACGAATCCCACCGGATTTCGTATATACATATTTAACAAAAAATTATGTAGTTATGACTAGAGAAGAGCACTTAAGATTCTGCAAAACTTGTAAAAATCAAAAGTTTAGTATGAATTTAGGGGTAATCTGCAGATTAACGAATCAGAATGCAAATTTTGAAGGAAGTTGTGATTCCTTTGAAGAGGATATTGATCTTGTTAATAGATTAAACAGAACATATCCCAATGGTACTGGAAATGTTGCCAGTCAAGGAAAAAGATTTGCAAATTTTATTCTTGATTCAGTTTTCTACTACATTTTTAGCTTTATCATAGGATTACTTATTGGAATTGTTATTGTAGCTTACTTCCCTTCATCTATTGGCATTTTTAATGAGGATAGCGAAATAATAAACTATTTAACAGGTTTTGTTGTGATGTTTATATATTATTCAGTTTCTGAGACATTGACAGGCAGAACCTTAGGAAAATTAATTACTAAAACAAAGGTTGTTAATGAAATTGGACTGTGTCCTGATTTTGGAAATATTCTATTGCGAACTATATGCAGATTCATTCCATTTGATGCATTATCATTTTTCAGTGATGATAAATTAGGTTGGCATGATAAATTATCAAAGACAAAAGTTGTTTTGGTATAGTCTAAGAGGCTGGTTTTAGTAGTGATGGTCCAACCGGATCTCGTAAATACAAGGGGCCCCAAAAAACGTTTTTTAGATATACCTTTAGTTCATTATGGAAAATATCCTTGACAAAATTCGAATCGAACTAAGAAAAAATATTGATGAAAAAACTCAGACGACCAGTCAGAATTTTTTCAAAGAAAAGATTAAGTCCTATGGAATTAAGGTTCCTATTGTAAACAAGATAAGTAAGGAATACTTTAACCTTATAAACTTTAAGACAAAGTCTGAAGTATTTGACCTTTGCGAAAGTTTATGGCAATCCGGATTTATTGAAGAATCATTCATTGCATGCCATTGGTCTTATTATCTGCATAAAAAATACGAACCAGCCGACTTTCAGATTTTTGAGAAATGGATTAATGATTATGTAAATAATTGGGCTTCATGTGATACGCTTTGTAATCATACAATTGGAGAATTCATTGATATGTATCCCGAGTATTTAACGAGGCTAAAAGACCTTGCAAAATCAGATTACAGGTGGATGCGCCGGGCTTCATCTGTGACGTTGATTATACCGGCCAGAAAGGGAAAATTTCTTAATGAGATCCTGGAAATTGCAGATATTTTACTTTTAGACAACGATGATTTGGTTCAAAAAGGATATGGATGGATGTTAAAAGCCGCCAGTGAAGCGAACCAACGCGAAATATTTGAATATGTGATTAAAAATAAATCTGTTATGCCTCGTACCGCCTTACGATATGCTATAGAAAAAATGCCAAAAGAATTGAAAAGCAAGGCAATGGAGAGGTAAACAGGTCAGGGGTATGAGATTATTCTGACAAATTACGGGTGGATACTAAAAATAATTAGTAACTTTTATAGTAATTTTCAAAAGCACGTTAAATTTAAGTCAATGGATATTTTCGACAAACCTGATAAAATTCTAATACAAGGTAATTCAATTAAATATTACAGAGAAGGTCAAGGCGAAACCGTTTTATTTGTACATGGTATACCCACTTATTCATTTATCTGGAAAAGATTAGTTCCTTATTTTAAAGATAAATATGATATAATTCTTATTGATTTACTGGGATGTGGAGAATCAGACAAGCCGTTAAATGAAGATTTTTCGTTAAAACGTCAGGCCCATATGATAAAAGAATTTTGCCAAAAACTTGATATTTCAAGATTTCATATGGTATGTCATGATGTAGGTGGCGGTGTCGGTCAAATATTTGCAGTTAACTTTCCGGATTTATTATATGACTTAATACTTATAAATTCAGTAGCGTATAATTTTTGGCCGGTACAACCTATTATTGCCATGCGTACGCCAATAATCAGACAACTGGCAATGGCAACTCTTGATTTCGGGATGTTTGAATGGATTGTTAAAAGAGGCTTGTATAATAAGAGACAACTATCGCATGAATTGATGAACCTTTTTTGGAAACCCATGAAAACATCAATTGGCCGTAAGGGGTTTTTACATTTTGCCAAATGTCTTGATAATAAAGATTTAACTGAAATTGAAAAGGAATTGCGACAATTGGCTATACCCGTATTAATAATTCGTGGCGAAGATGATGTATATCTCAGTGCTTCAATTTCTGAAAAACTACATTCTGAGATACCCAATAGTATGCTTGTTAAGATTGAACACGCTGGTCATTTAATGCAGGAAGATGAGCCTGAGAAAATATCAAATTCAATTTTGAGCTTTATTAATAAAGTATGAATCGAAACCTCAACCAATATTTAGTTGAACTCGAATCAAAAATTCACATACTTGAGCGTGAAAACGAGGCATTGTCAGCTAAAGTAGAGGAAAATCTTCTATTGAACCGTGCTTTTGAGGAAATCAATGTTTATGATAAAATTGATAATATATTGCTAAATACACTCGAGAGTATTTCGGTATTATTAAATATTCTGGATATTTCGGTGATGTTGACCCCCCTGATAGGTTTAATTCAAAGAACAGATGTTAAACTGACATTATTACCGATTTTTACTTTTTCTTAAAGATTCCTTCCCCTTTAATTCTATTTTATAGGATGTATGTACCAAGCGATCTAAAATTGCATCCGCGATTGTTGATTCACTAATCACATCATACCAGCATTCCACGGGGAGTTGACTGGATACGATTGTTGAACATTTACCATGCCTGTCTTCAATGACTTCCATTAAATCGTACTGCTGCTGTTTTTCAAGATGTGTAAGACCGAAGTCGTCAAGAATTAGTAATTGTGTTTTTGCAATTTTATCAAAAAATTTTAAGATACTACCATCCAATCGGGCCATTTTGGTTTTGAGCATAAATTTTTGAGTATTAAAATACCCTACATTAAAACCATGAGAGCAGGCATGATGCCCAAGGGCCGAAGCCAGGAAGCTTTTCCCTGTTCCGGTTTTCCCTGTTACAAGTATAGCTTCGCCTTTAGATATAAATTGGCAGGTTGCCAGATCAGTCATCATGTTTTTATCCAATCCCCGATCGGCTGTATAGTCCAACTCCTCCATACTGGCCCTGTATCTGAACCTGGCTCCGCGAAGCAGTCGTTCAAAACGGCTGTTTGACCTTTCCTCTTCTTCTGCCTGCAAGAGCAGTTCCATTCCGTCGGTAAAGGAAAGGTCATACAGTCTTCTGGTTTCGGCAAGAGCCTGCCAGCTCCGGTACATCCCGTTTAATTTTAAGTGTTTTAGTTTAGATTCGATTTGTAACATAGATATAAAGATTATAAATTAAGGTTAAGCTGACTGTAATATTCTTTGCCTCTTATGTTTTGATGATCAGGCAATGATGAAAGAGCCTCGGGATCCTTGGAACCGTTATTTACATTTTCAATGACTTTTCTGAGAAAGCCGTAAGAATAACAACGGCAGGATAAGGCCTCCTGGCAGGCTTTATTAAAGATCTCCGGATCGTTCTTGCGGTATAGACTGAAAAATCCATCACAAGTGCGATAGTTTTGCTCAGGCGGCCTTCCGCCTTCAAAGAGAAGCTTGATTACTTCGTATAAGGTCTCTGATAGGTCTTTTGCCCTATCCATATAGTAGGATGGGCTTCGATCGAGGTAGTGCTGGTGATGCGAACACAGGTGTTCCCGTATCGTAGAATATCCTCCCGGTGTTTTATTTCTCTGGTGAACGGCTACAAGGGTATTGCGCACATAAATTCGTACCATGTTATGGGTATAGATGACTTTCGCCTTTTCACCAATATAAATATAGGGAACGCTGTAGTAGTGTAAATCCCGCGTTAGCTGAATATGGTTATTCTTGGCAACCTTATAAAGAGCATAATACTTTAATTCAAAGGGCTCCTCTGGCAGAGGCTTTAATAAGAGCTTTTCATTTGCCAGGAAGTTTTCCTCCCGGCAAAAAGGTTTCTTTTGCATCCGGGTCTGGTTATGGCATCGGTTCATCTCTGAGATGGCCAGATTTAATGCATGTAAAGAAAGAAAGGTTCGTTTTCTTAACCGGGCAAATATTCTTGTGTAAATCATCTTGACCTGATTTTCGACCAAAGCCTTATCCTGAGGGCTTGCAACACGGGTTGGCAATATCGTAATCCCGTAATGATTACAACAATCTTCCAGGGCACGATTAATATCCGGATCATAGCGATTTGCCTTGGTAATGGCTGATTTTAAATTGTCTGTCACGAGGATCAGCGAGGATCCGCCTAAAAATCGAAGACAACAAACCAGGGCAAAAACAAAGTCCTCTACATTCTGACTGGGAACAGCCATTGTAAAACAATAATCAGAGTATGGTAAGCAGGCAACAAATACAGGACAATCTATTATCTCGCCAGTCTGCGGATTTACATAAGAAAGCTTCTTCCCTGCAAAATCAACGAAGAGTTTTTCACCTGGCTTATGGGTTAGAACCATCGTTGGCTTTCGGGCAAGTAGTTGCTGATTTAAATGATGGCAGAACTGGGTATATCCATAACCACCCAGGCAGGATTGCCGGTATTCTTCCCATAAAAGCCGTTTGGTCACTCCAACATCTTCCAGATCTTTTCTATACAAATCAAGATGTTCTTTAA
>JBGSSA010000045.1:0-1936 GCA_041737295.1 Bacteroidales bacterium | reverse complement strand
AAGTGACATCAGCACATTGGTGGCTGAATCCAATCCGGCATAAAAATTACCCTGCTTGAAATCGGGGACAATCACTTTCTCAATGATCCGCTTTGCAATAGCATCAGGGACGGCACCTTCAAGTCCGTACCCGGTTTGTATGGTAATACCATTCTGACGGTTTTCCGGACTGATGAAAATGAGAATGCCATTATTCTTTCCTTTTTGACCAATTTCCCATTTTCTTCCCAATTCCACAGCAAAATCTTCAATGGTATAATCATTCAAGTCATTATAAGTCACCACATAGATTTGTGTTGACGTTTGATTGTTGAATTCCAGAAGTTTGTTGTTCAATGCGATTTGCTGATCCTCACTTAGAAATCCGGTAAAATCATTCACAAGCCGGTGGGGAACCATTGGTTTCGGTAGTTGCTGGCTGCTACCTTTTAAAGTGATACAAAGGATCAACAGAAACGCGGATAAATATCTCATTTTTTTCATCATATTATTCTTTCTTTCCGAATGAAATATCATTGGGAAGTTCATTTTTGTCCCCGGTTTTATATGGAAAGTGCAATTTCAACTGGTCACCTGCCATATGGATCCCCTTCGAGAGGCCTTCGCTGAACCTGGAATTTTTAAAATCGCTTTCCATTGCCGTTTTGATGTCATTCCAGAATGTTGGAGGCACTACCTTGTTAATTCCGGCGTCACCGATCACGGCAAACTGCCGTTTGTTCAGGGCCAGGTAAAACAGCACACCATTACGGAGTTCGGTTTTATGCATGTTCAACCGGGCAAATAATGTTGCTGCCCGGTCACATAACTCGCCATTAAAAGAATCCTCAATGTGAACTCTGATTTCACCCGAGGTATTCATTTCAGCCGCTTCAATGGCCTGCATAATGCTCTTCCGCTCATCGGGAGTAAAAAAATCAGATGCATGCATGGATAACCGTATTAAAATTCAACTTTTGGAGCTACCTGGGATCCTTCTTCTGCCTGGAAGTAGGGTCTTTCTTTAAAACCTAACCATCCTGCATAAATCACAGTTGGTAGCTGTTTAATTTTTGTATTATAATCCTTGGCAGATAAATTAAAATCCCTGCGTGCGACTGCAATCCTATTCTCTGTACCTTCAAGCTGAGCTTGCAATTCAAGAAAATTCTGATTTGCTTTCAGATCAGGATAATTTTCTGCAACGGCGAGCAATCTTGAAAGGGCAGAACTGACCTCGCCCTGGGCAGCCTGGAACCTTCGCAGGTCCTCGTCTGTCATATTGGCAGCATCAATTGTAACCGAGGTGGCTTTTGATCTGGCTTCAGTTACATTTGTAAAGGTTTCCTGCTCGTGGGCAGCGTAGCCTTTTACCGTACTCACCAGGTTGGGGATCAAATCAGCCCGTCGCTGATAAACATTTTCAACGTTTGCCCAATCACTATTCACTTTTTCACGCATGGGTACCAGTTTATTATAATCACCGCACCCCCTGAAAAAAAGTATAACTACTAAGGCAACAATTACAATCAATACTATTCGGCCAGTTTTCATAAGGTATAATTTTTGGTTTGTTTCAAAACTTAATCAGATTATGCAACGTACACATGGTACCAATCTTCATGCCGAAAATAATACAATCTGATGGATTTGGCATACTTTTGGTATGAAATTACTTTAAATCATAAACTTCTGCATCATGAAACGTTATTTACATACACAGGTACGGATACTTTTTTTATTGGCATTTATGGTTCCTTTGCTTATTACCTATTCATGTGAAGCAATTGATGAATTGACCGGTTCAGCTGCCACAGTTGCCAAACTTGAAGGAGACTGGACCTGTGACGAGGAGAGCGAAATATTCAAGGCCACTTCCGAAGTATATACCGTAACGTTGTCTGCTGATGCTGATAATGCATCAGGTATTATCATCGACAATTTTTACGGACTCAAT
>JBGSSA010000223.1:0-45982 GCA_041737295.1 Bacteroidales bacterium | reverse complement strand
ATCAACTATAATCGCTTCTTCTTCCTCGATTTCGGCTTAATTGCCTCGTTCTCCTCGATCAGTTTCTTCCAGTCGTGCGTGCTGGCTTCAGAAAGATCAACAGTTGCCTCGTATTCTTCCTTACTGATTGTCATTACAGTGACCGGCTTACTCAGGAACTGCTCTATATCATCCAGAATTTCTTTCTCACTGCCGCTGCAGAATGATATGGCGATTCCCCTTTTATCCGCCCTGCCTGTTCGTCCTACCCTGTGAACATAATTCTCTGCTACTTCCGGCAGATCGTAATTTACTACAAATTCTACATTTGGAATATCAATTCCCCTGGAACTTACATCGGTGGCAATTAAAATCTTATTTGTCCCGTTTTTAAAGTTCTCCATAACCTTTGAACGGTCATCCTGGTCTTTATCACCGTGAATTGTCTGGCATGTGAATCCCACCCTTTCGAGCGCTTTGGCCACCCGTTCTGCCCGCACCCTTGTCCGTACAAAAACCAGCATCTTGCTTTCCGGATGTTCACGGATGATCTGTTCCAGGAAAAACCGTTTATCATCCATTTCCACGTATGCCACCGAATGATCGATGTTTTTTGAGACCGGATCTTTAGGGGAAATGTGTATTCGGACGGCATGTTCTACCAGTCCATACGCCAGGTCCTTAATATGCTCATTGATGGTGGCTGAAAAGAACAGGGTCTGCCTTCGTTTCGGTATGCGGCGGATCAATTGCTGCATATCGGCAATAAAGCCCAGTTCAAGCATGTGATCGGCCTCATCAAGGATCAGTATCTCCACTTGCGAAAAATTCAGGAAGCCCTGGCTGGCGAGGTCAAACATCCTGCCCGGTGTAGCAACCAATACATCCACCCCCTTTTTAAGGCTGCCGATCTGCGGTGCCTGGTCTACTCCGCCGATCAAACTCAGCACCTGCAGGGCTAACCCCTTCATCAGCTTTTCAAACACCCCCGAAACCTGTATCGACAACTCATGGGTCGGCACCATCACCACACAACGAACTGTATAATCATCAAGATATTTGTAGCGGCTGGCCAGCAGTTGTATGACAGGTATGGCATAGGCAGCGGTTTTACCCGTCCCTGTCTGCGCGATGGCCAGAACATCCTCTCCCTTCAGGATAGGCGGTATGGATTTGTATTGTATATCGGTCGGTTTTTTAAATCCCGATAATTCCAGATTCCGCTTCAATCCCGGAAGAAAGTTATATTGTTCAAACCTCATACCCTGTCCCTGTTTTTTTTGATCACCCGAATATACAAATCTTCCACCTTTTTTCTTGCCCACGGAGTTTTACGAAGAAACTTAAGGCTGGATTGTATACTGGGATTACTCGTAAAGCAATTAATCCGGACACTAACCCCCATTTGTTCCCAGCCATAATACTCAACAAGGTAGGTTAAAATGGATTCAAGGGTCATGCCATGCAAGGGGTCATTACTGATTTGTCCGGACATTGAAAAGAGTTTCGTTTTATAAAGCTACAAAGTTAATTGTGCATCCGGTATATTCACTGTACCTTCGTACCGAAATAAAATCATACAGTGACTTTTAGCGATCTGAATTTAACAAAGCCTTTGCTGAAGGCGTTGGCCGACCTGGAATTTGAATATCCAACCCCTATACAGGAAAAGGCCTTTCCAAAAATCATGTCCGGAAGCGACCTCGTTGGAATTGCCCAGACCGGTACAGGGAAAACACTGGCATATCTGCTTCCCATACTGAGACAACTTACGTATTCGGATCAGCGCGATGCACGTGTGCTGATCCTTGTCCCAACCCGGGAACTTGTCCTGCAGGTAGCGGGAGAAATATCGAAACTTACCGCACATTCGAGCATCCGGGTGGGTGCTGTATATGGCGGCACCAATATCAATACCCAGAAAAAACTGATCTATGAAGGTCTCGATATCATTGTTGCCACCCCCGGCCGTTTACTGGATCTAAACCTTACCGGAATACTGCGTTTTAAATGCATTCAAAAGGTAGTCATTGATGAGGTGGACGAGATGCTGAATCTTGGATTCCGGGTTCAGATCATGAATATTCTGGAAAGGCTGCCTGCCCGCAGGCAAAACCTGATGTTCTCTGCCACGCTTACTGCCGATGTTCAGACGCTGATTTCCGCGTATTTCCAGAATCCCTTTCAAATTGAAATTGCCGTTCACGGAACCCCTTTGGAAAAGATCATTCAACAGGCCTATCTTGTGCCTAATTTCAATACAAAAGTAAATCTGCTTGAATATTTATTGAAATACGACAGTGACCTCAGCAAGGTATTGGTTTTTGTGGCGACAAAAAAAATGGCCGACCGTTTATTCGAATTGATTGACAGCAGGCTTCCGGGACAGGCCGGTGTGATCCATTCCAACAAATCCCAGAATTTGCGGTTACGGGTATTAAAGCAATTTACAGAGGGTGAAATCAGGTTGCTGATCGCCACGGATATTATTGCCCGCGGCCTGGATATCACTGACGTAACACATGTAATCAATTTCGACACACCTGACCTTCCGGCAGATTATATTCACCGCATAGGCCGTACCGGCCGTGCCGACAAAGATGGCAAGGCTTTCTCGTTCGTCAGCGATACTGAAAAAAACTACTTCGATGCCATTGAACAGCTTATGAACAGGGCCGTTGAAATTCTCCCCATTCCCGGGGATATCGAAATATCAGCTGTTTATCTTGAAGAGGAAAGGCCGACACGGTTGTTTGATATAGACTATCTGAAGCCAAAGGTATCAAAGACACAAAAGAAGATTGCCGCCGCGGCAAAGGAAACTAAAAGCAAAAAAACCAATTCCGGCCCCCCGAAAAAAAGAAATCCGAAATACGGCGAAAAACGGAAGTCTTCCCGCCCGCCAAAACCAAGGTTTTAGGGTTTCTTCAGATTCAATTCCGCCAATTCACCGGAAATAAATGTCAATTCTTCCGGAGTAAGCAGAATGCTGGCGGCTTTTGCATTTTCAACGGCCTGTGCCGCATTCCGGGCCCCGACCAGTGCAATCGTGATCCCCGGCTGTTCTATGGTCCACCTGATCACAAGCTGGGCAATGGTGGCTTTCTTTTCACGGGAGAGTGGGGTTAACTTGTCGAGAAAGGCATTTACCTTAATGATGTTTTCATCGGAATAATACATATTCCCTTCACGTGTGTCTCCCTCATTAAACTGCTGACCCGGTCTGATCTTTCCGGTAAGCAATCCCCGTTGCAGCGGACTGTAGGCGATGATGGCAATATCGTTCTTCAGTGCATAAGGCACAATTTCTTTTTCAATATTCCGGTAAACCATGCTATAGGGCACCTGGTTCGACGTAAGCGGGATGGTGTTTTCGGCTTCTTTCATAAGTTCCTTCGAATAATTGCATACCCCGGCAGCCTTGATTTTCCCCTGCTGCATCAACCGCTGCATGGCCTCCATTGTTTCGGATACAGGAGTGGTTGCATCCGGCCAGTGAATCTGGTACAGGTCGATATAATCCGTTCCCAGGCGTTTCAGGCTATCCTCACATTCCTTCATTATCCGTTCCTTTGAAGCCAGCTTATGGATGAGCAATTCATTTCCCTTGCTATCCTGACTTTTAAAAAAGAATTCCCCCTTTATTGTATCCCAACTGAGACCATATTTTGTGAGCAGCTGGATTTTCGTCCTGTCTGTTCCCCGAATCGCCTCACCGCATATTTCTTCACTCAGGCCCTGGCCATAAGCTGGTGCCGTATCAATTGAAGTTACGCCATGATCGAGCGAGGCTTTAATGGCTTCAACTGCATCTTTTCTGTCAGCCCCTCCCCACATCCAGCCACCTATTGCCCATGCTCCAAATGTGATCACACTAGCTTTCACATCTGATCTTCCCAGTTTTCTTGTTTCCATTCTGTTGATTTTTTTATTTTTTCAAATCCTTAATCATCGATACGTTACAGAAAAAATGCCCCGAATTACGCATGATCTGCATAATTAATTGACAATTGAAAAGGAAATTTCACCCCCGGTTAAGCCCGGCGCACTGGCTTTTAATTTTATGATACCCTTGTTTTCCGAGGTTTTTACTATCGCGATCATCCTTCCTTCAAATGCCCTGCACTTATTTTTGGAGGCATATTTTATACCTTCCGGATCGTATTGGTTGCCATTATCGGATCCAAGCAGCACTCCGGGGCCTTCTACTTGCAGCGAAATCTCATTCTCCGCAATCGGAACCCTTACTCCATTTTTGTCACATATTTCAAATTCAACGATCAGGGCATCTTCACTGTCCGATGTGATATCTGTCCGGTTGCAACGGGCAATAATCCGGGCGGGACTACCGGCTGTTTTCAAAATTTCAGTCACAACTTTCTTTTTCGCATTGTATCCGTTTGTCTTTAATTCGCCTGCTTTATATGGAACATCCCAGGTGGCAAAACAGGAGTCCCTGTCGATTTTTTTCTTTCCCAGGTTCTTGTTATTGAGCCAAAGATCTGCCTCCCCGCAATTGGAATAAACATAAACGTGCAGAGTTGAATCCTTTTTTTCATCCAGGTACCACTGGTCGGTCACATCCCGGGGTGACCAGTCGAATTTACGTCCTTTACTTCGTTCCACGGATATACAGGCTACCGGTTCAGCCGACCAGTAGCTCTTGCGCAGGTAATATTCCGGTTTCGGAAACCCGGCTATATCCAACATACCAAATGCCCAGCCCCTCAAGTCGGGAAAGGCGATCTCCCCCAGGTAATCGTAACCAACCCACACAAATTCACCGATCACATAATCATGATCCCGAACGGCAATCCAGTTGGGGGCCTTATGATAGGTTTCCGTTCCCAGGAACATTCTGTTTGGGTATTTTTCTTTTTCGGCCTCATACATTTTTTGAGGATGGATCCTGTCGATGTAATTATATCCGGCAATATCCGGCACATCCATGAATCCATAGATATTTGCCCCGGCAAAGAAATCACAGGCTGCTGTGACAGGCCGGGTGGGATCTTCTTCATAACAAATTGCCTTCAGCTTTTTTGCGATCTCAATGCCATGAGTACGCTGATTTGGGATTTCATTTCCTATACAATACAGGGCCACGCAGGGATGGTTGCGGTCACGACGGACCATTGCCCGCAAATCCCGGTCATGCCACTGATCGAAATACAAATGATAGGTATAGGGCAGCTTCCCGTAGGAAGACTCGCTGTATCCCCATTCCTGGCCGCGGTTCCACTCATCGAAAATTTCATTCATAACATACAGGCCCAGGGTATCACAAATCGTATAAAATTCGGGGGAGAACGGATACGTTCCGACCCGAATGGAATTGCATCCCATATCTTTCAGTTTCTTCAGGCGCTCATACCATATCCGTGATGGATACGCTGCGCCCAGGCATCCCATGCTCTGGTGAACGCAAATTCCCTTTAATTTTTCCTGCACCCCGTTCACAAGCATGCCTTTATCAGCTGTAAACTGAATATTTCTTATTCCTACCGGCGTTTTTACCTGGTCGAGCAACTTGCCTTCACAGGTAATGGTGCTCACCAACATATACATCTTTGGGGAACCGGCCGACCAGAGGTGCGGATTACTGATTGAAAACGTATGCTGAAAATCCGGTTCGGTGTAATCGCCAATTTCATGTTCTGTTTCCTTTCGCATCACTTCCTTTCCGGATGGGTCAATAAGCACGGAAAGAAGGGTACAGAGTTTTTGTATCCTGTTCTCGGGAATTTTTTTGGCATCGTCTTTTTTATCAACCCAGATAAAAAGAGAGGTATTGTCAGTCCATGAGAATACCGTTTCAGGAAATGCATTGCTGATAATATTGTAGTCAATCCGGACAGATGCTTCGCCTGGTGTGACAGTCGGAGTTGTTACCACTATCCCGTTCTGCTTGAAATGAAGCTGATTGGTGCTGATCAGCCACACATTCCTGTAAATTCCCGAACCGGAATACCACCGGGAAGCAGGCTGAAGGGAATTATCCACCCTTACCGCGAGAACATTCTTTTCACCCGCTCCAAACCGAACAAAGGGTGTAATATCATATTCGAATGAATTATAGCCATTGGGATAGGTTCCTACCATCCGGTTATTGATCCATACGCTGCTGTTCATGTAGACCCCGTCAAAACGGATGAAAATGCGTTTATCCTTTTTTTCCGCGTCCAGTATAAACGTCTTTCTATACCAGCCTGTCCCGCAAGGCAGGAATCCTCCCTGGGGGCCGCTTGGGTTCTTTTTATCGTATTTCCCTTCAATGCTCCAGTCATGGGGTAAACCCAGGCTGCGCCAGGATGCATCATTGAAATCCATGTCGCTGAATTGAGGATTATCCTCCAGCAGGAACCTCCAGTCTGAATTGAACTGGACTATTTCACGGCCTTGCGCGAGTATACGATTATCAGGAAAGAGGTTTAGAGAAAAAAACAAACCCAGGAAAATGGAAAAGTGCTTCATGGTTGAAAAGTGAGACAGTTTTATGTTGTTGCTAAATCGACTAATTTAATTACAGTTTTCCAATTTCGCGTGGTTGCATTCACTTTTAGCCGGTTTTCAAAAAATAAATTTGATATTTTGGTATTTCCATATCCATGCGGACAGTACAAATATGCCTCGTTACGCACAAGGTAGAACATGTCGGGTGAAAAATCATATTTCGAAATGGCCTCCCTGTCAGATTGCCGGGGACTTTCCGAAAGGAACGTTACGTGCAGCCAGTCGGGATTAATATCCTTCTCTGTCAGGAAAGGATTTTCCGCGAGTATTTTCACCATCTCCTCACGGGAGCGGACAAAGACCGGAACAAAAAAATTGTATCTCCCTATGACAGACTGCTGGATGCGCTGCGCCAGACCGGCTCCGGCGTTGGGTTCACTCGTCGTGAAAACAACATTTCCGCTCTGAATATAGGTTTTCACATCTTCGAACTCCATCTTTTCAAACAGAATTTTCAGGTCATTCATCAGAACAGTTTTATGTCCGCTTACATTGATTCCCCTTAACAAGGCAATAAAGGTTTTTTTCATACCTGACAGATTAAAATTTTTCCAGGGACCCGGAGTTAATCCAGTCCAACCTGATCACTCCGCCTTTCCAATAAAACAGTATCCCGCCATACTCCATCCATCTTCCCGATGCGCTCCCTGGAACCGATAATCCTGAAACCATTGCGCAAATGCAGTTGTATGCTCCTTTCATTTTCAGGAAAAATGCCAGCCTGCAGAGTCCAGAGTCCATTGGTTTCGGATTCTGCAATTAAAGCTTTCATGAGCCTGTCGCCGATTCCCCTGCCGTGGAATCCGGGATCAACATAAACACTCACTTCCGCAACACCTGAATAGATGCACCGGTTCGAAACATTTGAAAGGGCTGCCCAGCCGACAATCTCACTGCCCACACGGGCAATCAGCCTGCAGTCAGGCCGGTGACTGCTGTTCCAGGTTGTCCAGTCGGGGGCCGTTAGTTCAAAAGTCGCATTTTTGGTAGCTATGCCGGCCGCGTATATCTTTTCTACGGCAGGCCAGGCATCTGCTGTCAGGCCTTCAATACTGAACGGATCTTTTTTCCCCGGTGAATCGTATTGCCACATAATTATTGCAAAAAATCAGGTTAGTGTCTGCCTAAACAAGGTTTCTGTGAATTAGTTCGCTCACCGAAGGTTATTTTGGAACCAGCAGTACCTTGCCTGCCGACATGTTTTCAAGGTAACTATCCATAGCCTCCTGTGCATCTTCCAACGAAAATCTGCCCTGTACCGGGATTGTCAGTTCACCTTTCAGTAAATTCCTTGCCTTGAAAATATTCCTGATGGTGGTAAAAAGTCCCTTTTCTTTCAGGCTGTTTCCAAGAAAAAACCCGGTTACCTTTTTATTGTCTGTAACAAGGGACCTGTGATCGATCTCAGGCTGCTCCCCCGAAAGGTTTCCGTAAATTACGACTGAACCATCGGTAGGTACTGCCAGCAGAAGCTGCCGGGTGAGTGTGCCACCTACTGCATCAAAGGCGAGGGTGGCATCAAGGGAGTGGGCCAGGGAATTCAGATCATTGGAAAAGTTTTTCTCCGAACTGTTCAGCACATGTTGTGCACCCAGGTTTATCAGGGTGGTTTTCTGTTTCAGGTTCCGCACAATTTGAATGACAGGTATCCGGTTTTTTATACCCAGGTGATCAACCATACGTCCCAGTGAGCTGGCAGCGGCAGTGTTGATTATAGCGCGGTGACCTCCGTGTTTCGCCATGTCGAAAAAGGCCATTGCCGTCATGGGATTCACAAGGAGCATTGATCCCTGTTCATCCGAGATCTCTTCCGGAAGCGGAATACACCGTGAGGCCAGGGTCACCATATATTCCGCCCAGGTGCCGCTTTTATCCGAAAAAGCATTACAGGCCACCCTTTTTCCTTGCCATAATCTCGGAAGTAATCCGGAACCATGGGCTACAACCCTGCCACTTCCTTCCAGACCGGGAATAAAAGTAAGCCTGTCAGCATGTTCTGTTACGTTTTTTATGCGGACCAGGTCGGAAGGATTGATGGGAGCCGATACCATTTTTATCAAAACCTCGCCTGCTTTGGGCTTTGGAAGAGGAACACGACGGGCAGACAGCCGTCCGTCATCTTCACGGAGAAGAACGGCGAGCATTACTTCAGGCAACGTTTGTTTCATTAATAATCGGTTTATATCTATTGTTTAACAAGTATACTGGCATTTCGGATCACAGCCATAGCCCCTTTTTCAGCAGACATGATCTCTTTTATTTCTTCAGCGGAAACCCGGGTCACACCCAACGTCCTGCAGTCCTCCTCAGAAAGGGAAGTCAGCATAAAAATGCGGATGCGTTTGGTTTTGTCCATCATCGACAATGCTGTTCCGCCATTCCCCTCATAGTTGTTTTCAAGAATTGCAAAGGCGGCCTCAAAACTTCCTGCTCTCAGGTATTGCATAAAGTAGTCCGAACCGATTTTGTCGATGCATTCTGACAACATTACAAGCGTTCCTCCGTCCTTTACGAATGCTGCTGCATGATGCATTGATTTATGTGCCTGGATGAAATTGATATCTTTGGGATAACCCCCGCTGGATGCAACGACAAGGTCAAACTGATCGCGGGATGTGTACCTGTAGAAACTGTCATGAACCCGGCAGGCCTCTGCGAAGTCGGAATAGCTGTTTCCCACCATCAGCCTGCATACCTTGCCCGAGGAATTCAGGATGCCATGTATGGATATTTTCGGAGGCATAAAGGTATCTATCTCCTCAAGGTCTTCTGCCAGGGGGTTGCCGGTAAGGCTCCCGGGCTGGCAGCCTCCGGACAACAGGCGGGTTTTTTTATCAAGGAAAAGGCTGTGATTATGATAAACCGCCTCATGTGCTGCCAGTCCCGGAAACAGCATTTTCCGTCCACCGCCATACCCGGCAAAATAATGATGCGATATAGCCCCAAAGGTGATTATAAGGGAACTTTGCAGGATGTCCTTCCGGATTGTTACCGGGGTACCTCGCCTTGTAATGCCGCATATTGCAAATACCGATTCATCCCGGCAATTATGATGAATAAATGTGTATTCCCTGTAAACATCCCCGTAACTGCAAATGCTTTCTTCATCACTCTGCGGAGGATGGGTGCCATAGGCTATATAAAAGCTGATATTCTCCTTTTCAGCACCTTTTTGAAGCAGGATCTCAGTTACCCGGGGCAGGTACTCGGGATAGCCGCAAAGCCTCGTTTTATCAGATACCACAATAGCCACTTTCCGGTATTTGTCTTTCTCCACCGGCAGAAGTCTGCCCAGGTCATCGATAAAGGTTTTTTTGTCTATTCCAAATTCAGGCTCGCTATATTCAACCATGACGGCGGAAGGGGGAAAGTTGAAAGAGATTTCAACCCTTCCATATTTAAGCCGTGTTTTCATTTGAAAAATATAGTCTGTCCCGTTAAAATTCAACTTCAACTGCTTCTACATTCCATTCCCGGCTGTCATAAACCCGCTGTCCCCCATCCATTCTGCCATTCTCTGCGGCCAGTTGCGGATTGCTGCATAGGAGGATCTGTCGCCCATATTGAAGGCATGTTTTCCGCGGGCAAAGAAAATGGCCTGCACGGGCACGTTGGCATTGCGGTATTTTTCGAGAAGGTCGAGTGTGACGTTATCGCATCCATATTCATCGTCATTGGCACAGATCAGGAAAGCCGGGGGAGTATCGGGAGGTACGATATTTGGCGGGTTACCTCCAGGGTATACCATCATTTGAAAATCCGGCCTGCCATTCAGGCGATCTGCCGGATCTGCAGCATTAGGATCACCATCCCCTTTATCGTAGGCTACCATCATCACCACAGCACCGCCTGCAGAAAATCCGAGCATGCCAACCCGTTTCGGATCAATATGAAATTCATCAGCCCGGCTTCTTACAAGCCTTATCGAACGATACGCGTCCTGCCTGACATGATCCATCGTATATGGAGATCCCTGTTCGCCCGGAAGCCTGTATTTCAATACAAAAACAGTTACTCCGAGCGGATTAAGGAATTCCGCAACCTGCTCGCCTTCGGCATGAAATACGAGTTCACGGAAACCTCCACCCGGGGCAACAACTACGGCACATCCATTTGATTTCCCTTCAGGGGGCAGAAAAACAGTCACCGAAGGGTTATTAATATTCCTCACCCAATAATCCTTTGCCTGTTCCGGAATATCTTTCCGGTTTTCAAATCCCGGGGCCCCTTTTTCCCAGAGGCTGATCACCTGGGGTTTCGATTGTGCATTTGCCCATACCGGTAGTAAAAGCACAGGTAAATAGAATTTAATCCAGTTCCTCATGATGGTTCATTTAGCGGGTTTATGAAGAGCGATGTGTAATGAGATAACCGTTAAAGTTAAAGTTAAAAGTTATAGACACATAATAGTTTCAGCAAAGTTTTCCTACATTTAATATCATTTCATTCATCATTCATCATTCATCTTTCATAATATGAGAACCCTATCCTTTATCATAATGCTTCTGCTTACCGCGGAATCATTCGCGCAAACGGTCTCCGGGTATATCATTGTTGACCAGTTCGGTTACGTGCCGGATGCCCAAAAAATTGCCGTAATCAGGGATCCACAGGTGGGATTTGATGAGAATGGATCTTTTACACCGGGCCAGACGTACATAGTTATAAATGCCATAACCGGTGTGCATGCCCTTTCCGGCACTCCTGTGTCATGGGAAAGCGGGGCAACTGATGTATCCTCCGGAGATAAGGCCTGGCATTTTGATTTTTCCCCTGTAGCGGAAATTGGCCGGTACTATATTCTTGATGTGGAGAATAACGCGAGATCCTATGAATTCGAAATAGCCCCGAATGTATACAATGAGTTACTTAAACAGGCCATGCGCACGTTCTTTTACCAGCGTGCCGGTTTTGCCCGGGAAGCCATTTATGCCGGGGCGGCATGGGCCGATGGGGCAAGCCATATCGGGCCTTTGCAGGATAAAAACTGCCGGTTTTTCAGTGACAGGAATAACCCGTCCACAGAGCGCGACCTGAGTGGCGGCTGGTATGATGCGGGGGATTATAACAAATACACAAACTGGACTGCCAATTATGTGGTTGAAATGATGAAGGCATGGCTTGAAAAACCCAATGCATGGGCCGATAACTACAATATTCCTGAATCCGGGAACGGGATTGCCGATATCCTGGATGAGGCAAAATGGGGAATTGACTTTTTGCTGCGTATGCAACAACCTGATGGCGGGGTATTGTGCATCGTAGGCGAATCGCATGCCAGTCCACCTTCCTCTGCAACCGGACAAAGCCTGTACGGACCGGCTACCACATCCGCGACTTTAAATGCTGCAGCTGCCCTGGCCCTTGGTTCAAAGGTATACCGGGCCATAAATATGTTACCCTATGCAGATACCCTGATGGCAAGGGCTGAAAAAGCCTGGAACTGGGCAGAATCAAATCCGGCGGTCATTTTCAATAATAACAGCACGGAAAACGGTTCCGCAGGGTTGGGTGCGGGAAACCAGGAAGAAAATGAGTATTCCCGTTTTGTTTCAAAGCTTGAGGCTGCCTGCTTCCTGTTTGATGTAACACAGGACGTTGACTACCGGGACTATTTCGATGATAATTACCAGGATCTTCATATGATCCAGTGGACATTTGCCTATCCCTATGAGCCCATCGCCCAGGATCTGTTGCTGTATTATACCCTGTCAGAAAATGCAACTCCTGCGGTGTGTGATGCTATCCTCAACGTATACAGGAATGCCATGCTCACAAATGAGGATAATTTTCCTGCATGGTATTCGGTAAAAGATCCGTACATGGCGCATTTGGAAGCTTATACATGGGGAAGCAACGCACAGAAAGGGGCCCAGGGAACCATGTATTACAATATGAAGTATTTCGGACTGGATACCTTGGCGGATAAGGATGCAGTGGATGCGGCACAGGGATATATTCATTATATCCATGGTGTAAATCCATTGAACATGGCTTACCTGTCAAACATGTATGCATACGGAGGGGATAATACTGTCAATGAATTTTACCATTCCTGGTTTTGTAACGGAAGTGCAAAATGGGACCGTGTGGGGACATCCCTCTACGGACCGCCCCCGGGATTCCTCACCGGAGGGCCAAACCCGGCTTATGACTGGGACGACTGCTGCCCGGGAGGCTGCGGATCTACCGCCAACAATGCCGCCTGCCTGTCGGAAAGCATTTCCCCGCCAAAAAATCAGCCCTGGCAGAAATCCTATAAGGACTTCAACACAAGCTGGCCTCTCAATTCCTGGGAAATAACCGAAAACAGTTGCGGTTACCAGGTTAATTATATCCGCCTGTTATCTAAATTCGTTACAGCAAACCTCGATTGCCATGGAGATTCAGCCGGTACGGCATACCCTGATGTATGCGGAATATGTTCCGGCGGAAATACGGGAAGAATCCCGGCGGAAAATCCCTGCGACTGTCCGGATTTCAAAAGGAAGGCAACACTGAATAACAGCATATCCGTGGATGGGCAGACTATTTTGACCGTGGCAACCGGTGAAACCTTCCGATGGCTCCGGTGCAACGACAATTACAGTGCGGTTGACAATGCCACAGATCCCATATTCAATCCGGAGGTATCGGGCTTGTATGCTGTGGAGGTAAGTCAGCAGGAATGCCTGGATACTTCTGACTGTTTTGAAGTGAACATCATCAGTGTTATTTACAATACCCTTGGTGATGATCTTATTTTGTTTCCGAATCCGACCACGGGCTTAATTACAATAATCCTGCCTGAAGGGTATGATAGAACGGATATGGAATTGACCGATCCTCAAGGGTCCATCCTTTTAAAAAGAAGCGTTGAACGGAAAAAAGAGATCAGTTTATCGCTGTCGCTGCCCCGGGGATTTTACTTCCTGACTATATGGAATGACCGGAACGAAAGAGCAGTATTAAAGGTATTAGTGAACTCCGACTAAGGTCTTCAACTTCGTATTTCTTCCTTACCGTCGGAATACCGGGCAAATCTTCCAAGGGACTTGTCGTGCACCATATCGGGACGAGGCCAGGGCCATCCGCCGAACTGTGTTTCCCTGTAATCGCGGATAGCTTCCTGAATTTCACCGTGTGTATTCATCACAAAGGGGCCGTGCTGAACTACTGTTTCGTTGATCGGCATGCCCTGCAATAAGAGGAATTCACTTTCTGCAGGACCGTTTTCAATGACCGCATCATACTCGGGCAAAAGATCAATAGATTGATATCGTAAAATTTCAACCCCGGCGACCTGTGTGCTTTCACCCTTGCAGAAATAGAGCGTACGGTTTACATATGGAGAAGCTGCCGGCATTGTCCATTCAGCTTTTGCTTCCATCTTAATGATCCACACGGCAACCTCATTTTCCGGATCCGCAGCCCATGAATCCGGAGCCGGATCAGGAGCGGAATGAATCCCCATTTTTCCGGCTATTATCCTTATTTCTATTGCCTTGTCATTGCTGTCCCTGACTTTTGCCGTGGGAATATTTTCTGCCCAAAGCATCCTGTAAAACGGCCTGGCAAATTTTTTATCGCGGGGCAGGTTTAGCCAAATCTGGAATAATTCCATCGGATTCCTGGAAGATTTGCTCAACAGCGGGAACATTTCGCTATGCTGCAGGCCTGCACCGGCTGTCATCCATTGAACATCCCCGTTCCCGTATCTTCCGGAAGCACCATGCGAGTCGGAATGATCAACATACCCGTTAAGCACAACAGTTATCGTTTCAAAACCCCGGTGCGGATGCTCCGGAAATCCCGGAATGGTGCGGCCATGATACATCCTCCATCCGTCCTTAATCGTAAAATCCTGACCAATTACCCTGCCTGCAAGGGATTCACCCGGTCCCATATTTTCATTGCCGGCCGGGAAATCATCCAGGTGGTGTACACAAAATAAAAACGGATCGCGTGTTTCCCAAACAAAACCAAGGGGTTTGATACTGGTGATGACTTTGTTATACATACTATCTAAGGTACACAATTTTGTCTGAAAAGCAATGAACAATTGTTCAGTGCGCTAAACCATTTGCCCTTCAATCGCATTGATATATTCCTTAAGCCGTTGCTCATCCTTTGCCTTAATGAGGTTTTCCACTTCCCCGGATATTTCAACATTATGATCCGGATCGCGGGAGTAATCAATCAGCATCAACACGGAATTATACTTTACATCCTTGTCGTTCTTAGCTTTGTCTTTATTTTCAAGTACATAATGACACATACAAGCCATATAGACACCCACTATTGCATCACTGGTCTGTGATAGCTTGCTAAAAGTATCATCGAGGGTGAATGTATAGTCCGGTGTTCCGTCCATCCACCTGAACATGAAGCGCATGGCATTGATCCGGTTGGTGTTCTCATCGTCAACCGGAGTGGTGAGAATGTATTTTGAACATTCAAGTACCTTAGACTCTGCCTTTATATAATCTTCCTTTGCTTTCAGGGTAACATCCTTCAGGGTTGAATAATCCTGGGCATTGCTTACCAGGATACAACCCAGAAGCATGATCATTGAAACAAAAAATCTGGTTCTCATACAATTTTATTTTACTGATTTATCCGCCAATTATGATAATAACAATTCATTTCCATCATTGGGCATTGAATTTGGATTTTTTTGCAATATTCGTCTTTGAATGCTGCCAAATTTACCGTTTCTACAGGTATTTTATATCATGGATGTCAATACATCAACATCCCAATCACTAACTCTATTGGGTCTGAGGACCAGACTTTAAAAGTATCCTCACAATTTCCGATTGCGTGCCCAGGCGGATGGGAGCACCCCAGAGGCCAAGGCCAGAAGATACATACTGATGCGTATTTCCTGTTTTCAGATACCCATAACCCAGTGCGTATATCTTCGATACAATGTGATTAAACGGAAATATTTGCCCGTCATGTGTATGTCCGGATAGGTGAATATCAACCTGGTTCTTAACGGATTCATCCAGGTTGTGTGGCTGATGATCAAGCACAAGCCGTGGTAATACTGCGTCCTGCCCGGCCAGGAGAGAATCAAGCGATTTGCGGTTCTTATTGGTATGGTCATCCCTTCCGATAATCAGCAGCCTGTTGCCGGCAACAACACATGAATCACGCAATACCGTAATACCTGACTTTCGAAGATAAGGGATCACCTTGTCAAGACCTGTATAATAATCATGATTGCCCGGCGAGGCAAAAACACCATATTTTGCGTGCAGCCTGCCCAGTTCGATATCCATTTGCTGGGCTTCCACGGCCCTGTAACTGTGATCAAAAATATCACCTGCCAGGACGATAATATCCGGATCCTGGCTGTTGATCAGGTTAACCCATTTGACAAGCCTTCCTTTGCGGATGACATTTCCCAGGTGAAGGTCGCTGGCCATAACAATCGTTAACTCCCCCGGCTGATTGGTAACCCTGTTTGTGGTGAGGTTCAATTCTTCAACCCCGGGATGGGAAAACCGGTAGAAACCGATTAAGGAAATAAGCATAAGCGCCAGCAAAACACCCACAAAATATAGTTGTCTCACCAACGGCATATTCCCGGTGATGGCCGGGGGAAATATATGGAAAAAATGGTTCGTTATTCGCAGCAGGTCCCCAAACAGGGTAAATGCGATCATATATACAAAAAGGAGCATCCAGTACCCCCCCACGTGTTCAAACACAAAACCCAGCCATGCAGGCAGGAATCTGCCGGCAAAAATGGAGAAAAAAATAGACAGGGAAGAAAAAACAAACAGCACTGAATACACTGAATGAATTGCCTTTTTATCGGGTATTGCCTGCCAGCCCCTCATAAAAAGATACACATTCAATCCCAGGAATATAGCCAGCATCAGCAGAAATCGCAAGAGGGTCATTGTTTAAGGATTTTAAGCGGATAAAAATAGGCATAAAGATTGACATGAAAAAGGAAGATACTGGATGCTGGATTCTTGATACTGGATATACCAGCATTCCTTAAATGATCTGTGAGTTTAACCGCAGAGATTCGGAGGTTTTGTTTACCAGGCTATATGAGGTCACGGAGAAATCTCATTGCATTCGATTAACTTTCCCGGAATATAGATTTGTTAATCAGCGAGATCTGCGAAAATCTGCGAGAAACATTAGCCCCGTAAACTTAAATATAATCAGCGAGATTCCTGTTTTCGAGACTTTCCGAGAAATAGGAAAAAAAATTCATCAGGCCCGGAATACCTACCGGAGATATACTAATTTTGCCCCCCTATGGAACAATTTCTGAAAGAACTGAACAGCGCGCAATATGAGGCCGTAGTTAACATTACAGGTCCCTCCCTGATCATTGCCGGTGCCGGATCAGGCAAAACAAGGGTGCTTACCTACCGTGTGGCCTATCTTCTGGACCAGGGAGCAAAAGCAGGCGAGATCCTGTGTCTTACCTTTACAAACAAGGCAGCCAGGGAAATGAAGGAACGCATCGGACGCGTGGTGGGCGATGAAGCATCCCGGCACGTGTGGATGGGCACATTTCACAGCATTTTCGCCCGTATCCTCCGTATTGAATCACAATACCTCGGCTATCCGTCAACCTATACAATTTACGATACCCTCGATTCCAAAAGCCTGATCAAATCCATCATCCATGAAATGGAACTGGATGATCAGCGCTATAAACCCGGTGAGGTGCTAAGCCGCATATCATGGGCAAAAAATAACCTTGTTACTCCCCAGGCCTATAAAAACCATCCCCAGATCAGCGCAAACGATAATGTTACACGCCGGCCGCATATGGGCGACGTTTACCAGGCTTATTGCATGCGGTGCAAAAAATCAGGTGCCATGGATTTTGATGACCTGCTGCTGAATACAAATATCCTTTTCCGTGATTTTCCCGAGATCCTTGCCAAATACCAGGAAAAATTCAGGTATATCCTTGTGGATGAATACCAGGATACAAACCATTCGCAATACCTGATCGTAAATAAACTGGCCGCCCGCCATCACAATGTATGCGTGGTAGGGGACGATGCTCAAAGTATCTATTCGTTCCGCGGCGCCCGCATAGAGAATATCCTTAATTTCCAGACAGACTATAAGGATCACAAAGTTTATAAGCTCGAGCAGAATTACAGATCCACCAAGGTTATTGTTGATGCTGCCAACAGCCTTATTGCTAAAAATAACGGGCAGATAAAAAAAAATGTGTGGTCTGACAATGAAACCGGACAAAAAATACGGATCGTTGGTTGCATTACCGATATGGAGGAAGGATTTTTTGTGTCAAACAGCATCCTCGATTCTTCTCTTTCGGATCAGCAGAAATTCAGCGATTTTGCCATCCTCTACCGCACAAATGCACAATCCAGGATCTTTGAAGAGGCCCTGAGAAAACGCAATATTCCTTACAGGGTATATGGCGGCATTTCATTCTACCAGCGAAAAGAGATCAAGGACATGCTTTCATACCTTCGTCTCACTGTCAACCACCAGGATGACGAAGCGCTGAAGCGGATTGTCAATTATCCCGCCCGCGGAATCGGTGATGTTACAGTTGAAAAGCTGGAACAGTCCGCTTCATCCAAGGGTATCAGCATCATGGAGGCCATTGAAAATGCCGAATCATTGGGTATCGATCTGAATAAGGGTACACTTATAAAACTTCGCGACTTTGCCGTAATGATCACCGGATTTACATCAAAAGCCGGGGAATTGAACGCGTTTGAGGCTGTACAGCATATTTCCGTTGCTTCCGGTATACGGAAAGATCTGTATAACGGGAATACTCCGGAAGAACGCAGCAGGTATGAGAATCTTGAGGAACTGCTGAATGGCATAAAGGAATTTACTGAATCGGCGATTAACGAAAACAGAACGGGGTCGCTGGTTGAATACCTTGAAAATGTATCCCTGCTTACCGACCAGGACAATGACAAGCCCGAAGACCGGAACAAGGTCACCATAATGACAATGCACTCTGCCAAGGGATTGGAATTCAACAATGTTTATATCGTGGGATTGGAAGAGGAACTTTTTCCATCGAAAATGTCATTCGAATCCCCTGAAGACATGGAAGAAGAACGCCGCTTGTTTTATGTCGCTATCACACGGGCCCGTAAAAGGGTGAACATCAGCTATGCCCTCAACAGGTACAAATGGGGTACACCCACTACCTGCCAACCCAGCCGTTTTCTTCTCGATATAGACCAGAAATTCCTTGAAATGCCCGAGGATACAATGGGGCGGCAGCCGTCCAAAAAAGCCGAAAGGGAAAATGCATGGGATTTTGATTATGCCGGCAAAAGCCGTTCACCCATTCATCCGGCCTCCAAATCCTATCCTGCTTCAGGATCCGCACCGGTAACCGGTAAACCTGCAATGATCCCGAAAAAAGCAGTCCCGTTACGCAAAGTCCCCACTGAAGATTTCAAGGCCGATAATCCCGACCTGGTTCAACCGGGGATGAAGGTTGAGCACAATCAGTTTGGGATCGGCAAAGTCATTCAGATAGAAGGTACACCTCCCAATCGCAAAGCCACGGTATTTTTCCAGGAATTTGGCGAGGAAAAGCAATTGTTGCTGAAATTTGCCAAGCTGAGGATAGTGACGAGGGACGAGTGACGAGGGACGAGTAGTTGATAGTTGGTAGTTGATAGTTGATAGTTAATCCTGCCAGTATCGAGTATCCTTCTTCGATATTCGGCGTTCTGTGTCCAGAATCTTGTCCCTTGTCCCTCGTCCCTTGTCCCTCAAAAATAATTCCATTATATTTGAACTACATAGAATTTTCTCATAGCTTTGTCAAAAATACTTCTATGGCATACGATTACAATACCAGCCGTCACAAGCTGATATTACCCGAATACGGCAGAAACATCCAGAAGATGGTCGAACACATCATGTCGATTGCTGACCGTGAAGAAAGAAACAGGCTGGCACAGGCCGTTATCATCATCATGGGCAACATGAACCCTCACCTCCGCGATATCAATGATTTTAAGCATAAACTGTGGGACCACCTGGCCATCATGTCCAATTTCCAGCTTGACATTGATTATCCCTATGAAATACCCCGACCGGAGGAATTCATGGAAAAACCTCGCTCTGTAAGCTATAACTCCAAGGATATCCGGTACAGGCATTATGGTCATATTGTTGAAAGTCTGATTGCAGAAGCCGTTAAACTCCCCGACGGGGATGATAAGGACACTCTCATCAAGCTTATTGCCAATCATATGAAGAAATCATATCTTTCATGGAACCGTGATTCGGTAAATGATGAGACCATATTCAATGATTTACATGAACTTTCAGGAAAACGCATCAGGGTAAAAGAGGGCCTCAAGCTCAGCGAACAAAAGGATTTCCAGAAAGGAAAGCAACAGCAGCAACTCCAGAGAAAACGCATGCAGATACAGCAGCGTAAGAAAGTTCAGTAACCCCTTTCACCACTATCCATGACTTCCTTCAGAGTTCAGGGCGGCAGGCAACTTGCAGGTGAGATCACTCCCCAGGGCGCCAAAAATGAAGCCCTTCAGGTGATCTGTGCAACCTTGCTAACGCCTGAGAAGGTCACCCTGCACAACATCCCGGAAATACTCGATGTTAAGAACCTGATCGACCTCATTGCCTCATTGGGCGTTGAAGTGATAAAATTATCATCCCATTCATATAGTTTTACAGCCAGCAATGTAAATATCGATCACCTGCTGAATGAGGATGTCAAAAAACGCAGCGGCAGCCTGCGTGGATCGCTTATGATCATCGGCCCGCTCCTGGCCCGCTTTGGCAAAGGATATATTCCCCGGCCGGGAGGGGACAAGATTGGCCGCAGGAGGATGGATACCCATATTAACGGGTTGGTAAGTCTGGGTGCCACCTTTGATTATGAATTTACAGCCGATTATTACAAGCTTCAGGCTACAAAACTTACGGGCTGCCACCTGCTGCTCGAGGAAGCTTCCGTTACAGGAACCGCCAATATCCTGATGGCTGCCGTGCTGGCCCGCGGCACGACAACTATTTATCATGCAGCCTGTGAACCCTATGTGCAGCAACTATGCCATATGCTAAACCTCATGGGTGCAAGAATTTCCGGAATCAGCTCCAACCTTCTCACCATCGAAGGCGTTGATCACCTCGGCGGATGTGAACATACCCTGCTTCCCGACATGATCGAGGTTGGCTCATTTATCGGGCTGGCAGCCATGACCCGTTCGGAACTTACAATAAAAAATGTATCGTGGGATAACCTTGGCATCATTCCCACGGTTTTCAGGCGACTGGGTATTGAACTCACCAAAAAGGGAGATGACATTTATATTCCCGCCCACGATCACTACCAGGTGGATACCTTTATTGACGGATCAATCCTCACCATTGATGATGCCCCATGGCCCGGATTTACCCCTGACTTGATCAGCGTGGTACTCGTTGTGGCAACCCAGGCACGCGGCAGTGTGCTTATCCATCAGAAAATGTTCGAGAGCCGCTTGTTCTTTGTGGATAAACTCATCGATATGGGCGCCCAGATCATCCTCTGTGACCCTCATCGTGCAACGGTGATCGGACAGGACCATAAGATCCGGCTCAGGTCTACTACTATGACGTCACCGGATATCCGGGCAGGCGTTGCCCTGCTTATCGCCGCAATGTCAGCTGAAGGCAACAGCATCATTCACAATATTGACCAGATTGACCGGGGCTATGAACAAATTGACTTGCGATTAAATGCCCTCGGAGCTGATATACAGCGGATCAGCTGACGTCTTCCTTGTTTCGCATATAAAAAAGCCCTCATTCGCGACATTTGGTTCAAAAAAGTTATTTTTGTGCATTCTTTGACGCAGACCCATGAATGCTTTACAAGTTATTTTCTTCACCAGTTGCTGTGTTTGCCTTGCCGCTATCCTCATTCCCTTCCTGCCCGCTAACCTGAAATCTGTCGCTGCTCTCTTCGCTGTAATTCTGAACGCTGCCGTTACTTCTGTACCTGCCGTCGCCGCCCTGCTTGGACATGCATCTTCAGTTACCCTGGATGGAGGGGCGAACATGGGCAATATCCTGTTTGCAATTGATCCCCTGTCGGCCTGGTTTATTCTCATTATTAACATAACCCTCATCAATGGCGCATTTTATGGCATCGGATATATGTCCCCCTATGCCAGCCGGAAAAATGACCTTTCATTCCACTGGGTACTGTATGTGATTTTCCATGCTTCCATGCTCGGGGTATGTATGCTGCGTAACAGCCTTGTATTTTTGATAGCCTGGGAAATAATGACCCTTTCTTCACTTATGCTTGTCATGTTTGACCATCAGAAAGCAGAAACCTCAAAAGCCGGGTTGAATTATCTCATACAGATGCACATTGGTGTCACTTTTCTTACCATTGCATTTATCTGGATGTATTTTGCCACCGGATCTTTCGATTTTCAGGCAATCGCCGGCTACCTCAGCCTGCATACACCCGTCTGGCTTATTGTGCTCTTTTTTATCGGATTTGGCGTCAAGGCGGGATTTGTCCCTTTCCACACCTGGTTGCCGCATGCGCATCCTGCCGGGCCTTCCCATGTATCCGGCGTAATGTCGGGTGTCATCGTTAAAATGGGTATTTATGGCATCCTGCGGATTGCCATCATGCTGGAGAATGGTGTATTGGAAACCGGAATTGCCCTTCTTGTTATTTCATCGGTCACCACGCTGTATGGAATTTTAAATGCCTCCGTCCACCGGGATCTCAAAAAAATGCTTGCCTTTTGCACAACTGAAAATATTGGCATAGTGGGTATGGGGATCGGACTGGCACTTGTCGGAAAAGGCATCGGGAATCCCCTGATTGCAACCCTGGGTTTTGCCGCCGCCTTGTTGCATATACTCAATCATTCCCTCTATAAATCCCTGCTCTTCTTTGCCTCAGGGAACATATACAGGCAAATGCATTCCCGTAATATGGAACACTTCGGGGGTCTCATCCGCCTGATGCCCCAGACTGCAATACTTTTTCTGATCGGGGCCATAGCCATCGGCGGACTGCCTCCTCTCAACGGCTTCGTATCCAAATTCCTCATTTATTCCGGATTCATCGAATCATTCCGGCACCAGGAAATGGCACTCAGTGCATTGCTGATCATAAGCACAGCAGTACTTTCCATGGCGGGCGGTGTATCCCTCCTTACGTTTACAAAGGCTTTCGGTACTATTTTTCTCGGCACCCCGCGAACCGATCACACTACCTGTCCCGGCGAAGTACCCTTTACCATGCGTATCCCGCTTTACATAATCGCGGGAGCCATGTTCGTGATCGGAATTTTCCCCAATCTGATCCTCGAACCTGTTTTTGCCGTAATACAAAGCTTCGGGCCTGATGGTGTCTTCATACGCCCTGCAGCTATGGTAAATTCAATAACCTGGGCAGGCAGATCCTCACTTATCCTGTTTTCGTTCATTGCCCTGCTTTTCCTGTTACGAAAATTCATTACAAGCAACCGGCAGGTTGAAACATCTCCCACCTGGGGCTGCGGCTATATTGCCCCTGCACCCTCTATGCAATATACCGGTAAGTCATTTTCAAAAAGCCTGGCTAAACTTTTCGGCTTTATCACTATTGAAGGGAAAAAATACGATGAACTGAATACAGGTTCTATTTTTCCATCACCCCGGAACTATACCTCCTTTTACCTTGAATTCTTTGAAACACGTCTTATTGATCCCTTCATAAAGCAATTCCTGCGAATCTTTAATTACTTCAGTTTCATTCATAACGGAAAAATACAGGTGTATGTACTTTACGGATTCTTTTTTGTTATTCTATTGATTGTCTTATCTTTAATGAAGATATTGTAACCAAAATCATGATATACCTACAGGTCATATCTGTCCTGATTTTTATTTTTGCTATTGCACGCGCCGGTGAAAAACATAAGGGTACAGTTGCCCTTGTCGCCATACTGGTGAACGGGTTTTCCAGCTCCTGGATTGCGATTGATGCGTTGACCGGAAGCCCTTTTTCGAAAATACTGCCGGGCGGACAACTGTTCGGAGATATTGCCCTCCGGGTTGACGGCTTGTCGGCCTGGTTCATATTGCTTACCAATTTTACTTTTGTTACCGGCATCCTGTATGGCCGGCAATACATGAAAAAATATGAGGGCCAGCCTGCCAATCTGAGCCTGCATTTCATCAGTTATATATTGAATCAGTCGGCCATCCTGGGCATCTATTTTATTCAGCATGGACTGGCTTTCATCTGTGTATGGGAGATGATGGCGCTTTCGGCATTTATCCTCGTGATCTTTGAACACGGCAAGATGGAAACACTGAAAGCCGGCATCAACTACCTCATCCAGTCCCACATCAGCATAGTATTCCTTACCCTGGGTTTCATTTGGGTATATTCTTCCACCGGTTCTTTTGACTTCTCAGCCATAAGCCAGTATAGCTTTTCAAGCAGCAAAGAAGCAGGTTTGCTAATATTCCTGGTCTTTTTTATTGGTTTCGCCATAAAAGCCGGTTTTGTTCCTTTTCATACATGGCTTCCCAGGGCTCATCCTGCTGCACCTTCCCATATATCGGGGGTAATGTCGGGTGTTATGATCAAAGCAGGGATCTATGGTATTTTGCGAATGCTGATGCTGATCCATGAGAACTACCTGGTACTGGGATACATCATCCTCATTTTTTCTGTAATCACCGGGATATACGGTGTGATGCTGGCCATTGTTCAGCATAATCTCAAGAAACTGCTGGCCTATCACAGCATTGAAAACATTGGGATCATCGGAATAGGCATCGGGATCGGAGCACTGGGAACCGGACTTGATTATCCCCTGATGGCATTTGCCGGATATGCCGGGGCACTGATGCATACCCTGAACCATTCCCTGTTTAAATCGTTGCTGTTTTATTCCGCAGGGAACATTTACCAGTCGACCCATTCGGTTAATATTGAACGTATGGGGGGCCTCATCCGCCACATGCCGCGCACGGCCCTCATGTTCCTGCTGGCTTCCCTTGCCATCTGCGGTCTGCCGCCATTTAACGGGTTTATTTCCGAATTCCTGATTTATACCGGGCTGTATGGCGCCTTAGGCACAAGCAGCAACTCCACAATCATCATTATCCTTTCCATCAGCGGACTGGCGCTGATCGGTGGACTGGCGCTGTTTTGCTTTACAAAGGCATTCGGGATCGTTTTTCTCGGCACCCCCCGGCAGGTGCATACCCATCCGGTTAACGAAGCAGAACCACAGGCATTGCTGCCGGCATATATGATCGCTGCATTAATAATCCTTATCGGCCTGATGCCGGGTCCTTTTATACGGATGCTCCAGGTTCCGGTTCAGGAATTTACCGGGCTTTCCCTACCCGGGAATTATGCTCATTTGACCGGTCTGATGCAGCACGTCAGCATTTCAATCTGGATACTGATCCTTCTTATTACGGTTCTCTTTTTTGTACGCAAGGCTGTCACTTCCCGAAAGGTCAACACGAAAGGAAGCACCTGGGGTTGCGGATACACTGTGGCATCGCCTGCACTGCAATATACTGCCAGTTCATTTGTCCGTTCCTATGCCAAGCTCATCAAACCCCTGTTGCTGACAAACAAAAGCAAAGACGAGATCAGGGAGATCATTCCTCCCCCTATCCGGACTGAAACTCATTTTCATGATAAACTGGAAGCCGGACTCATTGACTGGCCTGTAAAAAACCTTCGTAGATTCCTCGGAAGGTTCCGGTTTCTTCAGAACGGAAGTGTGCAGTTCTATGTGCTGTATGGCGTGGTATTCATTGCCATCAGCATTGCCGTTCCGGGCATCATTCGATTCATACAATACCTGATTTTACTGATTAAACAATTATAACGATGCATATACTTAGCCCCCTGCTGATCATTCTCACGAGCTTTTTGTTTACAGGCATTGTGATCCGGGCCAAAAGCATTTTCTCAGGCCGGAAAGGCCCGGGAATATTCCAGCCCATGCGGGATATAATCCGTTCCCTGCGCAAGGGTTCGGTATACAGCGAGACTACAAGTGTTATTTTTCAGCTGGCGCCCACCGTATATTTTGGCACGGTACTCATGGCCATTACATTTATTCCTTTTGGCAATCAGCAGGGATTGATTTCATTCAACGGCGATTTTGTGTTTTTTGCATATACCCTCGCGTTAGGAAAGTTCTTCATGATCATTGCCTCGCTGGATACGGGAAGCAGTTTTGAAGGCATGGGGGCCAGCCGGGAAGCCCTGTTTTCAATGCTTGTGGAACCGGCATTCTTTATCCTGATGGGTTCACTGTCCTTACTCACCGGGTATACATCCTTTGCGGGAATATTCGGCGCCCTTCATTTTGGTTCCTACATTTCCTATGGCATAGGGGTGCTGGCGTCTTTCGTGTTCATAACAATCGCCCTCATCGAAAACAGCCGGATGCCGGTGGATGATCCCCGCACACACCTTGAGTTGACGATGGTTCACGAGGTAATGATACTCGACAACAGCGGGTTTGACCTTGGACTGATCATGCAGGCAGTTAACCTGAAGTTCGCCATGTACGGCGCCATCATAGCCAATTTCTTCCTCACCCCCGGATTTCAATGGTATTATTCAATCCCGATCTATATTATGGTGCAGTTGGGATTTGCCGTGATGGTAGGGGTCATTGAATCTTTTTCAGCCCGTTTCAGGATGAATCATAATCCGCAGTTTATTCTGATGTTCACCTCCATTTCCCTGCTCATTTTTTTGGGGGTATTGCTGATGCTTGGTAAAATAATCTAACACCGCAGAAAATGATAAACATTTTGCTGATCACATTTACGATTTCCCTCATTTATATTGCAATGGCCAACCGGTTGTTAACCTACATCCGGATCATTGCATTCCAGGGATTTCTGCTTTTTGGCGTTGCCTTTATCGAACTCATCGAAATAAATGTGGCAAACCTGGTATTTGTGTTGCTTGAAACCATAATCATCAAGGCAATCGCCATCCCCATGTTTTTAAAGTATATTCTCGACAAGAATAACATTACCCGTGAAGCTGAACCTTACGTTTCAAATTTTGTCTCGGTTGTCATCGTCACAATGATCATCCTGGGATCTTTTTTCCTTACCAATGTATTTCAGGACACCTATGTGCGGAAGATCTTTTTTATCGTGGCTTTTTCCGCCCTGTTTACAGGACTCTATATCATCATTACCCGGCGAAAGATCATTACCCATGTGATGGGATATATGGTTCTTGAAAACGGAGTATTTGTACTGTCGCTGGCCGTGGGCAGCGAAATGCCCATGATCGTCAATACGGGTATCCTGCTTGATATTTTCGTGAGCGTGATCCTGCTCGGGATCTTTGCTGATAAGATCGGGGACGTATTCGAAGAACAGGATGTTGAACAATTGAGAAACCTGAAAGACTGAAATTATGACTGGGATTATCCTCGGAATATATTTGCCTGTATCGCTGATCATCGGCATATTGTTTTATTTCCTCAGAAAGCATTCGTCCCGGGTGATGCTGACCCTCCTTTTCATCACCCTTCAATGGACACTGACTGTTTTCGAGTTTTTTCACCGCGATTCCGTTCAACTCGTATATTTCACTGCCGATGCACTGGCACTGGTTTTTCTGGGGGTGATCAGCATTGTATGCATGCCTGCTTTCTATCACAGCTTCATTTATTTTTCAAAGCATCCATACAAGCCCAGGGAAGAAGGCATGTATTTCGGCGCCATGGTTATCCTCATTGCTTCCCTCAGCGCCGCCTACCTGTCTAATCATATCGGCATTACCTGGGTATTTGTGGAACTCACCACCCTCAGCGCATCCGCACTCATATACCACCGGCGCAGCAAACTTACACTGGAAGGTACCTGGAAATATATTTTTATCTGTTCAATCAGCATTACACTGGTTTTCATAGGTGTGCTGTTTGTAACCGTTGCTGCACAGCAGCAGGGGATTACGGATCTCTTCTACAGGAATTTGTCTGCAAGCGCCGGTACCCTGAACGTATTCTGGCTAAAACTGGCCTTTCTGTTCATATTTACCGGGTTCACCGCGAAAGCCGGGCTTGTACCTATGTATACGGCAGGTATTGACGCCAAGGACAAGGCGCCCTACCCGGCAGGTGCATTGCTGGCCAGCGTTCTGATGAACGTTGGTTTTATCGGTATATTCCGCTTTTATGAGATCACCAGTCACACCTCGATTTTTGGATGGACCAACAAAATTCTGATGATCTCCGCCCTTTTGTCCGTTTTTGTTGCCACTGTGTATATGCTGCGGGTTAAAAACATAAAACGGATGATGGCCTATTCCGGTGTGGAACATATGGGAATAGTCATGCTGGGCATGGCGGCTGGGGGCATAGGCTATTATGCCGCGATCCTTCACCTTGTTTTGCATTCCTTTGCCAAACCCGCCCTGTTTTTTCAGTTCGGACAGATCTACCGCGTATACGGCAGCAAAAGCGTGTACGACGTGGGGTATTATTTCAAATATAATATAACGGGTGCGCTTGTCCTGCTTTTCGCATTCTTTATCGTTACGGCGATGCCTCCATCAGGTATGTTTATCAGCGAATTTCTTGTTTTCAGGTCGTTATTCGAATCAGGCTACCTCTGGATCCTGATCCTTGTGCTGATCCTGCTCACCACAATCATCTGGGCATTTGGAAAAAGCGTATTCAAGATGCTTTTCATCAAACCGGTGGATTTCGATGAATCCCGGCTGGTGCCCATTCCCTTTTCCGAATCTGTAAGCCAGTTTATTCTGCTCGCCCTCGTGATTTACCTGGGACTTACACCACCGCACGGGCTTGTTGAACTGATTCAGGCTGCGATAAGCACCTTACCCAAATAAGCAAATGGTATGACAACACCTATACATATAAAAAACAACCAGCCTGTCAGGATTTCTGAAATTCCTGTCCTCTCCTATGAAGAGTTCCTGGAACTGAATACCAGCCAGGCCAATGATGTTTTTTCACATTGTGTACTCTATTTTGGCTGGCCTGTGGATGACCACATCAGGCTTTTTTGCTGCATGGCGGATGATGCAAAGGGAACCATCATGCTTTCATCTGCACGGATACCAATTGACAGTCAATATGAATATCCTTCCTTTACAGCAAAAAATCTTGCCTTTCATGTATTTGAACGGGAGATGCATGAAAAACTGGGGATCCGGTATGCCGATCATCCCTGGCTAAAGCCCCTCCGTTTTCCGGCTGACACGGCGCAACTGGAAAGTACAATTGACAGGTATCCGTTTTACAGGATTGAAAGCGAGGAATTGCATGAGGTAGGCGTAGGACCTATACATGCCGGGGTAATTGAACCGGGTCATTTCAGGTTTATCTGTAATGGCGAGCAGATCCTCCACCTTGAAATACAACTGGGATACCAGCACCGGGGCATTGAACCCCTGTTCCTGCAGAAAAAAACCCTTCTCCAGCGCCATATCCTTGCTGAAAGCATCGCAGGGGATTCCGTTGTGGGACACACCACGGCATTTGCCAATCTATGGGAAAGCCTCTGTGGTTTTGCCGCGGGCGAAGATATTTTGTCGGCCCGTACAATTGCTTCCGAACTGGAGCGGATTGCTATCCACACAGGTGACCTGAGTGCCATTTGTACCGATATTGCTTACCAGCTGGGGAGTTCTGTATTCGGACGGCTTCGCACACCAGTGATTAACACCTTCCAGGTATGGTGCGGTAACCGCCTGGCAAAAGGAGTCATCCGGGCCGGAAAAGATCAGTATCCCGTAAACAAGTCAATTAAGAGTGCCCTGACCGATCTGTTCGATACATTTGAACCTGATTTTTACGAGATGTACCAGCGCATGAAAACGCTTCCCAGTATATTGGCACGCCTTGAAAGAACCGGAACCGTGACAACCGGACAGGCAGAAAAAACAGGGGCGGTCGGAATGGTCGCCAGAACGTCGGGCCTGATGCGCGATATCCGATGGACACATCCTTACCTGCTTTATAATAGTTTTCCGCATCAGCCTATCATCAAACGGCATGGCGATGTGTATTCCCGCACCCAGATCCGTAAACAGGAAATCACCCAGTCGATAGGGTATATCCGCGATCTCGTGCATGATGCAAAGGAGGCACCTGTATCCTCGCAAATGCTTGGCATGCCGGCTTCCGATACATTCGTCCTTTCCATGACAGAGGGTTGGAGGGGAGAGATTTGCCACTGTGCCCTCACAAACAGTTCAGGAGATCTTGCCCTTTACAAGATCAAGGATCCCTCGCTGCACAACTGGCTGTGCCTGGCACTGGCCGTCCGGAACAATGACATATCCGACTTTCCCATTTGCAATAAAAGCTTCGATCTGAGTTATTGCGGCCATGATCTGTAAAAGGAAAATTATTGAAACAAATACGCGGAAACCATGATCTCTGATATAAAAATACTTTTTCACCAGGGGAAACAATACATCCCCGACGTAACCACAGTTGAAGTGCCCGGCATCTTCAGGGGAAGACCCGTCATATCTGCTGAACATACGGATACGGCCCGGCTGGTTGAGATTTGCCCCACAGGCGCCATTTCGCCTGATCCGGTCAGCATCGACATGGGCAGATGCGTGTTTTGCGGGGAATGCCAGTTTGCCTTTCCGGGCAAGATAAGGTTCACAAAGGATTTCAAAATCTCTTCAGCCACCCGTGAAGGATTGATAGTACCCGAAGGAAGGGATGAGCCTGTGATGGTTGACCCTGCGCTGATCCGTAGGGAGATCAGAAAATATTTCGGCAAATCACTCAAACTGCGCCAGGTTTCCGCCGGGGGTGATAACAGCTGTGAATGGGAATTGAATGCAGCCGGCAATGTGAATTTCGACATAGGACGATTTGGAATTGAATTCGTAGCTTCCCCCCGGCATGCAGACGGAATAGTCATTACCGGACCGATCACAAAAAATATGGCCAGGCCCTTACAGATTTGCTATGATGCAGTGCCCCATCCGAAAATCATCATCCTGGCAGGTACCGATGCCATCAGCGGCGGGATCTTTGCCGGAAGCAATGCCCTGGATCGCTCCTTTCTTGATAAATACCCTGTTGACCTCTACATTCCTGGCAATCCTGTCCATCCGCTTACGTTTATAAACGGAGTTCTCGATTTGATCAGGCAACGGAAATAATAAAAAATCTGCAATCTTAACAAGTCTGGCATTACCAGGTATCAGGAATTATCCGGTGTATGCCATTCTTAACTTCTCATAGGAGAATATTTCACATTCATCTTCGTTTCTCTCTAAATAATGTAAAAATTAGCAGAAGACAGGCTTTCTAATTATATAGTTTTTAAAAAAGATTTTCTAGATTTGAGGTGCATAAATTAAATAACATGTCGAAATCGGAAAACACTTACAATTACACAAATTTACAGGCATTTTTGCTGGTAACATTACGGGTACTTTTTGGCTGGTACTTTTTATATGAAGGAATTACTAAAATAGCAAATCCTGACTGGACTTCAATGGGTTACCTGCTGGATTCCAAAGGCGCTTTTGCAGGTATGTTTCATTCAATGGCTTCTAACATAGGCCTGGTCGCGGTTGTTGACTGGATGAATATGTGGGGATTAACACTGATTGGGCTGGGCTTGTTACTTGGACTACTGACACAACTCTCCATGTTCCTCGGCATATTGCTCCTTGTACTCTATTACATGTCACATCCTGCACTGGCTTCAGTTACTTACCTGATGCCACAGGAGGGAAGCTATCTGATCGTAAATAAAACACTGATCGAAATAGTTGCGATGGCTGTTTTGTTTGTATTCCCGACCGGTCATATTGCGGGTTTGGACAGATTTATTTCAAAATGGATTAAAAATTAGCGGTGAACCGATGAATAAGGATAATAAAGAAAGTAAAAAAAAGGAGATTAAATCCGATAAAACGAAGGCCCAGACAATTGGCCGTCGTGATCTCATTAAAGGGTTGGCCACTGTGCCAGTGCTGGGTGCCTTTTCCTATGCATGGCTGGACAAAACCTCCATTGATGCGAAATTAAGAAAACAAATGCGCGAGGTGGTTACCCTATCCTCGCAACCTGCGGATCTTGCCCCTTCAGCATCAGGGGATCCGATACGGGTGGGGATCATCGGATTTGGAATCCGCGGCAAGCAGCTTTTGCGTGCGGCAGGATTTGCTGAACCCAAATGGATCGACGAACAAAAGAAAGCTCACGGAGAAAATAGCGCCAACCGGAACTATGAGAACTATATGGAGCAGGAAAAGCTGAATATGGTAGTGAACGGAGTATGCGATATTTTCACTGTATATTCCGCTGAAGCTGCCGAAACAGCCGCAAACATCAACCGTGAAGGCACCGGCGGGATCATGGGAAAACAGCCCAAACAATATAAAACCTACATCGAATTGCTGGATGCCCCTGATATTGATGCGGTGATCATAGCATCCCCCGACCACTGGCATGCACCCATGGCCATTGAAGCAGCAAAACGCGGTAAACACGTATATTGTGAAAAACCCGTCAGCTGGACGGTCCCTGAATTATATGAACTTGTAAAAGTTGTAAAAGAAAAGGGTGTTGTCTTTCAGCTCGGGCACCAGGGACGGCAAACGGAAAGTTATACAAAAGCCAAAGAGGCTATTGAAAAAAATGTGCTGGGTAAAGTCAATCTGATCGAAGTCTGCACGAACCGTAATGACCCGAATGGCGCCTGGGTATATCCCATACATCCTGAAGCCAATCCGCAGACCATTGACTGGCCCCAGTTTATCGGACAGGCTCCTTTCCATGAATTTTCGCTTGAACGGTTCTTCCGCTGGCGCTGCTGGTGGGATTACAGTACAGGACTCAATGGTGACCTGCTCACCCACGAATATGATGCACTCAACCAGATTATGAACCTGGGGATTCCGGGATCGGTAACCTCCTCCGGAGGCATATACTTCTTTAAAGATGGACGAACTGTGCCTGACGTATTGCAGGTAGTGATGGAATTTCCGAAACACGATCTGTCCTTCTTGTACAGCGCCACACTTGCCAGCAACAGGAACCGCGGAAAGGTAATCATGGGACATGATGCCAACATGGAAATCAGCGACAGGCTTGTCATTAAGGCTGATCCCGGAAGTACACAGTACCAGAAAAAAATCGAAGACGGGCTGATTACTCCGGATAATCCAATTTATTCTTTTACACCCGGAAAAAAGGGTGCAGACGGATTTGCCACAGCCACCGAACAGTATTTTGCCAGCCGTGGATTGCTCTATACATACCGCAATGGCAAAAGGGTGGATACCACACATCTTCATATCAGGGAATGGCTGAATTGCATCAAGGCGGGAATTCAGCCAAGCTGCAATATAGATGCTGCTTTTGATGAAGGAATCAGTGCCCACATGTCTACCCGTGCACTTCTTGAAAACAGAAAGGTATTCTGGGATGCAGATAAGCAGGAAATTGTTTAAATTTAACTTTTCGAATCATCCGACACTAATAACATCATAACTTCAATCTTAAAAACTACATTTTTAAAACTTCTATTATGAATAATACCAAAAAATCAGGCATCAGCCGCAGGGATTTTCTGGGCAATACGGCCGTAGCTGCGGCCGCTATTACCATTGTCCCCAGTCACGTGGTCAGTGGACTGGGCTATAAGGCTCCCAGCGATAAGCTGAACATCGCTGCTATAGGCATTGGTGGAATGGGTGCAAGCAACCTGAACGCCCTGAAAAGCGAAAACATCGTTGGCCTTTGCGACGTTGACTGGGGCTACTCTGCCAATGTTTTTAAAGCATACCCGAATGCTAAGAAATATTGGGACTGGCGGATTATGTTCGACGAGATGAAAGATGCATTTGATGCCGTTGTTGTTGCCACCGCTGACCATACGCATGCTATTACGGCTGCAACCGCTATGACAATGGGAAAACATGTATATGTTCAAAAACCATTGACTCATTCGGTTTACGAATCAAGACTGCTGACCAAACTGGCTGCAAAGCATAAGGTAGCAACCCAGATGGGTAACCAGGGAAGCTCCGGAGAAGGTGTAAGACAGGCCTGTGAATGGATCTGGGCCGGTGAAATCGGTGAAGTGAAGAAAGTAGAAGCATTTACCGACCGTCCGATTTGGCCCCAGGGCCTTACCCGCCCGGAACAGGGTCATTGGGTACCTGAAACACTGAACTGGGATCTATTTATTGGTCCGGCCCCCATGCGTCCTTATAATTCCATCTATCACCCATGGAACTGGCGTGGCTGGTGGGATTTTGGTACCGGTGCACTGGGTGATATGGCCTGCCATATTCTCCATCCCGTATTCAAAGGGTTACGGTTAGGGTATCCGACCCGTGTGCAGGGCAATTCAACGTCGCTTCTTACCGAATGTGCACCCAATGCACAGACTGTTAAATTTGTATTCCCGGCCCGTACGCCTTTGAAAACGGATAAGATAAAATTTCCCGAAGTAGAGGTAACTTGGTCGGATGGCGGTATCAAACCGTTCGAACCCAAGGGCTGGCCTGCTGGTAAAGACATGAATGATTCAGGCGGCGGTGTTCTGTTCCATGGTACCAAGGATACCCTGGTATGCGGTTGTTACGGTGTTAACCCCTGGCTGTTGTCGGGTCGCAAACCCAACGTACCAAAAACACTTCGTCGCGTAGAACCTGTCTCCCATGAAATGGACTGGGTTGCAGCCTGCAAGCAAACCCCCGAAAGCCGTGTTGAAGTTTCCTCCCCGTTCGCCGAGGCAGGTCCTTTCAACGAAATGGTGGTTATGGGTGTTCTTGCCGTTCGTTTACAGGCATTGCACAAAGAACTTGAATGGGATGGCCCCAGCATGAAGTTCACCAATATCACTGATGCTGACAAACTCCAGATCATGGTTGAAGACGGATTCTCCATTCATAATGGTCATCCCACCTTCAATAAAAAATTCACTGACAAGATGTCGGCCAAGCAATTTGCAACTGAACTGATCAGCCATACATACAGAAACGGTTGGTCACTTCCTGCTATGCCTGCTTAATTCATAAACAACCTAAATAATGTATACGCTTTATGAAAAGATTATTAGTTATAGTACTCCTGATTGGTATGGCCATTGCAGGAAGTCAGGTATTTTATTCCTGTAAGTCATCAGTGAAACCCACCGATACCGTGAGCACAGCTGAAGCAGTAGACCCGAACAACAGTTTAACCGACCAGGAGAAATCCGAGGGCTGGGAACTTATGTTCGACGGCAAAACAACCAGCGGATGGCGTGGTTATAACACCACTTCCTTTCCCGATTCCGGTTGGGTTGCCGACAGCGGAATGCTGCGTTGCATTGCCTCAGGCATGGGCGAAGCAGGTGGTAAGGGTGGCGATATCCTGTATGACAAGAAGTTTAAGGATTTCCATCTGAAACTTGAATGGAAAATATCCACAGGCGGTAACAGCGGCATTTTCTATTTTGTTCAGGAAATCCCCGGCGAACAATCCTGGAAAACCGGATGCGAAATGCAGGTGCTGGATAACATAAAACATCCCGATGCAATTTTGGGAAAAGACGGAAACCGCCAGGCCGGCTCATTGTATGACCTGATCCCCGCCGTTCCCCAGAATGCAAAACCGGTTGGTGAATGGAATACAGCTGAAGTTCTGGTCTACCAGGGTACCGTTGTCCATTTCCAGAATGGTGAAAAAGTGCTGGAATACCATATCGGCACTCCTGACTGGGATAAGATGCTCAAAGCCAGTAAGTTCAAGGAGTTTCCTGAATTTGGAAAATACAAGGAAGGATACATCCTGTTCCAGGATCATGGCAATGACGTATGGTATAGGCATATTAGAATAAAAACCATGTAGAAGTTGCTTTACACGCGCAAGAGAGGCCGGTGAGAATTTCTTCTTGCCTGCCTCTTTTTCATTACCACCCATTAATATTATTCAGTTATGAAACAAAACAGGAGAGAATTTCTTCAGACAGCAGGCATTGCGGCAGCCGGCATCCCTTTGCTGTCTTCGGTTTCCTTTAACAGGGAAGCTAAACCCAAATTTAAGGTTTCCCTTGCCGAATGGTCCCTGCATAAGGCGCTGTTTGCAAAAAGTATGACAAACCTCGATTTCCCGGTAAAGGCGGCTAAGGATTTTGGCATATTCGGACTGGAATATGTGAGCATCTTTTTTAAGGATACAAGCCCGGCCTATCTGAATGAACTGCTGAAAATAACCAAAGACAACGGCGTCACAAACGTCCTGATCATGGTGGATAACGAGGGTGATCTGGCCAATTCCGATATTAATGTCAGGAATAAGGGCATTGAAAAACATCACCGGTGGGTGGATGCAGCCGCATTTCTCGGATGCAAATCCATTCGTGTAAATGCACGCGGCACAGGTACCCCTGAAGCAGTTGCCGATGCAGCCGCAGACAGCCTGACCCGGCTTTCCGAATATGGGGCCAAACAGGATATCAATATTATAGTTGAAAACCACGGCGGCATCTCATCTAATGGAAAATGGCTCAGCGGTGTCATGGCGAAAGTGAATATGAAAAACTGCGGTACCCTTCCTGATTTCGGAAATTTCAGGATCAGCCAGACAGAAGAGTATGACAGGTACCTTGGTGTGCAGGAACTGATGGGGTATGCCAAAGGGGTAAGCGCAAAGTCATGGGATTTTGATGCGGAAGGCAATGAAACCGGGATGGACTATTACCGACTGATGAAGATCGTGAAGGATTCGGGATACAAGGGATGGGTCGGCGTTGAATATGAAGGCACCCGCCTCAGCGAACCCGAAGGGATCCTGGCAACCAAAAAGCTTCTGGACAAAATTATCGCAACCCTATAAATTATTGAAGGAATTCATTGAATTCATAGATCTGGGTCTCAGGGATTATAAACAAACCTGGGACTTACAACAGCAGGTCCTTGAAAAACTGGTAAGGGCAAAAACCGGATCACCCGATCCGGATGCATTGCCCTGCCTGTTTTTCGTGGAACATCCGCATGTCTATACCCTGGGGAAAAGCGGGCATGAAAATAACCTTCTTATCCAACCGCCCTTCCTGGAATCCATCGGGGCAACGTATTACCGAATAGACAGGGGTGGAGATATTACCTACCACGGACCCGGACAAATAGTCGGGTACCCGATTTTTGACCTTGACCGGCTGGGAATTGGTGTTAAAAAGTATATTCAAACACTGGAAGAAGCCATTATCCTTACCCTGGAGGATTTTTCCATAAAAGCTGCCCGTCTGGATCAGGCCACCGGGGTATGGCTCGACGGGGAAGGAAAAAACACCCGGAAAATATGCGCTATAGGAGTGAGGGTCAGCCGTGGCGTGACAATGCATGGGTTTGCCTTCAATGTGAATACCGACCTTTCTTACTTCAATCACATCAATCCCTGCGGATTTACCGACAAGGGAGTAACTTCAATGCAAAAAGAACTGGGTTCGGCACAGGACATGAATCAAGTAAAGCAACGGTTGCTGCACAATTTACTCACTCAATTCGGATTGAAAAGTAAAGGCAGAGATTAACTCAACAATTTTCGCCACCTGTTTTTTGTTACGGGCACCATAACATGAAGGGCATGCTCGATCACCTTAATCTTAAGCTTTCCCGACATTGTCATCGGCTCGCCATCGAGATGGATGGTGATTTTTTTATGGCCTGTTCGCTTTAACGAGGCCTTTTTAACCCGCATTACCTCGAGATAGGGACTCTGGTCAATATTCTTAAAGAACAGGCGCAGTCCGAGCGATATTGTGGATGCCCTTGGAAATGGCCGTAAAATGCACAAATCAAGCATTCCGTCGTCAATTACTGCATTGGGTGCGATGTAGGCATTGTTGCCATACTGCCCCGAATTGGCAAAGGTCACCAGGAATGCCTTTAACCTGATTTTTTTATGGCTTGTCTTGAGAACATAGCTCTTGGGAGAATAGTTGACATATTGGTGAATGGTTGCCCTTACATAACTAAGCATCCCCCGCCTGCTGTCACGCGAGAATTTCTTGCCGACCGAAGCATCAAAACCTGTTCCGCAGGTACAAAAGAAATACTTGCCGTTAACCTTGCCGGCATCAATTTTCTGGACCCGGTGATTCATGATCAGCTGAAGGGCATCCGGAACCTGCAGCGGAATACCCAGGTGCCGGGCCAGACCGTTACCCGATCCGGCCGGTATGATCCCCAGCCTGCAAGGCGTTTTGGCAAGAGCGGATGCAACCTCATTTACGGTACCGTCTCCTCCCACTGCAACAATAGTTTCAATTCCCTGGTGTACCTTTTCAGTGGCAATATCGAAAGCATGGCCGGGGTATTCCGTAAAAATGATCTCCGTACCCAGCTCCGGCGGTAAATGATGACGGATACTTTCCAGAATGAAGTCTTTTTGCCTGGTACCGGCAATAGGATTGACAATGAAAACTACACTTCCTTCGGGTTGCATGGATCAATGAATTTGAATCATTTGAAAAGTGGAGGAAAATTAATCAATTTTGCCCGACATATGTTCGATTTATTCTAAATTTACCCTCCGTTGACACGAATACCCGGTACTACCATGCACTATACCACAGGTCGATTTTTAATTCTCTTAGGCGGCATCTTTATGCTGGGTCAACCGTTGGCGGGTCAGCCCGGAGGCAAAGCGTTCCAGTTTCTTGAGGTAACCAATTCGGCCCGGGTTGCTGCACTGGGAGGAGATGCGGTTGCGCAGAACGATAACGACCTCGACCTGGCTTACCATAACCCCGCCATGCTGAATGCAGATATGCGTCATCAGCTTGTCATCAATTATGTGAATTATTTTGCAGGCGTGAATTACGGCTATGCTTCAGCCGCTACTGCCCTTAAGAAGGGTACCATTGCAGGCGGAATACATTATCTGAATTATGGCAAATTCCAGGGTGCGGACGAAACCGGCGCTCTGACAAATACATTCAAAGCTTCCGATTATTCGATAAATATCCTTTATTCAAGGCCTCTCGATTCGCTTTTTACAATCGGGCTGACAATGAAATCAATTTTTTCTGATCTCGAAACATATAATTCTTCCGCACTTGCAGTGGACGTCGGCCTCATGTACCATAACCCCGATTCCAGGTTCAGTGCGGGTCTGGTTATCAGAAACGCCGGATTTCAGATAAATACCTATTATCCAAACGGGGCTCACGAACCGTTGCCATTTGAAATTGCACTGGGCGTTTCACAATCGCTGAAATATGCACCACTAACTTTTTTTCTGGTGGCTGACCATCTCGAAAAATGGGATCTCACCTATACAACAAATGCCGATAAGGAAAAAGATGAGGATCCGCTTACAGGCACTTCTTCTGAAAAAGAAGGATTTGACCTGGCCTTTGATAAATTAATGCGGCATATGGTGATTGGCACCGAGATAAATCTGGGAAAGAACATTTCCCTCCGTGCGGGATATAATTATCGCCGCCGGCAGGAACTTAAAATCGATACAAAACCCGGGATGGTAGGCTTTTCATGGGGAATAGGAGTAAAAATCTCGAAGTTCAAAATCAGCTACGCACATCCGTCCTATCACCTGGCAAATGGTGGTAACTATTTCTCCCTCAGCATGAATCTTGACGAATTAAGCAAAAAGTTCTGACACAATGCAGGAAAGCGATCAGACTATCATTGCCATTGACGGGTATTCCTCGTGTGGAAAAAGTACGTTTGCAAGGTTGATTGCCCGTGAACTGAATTATGTATACATCGACAGCGGAGCCATGTATCGCGCTGTGGCGCTATTCTGCCTTGAAAATGGCATTCTTGCGGATAACCGGGTGGACCTTCCCCGTTTGCAGCAGGCGTTGCCCGGAATCAATATCCGCTTCAGCACTGCGGACGGTATACAGGAAACGTTTCTGAACGGAATCAATATAGAGGAAAAGATACGGGGCATCGGGGTTTCTTCGGTAGTGAGCAGCATTAGCCAGATAGGTGACGTGCGGACCAAAATGGTCTCGATGCAGAGAAAAATAGGGGAACATGGCAGGGTAGTGATGGACGGACGTGATATTGGTACAGTTGTTTTTCCCAACGCTATTCTTAAGATCTTCATGACCGCCGATCCGGATGTACGAGCAAAAAGGCGATATGATGAGCTGATACAAAAGGGAATCCAGGTGAATCTGGATGAAATTGCCGAAAACATCAGGATGCGCGACAGGGAGGATGAAAACCGCCCTGTAAGCCCGCTGCGAAAGGCGCCTGATGCACTGGTTCTCGATAATAGTTATATGACAATTGCCGAACAAATGGACTGGTTCCTGAAAAAGTGGGGAACATTGCATGAAAAAAATACTCGTTGAGATCGATCCCGGTGCCGGATTTTGCTTTGGGGTTACACGGGTTGTTAACAAGGCGGAAGAAATCATAAATCAATATGGCAGGTTATACTGCCTGGGTGAAATCGTTCATAACCAGAAGGAAATTGAAAGGCTTGAAGGTATAGGCCTCCACACAATAACAAATGAGGAATTCCTGCAATTATCCGACTGCCGTGTGCTCATCCGCGCCCATGGCGAGCCTCCGGAAACCTATGAACATGCCAAAAAAAATAACATTGAGCTTATTGATGGCACCTGTCCTATAGTGCTTAGGCTCCAAAGCCGGATAAAAAAGGATTTTGCGGATCACAATGTATCCGGTGCACAGATCATCATTTTTGGGAAGAAGGACCATGCCGAAGTCAGGGGGCTGGCCGGCCAAACCAATTACAAGACCGTGATTATGGAGTCGGAAGATGACCTCGGGAAAATTAACTTTTCACGGCCGGTGCATTTGTATGCACAAACGACAATGAGCCCTGACAAATACAGGCACCTGAAAGAACAAATTATCAGCAGGGCTGAACAGGCGGGACTTGAGCCTTCTTCAGTGAAATGCACCAATTCGATCTGCGGCCAGGTTTCCGGTAGAGTTCCCAAGCTAAAGGAATTCTGCAGAAGTCACGACCTGATCCTTTTTGTAAGTTATGTTCAAAGCTCCAACGGAAAGTTACTTTTTGCCCAGTGCAAATCAGTGAATGAGAATTCCTGGTTTGTTTCCAACACCAGTGAAATTAAAGCTGAATGGTTTGCAAATGTAAGGCATGCCGGCATTACCGGGGCTACCTCAACACCGAGGTGGCTGCTGGAAGAATTTGAAGCTTTTATTTCTAAAAAAATGTCCGGGGCTTCGTGACTGCAGATTAATAATTAAATTTGAAGCCTCTCAATAACGGATAATAATAGATGGAAGAGATCAAAAAAATAGGCGTTCTGACGTCCGGAGGAGACGCACCGGGAATGAATGCCGCTATCAGGGCGGTTGTCCGTGCCGGCATTCACTATGGTTTTGAAGTGTATGGTATACGCCGCGGCTACCAGGGAATGATCGAAGGAGATATTATCCCCATGGATTCGCCGGCTGTGAGCGGAACGATCCAAAAAGGCGGTACCATACTCCAAACCGCCCGCTGCAAGGACTTTATGTCCTATGAGGGCCGCAGGAAGGCCTATGACAGCCTCGTATCCTTCGGGATCAATGCGGTTATCGTTATCGGGGGTGACGGTTCCTTCACAGGTGCCAGCATTATGTCAAAAGAATTTAATATTCCCTTTATCGGCATTCCGGGTACAATTGACAATGACCTGTATGGAACCGATTATACTATAGGATATGATACGGCTGTCAACACAGTAGTTGAAGCCGTTGACAAAATACGCGATACTGCCAGCTCGCATGGCCGGATATTCTTTGTGGAAGTAATGGGAAAAGAAGCCGGATATGTGGCATTGCAAAGTGGTATCGCGTGCGGAGCAGAAGGAATACTGGTTCCGGAAGAAAAGGGACAGGTAGAAAAACTCAAAGTGTACCTGGACACCCGTGGGCGGCTTAAAAAATCGAGTATCATCCTGGTTGCCGAAGGGGAGGATTATGGCGGTGCAATCGGCATTGCGAAGATCTTTAAAGATCAGTTCCCTGAATTCGATATCCGAACAACCATCCTGGGCCATATACAACGCGGTGGTTCGCCTTCTGCATTTGACCGGGTCACAGCTAGCCGCATGGGAGTTGCGGCTATTGAGGCCCTGCATGATGATCAGAAAAGCATTATGATAGGAATGGTTAACAATGAAATGGTGCACGTTCCCCTGAATAAAACAGTTAAACTGCATAAAGATATAGATCACAAGTTATTGGGATTGACGGAAGTATTAATTTAATGAGCCTCTATGCGGATGTTATCCTTCCCCTACCTGTTTCAGGTATGTTTACATACCAGGTGGGTGATGGGGAAAAATCCCGGGTAATGCCCGGAATGAGGGTAACAGTGCAGTTTGGAAGAAGGAAGATATATACGGCGCTGATCCGCAGGTTACACGATGTTAAACCAGCCACATATCAAGTTAAGGGAATCCTTTCCCTGCTTGATGAAGAACCGGTGGTAAATGAACGGCAGTTTTTGCTCTGGGAATGGATCAGTGAATATTACCTTTGTACGCTGGGCGAGGTGTTTAAGGCTGCCCTGCCCTCGGGACTAAAACTCGAAAGCGAAACCCGCGTAATGGCTGTGGAGGTCACCGGTGAGAATCCCGAATTGAATGATGCCGAAACCTTACTGTGGGAGGTAATAACAAAACATCCCGGGATCAGGGTTTCCGAACTCCAAAAGGGATCTCAACGGGCCGATATTACGCCCATTCTGAAATCTCTTATGGACAGAAACTTAATAGTCCTCGAAGAGAAAATCACCCAAAGACGGCGGTCGAAAAAGATAAAACCCGTAAAAAACCCGGAACCTGAAGACCTGAAAATGGCCTTTCTAAGTCCCGCCCAGCAAAAAGCAATCGATGAGATCAGGAGTTCATTCGCACATACCGATGTGGCCCTCCTGCATGGCATCACTTCAAGCGGAAAAACCGAAATATACATCCACCTCATACAGGAGGCTGTTCAGCAGGGGAAACAAGTATTGTACCTGTTGCCTGAAATTGCCCTCACGGCACAGATTATCACCCGTTTGCGTTCAGCTTTCGGCCAGGAAGTAGCAGTATATCATTCCCGGTTCACGGACCGTGAAAGGGTGGAGACCTGGAAAAAGCTGCTTCAGCCGGACGCACACGAGGGCATAAGCATAATACTGGGCGCCCGGTCGGCAGTATTCCTGCCGTTCAGGGAGGCGGGACTTGTCATCATTGACGAAGAACACGAAAACACTTACAAGCAGTTTAACCCTGCTCCGCGTTATCATGCCCGGGATACGGCAATTATGCTGGCCCGCTTTCATGGGGCGAAAGTGCTGCTCGGCACTGCCACACCTTCTCTTGAATCATATTCTAACTGCCTTAATGGCAAATATTCACTGATAGAACTCACAGACCGATACAGGGATATGCAATTGCCCGATATTCATGTGGTGAATACCAGGGAACTCAGGCGTAAAAAAAGAATGCAATCCCATTTTTCGCCGCTGCTCCTTGACCATATCACTGAAGCCCTGAAAAACAAGGAGCAGATCATTCTTTTCCAGAACAGGCGCGGCTTTTCACTTTTTCTCGAATGCGCCCAATGTGGTGAAATACCCCGCTGCCGGCATTGCGATGTCAGTCTTACGTACCATAAAATGAGCAACCGCCTTACCTGCCATTATTGCGGCTATGGTATCCCGGTTCCGAAAGCATGTCCTGCCTGTGGCAGTCCCGAAATAAAAATGCAGGGATTTGGAACGGAGAAAATTGAGGAGGAAATTGCCATTTTCTTTCCCGAAGCCCGGGTCGCCAGGATGGATCTCGATTCAACCCGTAAACGGCAGTCCTTTGAAAAGCTCATTGCTTCTTTTGAAATGCAGGAATCCGATATCCTGGTGGGAACGCAAATGGTATCGAAAGGGCTTGATTTTGATCATGTAAAGCTGGTTGGTATCGTGAATGCGGATACAATGCTCAATTACCCCGACTTCAGGGCGCATGAACGAAGCTTCCAGCTGATGGCACAGGTTGCAGGACGCGCCGGCCGGAAAACAAACCGGGGCATTGTGATCATTCAGACCTCAGATGATAAAAATCCGGTTATCCGGCAGGTAGTTGAGAATAATTTTACCGGCATGTACAATTCACAACTGGAAGAACGCAAAAGGTTCCAGTATCCACCCTTTTGCCGGCTGATAGAAATAACGCTAAAGCACAGGGATAAGGAAATACTTGATAAAGCAGCGGATTTCCTGGCGCGGCGACTTAAGCAACTCATTACTGACACCATTCTGGGGCCGGAATATCCCCTGGTAAGCCGCATCCAGAACCTGAACCTTAAAACCCTGCTTGTAAAAATCGGTAAAGGCAGGTCATTACCCCTTGTAAAAAAAGGAATTCTTTTCGCCATAACTGAATTAACGGAACATCCTATGTTCAGGACTGTTATTCCGGTTATTGACGTGGATCCCTGCTAAAATTCCAATATATGGTCATCATCACCCTAACCGACATCCATGCACATACCGGTGCGATTTCAGCAGTCGGCAAAAAACTGCGGTCTGCTGACCTGGTGCTGCTCAGCGGTGACATTACCCACTTTGGTCACAAAAAGGAAATGGCCGGTTTGGTTGGCCTTATCCGCACTTTTAATCCATCAGTTTTTGCCGTTACAGGTAACTGCGATTATCCCGATGCGGAAGAATTCCTCACCGAAGAACGAATCAACCTCAATGGATTGACAAGGGAGTTCCAGGGGTATGCCTTCTATGGATTAAGCGGTTCCCTGCCTTGCCCTGGTAAAACTCCCAACGAATATTCCGAAGAGGAATTTGAAGTTTTTCTCCGTGAATTCACCATCCCTGAGGGAATACCGGGGATAATGGTTTCGCATCAGCCGCCATATGACACCCTAAATGACCAGGTTTCTCCGGGGGTGCACGTTGGAAGCAAGTCCATCCGCAAATTTATTGAAGAACGACAACCCCTGGTTTGCTTCACCGGACATATCCATGAAGGCACCGGTGTTGATCACATTGGAAACACAACTGTCGTGAATCCCGGCCCCGCAGGCAGGGGAAATTATGTGCTGACGGAAATATCCGGCGGGCAGATAAAAAAGCTCGAAGTGGCGCAACCTTTCCGGGGATAAATCCCTCTTTTAAGAGGGACAAGAGACGAGGGACCAGGGACAAGCAGGAAAAATCCCGTAGGGATCACCTATCGGTAGAAATAAGGGACAAAGGACTTGCAGGAATAATTCCTTAGGGATCATGATTTTACGATCGTATACGGTTCAATAATTTGATAATTCACACGGTATGAAAAAACCATTAATATTTGTTTCTGCACTGCTTCTAATGTCTTTTCTGATAATTCGCTGTGACAAGGATGGTCCCGATACTGAAAAGACGGGCAGCCCTGACAAAGAGTATCTTGGTCTGACAGATGCAATGGCCGGGGGGTATTCCGGTGGATCCTCATCCGGAACCGGGGATTCAACACAACAGGATTCTGTTCCTGCCGGACAGATCACTGCAGGGGAATGGAATGATCAGGCTAACTGGGATTTCTGGCTCAACCTCGGACAAAACAACGAATTCGACTCAGCCCGGGATAATTGGAAATTTTATCCGCAAAACCGGTATTCATTCCTGGTGAAAGACCAGAATAATAATGCATTGATCGATTGTGAAGTTTGGCTGCGTAATAAAAATGGAGATGCCATTTGGAAAGCCCGGACCGATAATGAAGGAAAAGCGGAACTCTGGCTCAATCTGAACGGTCAACATGAAGAGGATCCTTCGGTGGCGGTAAGTTATGACGGCCACCAGGTAGTAGTAGTTAACCCGGTTCCAATTGACAGGGGGGTTAATGAAGTTTCAATTAATGCTGCAGGAAGCATTGAAAAAAATGCTGACATTTTATTTGTCGTGGATGCCACAGGTTCAATGGGTGATGAAATCGAATACCTGAAATCAGAGTTAATGGATGTTATGCAGCGTGTAAAAGAAGAAAACCATGCAGTCGATCTTCGCATGGGCGCGGTTTTTTACAGGGATGAAGGGGATGAGTATGTTACAAAGGTATCACCGTTCTCAGCCTCCCTGTCGGCAACCGTTCAGTATATCGGCAGTCAGCGTGCCGACGGTGGTGGCGATTACGAGGAAGCAGTACATACTGCCCTTGGTACCGCCGTTACACAGCTAAGCTGGAGTGAACATGCCCGCACAAGGCTGCTCTTCCTTGTACTGGATGCGCCCGCGCATCATACACCTGCAATTGTCAATGATCTGAATTCCATCATCAGACAAGCTGCGGAAAAGGGCATCAAAATAATCCCGGTATCTGCCAGCGGGGTCAATAAGGACACGGAATTTCTGTTCCGCTTCTTTGCCATTGCCACAAACGGAACCTATATTTTTATCACCAACCACAGCGGTATTGGCGGTGAACATATCGAAGCCACTGTGGGTGAATATGAGGTCGAATTGCTAAATGACCTGATGGTACG
>JBGSSA010000209.1:0-10645 GCA_041737295.1 Bacteroidales bacterium | reverse complement strand
TAGCAAAGCCCTGCTGTATCAGAAAATATTGGATAAGATAAATTCGTATCCCGGAACCTTCCTGATAGGTATGCCTGTATCTGCAGTAGATTGGAATATTGTAACCCCACTATTGGAAAAAACATGCAAAGTATAACCTGTATCTGTTGGTTATGCCATAGGGCCTCTTGCATGACAACTGCAACAGTAGAATTTACAGGAATTCTCAGTAGTATTGGAATTACAACGAAAATTATAAACAGGAAAGTGAAATGAAAAGTGATTGAGATACTAAAAGATTCCAAACAAGAATAAACAAAATATGATCATCAGTCAAAATGCCAATACCATAAATAGCATTGAACTCGTTTTCAGCGGAGAAGATTATTTTTCGCGTTTACAGCGTATTATTAACGAGGCGGAATCTGAAATACATCTTCAAACTTATATTTTTGAGAACGATACTACCGGAATGAAAATTGCCGAATGTTTAAAGGCAGCGGCAATGCGCAAGGTAAACGTTTACGTTCTTTTAGACGGATACGGCTCAAACTCTTTGTCAGGAGAACTTATAAGCAATCTGATACATTATGGAGTTAATCTACGTTTTTTTTCTGCTCATATTGTTTTGATAGGCAGGAGATTGCATCACAAAGTAGTTGTGGCCGACGGAAAAACAGCGCTGATAGGCGGAATAAACATTGCTGATAAATATCACGGCACAAAAACAGAAGAGCCTTGGTTGGATTTCGCCTTACAGGTTGAAGGGAAAATAGCTGAACCTCTTCAGGAACTGTGCAGAAATATTTATTTCAGGAAAAAACGGCAAACCCGAAAAAAAATCATGTCTGCTTATTTTTCGGATGACCATATTTCTGTCCGGATTCTTCAAAACGATTGGTTAAAAAGGAAAAATGAGATTTGGAATGCTTACTTAAAATCAATACGTACTGCAAAAAAAGAAGTGATTATTGTAGGGAGTTATTTTTTACCGGGCAAAAGATTAACTAATTCATTGAAGAAAATCGCCAGGAATGGTGTAAAGATTAAAATGATACTGTCAGGCATTTCTGATGTTCCGTTATTTAGGCGTGCAGGCATATATTTGTATTCTACCTTTCTTAAAAACAATATAGAATTGTACGAGTGGAACAAAAGTGTATTGCATGGCAAAGCCGCTGTGGTAGATTCTGAGTGGATTACCATTGGTTCTTTCAATCTCAATCATTTAAGCTCTTACGGAAGTATAGAGATGAATGTGGAAATAGATTCTCCAGAATTTGCTTCATATTTTGCATTATATCTGAATACGGTAATTGCTCAAAGCGAAAAGATTACTGCTGAAACGCTTAAAGCAAGAAAAGGAATAGTTTCGAGACTTCTTAACTGGTTTTTCTACCATCTTATCAGAACAGGGATGATATTGATAGCCTATACAACATACAAACGAATTTTTCAACAATACCATGCTGAATAAATCCATAAATAAATGAAGTGAAATGAACTGGCACATAATCACCTTACAGGAACTTTTAGAAATACTTGATGCAAAGCCTGAAGGTTTGGAGCAAGCAGATGCAGAGAAAAAACTGCAAATCCACGGCCCCAATGAATTGGTTCGTGAAAAGAAAAAACCGATGTGGTTAAAATTTCTTATGCAGTTTAAGGATTTTATGATAATCGTATTGATGGCAGCTGCTGTTATATCGGGCATTATAGGTGATGTTACTGATACGGTCATTATTTTGATAATAGTCATACTAAATGCAATCATAGGCTTTGTGCAGGAATACCGGGCCGAAAAGGCAGTAGAGGCACTACGCAGTATGGCAGCCCCCAACGCCACTGTAATGCGTGACTTAACTTTAAAATTAATACCTGCGTGTGAATTGGTACCCGGAGATAAAGTTTTGCTTGAAGCAGGACAGATTGTACCTGCCGACATTCGCCTGCTGGAAGTACATAGCCTAAGAATTCAGGAATCTGCTTTAACAGGCGAATCAAATGATGTGGAAAAACACACAGGTAAATTGCAGGGAGAAGACCTTTCTTTAGGTGATAGGAAAAACATGGCTTTCAAAGGAACCCTAATAACGAATGGACGAGGGCATGGCTTAGTAGTGCAAACCGGAATGGAAACGGAGATGGGCAAAATTGCCAAAATGCTGGCTGGAGAAGATAACACTACACCACTGCAAAAACGTATGACTGAGTTTGGTAAAAAAATATCTTTCGTTGTATTGGGCATCTGCATTATTATATTCGCAACCGGTTATCTGCGGGGTGAAGAACCGTTGCTTTTATTGCTAACCACAATTTCACTTGCAGTTGCTGCTATACCCGAAGCAATGCCTGCTGTAATTACAATTGCTTTGGCACTTGGTGCTAAAAGGATGGTAAAGCGCCAGGCCCTTATACGCAAATTGCCAGCTGTGGAAACACTGGGTTCTGTAACCTTTATCTGCACTGATAAAACAGGTACACTTACTCAAAATAAGATGAAGGTGGAAGAATCAATATTACTAAATAATACTGGTAATAATGAAACCAATCATTTGCTGTTGCTCAACATGTCATTGAGTAATGACACGCACATAGATGCAAAAGGTGTTGCATTTGGTGATTCTACCGAACTTGCTTTATTTGAATATGCTAAGGCAAAACAATACAATAAAAATGTTTTGCAGGATCAATATCCCCGTATAGCAGAAATTCCTTTTGATTCGGTACGCAAATGTATGAGTACATTGCACCGCTATGAAAACCGTTATGTGTTGCTGACAAAAGGAGCATTGGAATCTATATTGGAACGTTCTACTTTTCAAGATCTTACTGTAACAAATAGTATACATCAGCAATCAGAAACCTTGGCAGCAGAAGGTTACCGGGTTTTGGCTCATGCGTATCGCTGGGTTGATGATTTTTCAGCCGAAACCTCTCTGGCTAATTTGGAAAAAGATCTGACCATTATAGGAATTACCGGTATAGTGGATCCACCCCGCCTAGAGGTTGCAACGGCAATAGCCGATTGCTATTCTGCCGGCATACAACCGGTAATGATAACTGGCGACCACCCCGAAACTGCCCGGAGCATTGCATTAAAAATCGGCCTACTTACCAAGGTTGAAGCCAAAAATAAATATGCAGTAATAACCGGCAAGGAATTATCAAAATTGAACTGGGAAGTTTTTTTAAGCCTGGTAAAGAAAATAAGGGTTTATGCAAGGGTATCTCCTGAACAAAAATTGCATATCATAAAAGCACTACAGGAACAAGGACAGTTTGTGGCCATGACAGGCGACGGTGTAAACGATGCGCCTGCTTTAAAAAATGCTGACATTGGCGTGGCAATGGGCATTACCGGAACCGATGTATCAAAAGAAGCCGCACACATGATTTTGCTGGATGATAGTTTTGCGACCATTGCAATAGCGGTACGGGAGGGTCGGCGGATATTTGATAACATCCGTAAATTTATAAAGTACACCCTTACATCCAATGCCGGTGAAATTTGGGTGATATTTTTAGCTCCTTTAGTTGGTTTGCCCATACCTCTGTTACCTGTTCATATTTTATGGATAAACCTGGTAACAGATGGTTTGCCCGGATTGGCGCTTTCCAGTGAAAAGGCTGAGAAAGATATTATGAAGCGCCCGCCACGTCATCCAAAGGAAAGTATTTTCGCAAAAGGCTTAGGGGTACATGTTTTGTGGGTTGGATTGTTAATGGGGGCTGTTACATTAGTGACACAAGCCTGGTCTATCCATGATGGCAATTCGCACTGGCAAACGATGGTGTTTAATGTAATTTGTTTAAGTCAGATGGGACATGTATTTGCCATCCGTTCAGAAAGTCAATCCTTTTTTAGTATGGGGATGTTCACTAATAAACCGCTTATTGGTGCTGTATTACTAACCCTTCTGCTTCAGTTGGCAGTAACATATGTTCCTTTTCTTCAACCGGTTTTCAGGACAGAAGCATTGACACTAAAAGAGTTCTTATTAGTTGGCGCCATTTCATCATTGGTGTTTTTTGCTGTGGAAATTGAAAAGGCAATTTACAGGAGAAGAAAAAACAACGCATCAAGAAACACTAGTTTATAAAAACAATAAGATAAAATAGTCATATGGACACACCAATTATATTTTGGATAATTTTTAATGCATTTGTTCTACTCATGCTAGCAATTGACCTGGGCGTTTTTCATCGAAAAATCCATGAAGTGTCAGTGAAAGAGGCATTAATATGGACTTTTGTTTGGATTTTTCTCGCCATGATATTTAATGTAATAATTTATTTCTGGAGAGGACAACAACAGGCATTGGAGTATTTTACCGGATATCTGGTCGAAAAGGCCTTAAGTGTAGATAACATCTTTGTGTTTATCATGATATTTACCTACTTCCGGATACCAACAAAATATCAGCATAAAGTTCTTTTCTGGGGCATTATCGGGGCATTAATCATGCGTGTGGTTTTTATTTTTGCAGGTGTTGCACTACTTGAAAAATTTCATTTTACAATATATATTTTCGGCGCATTATTGATTTTTACCGGGATAAAAATGTTTATTCATAGCAATGCGAAAATTAATCCCGATAAAAATCCGGTTTTATTATTCTTTAAAAAGTTGATGCCTGTAACACAAACATTGCATGAAGATAAATTCTTTATTAAAATTGACGGCAGGCGATTTGCCACACCATTGTTTTTGGTTTTGATTCTCATAGAAACAACTGACCTCATATTTGCTGTTGACAGCATTCCGGCAATTCTTGCTATTACTCAGGATCAGTTTATTGTTTATACATCCAATGTTTTTGCAATACTTGGTTTACGGTCATTGTATTTTGCATTGGCCGGAATAGTTCACCGTTTTTGGCTTTTAAGTTACGGTTTAGCTATCGTATTGGTATTTGTAGGGATCAAAATGATATTGATTGACTTTTACAAAATACCTATTGAATGGTCGCTGATATTCATTGCCACCATTATTACCGGGAGTATTTTACTTTCCTTAAGAATTCGTAAACAGTAGCTCTATCTGAAAATGAAAAAGATAAGCATAATAGAAATAATCGAAAAAATTGAAGAGATCAGGGCTTGTATCATTCATAACAGGGAACTTTTTCAAACCGAAACATTCCCAATACATAAAAACTATCTATATGCAGCGAAAAATCTGGTTGACTATTTATCCTTGCGCACTTTCGACTTTAGAGTAAAACAGGCCAACCTTTCGTTTTTAGGCTTATCATCATTTGCCAATGCCGAAAGATATGTGCTTACTAATATCGACAATATACTATACCATCTCAAAATTATTCAGGGTCAAAGTGTTCAAGGGTATTTGGGTCCTGAGAAAAGCTTTTGGAACTTTTTCAACACGCTTGAGTTGCTTATAAAAAATACGAACAGGCTTTTTGGTGACTGTAACAACCAAATAAGTACCCGGATAATGGTTACACTGCCGTCAGATTCTGCCGGCAATTTAAAATTCATGACTGATATGTTGGTCAGTGGCATGAACATAGCTCGTATTAATTGTAGTCACGATAATCCCAAGATTTGGAAAAGCATGATAAATGCAATACATAAGGCAGAAAAACAGACTGGAAAAGACTGTAAAATTTACATGGACTTGTCAGGACCTAAAATTCGCTCAGAAGAAATTCATATACTCAAAAAAAAGAATAATAAGAAAGGTGAGCTTATATTGCATATTGGCGATCGAATAAAGTTATTTTCTACTGAAGCCGAGTTAAAAAAAGCCGTTGATAATATTACCTCAAAGAAAACATTTGCGGGGTTTGTATCAATGAGCATTCCAAATATTGTAGGAAGTATTGCAGTTGGGCACCATATTTGGTTTGACGATGGAAAAATAGGAGGTATAATTGAGGAAACTTCTAAGAAATATGCTACTGTTCTTATAACCAAATCAAGGGCAAAAGGAACAAAGCTCAAAATAGAAAAAGGAATAAACCTGCCCGACACACAATTGCAAATACCTTCGCTTACAGAAGAAGATATTAGCAATTTACCCTTTATTGTCAAATATGCCGATATTGTTGGTTATTCATTTGTAAGAACAGCTTATGATGTGAAACAACTCATGGAAGCACTTTCAGGGCTCAATCGCCTGGATATAGGAATAGTTCTTAAAATTGAAAACAAAGATGCGTTTAATAGCTTACCCGATTTATTGCTTACGGCCATGCAATGGTCAAACATTGGTGTAATGATAGCCAGAGGTGACTTAGCGGTTGAACTTGGTGTTGAGCGCATTTCAGAAGTACAGGAACAAATATTATGGGTATGCGAAGCAGCACATGTTCCGGTTATTTGGGCAACTCAAATTCTCGAAAATCTTGCACAGACGGGTTTGGCTACTCGCGCAGAAATTACAGATGCATCCATGTCGGTGAGAGCCGAATGTGTCATGCTCAATAAAGGCCCTTACATAGTGGAAACCATAAACACGCTTTATAATATTCTTCAACGAATGGAGGCACATCAAAACAAAAAAACAGGCACACTCCGGCAGCTTTCTTTTGCAAATAATTTTTTTAAACAAGATGCAGGAAGGTTCAGATAATCAAGATGTTCTTTAATTTTGTAATTTTTATAACACAATTCTATTCTATGAATTTTTTAGATATTTCATTTGGGACCTTTTTTAACTCGCTTTATGCCAATTGTCCGTACTTTGGTGCCAATGATTGCAGGTGCATCTAAATTTAAATTTAAGAAATTTTTACTTTTTAATCTTTTCGGTGCGCTTGCCTGGGTTTGTACATTAGTGCCTTTAGGCTTTTACGTTGGGAAAGAATATCCAGGTGTAATGAAATATTCAATTCATATTTTTTTCATTTTTATTGTTGTTGCTTCATTACCTATGCTGAAAATTGTGTATTCAAAAATTAAAAATTCATGAACTGGTTCATAGAAATAGTGCGGAGAATAATAAATAGCAGACTCTTCAATTATTTTATTTTTTCACTTATACTTCTGTCCTCTATTATTATAGGGTTAGAGACTTATCCACGGTTGGCAAAACAATATTATGATGTACTTTCGTTAATCGACAATGTTATAATCGCACTGTTTACAATAGAAATTACTTTAAAAATAATATCAAACGGCAATCGACCCTGGAAATATTTTTCAGACCCATGGAATGTCTTTGATTTCATCATTATAGCTATTTGCCTTATTCCATTAAACGATACTCACTATTTTGCAGTTTTTCGAATACTGAGGATTTTGCGGATTCTACGCATGATATCCTTTTTGCCTAAGTTAAAGTTAATAATCAGTGCATTACTAAAAAGCATTCCTTCAATGGGTTATGTCATAATGCTTATTGGAATACTTTTTTATGTATATGCAATTGTTGGTGTATTTCTTTTTGGAGGATCAGATCCACTGCACTTTGGTGATTTGCACCATGCATTTGTTACCCTTTTCAAAGTGTTAACACTAGAGGGTTGGACTGATATAATGAATGTGCATGTTTTTGGAAAAGGTGACAATGAAAATATGCAGATAATAAAATTATGGCCTTTCTTTTATTTTGCAAGTTTTATATTAATTGGGGCCATGATTATCCTGAATCTTTTTATTGGTGTAATCATGAACAGCATGGATGAAAGCCAAAAAGAATTATCTCAGGAATTTAGTGAGATTAAGTATCAAGACAAGAATACAGATGAACTTTATAAGCTTATTATTACCCGGATTGATGAGTTAAATATTGAAATTAAAAGGTTACAAAAGAAATAAATAGAGCCCGCGTACAACATAGTGCATATGCCATAAGGGTTTTAGTGGGTTTTCAAGCGATATAGTCCACTTTCGTGTCGGTGGACAGGATGCCACTTCGCAATCCCTTACGGCACATATGGATCTGAAGATCGCAAGTTCGGTACGAATTCCATTTACAGTAATCCGAAGATAGATGGGGGCTTCTCCATTGCTTAAAAGCTTCGTCCGCCGGATGTAGAAAAGCTTTGAAGATGTGTTGCTGCGCGCCGGCGGTATAAGGGAGTGGGGGATTACTTCGTGATCCCGTTTGGGGGGGTCCCTGCAACAGGGAATAAATCCCGTCCGTCGCTGCGCGCCGGCGGTATTTTAAATTAAACAGGGACTTCAAGCGAGCTTGAGTCCCTGTTTAATTTAAAATACCGGGCTTCGCCACGGTATTAATTCCCTGTTGCGGAGAGGGGGGGATTCGAACCCCCGGTACCAGTTACCCAGTACGACAGTTTAGCAAACTGTTGGTTTCAGCCACTCACCCACCTCTCCGGATTATTCGGCTGAAATAAAATCAAACGTGATGCCTGATTTCAAAGTGCCACAAAAGTATAAAATATGATCGCAATAGCAAAAGAATACAATTAAAATGTTTGTTTCCCTTTTGCCTGTTTAGTTTTTAACTCGTTATTCATTGGCCATTTCGGAATGAAATCCGGCGATGACAACATAAAATGGGAAAGGCCTGAATTTTCAGGCCTATCATAAAATCTGACTTTACAGAATGTTTGAAAATCAAAATGATTTTCATCTTCATTTGTTATGGTTTAAAGGTTGCAGTATCCTGCTTCATTTTATTATCATCCTGATTCATGATCAAAGAATCCTTTGCCCGTGGCATATCTACAGGTGACATTTCCTTTTTCTCAACAAGTGCCATACCGCATTTTGGACAACTACCAGGCACGTCCTGAACTACTTCAGGGTGAGAGGGACATGTGTACTTTACACCTTGTTGTATAACTGTTTTATTATCCGGTGATCCGCTATTGGTCGGATAAACAGATAAACTAACAAATAACAATCCTGCAAAAAAAACTAACGGAAATAAAATTTTACTTTTCATGGCACTGTTTTTTAATTTTTGTTTTAATCCTGAGTAAAGCTAATCTATATGTCTGTCTGAATAGTTACAGAATTCTATTTCAGATTTATATGATTCACAGATAAAAAAGATATAAGTGTTAATATATCCGAACCTAATTGGTTCATCTTGAGTTGCCTTGCCAGCGATTCTTCCCAGGTTATGCCGGGGCACCGCATCCCACTCTTCGCTGGCATTGTTGTCGTTGTGACTGTCGGACCATGTGAAGAGCAGACTGTCCTGAGGTACAGCAGAAGGTTCTGTCAAATACCAAAATCAAGGTATTGTTTCTGACAACAATCAGCCATAATTTTGGTTAATAACATATATCTCAGACCCGATGATTTCAAATCACGGGAGATAGCCGTTGCGTATAGAACTATGGAAGCATTCATCTAATTTCAGGAAAATGAACAAGTTCAAAATATGGATGAAAAGGCTAGGCGTATTAGGATTTCTATTCTTTTTAATTAAAGGACTTATCTGGCTTGCCATCTTTTTTGGCATAGGAAAGCTTTTTACTCAGTGATTTTCATCCCGGGCAAAAAATTTGGATCAACGTTAAGATTAATTGTTATCTTCGCACCAGAAATTTTTTCAGGGTGTACCCCCGCTTTGGGGCGGTATACCTGACAGGGTTCTTGAAAATATTAATCGGGGTGTAGCCCCGCCGTTGGCGGGGTACCTGCTTTGGGTTCTTAAAAATATTATTCGGGGTGTAGCGCAGTTGGTAGCGTACCTGGTTTGGGACCAGGTGGTCGCGTGTTCGAGTCACGCCACCCCGACAAAGGGTTTGAAGCAATTCAAACCCTTTCTGGTTTACAGTAAGCAGGTTACCGGAAATGTCGTCATTTTTGAGAAAAATAACCAAGATATTGTTTTCGGAGACTGTCCAGAACTTTCCCGGACCCGGGATCTTTCGAAAGATTTTTCATTTCAGTGGAATCAGTTGCCAGATTGTATAATTCTTCCGCCGCAACTCCTGTCCGGTCGATATATTGAATGTACTTCCATTCCCTCGTCCTCACCCCTTCGGAGCGTTCGATGTGCTGATATCCCTCCAGATGCCTGTACTGGTGTTCATAAAAGAAATCTTCCCGGAACGGTTTGTCCGGATCTTCCAGGAGGGGAAGCAGGCTTTTCCCCTGCATGTGCCCGGGAACCTTGATACCCGCCAGTCCCAGGATAGTGGGTGCCAGGTCGATGTTCAATACCATTTCCCGGGTGCTTGCGCCCTTAGTGATATGACGCGGATCGAAGATAAACCCGGGGACACGCATGGACTCTTCGTACATCAGCCATTTGCCGGTGAAACCATGTTCTGCCATGAAATGTCCATTGTCCGAGTAGAAAATAATGACTGTATTGTCAGACAATCCCCGCTTTCTGAGCTCATCAAGAATCTTTCCCACGGCATAATCCGTACCGTTGATCAGGCGGTAATATTCCCGCATGCTTTTCTGAAGTGCGCCTTGAACATCATTGCCGGTGCGGATTATATTCATGTCCCGGATCCCGTTCAGGGACTGCCTCAGAAATTCGGGCCTGTTAAGCGCATCAGCCTCATTCACTGACGCGGCAACTGGCATGGGCACATCTCCATAGAGGTTTTCGAACATCTCATCGTAGTCACCCCAGGGACCATGGGGGGCCTTAAAACTTATGGAAAGACAGAAGGGTTTCCCGGGATCACGCTGATCAAGGAATTTCCTTACCTTGTCAGGAATTACATAGGTTTCCTGGTGAACCGGGTCGTTTATGTTTGCC
>JBGSSA010000194.1:0-3521 GCA_041737295.1 Bacteroidales bacterium | reverse complement strand
GTTGCCAAACTTGAAGGAGACTGGACCTGTGACGAGGAGAGCGAAATATTCAAGGCCACTTCCGAAGTATATACCGTAACGTTGTCTGCTGATGCTGATAATGCATCAGGTATTATCATCGACAATTTTTACGGACTCAATGCAAGTGCAAATGCTAATGTCACGGGCATGAGCCTTATCATACCCAATCAGAATGTGGAGGGAGGATTTTCAGTATCCGGTTCCGGAACAATTTCATCCAACTTCAAGGAAATCAACCTTTCATACACCGTTGATGATGGCAGCGGTACGTTGGACCATGCGACCGCGGTGTATACCAAAAATTAGAGTTTTGCAGTTTTACAGGCTTCTGGGCTTCTAGGCTTCTGGGCTTCGAACAGCAGAACGGTAGTTTCTACCGATAGTAAATCCCTCTGGGATTTCTTTTTCTTCGCTTGCTGAACGAAATCTAATTCCTGAACTGTAACCGAACTGCATAACTGCAAAACTGCATAACTGCAAAACTTTTCCTCAAATCAACAAATTCCGTGGCATTATTCCTTAAACCCGTTTATTGTTTCCTGAACACGGAGACGGATCTCGTCCGGAGTGGGATTAAGTTCTGCAGTGGTGAAATTGCCATGATCGGCATCAATGCGTTCAAATACCATCAGGTATAAGTTGAAAATAATGAGCAGGCTGAGCCTGTACCTCGGTTCCAGCAGCGGCCATATATCCTTTATCACCTGGAATGTCTGGCGCCTGTATTTTTCTGCCAGCACACAGTATTCCCGTATCATCTGCCTGAATCCATCTTTAATTTCCCCTCCGCGGGCCATGGCATAAAGGTCTTCATAAGTCAGGCCATTCCGGCTGATGCTGTCATCGGCAAAATAGTTCAGGTTGTTCAGCTGGTCTTTTTGAAAATCACGGATAATGTGGACCAGGTAGCTGAACAGTGCACACGGGGTGGCTGCCGATCTTACATCAAAGGATGGTTCCTTATATCCATAACCATTTTTGGCCAGTCCGCTCAAATGTACAAAGATCGAGGCCGGTGCAACCGAGGCGCCCTGTGAGTATTCAATAAAATCTTCTACTGTGCGGAATCCCACATTGTCAATATCATAAATCATGGATTTCGCGAAAGCTTCCAGGGGCCAGACCGGTATATGAAAGTTCCGGATTGTATTCAGCAATTCATCATCTTGCTTTCCATGATTTTTAGATTCATGGGCCAACGCGATCCAGTCATTAACATTATCCATGAATTGCTTTTTCTCACTTTCCTTAATTGTTATATGGGCTGATTTATGGCAATCGATCAGGTCGTCAATGGCCCGCATGAACTTGTAACAAGTACGGGCGGCCTTATATCGTTCATCATCCCAAAATGCAGCGGCGATAAGGATGTTGGGATGATCAATTATCTTTTCGAAATCGATTTTATTGAAGATGGAAAGGTATTGCTCATTCATGATGAAAAATCTTTTAATATACGTTCTGAAGTGAGCTGGGCTGAAAGCAACACGAGAGGTATACCGCTTCCCGGATGTGTGCTACCTCCCGCAAAATACAGGTTTTTATACCGGTCATGCCGGTTATGCGGCCTGAAATACCCCATTTGAAATATGCTGTGTCCCAGGCTGCCGAAGGTAGCGCCCTTCGAAAGATTGAAAATATTTTTCCAGGTCTGTGGAAGAAAACAAATCTCAAATTTGATATGGTCTTCAATATCGGTCATGCCAAGTTGTTTTAACCTGGAAATAACCGATTCACGCGCTTTGTTTTTCAGTTCATTCCAGTTATGATCATTTTGTTCACTGTAATGGCCTGAGGGAATTATAATTGAAATTGAATCATGTCCTGCCGGCGCAGCCCCGGGATCTGACCGGACGGGTGCATGCACATAAAAGCTGGGATGGTCGGAAATCGAAAGATCCTCAAAAATCTTATCGAGGTTATTTTTATAGTCATCGGACAAAAAGACGTTATGATGGCTCAACTGGGGATAAATTTTATCCATGCCCCAGTGAATAACAATTGAAGAACAGGAATACCGGAGGTTTTCGATCCTGTTTGATTTGCGTTTATCCGGAAGCAGTTCACGGTAAACATAGGGAAGATCTGCGTTTGCAATAACAAGATCGGCTGTCACCATTTGGCCGTTTTGCAGCACAATGCCGTTAACGTGATCCCCGTCGGTTTGAATTTTTGCTACAGGAGTGCTGTAAACAAAACGGGTCCCGGCTTCGGCGGCCAGTGACAACATTTTTTCAGTAATACTGAACATACCACCGGAAGGAAAAAGTGAACCTTCGGTCAACTCGGCGGCCGGAAGCATCGCGAACAGGGCAGGGGCTTTATACGGATTCTGACCCACGTAAATATTCTGGAAGGAGAAAGCTTTTTGCAGGTTTTGATTTTTAAAATACCGTTTAACGAGGGTCATATGCTTCATGTAGGTTTTCAGCCGTATAAGAAGCAAGGCATTGCTTAAGGTGATAAAATCCCTCATCCGGTAAAAATTCCTCCCGAGCAAATGATCCATCGACAATTGAAAAAGCCGGTATCCGGTTTTAACCAACTGCTGTGATTTTTCATAACTACCTTTTTCGACTTTCTCGAGTTCTTCTTTCAATACAGTTTTGTCGGTAGAAAAAGATAGGGATGTGCCGTCTCCAAAATGCATTTTATATAAGGTGGATAACGGAGTTGAATCAAAACAGTCATCGATTGTCAGTCCAAGGGATTTGAATACTTTCCTGTAAATCTCCGGCATCAGGAAAATGGTAGCTCCCAGGTCAAACCGATGACCATCGCGGAGAATCTGCCCACAGCGGCCTCCAGGGAATGAATTTTTTTCATAAACTGTTACATCAAATCCTTCCCGGGCAAGGTAAATGGCTGTAGTAATTCCGCCTATACCTGCACCAATGATGACAGCAGTTTTATCCTTTTTCATTTAACCTGTGAGAGTGATCCTGATTTAATTCCCTAAAATATATATTTTCTCATTTCGGGGATGACCCAGCGTTTTATTTATATTCTGTCTTGATAACGAAGGGTCCGTAAAGTGATTTTCCTGCCCGTCACTTGTCACTCGTCCCTTGTCCCTGTTTTCTACCGACAGGGAATCCCTGCCGGGATTCTCATCTCTCATCTCTCATCCCTCCCTATTGCAATCCTTCTATTTTTATAGTAACTTGTACTAGGTTTTAATTCCTTAAATAAAGTGAGATATGAAAGCCACCAGCCATATTTCAGATAAGTCTGCCATTTCGGGCGTAATTCGAAAGATCCTTGTTCCGTTGGATTATTCGGAATGTTCTAAGTTCGCCTGCCGGTATGCCATTAAAATAGCCTGCCATGTAGGGGCTGAAATTAAATTCTTTCATACCTATTATTCCCCTGCTTTTGACCTGATTGAGCTGGCAGGTGCTGTTCAGACCCAGACACAGCTTCGGGAAGAAGTGACCAGTAATCTCGAGGAAAGCGAAAGGGCTACAATCGAAAGTTATATCCTGCAACTGAAAGATTAT
>JBGSSA010000187.1:0-3190 GCA_041737295.1 Bacteroidales bacterium | reverse complement strand
ATCATGTCGCTGGCGCCCTGCATGCTTTCGCTGCGAAACCATATGCGGGTGAAGGTGATAAAGGTAAATGTCAGGAATATTTTCCATATGTTGACAACCCAGTGGTTTGAGCTTTCCCAGGGACTGATCTTTCGCCACGCCTTGTACACGGCCAGTCCAAGCCCGTTCAGCGCTCCCCAGATCACAAACATCCAGCTGGCACCGTGCCACAGACCGCCGATCACCATGGTCATCATCAGGTTGATATTGGTGCTGACGGACCGCCGCACCGGGGGCGAAAAATACATGACCAGTCCTGTCACCGCCAGGATCCCGCCAAAAACCGGAATGAGCATTATATTTCCTGAAATCAGTACCACAAAGCCCAGCACCAGGGCAAGACTTATATAAGTAAATGCAGAGGCGCCCCTGTTCCCTCCCATCGGAATGTACAGGTAATCTTTCAGCCACGAGGAAAGGGATATGTGCCACCGCTTCCAGAAATCACCGACATTCCTTGCCTTATAGGGTGAATTGAAATTCTGCGGCAGGCGGAATCCCATCAGCAGGGCTAGTCCTGTAGCGATGTCGGTATACCCTGAAAAATCGCAGTAGACCTGCAGGGAATATCCATACAATCCCATCAGGTTTTCAAAACCGGAATACAGGCCGGGATTCGCAAAAACCCGGTCGATGAGATTCGTGGCAATGAAATCCCCGATCACCAGCTTTTTGAATAGCCCTTTCAGGATCATGAACAGGGCCAGTCCGAATTCTTCCCTTGTAAGCGAATAGTCCTTATAGAGCTGAGGTATGAACTGAGATGCCCTCACGATAGGCCCTGCCACGAGCTGCGGGAAAAAGGAGACAAAAAATCCGTAATCGGTAAGCCGGGTGACCGGGGTAATGGTGCCCCTGTATACGTCAATGGAATAGCTTATGGTTTGGAAGGTAAAAAATGAAATACCCACCGGGGGCAGCAGTTTACCAATGTCGAAGTGGGTGCCCATAAACAGGTTCGACCAGGAAGCGCCATGGTTGACAACCTGGAATTGGGTACCCAGGAGTGTATTCAGTGTTTCCGTCAAGAAAATATCATATTTGAAAAAAGCCAGCACCGACAGGGTGATTGTAAGGCTGAGGGCCAGCCAGGTTTTCTTCCATGCTTTTGAGTGTGCATTATGTATGGCATGTCCTATAAAATAATCAACCACAGTTGAAAACACAAGGATAAACAGGAACAGACCGCCCGTTTTATAATAGAAGAATAGCGAAACAAGCCACAGGTATGAATTCCGTAACGAGTTTCGTTTATATATCACGGAATACAGCAGCAATACCACGAGGAAAAATCCCCAGAAGTAAAGCCGGGTGAAAATAAGCGGGGCATCCGGGTTAAAAAGAAATATCTGCTGTAGGGAATCCTGCATTCATCTCGTTTTTGCGTAATAACATAACCTGGTTTTCATACCGGTTATATTCGAAAATAAAAGCATTGTAAAACATGCCGCCAATGGTTTTAGCCCCGCGTATGTTAAAATGCACAAAGTCGCCGGAAGCCAGCGGAGGATCGGCAAATACCCATGAAGGCATCGAATTCTGGCCTCCCATGGCCCCGAAAGTATCCCAGAATGCCGCCCCGTTCCGAAAAGCTGCATTGCGCAAAGCATCCCTGACTTTCAGCACATTGGGATTTGTAACATAACGGGTCTTATCCTTCTGCGACATATCTGCAACTCCCATGACCAGTATGGCAGCGTCAGGGCAGACCCTTCTGATCAGTTTCAGTTGTTTATCAAACCATCTCTCGTAACCCGCATAATTCGGCAGTCCTGCCGGAACAAAATTCCCGCCGAACTGCAGTATGAACAGTTTTACATTCAGTTCCCTGTACATGTCACGCATCAGCTGTTCGTCGAGGGATGTGAAAAACAAACCGGAGCATCCCCGCATGGGAATATTGTCAACGGCTACACCGCTTCGTCCGTCAAGGGCCACGCCGTATATTTCGGGACTTGACTGTCCCTTGAATGTGAGGGTAATATCTTTTGCCGGTTTGTCGAAGTTCCAGCGGATGACCCTGAGTCGTTTTGCAGACGGAAAAATTTCGGCATCCACCCGTTTGCCATCCTGGTATAACTCATTTAAGAATGGCTCCCTGTTCTGGCTGTAAAATACGCGGCATTGATAGAATGAACGCGTGTTTGCATAGGAAGTAGGGGCTGACCTGAACCTCACCCATGCGCCTGAAGTATCGGGCACGGCTGGGTTCCCCGGGATTTGGTAGCTGCAATAGCTGGCCAGGGCGCCATATCGCCTGTGCTTAATTGATGTATCGCGCCTTCCGAAACCGGCAAACCTGTTCCAGTTAACCGAGTTCGACTGCCGCATTGAAAATGAATAGGGATAGGGCTGGGTAACCGGCATAAGCCCGGTGCCGGAGCCTCCGAAGCGGGTCTGCAGTTTGTTCCTGAGCAGCGAGGTGATCCGGTCGTCCTCTATCTGTGAATCGCCATAATGCATGATGCGGATGAGGTTCCCGGACTGATGCACGTTCATCAGCGATTCAAAAAACGGGTACAGCAGGGTAGAATCATTGTCGGGGTATTCTATGCGGGTGATGCTTTTCAGGAGACTGTCCGTACTGGCACCCCTGATTTCCATATCGGTTTCATTGCTCCGGGAAAGAACTGCCAGGACCGAATCGGAGAAGTATTGCTGTTTTTCCAGCAGGGGGTCGATATTGGCATATGCATTGTTCGTGCCGGAGAGCAGGTCTTTCGTTGAAATGAACTGCAGTCTGAGGTTGTTGCCAAGCAGGATGCCATTTTGGGGAAAATAAAGGGCACCGGCGAGAAGCAGGGAGAATACGGAGAGGAAGAAGAGGAATATGGCCCTCGGTTTCATATAAGTGACTAGTGACGAGTGACAAGTGACGAGGCGGACAAGCAACCAGTCAATGTTGGTCGCTATTTGTCACTCGTTTCTTGTCACTTGTTACTTTCTTATACGAAATTACGGGGGGCTCCGTTTCAGGATTTGGGCTTGATTTTAATTTTCTGGCCGGCTCTGAGTTTGCTGGCGTCGGACATGTTATTGAGTCTCATGATCTCGCTTTGGGTCGATCCCGGGTACTTTTTCACGATATCCCAGATCGTATCGCCTTGCTTTACCGTGTAGAGCACATATTCTCCTGAAGCGGTGACAGGTG
>JBGSSA010000124.1:0-168390 GCA_041737295.1 Bacteroidales bacterium | reverse complement strand
AAAGCCTCATATGAAATATATAATTTTAGTTTTTCTTGTTACAATCAGTCTGCAACTGGCAGCGCAATCTGATCCAAAGGCTACGCCGGAAGCAAAAGAATTGTTTCAAAACCTTATAACCCTGCAAAGCAGGGGGATCATGTTTGGTCACCAGGATGCCCTGGCTTATGGAAATGGATGGTATAATGAGCCCGGCCGTTCTGATATCAAGGATGTTTGCGGGGACTATCCCGGTATCTGCGGATGGGAACTGGGACACCTGGAACTGGGAAATCCATACAGCCTTGATTCGGTTTATTTTTCAAATATCCGGAAAGGAATTGTTTCCTTCGACAAACAGGGAGGAGTGAATACTGTGAGCTGGCATGGCAATAATCCGCTGACAGGAGGATCGTCATGGGATGTAACATCAAAGGAAGTGGTGGCTTCAATACTCCCGGGCGGATCCAAACACGCACTTTTTTTACAGTATCTTGACCGGCTTGCCGATTTCTTCCTGAGTCTGAAAACAGAAAAAGGCACTTATGTGCCCATAGTATTCAGACCTTATCATGAACATACAGGCAGCTGGTTCTGGTGGGGTAAAAACCTTTGCACCACGGAACAATATAAAGCACTCTGGCGGTTTACGGTCACCTACCTGAGGGATGAGAAAAATATTCATCATTTACTTTTTAGTTATTCCACCGATAGGTTTCAAACAACGGAGGAATACCTTGACCGCTACCCCGGTGACGACATTATCGATATGCTCGCATTTGACCTTTACGACAGGGGGCCGGAATATGCAGGGGTTCTTAAAAATTGCGCGGAAATCGTAAGCAGGCTGGCGGCTGAAAAAGGCAAGCCCGGAGCAGTCAGCGAGGCCGGCGGGCCGATCGCGAAGCAAACAGACTGGTGGACCAGGGTTATCCTTGAAACGCTGCGGCCTATACCACTCTCATATATACTTGTGTGGCGTAACCCGTGGCAAAATCCGCGTGATGCTTTTGCTCCTTTCAAGGGCCATCCAAGTGCTCCTGATTTTGTGAAGTTTTACAACGATCCGCATACGCTTTTTCTGCAGGATGTGAAATCGAAATAGCGGCCTCACTTCTTATCAAAAATCTTCGCCAGCCGGGCGAATCCTTCTTTGAATGAAGGGGCGCTTTCATTGAAAGCCAATTTCACGTCCTCCCACTTGTCTTCAACTTTGTCGAGCAAACCCTGCATTTCGGCCTTTTTTTGTTTGAGTTCATCGATCTCATCCTTGTATTTTAGCTTTGCATCCGCTTTGGCTTTATGCATTTTGGCTTCAAGCTTTTCGATCTGGAGAAACAGATCATCAATACTTTTTTTGGCTTTTTCTTTAAATTCTTCGCGTTCCATGGGAAATGTATTTTTGAAATAGACGAATACCCGAATATACAAAATTGCCGTGTTATTTCTTTTCCGGAATTACAGTTTTGCATCGTTCAGAGAGGGAACGATGTTTGATATAATCATTCAGCTGTTTCACGGGATCTTTAAAACGTGTGATGGTTCCGCAATCGCATAATTCGATTAACGGGTCCCTGTCAAGGATCAATTTTTCAAGTTGATCCATAGAAGGCGGTTCACTTTGCCTGGCAAACTCTTCATACGTCATATTGAGAAAGGCCACGTTTTTGCCGATCCCTTTTTTGTCGAGAAGGTATCCCTTTTTCAGCTTCACAGGCAGCAAATATCCCTGGTTGGTTTTAAGATCATTGGGATGCGGGTAGGATACAATGACTGTTTTGGCGTCATTCATAATCACTGGCACCAGGTTGTCATAATCAGCCCTGGTTTTATATACCAGGGCTGGTGGTCCGGGAATGGTTGCGCCGGCGGATTTTGAATCAGCAGGTACAGACGCAGGCATTTGGCTGGCGGAATGGCAGGCACTTACGCCCATCATAAGGAGGAATAATTGTGTTTTCAATTTTCGATAATTATTTTTCTGGTTACGATACCCATGTCTGTATAAAGCCTGACGAAATAAATTCCGTCGGACAAATTGTTCAGGGGAAGATCCACATATTTGCCTGCCGGGGAATCTACCGCATTGATGACCTGTTGTCCGGTAGCATCCACAAGTTCGATTTTTTGCAGTTTGCCACTGAATGCATTGAGATCAATGAACACATGTTCCCGGGCAGGATTCGGGTAAACCCGAATCTGACTGGTGAATGCATCTTTCACGGCTGTGGAAGGAGATCTTTCAATAGTCATATCCAGCAAATACGTTCCTGTTTCACCCGTGAAATACGGCGAAACTATAAAATATACGGGTCCGCCATCTTCAAGGTAAATGACTTCATCATCCAGTACATCATCATACGTTTCCGTCCATTCCTCGCCGTCCGGTGACATCGAGAACAGGGCATCGAGCGTATAGGTATTTCCGTCGTCACTGTTATAGGCATCCTGCAACCTGGGGACAATTGTATAGGCATACCCTGAAGGCAGATCGATTTTGTAATAGTCATAGTCATTTCCGACGTGACAATTGGAGCCGTCAGAGAAAACGTGCGCTGCATCGGCAGCAAAACTGACCTGCAACTCGTGGGCATCATTCACAACATCGTTTGCCTCATATTTATCCGGTTCAATTCCGGCAGACTGCACAATAACTGTAATCGGATTCTGGAAACTTGTGGATCCGGTAAGTTGCCAGTCGTCATCCTCATATTTATGAAGAACGGCAAGAAGGTAGGTGCCTGGTTCCACATCGAGGCTTGTCATACTAAACGTCAGATATGGAGATACATAAGTATATCCCGGTTCCAATCCTTCACTTTCATCGATTATATCAATTGTCTCCACCAGGTCACCGTTGAGATTGTATAACGCGACGGCATATTGACCTACAAAAATGGAGGACCCGTCATTCAGTATATTCAGGTTTACATAAATCTGTTCACCCCGTATGAGCGTATTTCCGGGTGATACTTCGATGTCCGAATTCAATTCGATATCATTTGAGTAACTCACTGTAACCGGTACCATGTTTGAATAATTTCCATCGCCTACCTGGGACCAGTCGCCGCCTGTCGGACGGTAAAAAATACCGATAAAATAATCACCGGGCAGCATGGTAACCATCCCGGTAGTTGAAAACTCAATATTGTTTATATATACATTTCCACTTGCAAGCGTCCAGCCTGTTTTAATCTCAACGAAGTCAAGAAAATTATAGGAAGCATCAAAAACAACAGCGGCATAATCCCCGCTGAAGGTTCCTGAGCCAATATTTACAATATTTGTAGTTACAGTGAATGGCTGGACATAAGGAATGGGATTTGATGAAAGAGTGACCTGATTATATAAATTGAGTTCAAAAGGCTGTACATTCACAGGAGGCTCGATCCCTATCACGGCCTGCTGGCCGCTGTTGTAACTTCCTGTTCCTCCCCCTATGCCCAGTCCGTCAGGGTTCAGGGCTGTAACTTCGAAATATCCATCATAGGCTCCCCCCCAACCCCAGTTAAAATGGAAATAGTTGTTATTGTCGTATCCGTCGGCTACAAAACAATGGCCCCCGCCACTGCCAAAGCCGGCGTAAAGTACGGGACGGGAAGCATCAAATTCTGCTTTAAGGAGGGAAATCCATTCGGATAAGGTGTAATCAATGCTTTTAACGCCTTTCAGAGAGGGTTTGTAGCCAAAATATGTTTTCAACGCAAATTCAGAACAATTTTCAACAGGACTTTGGCTGGATATCACGTAGGCACCGCTACCACCTGCTGAAGCAATGCCGTAGTTCATGTCCACACTGACTCCTATATCATACATCAGGCTTGCAACAGAAGAATTTGGTGAGTTGACTTCATTTGGCATGGATGCCCATTGGTAGGTATCATCGCCAAAATTGGCAGAGAGACTTCCATAAATGGTATGATTGTATGAATGGAAGCCTGCACCTTTTTCCGGGTAGTTCCAATATTTCATGATCTGGGCCATGGCGGTGGCAACACAACCGCTGACAGTCCGTTCCCCTGAGTTAATATCATAGGGGCACAAATCATTATAATAAGGCGACTGGTTCCATTTAGTCTGCATCAGCGGGGACACACTATTTTCAGAAGCCTTGGTACGGTAGCCCTGGCCGTTCCGAAGCCGGGTCCAGGCTTCCGCTATTTCAGGGGTGGCTTTGATATTATTTTTGACGATACGGCGAACCTCACTTTTATAGCCTTCCAGCCACTTTGCCACATTTTCGGGAATATTTGCCGGATCAAAAACAGTCTCGTCTGAATACCCCAGGATTGGAGTTACATCATCATCTCCGGCCACAATGACAAAGCCTTTTGAATCCACATTAAATACATAATAATAGGTGGATGCCTTTGCAGAAGAAGAAATACTTTCTTTTCCACCTGCCCTGTAGGCGATCTTCAGGGATGCCGTACTCTTAAGGACCGATGAATTGGTATTATTGATCAGGAACGACTGTCCTACCCGTTTAGCTGTATTCTCATCAATTTCTTTTCCAACAGCAATGCAAGAAATGATAAGGAATGTGGTTAAAAGGTACAATTGTTTCATAGCCGGAATTTAGTTTAGGATTGGTTACAATATTACAGTGTTTATCGTATTGCAACACAACAACCTTAATTTTGTTTTTAACATTTTGTTGATTTAAATCAGAATATTTTTGTTTTTCATTCGTCTATAAGATCAGAAACATGGTGAATATTGGAACAACCCGCCAACATAATTATGAATGCTGAAGCCAGAAATGATTTCATGGCAGGGATCATTGAACGGGAAAGGGGAAGGCTGAAGAATTATATCCGCAGGCGGGTATCCAGTAATGAAGATGCGGCTTTTGGTGCTGGCAAAGATCCTGCTGCATGGCTTTGGCCATTACCCGGGCCGCCAATGGAACAGTAGCCGGTATCAGTACTGGAGATCGCGGATGGAAGAGAAAATGGCCTCCATGACGCCCGAAGAAAAAGAAAAATTCAACGAGGAATGGGGCAGGCATTGCCGGCCCGGTTACTGGAGAAATATGCACAGCCGGTTTCACGAAAACCGTGAAAAGGAAGTTTAATTTTCCTTAGCATAGGATAACACCTGGAAGAGCGCACGTCCATCGTGATAACAGCTTTTCCAGGCATGTGCCTTCCGGGAGGTTTTACTTTCCGGATTTATATCCAATCCGCTATTGTACCATCCGCCATATTGATGATCGATCACATCCTTCTGAATATAGTTCCACATCTGTTTAAAAGCGGTGGCATATCCTGTTTCCTGGGGAAATAATTTGTAGAACAGCGCAAGGGCATGCCAGGCTTCTGCCTGTGCCCACCAGGTTTTGGTACTGTCTACAATCTCAATTGTATTTTCTCCCGGAAACAGATATCCTTTGTCGAACACTCCCGTATTATTTTTATCAAATCCATTGGCCAGAGTATGATCCACCAGTTTCTTCGAAACGGCAAGCGTTTTTTCATCGGGTTTTCCATAAAGTTTCTCCGATGCATCCACAAGCAAATATGCGGTTTCAATATTGTGCCCGAAGGAAATATGATCCTTACCGAGGTTAGAGAGAATAAATTGCCTTGAAGAATTCTTATTGGAAACCGCTTTCCATGTACGGGAGAAATACAGGTGAAGGTAACCATCGCGATCGGTCATTGTATCCCTTACCAACATAAGCATTTCAGCCAACCTGGCTTTTACAAGACTGTCAGGTAAAACCAGGCAGGTGGTCGTGAGGGCTTCCATTAAATGGATACTTGTATTTTGGTCCTTTTGATCCGCGTCGCTCCAGTTAGCTCTGCGGATAGTGCGCGAAGCGGACAAATCTGTCGGAGGTACCGGCTGGCCGGGTATTACAATATTGAAATAACCCAGGTGCAACGGATCGTGTGCATTGTCTTCCAGCCAGGTAAATGTTTTTTTCACCCAGTTTAGAACCGAATCACTTTTGTTAATCCGGGCGTACTCTGACAAGGCGTACAAAGCAAACGAATTGCCATAGATCAGTTTAAAGGAAGGATCCGTCTTTGTTGAAGATTGTGTACGGTAATTTTGGCAGAATCCGCCGTTCTTTTCATCCCACATATGTTTTGTAAGAAAGGCATACCCGTGATCTGCTGCTTCCCGGTAAATTTTATTCTCAGGAAAAACGGCAGCAGCCCTGGATGCGGTCCATAAGCCCCTTGCCTGTGATACAAGCATTTTATCCTGGTCCTTTGACTGTGTCCAGTCATATTCAAAATTAGTCCAGTAACCACCATTAATGGTGTCCACAATCCGGGGGTAAAATTGTTGAAGATGGTCATTCAGGGCAGATTCAATTTCCGGGATTTTTACTCCCAGATAGGTTGATTCTGTGGATGTCTGGCATCCTGAGAACTGAATAGCGGTGGTGAGAACAAGTGTGAACAGAATGATTGACCGGATATATTTTTTCATGTTGCTGGATTTTTTCATTCCGAAAGGTATTAAATTATTGAACCAACAGCAAAAAAACCCCCTGGGTTTCCGTAACCTTATAAGTCACCCTGAATATGATCTTCAGGATTTCAGCGCCCCGGATGGACCTGAATGTTCCATTTCATTTAAATATGTATAAATTTGGTACGAATTGTAAACGTGCTCATATGAAAAGCAACTATATGAACCCATACCTGGCGGGGACCCTGCTGGGATTAGTACTACTTGCGGCTATGTATCTTTCTGGAAGAGGGTTAGGCGCAAGCGGAGGCATCAAATACTGCGTAGTATCAATAGTAGGTGCACTGGACAGGTCACATGCCGACCGCTCGGTTTACTACAGCAAATATTTTGAAAACGGGCAGAAACCACTAAAAAACTGGTTGCCAATCGAGATGTTTGGCATACTGGCCGGTGGTTTCATTTCAGGAGCGGTATCCGGGCGATTGAAATTTAAGATTGAAAAATCTCCTTCAATCTCAAACAGGAGGAGATTGATTTTTGCCTTCCTGGGAGGAATATTTTTCGTTTACGGTGCACAATTGGCGAGGGGTTGCACAAGCGGCGCCGCACTTTCAGGTATGGCCGTGTTATCACTCGCAGGGTTTGTCACGATGGCGGCCATCTTTGGTTCAGCCTATATATTTGCCTGGTTTTTCAGGAAAAACTGGATTTGAAATAAAAAATAGTAACATATGGGACCTATATCTTCAATAGCCGGTTTTCCGGAATGGCTCGATTTAGTGATTGCATTGGTAATCGGTATTGGCTTTGGTTTTGCGCTGGAGAAGGCGGGATTTTCTTCCAGCCGCAAGCTGGCCGGCATGTTTTATGGTTATGATACAACCGTGATCAAGGTTTTTTTCACAGCTGCCATTGTAGCGCTCGTCGGTTCACAGTTTATGAGTTACTTTGGCCTGCTTGAAATGAACAGGGTTTTCGTGAATGAATATTATGTGGGAGCCGCTGTCATCGGGGGAATTATCATGGGCGCCGGCTTCATCATGGGAGGGTATTGTCCCGGTACCGGACTAAGCGCCCTGTCGATTGGTAAAATTGATGCACTTTTTTTCTTTTTTGGCGGACTGGCCGGGGCATTTTTCTTTGCAGAAACGTATCCCATGATACAAAACCTGGCTAACGGCAGTTATAAGGGACCTGTTAAAATCCATGAGGTCTTTGGCCTTTCGACCGGCCTTTTCACCTTTTTGCTGATCGCAGCGGCTGCCGGCATGTTTTGGGTTGCTGAACTGGCAGAAAAGAAATTTGCAAGACCTGATATAACCAGGGAACTTTAAAAAAGAAAAAGATGACGGCAAGGCAGATCATTACATCCATTTTGTTGCTTCTGGGCGGAATAATGCTTTTTATTCCTTTGTCAGGCAAGTATTCCCTTCGGGCAAATCCGCGGCAGGTATTAGCAACGGTGCTTGATGAAAGCAATAGTTATACTGCAGACCAGGTTGCACGGTTCGTTGTTACCGAAGACAGCACATTACAACTGATCGATTTGCGTACTCCTGCGGAATACAAGGAAAGCAATATCCCCGGATCTGTTAATATTCCCTGGGCAGATTTTCTGAAAACAGACCTCGGACCGTATCTCGGTGATCCGGGCATGCGACATGTTTTTTATTCCAACGGTGACCTGAACTCAGGCTATGCGCAGACCCTCGCCGTCGGGTTGGGGTATAAGAACTGTTTTGTCATGAAAGGAGGCCTGAATGCCTGGTATGCATGGATCATGAACAGCGAGTTTGAAGGGACAAAAATTTCAGCCAGGGAGAATGCCGTGTTTGAAACCCGCCTCAAGGCCAGAACTTTGTTTAGCGAAGTGAACAGCATGCCGGATAGTCTTAAAGCAGCCTTTATCGCATCAAAACGGTTTGATCCCAAAAAACTGGATGGGGGTTGTGAGTAATAATTTTAATTGCAAAAAATGATGAAACGATTCCGTCCCTACCGGCTAGTAATCCTGATCGTATTGCCCGTTATCCTTCTGGTGCTCATCAGGGCATTAGCGCCGGGCAGGTTCAAACCCGATGCCGGTAAACTGGCGGAAGCGTCCTTTACAAACGCCAATATAATTGAACACAGGCAGGTTGCCACGCTCAGCGGAAAACCACTCATAGTAAAACTGGTTAGCGGGGAGATCCCAACCACTCCTCCGGGGGATACGTTAGTTGTCCCGGCAGGCAGGTTGCTTGAAAAAGATATTCTGAAAACAATTCATGCTTTTGAAGGACCTGTTCTGATTTATGCTGCCGATCCGGCAATTTCGGCAAAAGCATGGATGATACTGACCCAGATGGGATACCGTGATCTTTATGTCCTTACGAATACGGAAGGGAACGAGGTTTTAAAATACAAATTCCGGCCTGATACAACGGCCGGAATTTGATATTACTCCACTCCACCGGGGTGGGGCCGGATTATTTTACAACAGGGTAATCGTGTATATCTGCCTTCGTAAATGGCAACCATGACAGGGCTTCTTTTTGCCCGACCATCTTATCATACATGAAACCATTGTTGCCATAGGATAAGGTTTTGGCGTCATAACCGAAAAGCCGGAGGTAGGCTGTTACGAATCCGGAATTGTGGCCGGTTCCGCAATAAACGACTACGGGCTTGTCATATGGAATTGTGGCCATTTCGGCAACTATACCCAGGGTAGCATCAGGTTTGTACCGCACCGAACCGGGAATATGTCCGTTTTCATATTTATCCTTCCTTTCATAATTGATGATGTAATATTTCTCCAGATTGGCAAATACTTCATCGGCATCAATCATGACCTGACCGGTACCCTCCCTGAAAAGCGCTGCAAAACGCGAACTTCCGATCTCTTCACCGGTAAGTTTGCCTGTATTTAATTCGGGCATGCCTTTAGCTGGTGGCATAAGGTGTGCAGTAGTATCAAGCTTATCCTCATATTTTCCCGACAGGAATTTAAGCCATCCCTCTTCGGCCATCTGAAGATTCCAGCCACTCATCCCCCAGCGCATGGCAAATACATTACCATATCCCATTAGCCTGAGAAGGCAGGCGGTATAGCTTGCTTCCTGGCCGTCTTCGCTGATGAGAATAATCTTTTCATATTCAAAAGGTTTGATGCCTGATTCAAAATATGCAGGCAGATCCTCAAACCGTTTGTTTACGGCCTTGCTGATATGACCCTTTTTGAAATTCGCTACAGGCCTGAGGTCAATAACAAGCATATTTTTATCCAGATTATCATATACAAGGGATGCCTTGATAAGGGAAGGAAATTCCTGGCTGTTTACATAATCTCCATTGGCTTCCAGATCCTTTAATAACAGGGATGTTTCATTTCCGACTTCTACTGGTGCTGCTGCCACTGCAACAGGCTTTTCTAAGGGTTTACCCTCTTTTTTTCCTGAACAGCTTAATGTGAATCCAAGAACTGCAAGAATAAGAACAACTTCTAATTTCATCTTTTTGACAATCTTTAATATATGTTGGAAATGATAGAGACAAGGCATTGCCTTGTCTCTACAACGATTTTCTATAACCGATTACCGAATACCGATTACCAAGTACCGGTTTATTTCATGGCAATGGGCTGGCTGTCCTTATTGTAGTTGATGGTGTCAGCACGATGGCCGGCATCATCATAAACATATTCGGTTATGGCTATTCCGTTGTTCGGATCATTGATCAGGTTCCTGTCCTTGTCCATATTTTTGACCTTCACAACTGCACCGTGCTCATCATATTCGTATTGAGTAACAGGAACATTTTTACCACCCAGGTATTCATCGTCCTGGTCAAATACTGCCGTTTCGATAACGTTACCGTATTCATCTACCTTATTTATTCTCTTGGCCCAACCCCAGTAAAGGTTTGACAATTGTCCAACCACATTATGGACTGAAAAGCTCGTAAGATCCCCATTTTCATTAGGCTCAAATGCAAAATAGGATACGCCGATATCACCACAATTTTCAGCGGTACAGTTATATAGCGAATCACCCTGGTAATTTGCCATCCGGGTTGCATATCCTTTTTCATTATAGGTAAACCGCAATTCAAAGAACGGGCAGAATTCATTCATGATCACTTCAGTGCCTGCAAGGTTATACCTGTTTTCCTTAATCATTCCGTCGGGTAATTTAGTCCAGACAAATGAATGAACCTTATTCCGGTTTTCAATCATTTTACCATCCTTATCCAGGTACATCAGTCCGCGCCTCATGCCAGTCTGATCGAGGCTGTATTGAAAGGCATAAACACCCTGGTATTCAACAGGCTGGTTCTTGCTGTCGAAAAAATGCTTCATCTGCATTCCGTCAGTATATGTATAGGTCACTTTGGAAGCACTTCCCATGTCGGAGTAACCCAGCAATACATCGCCCCTTACGAATTCAACGGAAACAAGCCTGCCCAGATCATCATAGGTGAATTTATAGCTGTTGATGTTCTTTGCTTCTTCGGGAGTAAGTTTATGTGTACCTTTTTCTATATCAAAAGGAGTTTCACTAAACTGGAGATTACGGTAGTATTCAACTCCGCTTTTCGCTTCAGGGGTTGGTGTCTTTGATTTGCAGCCAACAGCAAGAATAGCAACAAGCATTATGGTGAATACGGCGGAAAATAATTTATTCAATTTCATAGTTTTTGATTTTTCTGTTAATTCTGCAAATATATTACTCTTCTACGGATATGTCTAGTCCCTCCATTAACTTTCCTGAAACAATGACCGATTTAACATCTATAAAGCCGTATTTAACAGCAACAAATGGCTTTCCTTTTTTTAATCCTGCCAATCCGAAACCGGTTTCCGTGGAAATAAAGCATTTGAAATCATTCCCGATCTTCGAATCGATTGACAATTGCTTTTCAACGGCATCATACTTCAATCCGGTCAACCCCTGGATCAACCCGTAACTCGACATGGCGCGGGCATACCAGTGACCGCATTCATATTCATTAAAAGGGTTGCGGATACGGCCGTCATATCGCTGCCGGCATGCTTTTACGATTGCAAGCCCCTCTTCGGGATGCCCTTCCATAATGAGATGGGATGCCACCTGGTATTCGATGCCCGTCCAAACTTCGTTGCTGTATACAAAGGGCAGGGCAGGCTGATCTCCCTTAGGCCATGAGCAAAGGATCAGGCCTCCTTCCTTTCCATAAGCATACCCTCCGCGTTGCGGATTCACATGGTCGGAGAGATCGGTGCGAAGGTTATACTTATAGACAGACAGCAGGTGGCTTTGCACCTTTTCATCATCCATACTGTTTTCCAATCCGCACATCCGGGCTAACCAGAAGCCGAGAACACCGTCACTTAGGCATCCGTTTCCATACTGGTATTTTGGTCCTTCGCGGTTGAAAATTTCAAGTGCTTCTTTTGAATAGGTTGTTCCAAGGCTTTTTTGGGCTGCTTCCATCGGATTTTTTGCCGAGAGCCCAGTCCATTTGATTTGCTGGATAAAATACTCCCCGTTATAAAGGGTGGTTCCCATTTGGGTGGCCGCCTTTGAAAGCAGATCCGTATACCGTGAAGCATCCTCGCCCATAGCTTCGGATAATTTTATAAAAGATGAGAGGGCACCCATGTAAAAACTGGTACATAGCGCATCCGGACCCCAGAATTCGATGTCATAGGTGTTATGGTGCGGCTCCTCAATTGTGCCTGTGTTCCGGGGATCCCATTGGCGAATGCAAAAATCCATACTTGCTTTTACTCCATGCCACATCGTTTTAAGCCATTCCGTATTGCCTGAAATTCGCCATTCCCTGTAAATTTTCATAATACCCCCAAGTTGTCCGTCTGCCGCTGCATGCCAGTCATGAGATGTCTGACGTATGGGAAGACTTGCCCTGAAATTCTGGTGCCCGTCTGCATTCTGATCCACCATGAATTCCGTCTCGCGCAGGGTCCGCTCCAACGCGGGAAACAAATGGGGTACAGCCTGGGCGTAATTCCATACATGTGTGCATGAGCCGTTGCAACAGCCGCTGTTATCATGGCAACCTTCCCATGCCCAAAGTTTTCCATCCTTTTGCCTCAGTACGGTAGGTGATTTCAGAATGGTGAGGTTAGCGGCAATGGCTTCCTTCACCTCCGGCGGGAGGTCAGACTGGTAAAAAGCATCGGTGAATATTTCTGATTTTCCTTTCAGATCGGCATACCGGGCCCTCCAGTATTTTGCTACCTCCCTGACATCCTTAAATTTTCCGGAGTACCAGGGTTCATAGTATTTTGAAGCGATCTCTTCACAGCATGACGAGCCGGGTTTGCAGACCTCCGGTTTTTTTGCTGCTGTGGCAGTAGAATTTTCAGGATCGTTTCCGGCTCTTACATCGGAATGAGGCACATACCATGCAAATAATACCCTGATCGTCTTTGTTTCGCCGGGTTTCAGCATGAAAGGCACATATACCGATGCCCCTTTAGCGCCTGCCGATACCGGATTGGAGGGCATTTTGCCCTTTTCAATATTATCCCATAAGATAGTCCGGCTGTCGAACCATTCTCCCCTGAACCAGCAATGGTCAACGGTGGCTCCGGGTGCATCCGTAAAGACGGCAAATTCTCCCTTATAATGAGGTTTATCCGGGAAGCATGGCTGTTCAAGGATAAACCCGTTGTCCATTTCCATAATGGAGTCACGGCCTACATACTGTCCGCCCCATTCACTGGGTATCGCGACCCGCATGAAATTTTCGGAATTAAAAGAAAAAACAGCCTCCAGGTCCCTGCTTTCCGTATTTTTGAAAGTATATTCTATTCCTCCGACCGGTAAACTGGAATTATCGGCATCACCCGGGATAAAAGGGCTCCAGCCTGTAATGGCTACATCTACCGGCATATCGGCATCGTTCAGGTTAACTGTACCGAAGGGAAACCGCGCCGAAAAGGATGCGTTTTCAAACCGGGGACATCCGAACACACCCGAGCCTCCTCCCGTTCCCGGGTTACCGAATATCTTCCACGATTGCACGGGACCCTCCAGGATCTTCGCACCGTTTTTTAATCCTTTTATGGATAGTGCAGCAAAAAGAAACGGAGAATTGGTTATGCTGGGTTTGTTCCTGAGTGAAACGTGTGAAAATGCGCCGTTTCCGTCAAGGCAAATCATTCCCGATCCGATCCCGCCGATCGGAAATGCGACGCGGTTAAGGTAATCCCCGGCATATTCGCCGTTAAATGAATGTGCACCCTTTGAAAGTGAGCCGGTATTTTTGTCTGAGCAGCCGGTAAAAATAATTACCACCGCGATCAACAAGGGAAACAGGTTTTTCTTTTTCATTTTTTATTTGGCATGGGAATGATTATATATTAAATTTAAAACTTTTGACATACCAAAATACACCTGATCATGAAAAAACACATCTTTTTTACTGCAGGCTTCTGTTTTTTGACAATTCTGTCGTATTGCCAGACCCCCTTTAACGGGTTGGAATCAAATATGGGCAATATCTACAGGTTATCGAATGCTCAGACCCGGTCGATTAGTCCGGAAAATTTTACCGGTGCGAAAGGCAAGGGAGGTATGGCCGATCCGGCAGATAAGGATAAGGTAAACGTGGCGAATGCAACCCATGCAGCCCGTGATTTGGGCCAGGGCTGGAAGGTCAATCCCTACATCCGCATTCAACCGGGTGAAACGGTTACACTGGCCGAGATTAGCGGATCCGGTGCGATCCAGCATATCTGGATGACCCCTACGGGAAACTGGCGGTTTTCAATCATCCGCATGTATTGGGATGATGAGACCGAACCTTCCGTCGAATGCCCGGTAGGAGATTTCTTTTGCATGGGATGGGGTGAATATTCCCCCCTGAGTTCGCTGGCGGTATGCGTTAATCCGGGCAGTGCATTCAACTGCTACTGGCCAATGCCATTCCAAAAAAAATGCAGGATAACCATGGAGAACATCAATGATGCAGAAGCCATGACATTATACTACCAGATAGACTATACCCTGACAGAGGTTCCTGCCGATGCAGGTTATTTCCATGCCCAGTACAGGCGTACGAATCCAAATACAACATCAGTGTATACCATTGTGGACGGAATAAAGGGTAAGGGACAATTTGTAGGAGTTTACATGGCATGGGGCGTTAACAACAATGGCTGGTGGGGCGAGGGGGAAATTAAGTTTTACCTGGATGGGGACAAAGATTTTCCGACAATCTGCGGAACGGGAACGGAAGATTATTTCTGTGGTTCCTATAATTTTGACAGGAACGGAAAATATACTGAGTTTTGTACTCCCTATTCCGGACTGGTTCAGGTAATCCGACCGGATGGCAACTATAAGGCGCAACAACGGTTCGGTCTCTACCGCTGGCACATTGCCGATCCGATCCGTTTCGAAAAAGACCTGAGGATCACCATCCAGGACCTTGGCTGGCACCAGGGTGGCCGGTATCTTCCGCAGCAATCCGATATTTCATCCGTGTGTTTCTGGTATCAGACCAATGCCCATGCTGCCTTTCCGAAGCTTCCGGCGTGGAGGGAGTTGGAGGTTTATTAATCAGTAATCGGTAATCGGTAATCGGTAATCGGTAATCGGTGGCCGGTGGCCGGTGATTTGTCTCTGGAAATGGATAATGTAGAGACGGGTTTCAAACCCGTCTCTACATTATCTTATTTTTCATGGGCAATTTTATTTATCCTCACCGGGGGAGTCAGCCCCTGGCCATCAGCAGGATGCACCTGGATCTTCCGTACCACATCCATGCCCTGTATAACCTGTCCGAAAGCGGCAAATCCATGGCCGTCAGGATTGCGCAGACCCCCAAAATTCAGGGACGGCTGGTCACCTATACAAATAAAAAATTCGGTACTGCCTGAATCCGGATCACTCCGGGCCATCGACAAGGTTCCATCCTTATGTTTCAATCCTGTAATGCTGGTTCTTTCAAGGGGTATGGGCTTAATTGTACCTGTATCCATGTTTTTTAGATTGAAACCTCCCTGGATCACCTCAATTCTGATTTTATTATCGGGCTGGTTCGCCATGGTTACTGTCCGGTAAAATTCACCGCCCTGGTTCCCTGCCTCTTTAACATATTTCAAAAAGTTGGAACACGTAACCGGTGCTTCTTGTGTAAACAGCACGATCCTGAGGTTTCCTTCCCCGGTTTCCATTGTAACAATTACGGAATCCTGAATGTCCTGTGCGGATCCATTCATCCCGATGCAAATGGACGGGATAAGGAGGAGAATAAAACGAATTGATTTCATTTGTCCGGGTTTCAGTTAAAATATAAGGGTAAACGTTGTTTCACGGCCCGGTTCGGAATGAACCCGTATACCCCCGCCATGAAGTTTCATAATTTCGCGCGAAAGGCTTAATCCGATCCCGCTTCCCTCATTCCGGGTCGTATAGAAGGGTACAAATACGGAATCCAGCAGTTCGGGCGGAATGCCTTTCCCGTTATCGGTTACGGAAATCCGCACCTGCTCATCCATTTGAAAGGATGATACCCTGATGCGCTTGTCAGCGACCTGGTCCATTGCCTGCAGCGCGTTTCGCAGCAGGTTGATCAGGATCTGGCCTATTAATCTTTCATCTGCGTGAAGGACTAATGAAGGCGGGGCCACATTGGATTCAAAAATCACATTGTTTCTCTGGAATTCTTCTTTCATGAGCATTTCTATGTGATCAAAAAGCCCTTTGACAGGTATTAACGTCATCACCGGCTGCGGCAGATGATTGATGGCATTGTAGCTTTCCACAAATGAAGCAAGCCCCCTGCTTCTTTTCCGGATGGCCTGCAACCCGGAAAGAGCATTTTTCACCATAATATTGTCAATTTCTGATATATCACGCGGATGACCATTTTTTTCAAGGATCTGTATGATACCGGATGAGGTGAGTGTGATCGGACTCACCGAATTCATAATTTCATGGGTTAGAATGCGGATCAGTTTTTGCCAGGCTTCTGCTTCATTTTTCTCTATTTCATATTTTATATCCTGAAAGGAAATAATTCTGTACAGATCATTCTCCATACGGAACATGCTGCATCGAACCGATAATTGAACTACTTCATTATACAGTACTACTTTAACCAGTTCTTTGCTGTTGGGGGACATTTGCAAAATAAGAGACCCCAGTCCCGGTTTCAGTTTGTCGAGATTTTGCAGGTTGTCTATATGCGACGATTCAACCATCCGCTGTATGGCACTGTTGCTGAATTTTACAGAACCGGCAGGACTGACAATGATCAGGCCCATGCCAATGTGATTAAGCGCACCCAGGTAAAAATGTTTATCCGTTTCCAGACTGGCCCTTAACAGGCGAAATTCCTCCAATAACTGCTCAAATGAACTGTACAGGGCTGAATATTTCTTATGCTTTTCCCGAATCGCAAACGACACTGTTCCGTCCTGAAACCGGAATGCGTCAAAAAACCGTGCAAGGTCCCGGTCAGTGCGGTTAATGTAATGGATGAGGTATATAATTTCCAGGATAGCAAGGACTGCCAGATTAATGCTGGTGATCACCATGCCGGATCTGAAAATTGTCCACATCAATGCCAGCATGGTCAGGGCCAGCAATAGCTGTAATAGGACCAGCACAATTCTGAATCGCCTATAACCCATACTTTTTAATTTTTTCGTAAAGGGTGGAACGGTTAATACCCAGCGACCTGGCTGCCTGGCTGAGGTTTCCCCTATGCCTTTCAATGGCACGTGATACCAACTGCTTTTCATTTTCCTCCAGGTTCAGACTGTTGGTTTCGGATACGGCAAGGTTTTTCCTTGTGAAAAGAAAGTCATCCGGGGTGAGTTCCTGTCCGGCAGATAGGATAACGGCTTTTTCAATGGCATGCTGCAGTTCCCGCACATTTCCCGGCCAGGAATGCGAAACCAGTTTATTCAGGGCTACCGGGGTGACTCCGAGTATATTTTTACAATATTTCAGATTGTATTTTTTGAGGAAGAATTCGACCAGTTCCGGAATATCTTCCTTTCGTTCCCGAAGCGGTGGAAGTTCAACCTGGATGGTGTTGATCCGATAAAGCAGATCCTGCCGGAACTGTCCTTCCTCAACCATCAAAAACAGGTTTTTGTTGGTTGCAGATATGAGCCTGATGTCAACGGGTATTTTTTTTGTGGTACCAAGTGGTGTGAACTCACGGTTCTGAAGAACGGACAATATTTTAGACTGCATGGCCAGCGACAGGTTCCCAATTTCATCCAAAAAGATCGTACCCCCGTCAGCCACTTCAATATGACCGGTTTTATTCTCAAACGCATCGGTAAAGGCACCCTTTTTATGCCCAAAGATCTCGCTTTCAAAAAGGCTTTCGGGTAACGAAGCGAGATCAACCGTTACAAATATTTCGGAACTTCTCGATGACAGCAAATGGGCCTGCCGGGCGGCAATTTCCTTTCCGGTTCCATTTTCTCCAAGGATGAGAATGTTGGCATCGGTTTTCGCAACTTTTTCAAGAGTTTGAAAAACCTGCTGCATGGCCGGTGATTTTCCACGGCAAATATCCGCTTCATGCAGGATCTTTTCTCCCAGGTGCCTGGTTTTATTTTTCAGCGATTTTATCTCCTGCCTGGATTCCCTGATTTTTAATGAATTGATGACAGATGACAGTATTCGTTCCTCATCCCAGGATTTCTGTATAAAGTCGGCGGCCCCCTCTTTAATGGCTTTAACCGCCAGTTCAATATCGCCGTACCCGGTTATTAATATGATGGTTGCAGCCGGGTCAATGTCGAGTATGCGTTTCATCCAGTAAAGCCCTTCATTACCGCTATTCACACCGGCTGTAAAATTCATATCCAGCAGGATGAGATCGAAGCTGCTTTGCTGCAGGGTTGATGGGATAAGATTTGGATTTCGCAGGGTAATGATCTCCCCCATGTGGGGTGACAGAACAATTTCATGCCCGACAACAATTCATTGTTATCGTCAACGATCAACACCTTTGGCTTATCTTTCATCATTCATTATTTTTTTAATCATTTCATCTCTGCACAATAGACTGCATGACTGCATGACTGAGTTCAAATTATATGATGGAAATCGTACAGACAAGGCATTGCCTTGTCTCTACAACATTCTTCTGATTATTCGCAGAACTGCAGAACTTTTTCCCTCATAAATATCGTAAAAATGAGGACAATTCCGACAAGACTGTTGTAAATTCCGACAACAGTACTGCGACGGTTATACATAAGTTGCACATATTTAATACGATATAATTCTGGCATGATAGATGGAAAATGGTTTTTAAACCAAGTATTCCATGATTACCAATTATTTTTTCACAGCCTTTCGAAACATTTACCGGCATAAAGTCTTTTCAATTATCGTAGTTTTAGGTCTCACCATTGGTGTCGCCGTATTCGGGCTGATTTTCCGGTACGTTCAGTATGAATGGTCTTATGATACGTTCAATGCACATTATGATGCAACCTACAGGTTGGAGTCACCGGACTGGGCTCTTACAGGCACCGCCTACGGACCCGAGATTGCGATGCAATTCCCGGAAATAATATCCTCAGCCCGTGTTTCCTGCTGGGAAGGATCAGGGGCGACTCTTAAAATAGAGGATGAACTTAAACAATTGGATAACATGGTGTTTGCCGATTCCGGATTTCTTCGCATTTTTTCTTTCAATTTTATAAAAGGAAATCCGGAACATGCTCTGGATGATCCCAATTCGGTTATTCTTACAGAAAGCTCTGCCAGAAAGCTATTTGGCAACGAAGATCCAATGAATAAATCCTTTCTCGTAAATAATAAGCTTACGGTAACTGTAAGTGGCATTATTAAGGATGTTGACCGGTTTCATCTTAAAGTAAGTGCGGTGGCACCCTTCGTTGCACTCAAAGCCTTTCATGATAATGCAGATTTTCTGACAACATACAGTTCCTGGAACTATTACACGTATTTCTATTTAAAGGAGCACAGCGATCCAGGACTCCTTGCCGGCAAGATAAACAAGTACTATAAGGGTCATCCGAACTTTGGGGATGATGGAGCGTATTTCTCACTCAGGCCATTGAAAGAGATTTATTTTACCCATGTTAAGAATGATTTCGGGCAGGTCAAGGCAAATCGTTCCATGCTGAGATTATATATGATCATTGCCTTATTCATTCTGTCCATTGCCTGCGTGAATTTCGTAAATCTGACCATTGCGCTGTCGGCAACCCGTTCAAAAGAAATAGGTGTTAGAAAAGTGATGGGTGCAAGGAGAGCGAACCTGGTTACCCAATTCCTTGGGGAGTCAGTTCTATATGCTCTAATCGCAACGGAACTCTCCCTGGTGCTGATGGACCTTTTCAGTCCCCTGTTCAATAACCTGGTACAAAGGCAATTGAGCCTGAACTCCATGCCCTGGATATGGCTATTGATGTTATTGCTGGTTTTGCCGCTAATCATTGGTCTTGTTGCCGGAATTTACCCGGCCCTGCACCTTACCAAATTCAAACCGGTTATTACCCTCAAAAGCGAGAAAACAAGGGGACGGGGATCGCTGTTGTTCCGGCAGGCGCTAATTGTAGGGCAGTTTACAATATCAATTATCCTGATCATTGCTACTCTTACCGTTCATAAACAGCTTGTTTATTTGCAGAAAGCGGATCTGGGATTTTCAAAGGAGAATGTGATCAATATCAAACTCAACAGCTCCCTGATGAAAAATCCCGTGACATTGCGCGGAATGCTGCTCGACAATGCCGGTATCAAAAGGGTTTCGCTGACCACCCAGTCCGTTGAAAAAGTTTCCTGGCAGGAAGGGATGGAAATTAATGCTGAAAACAAACAATTTACATATCTTGGTATCGATACGGAATTTATTCCGTTGATGGGCATGAAAATACTGGAGGGAAGGAATTTTCTTGAAAACAGCCGTGGAGATTCCGGTAAAGTGATCCTCAATGAAGAGGCTGTCCGGTATTTTGGACTCAAACCGCCGGTAATCGGGCAAATCGTGGGAACAGGGGAACGGCATCTCGAAATCCTGGGGGTGGTAAAGAACTTTCATTTTAATTCACTTCGTAATCCCATCGGACCGCTCGTAATGTCGCTTCATTCCCGGTATCTGTCAACTGCCAATATCAGCGTGGATTCAAAACGTCTGCCCGAAGCGATCAGCCATATCCAAAAAACCTGGAATACACTCAGTCCGGATTTTCTCTTTAGTTATCGTTTTCTTGACAAGAGCTATGAGCAGTTATATAAGGATGAGCAACGGCTCAGCAAACTGTTCCTCTATCTGGCAATTCTGGCCATATTTATTGCTTCCATAGGCTTGCTTGGACTTTCATCCTTTCTGGCAGAACAGCGGATCAAAGAGATCGGGATCCGAAAAGCCACCGGCGATACAACGAGCGGTATCATAATGATGTTTACAAAGGAATTTGTAAAATGGGTGCTTCTGGCAGGGGTAATTGCCATTCCTGTCGCCTGGTACAGTATGAATTTATGGCTTAGCAGTTTCGCATACCATGTGTCAGTGGATATATGGATATTCACGGTTTCATGCCTTATTGCCATGCTGATTGCCATAGCAACAACGATAATACAGACCTACCGAATTGCATCGCGCAACCCGGTAGAAGCGCTGAGGTATGAATGATAGAATAGTCCTATCTATTCATCGAATGTTTCATGGCCCTCCACCATTCTTTGGTTGCAATGGATTTACTCATGGAAGTGAAAAATAGTATGTTGCCTTCCGGATCATCTTTCAGAACCGGGACAAAATGTCCGTCCGCTGTTGTTTCATGACTGAAACTCTGGCGGTATGCGTTTTTGGCATAGTCGTGTCTCATAAAATGAATTGCAGGCGGACAGTCTGCATCTCGTTCATCGGGAAGCGGATTTGTGGGATGTTTCTTTGTATGCATAATCTCTCTTAGCGGTGTGTCTCGTAAATCGGATAAAATTCTGCCTTTGGGTACGGACGGATCATAGTCTTTTGTATCATGCCCGACAGCGCGATAACGAATAATATTCAACTTTCGAAATGCAATAACAGTTGCCCAACCATCCACCCAGCCATTATAGCCATTCTCGATTGAATCATCGCTGCTGCCTAGAAACATGACGACCATTTTCTCAGCTATGCCGGGATCCATTAAATAGGCATCGGCGACTGAGGACAATGCTCCACCGGCTATGACCACCAACGGTTCTTTCGGACTGGCATTCCGGGCTTCATCCCTGATAAGTAAACCCCCGGCAGAACAGATAGGGGCAGTGTCTTCAATTTTTCCGGATGTCGGCCGTACCAAATTTCCTTTTACTCCCCGCACCGGGGCCGGAATATTCTTAAATCCGCTCCGGACAGCCCTTTTGTAAATATCAGACCGTAAAGCGACAAAATTTTCAAAATCATTTTCTGTTACCCAGCGGTTATATTCGCCATACGATGAGGAGGTTATTACCCCTTTGAGCTGAATGGATCCTTCACTTGCAAGAGCCATCAGATACTCTTCGGTGTATGTATCGCGGGGATCATCATTATCAAAAATAACAGGACTACTCTGATCAAAAGACAATTTGCTTTCTCTGTCATTACAAGCCAGGACTGCAATAATTAATCCGCCTTTAAAGACGTGTCGACAAAGGCCTGACAACCTTGATATTGAAAATTTGAAAAAATAATTCCAGGTCATTGTTCCGGTATTTGATTATTTTAATTCGCTCCAGTCTTTTATATTTCGCAGTGTTTCCAGCCGAAAAGCGCTAGGCCAGGCAACAAGCCAATCATTTATTGATTCAGATTTATCCTTGTCGAAACTCCAGTTGCTCTGAAAAAAGGCTTCATTTTGAGATCCCCTTGGTCTTATCCTGTTATGAATAAGTAATGTCCCGTCTGAAATAAGCTGGGCTGAATTTCGCCAGAGAGCAAGCGCCCTTTCTTTCCAAACAGGGTTCTTTGTAAGTATGCTTAGTTCTATCCAGTATTCAACCATGCAAACCGTATACGATGAAATATGATGATGCTGAACTGAAGTTCCACTGGCCCCAAAAGTATTATAACCATATATTGTAAAATCGTTTGAAGCAGGATAGGAAGCATTATAATGCCATTGCCAGGTAGCCAGATAATAGGAAACGCTTTCTGCATGATCAATGTACATCTTATCACCTGTAACTTCAAATAGTAACATAGCTGCACGCAACAGGGGCATTGCCGATTCACAGTCGATACACCATGTATCCAGTGCCCCGGCAGTGGTATAGCCATCGCTGAGTAACTGTCCCATATAAAAGTCGAAGGCAATACGTGCCGATTTTAAGTACTTTTCATCTTTACTGGTACGGTACGCCTTGATCATCGGGGAAATCAGGAAAGCCCCGATAGTGCCTCCCCTGTATGTACATGTGCCATCATATTTCCAGCCTTTACCATATTGTCCGCTTTCCTGCTGATCATTTACCATGAAGTCGCATATACCAAAGGCGATTTTTTTCAACCCCGGACGCTCATTGCCTGTTTGGGAACATAGCTCTGATGCATCAAAAAAACCTGAAGCCGCATAACCCAGGTTACAGGCATCCAGAATGCCTTCGCTTTTCCCAAGAATATTATCGTAGTGTGTAATAAATAATCCGTTGGGAAGAACAGTGTTTGTTGACCAAGTGTCCAAACATTCAAGTGCTTTTTCGAGTGACTCCTGATGGTTATTCTCTAAATAATCGTACAAAAACGCATTTGCAAGGGATCCATTATTCCCACACCAGCCTATTTCGTATTTCCATCCATCCCGGGGAGAAAATCCACCTTCCGGGTTTGGAACCAATCCGATACCAAATCCTTTATAAATCCCCTCTTCGCACCACAATGAGTTATTTGCGTAGTCAATGCCCAGATCCCAAATTTGCTTCGCGGAAGGAATGCCGAAAGTTGGTTTTTCTGCGATTTGCCAGGCATTATCCAAAAATCCACGCATGGAACGATGATTCTTTTCAGTACGGCCTGCATACACATAAAAAATAATTGTCAGCTCTTCACCGCTTTTAAGAGAAATGTAGTTTTTATAGGGATCAGTATAAACATCGCGCAGTGAATAACAGTTCGGCAGTTCTTCATCAGGATAGACCAAGGAGTGTGTTACCTGGGTTTGTGTCGGGTTCAGGGAACAGGAAAACATCAAATCCCCCGGACGTTTCTGCTCCTGCCCCCAGATTGCGATTGTGTGGTTTGGGGTTTCTGAATACGTTGAACCGGGAATGGAGGAACGGCGATACTCAAAGCTTCGAACAACACCTCCCTGAACGAATCCCTTCGGCTCCAGCCCTTTTCCCCATTGGTTCCCATTGTAACTTACGGACGGTATCATCAAAAAAAGAGGGGTTGCATTGTGGATAAAGTTGAAGCTAAACGATACGGAATCCAGTTTTTTGCCTGCTTTTATGAAATTGGTAACCACAAATAGGTTGTTATTGATTTTTTTGATGGAGCGTTCTACCTTCAAGCCTTCCGGAAGTACATAGTATAATTTGCCAACCGTTTCGTTTTGAAAAAGCAAATGATTACCATTCCAATGGTACTGTTCCGAACCGGAAGTCATACCAAAACCGGAAATACTGCATATGGCCAATAATAGCCCTGACAGAATCCCTTTCGCGATACAAATGCAATTTTGAGACATATCTTTATCGGTTACTGATTTTGATCATCAATACTCCTTGTGGCGGAACCCGGTTACTGAATTTATCGTTGAAAACACCCATATCTTTTTGCCGCCACAAGTCCCGAACTGACTGTTTACCGGAAATTTCCAGCCTGGTCCAATCAATAGTGACATCGGCAGGAGCTTTCCCCCTGTTAAACATTCCAATGGCTTTTGAACCGTCAGCCAGATTTTTAACCATGATAAAGATGTCATCTGATTGTTTAATTACCCGTGCGCATTCACCCAATGGATCCTGATTCACATCAATCACTTCTGAATTGCATAGAACATTGAGGGTAAACTCATCCAGTTTCATCATATCGCCGCTGTATATCAACGGTGAGGCCATCAGACTCCACATTGAAATATAGGCATATTGCATTGCTGCAGACATTGGGGTAAGTTCCGGTATTCCCATCCGGTGGGCATTGCCAATCCAACCTATCTGAATGTAATCCGGATCGTTCCATTCTCCGGGTTTTGAATATTCGCGGTACTCACAATTTTTTAATGCAACATCAAAAATGCGGTCAAGTTCAAAACCTAAATCTCCTGAGGTCCGCCAGCAATGTCCGCCCACTTCGCTCCCCCATTTCCACACCTCACTCATCCCATATTGACAGAGGTTGAAAACAATATCGCGGTCGAGCGATTTGAGGATATCTCCCATCTGACGATATGGTTTCTGGTCTCCTTCTACTGTCGGCGAGCCTTTCCCCCAAAATGGAATTGTAGGATCATCAATGCTTCCTCCACTGGCAATGTGGGTATAGCTGCAAAAGTCGTATTTCAGAAAATCGAATCCCCAGGCAACAAATTGCCTGGCATCAAGGTCTTCGTGAAGATAGGAACCGGTAAAGCCTCCACATGTAAATGGGCCAGGCGAAGTATAAATACCGGCCTTCAACCCTTTATCGTGGATATAGCCGGTTAGAGCTTTCATATCGGGGAAATGACTATTCGGAATAATATTTCCATGCTCATTCCTTGCCGGACCCACACGCAAGGGGTCATTATTTTTCGGTGCGTTCATCCAGCAATCATCTATATTAACATACTGGTAACCGACATCTGCCATTCCACTTGAAATCATCCTATCAGCGGCATTCCGAATCATATTATCGGTAATCCGGTCATAGTGAGCATACCAGTGGTTCCATCCCATCGGGGGAGTCAGGGCTAGTTTTTCGCCGGCAATAATCTTTAATTCACGTGTATCCTTGCCTTTCGAATTGACAGCTTTAATTTTAAGTATGTATTCTCCTTTTTCAGGTGTAAAACCTGAAATGATACCAGTTTCAGGATTAAGCTTTAATTCATTGGGAAGACCTTTAACGGAAAACAGGATTGGACGCTCCCCCTGGCAAGGAATCCTGTATAAGAATGGATGTCCCGGACGACAGCCATAGACCAATGGTCCGTTTATGCGTGGCTCAAGTTTGGGTTTAGGGGTAAGCAGTTCGGTAGGTCCTTCTATTGTGCCCTTTTTTGTATTGCCTTCTTGGGATATTCCCTGAGCGTTTATCAAAAAGCAAATCCAGAACACTTGAATTAGGTTTTTCATTATGGTATGATATTTAAAAATTTTGATACTTTCAACTGGTATTGGATTTCAAACTTTATAAACTGACAGATTTGAATTTTATAATTCAAAAATAGTAAAATTCTTAAAATAATTGCATTATATTACTGTATATCAGAATATTAAATATTTATTTTGGCGTTTAAGCGACAAAACCACCTTAGGGTTAATGTGCAGAAAAACCTTACTTTATAAAAAAGAATTGTAATGGATAGATTTTGATTTGGCGTTTGAATGAAAGTGATTTTTTTTACTGGCATGGTTTGTCATCGACAAACAAAAAACTTGATTGGAGGATGAATTGATCCGTCTCATGCATGGAACTGAACATATATCGGGAATAGCTGTTTAAATTTCAGAATTTTCCAATTACTAATTCTGACCGAACATCCGTATGAAACGCCGTGAGTTTCCATACAACTCTGCAGCTTCCCTCGCATTATCGATTGTAACAGGGAAACATCTCCTGGCTCAGCCTGGTGGCCAGGATACTCCCTAACTACCTGGAAAAGCTGCTGAGCTTTGTTTCCGGTGAGATCAAAACTGGGAAAAGCAAGGACGAGATATAAATTAAAAATATCTAATTTCATAAATGTAAATCGAATGCAATGAGATTTCTGCGACCTCATATAGCCAGGTAAACAAAACCTCCTGATCTCGGCTGTAAAATATTGGATACTGGATGCTGCTAATAAATGCTGGATACTTGATGTTGGATGCCTGAGCTGAAATTCGGGAAAATTATTTAATTTAACCCTGTATTTTACCATTCTCACATCAGAATTGGAAACGGCAGGAGCTTTATGCACAGGGGTTTCATTATTTTAACGCTGATATTGCTTTTTAATTCCGCGGTGATTTTTTCACAGCAGAACAATTATTTGTTTCAAAATTATACCACGGCGGAAGGTCTTCAAAATAGCTATATACGCTGTACTTACCAGGATAACAATGGATTTTTATGGGTTGGGACCCGGCATGGGTTATCCAGATTTGATGGATATACTTTTACCAACTATGACCGGTTCAGTGAGAAATTGAGTGACCCTCCCTATCCTTCAGAAATATTTGAAGATGTCAACCTGAATCTCTGGGTACTGAATCATCACCTTGTTTATATATATGAACCCAAAAGCGACCAGTTCAGCCTTGTGAGGGAAAGCAATAAACTTGGTTTGTACGACCGTTCCGGAAATCTATGGATCCCTTTTGAGGATGGTATTTACAGGGTTGATGCAAGGGACTTAAAAAGAAATGAGCTATCAGAAATAAAAATAGTTTGCAGGGAACGTACTAACAAATTTGTGGTTTTTGAAAATATCGATTCAAAGCTGGTTAAACCCTATGCAAAAATTTATAATCCAAAGCCTGGTCAGTTGCTGGGTTATAATGAACTTGGATTCTCGCTGCTCGAGGATTCCGATGGAATGATCTGGTATCTTTTGCATTCGGATGGAGTATATAAACTAAATCCTCAGGATGGAAATTTCACACATTATGAATACCGAGGTGGAAAAACTACCGGATTAAGTCATAATAAAGTCAATGTCATTCATGAAGATCATCAAAAGAACTTTTGGTTCGGTACTGAAAAAGGAATCGATATTTTAAGAAGAGGCGCCCGTACTTTTGAGCATGTTCAAGGCAGTGTTTATGACAGGTATTCGATTAGTAATGATAAAATTACCACATTGCTTGAAGACAGAACCGGAAATTTATGGGTTGGCACAAAATACGGCTTAAACCGGCTGATTAACAGCAAATTTTCACATATCAACAACTTTAATAAGGAATCAACATTTTTATCAAACAACGTCATTTCTCTTTTTGAGGACAATACGGGAAAAATATGGGTCAGTACCAGTCTGGCCGTTGAAATTCTTGATGAGAACCTTGAAAGCATCGGGAGAATTCCTGTTCAGGAAAACAGCAACAAAATGCTGAATGCTGCACCGCAATATATTTACCAGGACAAAAAGAATAAAATGTGGATAGGAACCTGGATGGGAGGTCTTGTCGGTTGCAATCCGGATATTACGTCATTTGAATATTTCAGGCATCAAATTGATGATACAACATCGATTTCAGGAGACGGCATATTCAATATTTTTGAAGACTCTGAGAATAAATTCTGGATATCCTTCTGGACCGGAAATGGCATTGACTTGTTTGACCGGGAAAAAAGAACATTCAGGAATTTCAGGCATGATGAGGGCAATCCATCGAGCCTGAGCGGAAATCTTGTATCCATGATACTCGAAGACCATAATTCCACGCTATGGGTCGGAACCTCCAGCGGATTGAATATGCTTAAAGACAAAAACCTCGGAATATTTAAGAGATTCTTGCATAAAGACGGGGACAGTACATCCGTTTCAGGAGATTTTATTCATTGCATTTTTGAATCCTCTGAAAAGGAGCTATGGATTGGATCAGACGGAGGTCTGAATAAATATTCCTATAAAACTGGCACTTTTATTTCATTTAGTATGTCGAAAGAAAATTTGAAGGATGAGGTCCTGGGAATACTGGAAGATGATTCAGGCAATCTCTGGATTAGCAGCAGCTTTGGAATTTCAAAGGTAATCCTCGATAAGACGAGATCAAAAATAGCAGGGATCCAGCAATTCGATTTCAGAAAAATCAATACAAATGAATTTAATGCGAGAGCTTGCCTGAAACAGAAAAACGGGACCATGCTTTTTGGAGGATTAAATGGCATCGTGTATTTCAGGCCTGAACTTATCAGGCAGAACCTTATCCCTCCTAAAACAATAATTTCAAAACTAAAGATTTTTAACAAGGAAGTGAATATTGGAGACAGTATCCAGGGCAAAATAGTACTGGCTGAAAATATCTCTTTTACGGATAAAATTGAATTAACCTACAAACAATCAAGTTTCACCATTGAGTTTGCTGGGATGCACTTTGAATATCCTGAAGCCAATCAATATAAATATAAGCTGGATGGATATGATACTGACTGGACCTTTACCGATGCAGCATCCCGCTCTGCGAACTACAGGAACCTCGAGGGAGGCCGGTATGTTTTTAAGGTAATGTCCGCCAATAGTGATGGTATTTGGAATGAAAAACCCACGGAACTTCAGATCAGAATAATACCTCCATTCTGGAAAACAATTTGGTTTACTATCCTTGTATATCTGCTGATCGGAGGGATAATGGTAATTGCTTTCAGAATAAGGGTATACATTCTCAAAATGCAAAAAAAGGAACTGCAGAAACAGGTAAATGAGCGTACCCGCGAAATTGTGCATCAAAAAGAAAGCATTGAACATAAAAACGAGTTGCTGGAGATTCAGAAGATAGCGATTTTGGAACAATCGGCACAGATTGAACGGGCAAATCAGCTTTTGCAAAAACACAACATTGAATTGGTCGACAACATTAAAGAGGTATCCGAGGCAAGGGTAATGCAAAAACTGATCGACTTTGACGAGTTCAGGGAAATGTTTAATAACGAGGATGATTGTTACAAATTGCTTGTTGACCTCAAATGGAAAAACAGTTTTGTCTGTAAAAGATGCAAATCTACCGAAAACGGTTCCAAAGATCCATATGAGAAGAGATGTAAAAAATGCAATTATAAGGAATCTGTTACCTCTTATACAATCTTTCATCACCTGAGATTCCCGATTGATAAGGCATTATATATCCTCATACTGACAAGCTCAGGGAGAGATATTAATATCAGCCAGCTATCTTCCATATTGTCCCTAAGGCTTAAAACCTGCTGGAGTTTTCATAATAAGGTTAAGTTGGTAATGAGCCAGAAAAAGCGATTTAAATATTCCAAAGAAGGATGGATTGAATTGATCCTTATCGAAAATAAGGAGAAAAAAACAGCGTAACATGTGATCGCAGCCACTGTATTGGTTGGATGGAATCTAAATTGCTGAATTTTTAATTTTTATTCAAACGCCAAATCCAAATCACCTGATTTCACATATTCAGACATTTTCCTTGTAACTCTGCTCACTTTTCAAAATATAGCCGTGTTTTCTTTAACCGCCAAAAAACTCTATAATCTATTGATAGATAGATTTTTATAGTTTTGATTATCTCAATATTAATTTACTTTTGTTTTAGTATTCGATTCATGAACGCGGGGCCAGAGCATTGCATTATACCCGGTTCCCGCTATTAGCGTAAATAACAAATCATTTTATCAACAATATAAACGATGAAAAGAGCTGTACTATTATTGATTATGAGTTGTTTAGCATTGACTCTCCAGTTGAAAGCAGGAAATACCTCACTCCCGGATTCCATTTGTGGCAGAAAAATAATTCGAAATGAACAATCGGAAGTACTGGGATGGCATAATCCCCAAATACCGGGTAGTGTCTATGATAAGGTAATTGTACTGGCCTCTGGATTTATAAAGAATCCGCCTATTGAACCAAAAACAGGATTACCGATGTATTTTGTAACCAGTTGTTTCAGGGGACCTGACATGACGCCAGGCAAAATCATTGAAGCAGAAGACTGGCCAAACAATCCGGCCAGTAATTTTGCTTCCATGGTACAAAGCCTGGCTATATCGTACCGGGTTTATTCCGGTGACACCAGCTACATCAGAATAGTAGGGGAGATGTTAGATTATGAGCTCGAAAATGGTACCACTCCGGAAGGCTGGGAATGGGCGGAGGTCCCCTATGCCAGTGCGGATGCCTTTTCAACGATCTACCAGGGTTCTACCAAATATGAGAAAGAAGGAATGAGGGGTGACGGGTTGCATGGCATTGAGCCTGATAAGGTCGGGGAGATGGGGTATGCCTACCTGCGGTTTTATGAAATTACAAATAAAACCAAATACCTTGATGCAGCCGTTCATTGTGCAGATGCGTTGGCCAGGAATATCAGGATCAATCCTGAAAATCCGTCAACCTATGCGCTGGTTCCTCTTAGTCCATCCCCATGGCCCTTTCGCGTAAATGCCCGCACAGGGGTTATAATCAGCGATTATTGTTCGAATGTACTGGAGCCTGTAAAATTGCTCACCGAATTGGTACGCATCCGGTCAAAAATCAATTTGTCGCAGGAAAAATCCACCCTGTATACCAAGACTATTCAAAGTGCATGGAATTGGATGTACGGCAAAACGGGACCGATGACTACATTTATATGGAATGGGTACTTTGAAGACATTCCCAACGACCCTGAAATGATAAACCGAGTTCAGAATACGCCCATTGAGCTATGCAAATACCTGATCGACCATCCCGAAGCGGATAAGTCGATCGATACAAATGTCCCCTCGCTTATTCATTGGGTAGCCAATGCGTTTAAAACAGAAGGGCTTGATGCGATCAGGGAGCAGACATGGTGCTACGAACCCATGGGAAGTCATACAGCCCGGTATGGGTCGGCTTGCGCTATGTATTTCAAGCGTACGGGTGAAAAGTGGTATAAGGAGCAGGCATACCGCTTCTTAAACGTTGCCACGTATATGACCCATGATAACGGAGTCGTTGCTGTGGGTCCGAATTGGCCCGGGGCATGGTTTATTGATGGATATGGAGACTATATCCGTCACTTTATCGATGCCATGGCGGCAATTCCTGAATGGGCTCCCGCGGGAGAAAATCACCTGTTAAAATCGACTTCAGTCATACGGACGATTAAGTACGGTACAAAGCAAATTGAGTTCACCAGTTTCGATGATTCCTCCGAAGTAACTTTCCGGATGGCCATAAAACCAGGATTAATCACTGTAAATGGAAAAAGGCTTGAACAGGGCAAGTCATTAAGATCCAATTGCTGGACCTGGAGTGCACTTGAAAAGGGAGGCATCCTGAAAATCGAATATTCGAATGGGAATGAAATTGTAGTTAATCTATAAACCGTTTAGTCTATTTCAAATGTTGGAGGTTAGAAGCAGGTTGTTCCTGAAAATTCTTCATATCATGCTGTTATTAGCGGGGATTGAAATTTCATCTTCTGCAAATGTGAGACTGGCGCGAATATTTTGTTCCAATATGGTTTTGCAGCAACACAGGGAAAATCCGATCTGGGGATGGGCTGATACAGGAGAGAAAATTACAATCCAATTTGGCGGGAAGACGATTATCACAAAAGCCAATTCAACAGGCCGCTGGATTGCCAGATTGCCCGCACTTGATTATGGAGGTCCGTTTGAAATGACCATAACCGGTTCCAATACAATTTTATTGGAAAACATACTGGTTGGCGAGGTATGGTTTTGTTCCGGCCAGTCGAATATGGAATTATCTGTCAGCAATGCAAAAAATGCAAAAAATGAAATTCTTTCGGCAGATTTCCCTCTTATTCGCCTGTTTACCGTAGCCAAAAAATTCGCTCAAGTCCCGGAAGAAGATCTTGAAAGCGGGGAATGGCTATTATGCACACCTGAGAATATTAAGGAATTCTCGGCAGTGGCATATTACTTTGGCAGGAATTTGCACCTGGATTTAAAAGTGCCGGTCGGTTTGATCCAGGCCTCCTGGGGCGGAACTGTCGCCGAAGGCTGGATCAGTGAACGGACTATTGAAAATGATCCGGATTTCAAAGAAAGATTGCAGGAATTGAAGGGCTTCGATATGAAAAATAACGAAGAACAGAAAATTGTTGCTACAAGAATCATCCGGAAGGAAATCGGATCAAAAGATATGGGGTTGAAAAATGGAGTGGCTGTTTATGCTGATCCCTTCATGACAGAATCGGGGTGGGTAGAAATTGATGCTACGAAAACCTGGGAAGAAGGAGGCTATCCTTATATTGACGGGATTGCATGGTATCGCCTTACCATTGATCTGACAGAAACCCAGGTCAAAACAGCCGGTGAAATACACCTGGGAAATATTAGCGATTCCGATATCTCATGGATTAACGGGGTGAATATAGGGTCATCCGATAATAATCAAAAAGAGAGGATTTATTCGATTCCTCCCAACACGTTAAAACCCGGAAAAAATGTAATTGCCATACGCGTGGAAGATAAGGGAGACGGCGGTGGACTTTTCGGAGATCCGGCTGACAAATACATTAAAACAGGAAAAAGCCACGTCAGCATTTGTTGCGGGTGGAAATTTAAAGTAACGGAGGCCAGAAATAACTATACTGAAATTGATGCCAATTATTTTCCAACCATGCTCTTTAACGGAATGATCAATCCTGTGATACCCTATGGAATAAAGGGAGTAATCTGGTACCAGGGTGAATCAAATGTAGACCGTGCCAAACAGTATCAACGGATTTTTCAGGATCTGATTACGGATTGGCGCAATAACTGGAACCAGGGCAATTTCCCGTTCCTATTCGTTTCACTGGCCAATTACCAGAAGCCTCAAAAAGAACCTGCCGAAAGCAATTGGGCCGAACTACGCGAGGCTCAAACTAAAGCACTTGCTTTACCAAATACAGGCATGGCCCTGGCAATTGATCTGGGTGAAGAATCGGATATTCATCCCAAAAACAAGCAGGAAGTTGGACGCCGGCTTGCACTATCTGCTTTACATACAGGCTATGGGAAGAAAATTGTTTCTTCCGGTCCAATCTGCCAATCAGTCCGGTTTGAAGGAAGAAATGCCATAATCACTTTTGCTGAGACCGATAGCGGACTTAGTGTTAAAAATAAATACGGATATATTAACGGATTTTCAGTGGCGGGTTCGGATCATCGGTTTGTATGGGCTAAAGCATTCGTTACCGGAGATCATACAATTATAGTCTATTCGGATGAAATTGAAAACCCTGTAGCTATACGTTACGGGTGGGCAAACAATCCAAACGATCTAAACCTTTACAACAAGGAAGGACTTCCCGCAATTCCTTTCAGAACGGATGATTGGCCAGGGATTGACAGGTAGTGCACTGTGACCGGAAGAACAATACGCAGCTGTGCAAAGCCGCCTCCGGACAGGTTGAGGAACCTTTAATAGCCGAAACCTTCTGAGCCATGTCCTGATGCCCGAAGGATTTGCCATGGACCTGGAGGTTAAACTCCATCAAAACAATGGGGACAATCTAATCAGGGAATGATGGAAAATGTCAGGCTGAATGGATATGTATTATAGAACTATAATGCTATTACAGGCAATATACACGATCCGGCTGAAGGTTGTCAGATGGGTGATGATTTTTACCATTGGGAACCCTGCTGGGATTTATTGAATTAATGGAACAGGGGTATTTTAAAAAAAGCAGAGATGGGTTTCAACCTCATCTCTGCATTAATTATTGCAATACAGAAAACTTCTGCAAGGACTCCAATCTGTTTATCGTTTGATAAACTTACTAACCACAATTTCTCCGTTTAATTTCTTCATTTTAACCACATACATTCCGGCTTTAAAATTGCTGGCATCGATGGTAACGGATGAGTTACCCCCGGTTATCATTGATGTTACCAGTTGTCCTGTAAGGCTAAATATCTCCACATTGTTGAATGCATCATTACCAGAAATTGTAATATGGCTTGAAACAGGATTCGGATAAATTGAGCAGGCTGCTGCATTGGCTGTATGATGTGCACCGTTCGGTAGAAGCACACCAGCATTCACATTGTCAAACCAGGCCTTGTCATTTGCTGACATGATACCTATTTTGGCTGGGCCGAGGATCATATCCAAACATTTCTGGGGAATAGGAACAATTCCTTCACAGAAAGAAGTAGGATAATCTGCAGCTACTGTAACTGTGTCAAAATCCACTGAAAAATAATCATGACCATTTACAATCATGGTAAGAACAGTTCCTTTTCTTTCCACCCTGATATTATTCCAATCATTAAAGCTGGCATCATTTTCATAAGGCAGGCAACGTTCAGCCGGAATTCCTTCAACCTCGTCGGCAGGAGCATCTGACTTCACAACCCTGTACTGGTGACCGTCAACCAGGAAATAGAATCCTGACAACCCGGTTGCATCATATCCAAGCGGGGGTGTTATTGCAGTGATACTTGAAACACTGTAGAAGGCGTTGGCAAAATTTGCTGGATCCGTATAGGAGATCACAAATCCGCCGTCTTCAAATTTTGCACCATCAGGTTCTCCGTCAAAACGTTTTGACAATTTTAGTTCAGCTTCGGCGAAGTAATCTCCTGTAAAAACCTGGTCGTTGTTTATTGCTTTTCTGTCTCCGCCAGCCCATTTTTCTGCAGTAATGGCAAATCGTGTATCTCCGCCATCCTCAACTACGGCCCATAACCAGGGATTATTTTGTTCATACATACTGGCATCTCCCCAGTTTTCAACATCAGAGAACTGACCTTCAACTTGCATAAACCCGGCAACTACGTTGTCAAAATATACTTTATCGTTCCCTGTGCCCATACCGATCAGGCCAAAACCCATCAGGCGATCCTTCACCGCCTGGGGAACTTCTGTAAGAGAGTCGCCTGACTGATATACAGTCAGCGTATCAATATCCATTGAAAAATATTCAGCCCCGTTTACAAGCATGGACAATATGGTTCCTTTCCGGGTTACTTTGATATTATTCCAGTCATTAAAGCTTGCGTCATCTACAAATGGAATACATCTTTCGGCAGGTGTACCTTCCACTTCATCGGCGGGGGCATCGGCTTTTTTGAATTTATAGGGAACTCCCTCAACAACAGCGGTAAAACCTGAAAGGCCGAATGGATCATTACCACCGCCAACTGCAAGTCCGGTAGTATTAAAAAATTCCGCCTTAACATAGTTGTTTGCATCACTATATAGAAAGAACAAGTCGGCGTCTTCATAAAGGGGTGCATTTTCAGCTCCCCAAACCCTTTTAAAAAGTTTGGCATCAGCCGTTACATAGAAATCATAACCATATTGGTCGTTTTTTAGTATGTTCATCCGGTTACCGCCCATTTCCTTGTCCATTGTAATTCCATACCGCATATTATCTTCATCCACCACAAGATCCCATAACCAGGGATCTGCTGCTGCATAATTGGAGGCTTCCCCGAAAAAAGGAATATCACTGAACTGGCCCTGAACGGCGATGTAACCTGCTTCAACATTATCGAAATATAATTTGTCATTTCCTGATCCTATTCCTATTTGACCCCATCCCTTCAAAAAATCCTTTACGGTTTGAGGTACAGCTACCATGGAATCACCCGACTGGTAAACAGAGAGGGTATCGATATCCATCGAAAAGTATACAGCACCGTTTACCATCATAGACAAGACGGTTCCTTTGCGCGTTACTTTCACATTGTTCCAGTCATAGAAACTGGTGTCACCTGCGAAAGGAATGCATCTTTCAGCCGGTATTCCTTCAACGAGGTCTTCCGGTTCATCGGCCTTTTTGAACTTATAGACAACTCCTTCTACAACGGCTGTAAAACCAGAGAGTCCAAAGGGATCATTTCCGGCTCCGGTTGCCAGACCTGTGGTGTTGTAAAATTCAGCTTTGGCAAAGTTGCTGGCATCGTTGTAGAGAAAGAACAGGTCAGCGTCTTCATACAGGGGTTCATTTTCGGCTCCCCATGACCTTTTGAACAATTTTGCATCTGCAGATACGTAAAAATCATAGCCAAACCAATGGTCGGGTACAATATTGGTACGGTTACCACCCATTTCTTTGTCATAGATGATTCCATACCTCAGGTCTCCGCCATCTTCAATGATATCCCATAGCCAGGATTCGGCCGGATGATAACTTATTGTATCTCCGAAAACAGCCACACTGCTGAAAACAGTAGTATCCTGTGCGAGCAATGCATTTGGAAGCAATAAAACTCCAAATGTTAACAATGTAAGTAGTTTATTCATAATCGTTAGGTATTAATTAAGGAAAGGTTAATTTGATGCTTTTAGAATCCGGGGTTCTGTGTAAGATTGGGGTTCTTTTGTATCTCACCAAGCGGCACAGGGTACAGATTATGTTTTGACTCGATATTTTCAGCCCTGATACCATCCTGCGTTGTAGGATTGGCTACCTGCGCCCTGTTTTTAAATGTTTCAACCAGGATGCCCCATCGGCGCAGGTCGAATATCCTGATCCCTTCATAGCACAGTTCCCATCTTCTTTCCTGCCGGATTGCTTCCCGGAAGCCCTCCTGGTTGTCGGGATAGACTGTACCCGCAACATCTTTCACATTGGGCCATTCGGGTAAGCCGGCGCGTCTTCTCACCCGGTTAAAGGCTTCAATGCTTTCCGGTGTGGGTCCCTGTGATTCATTGATGGCTTCGGCATACATCAGTAACACGTCTGAAAATCGCAAGAGGGGATAATTGGTACCGGAAGCATTGCCGTTGGGCGGGAAGGAATACCTGTTTTCATCCGGAAGGTATTTGCCAATGTGCGGGATAGCCATCCCGGGATACCAATAGCTGGCATTACCGGCATTCAAAGGCTGTTTTTCTTCAAATTCATCGATGATATAATCCAGGTTTGTAATGCTTTTGCGCTTATCCAGAGAATCGAATGAAGAAGTCAGTTCAACTTCACCTACAAAAGATGAATAGCCACCTTCCCCGCTGGCAAGCCGCGGTCCAAAATAGAGCAGTGTTTCAAACCAGCTATTCGTTGCCATGCAATTAACAAAGTAGATATGCTCCTCATTATTTTCTAGTATGTCATAGTCTTTGTCTTCTGCGGGAAAAACATCCCTGTAATTCACCCTGAGATTATAATGTCCTTCATCCATCAATTTCTTCGACCATAAAGCAGCTTCTGCCCAGTTTGAAGCCTCGCCCTGAACCATATCACCGGTTTGCGAGTCCAGTCTCCAGCCTGCCCTTGTGAGATACACCCTGGACAGCAGTGCCTGTGCCGCTCCCCGGGATGTCCTTCCTTTTTCAGTAAGTTCCCGGTTCCATAAATCAGGTTCTGCCTTCAATAATTCATCTATAATAAAATCGTAGATCACATTAATTTCCGTCCGGGTCATATTATTTGCGCCCACAGGGTTGCTGTCATAGGCATCGCCAAAGAATACAACGTCGCCAAATAGCCGGATCAGGTTAAAATAGCTTTGGGCCCTGAGAAATCGGGCTTCTGCAATAATTCTTCTTTTTATTTCAGGTGTGTCAAATTTGCCATCCGGCATCGACTCCACATTTGTCACAACCAATGCTGCACGGTTGATCTGAATGTAGGCATTCCACCAAACATCTGCCAACTCTGTATATGTGGCATCATACTTAAACCGGTCAAGCTGCTTTCTTTCCGTCAGATCGCCAAATCCGTCGCCCATATCATCCGAGCCGATATCCGTAATAACAATCCATGATTTGAGATAGTATCTTTGTGATCCCCCGTATTGTGGAGAATAAGCTGCAGTCAACGCAGAAAGGGCATCATCCTGTGTCTCAAAGAATGTTTCAGGATTCAAAACCCCGTGAGGTGGTTCGTCCAGCGGCTTGCATCCGGCAAAAGACAATGCGGCAAGTAAAAAACAAATCGCATTTCTTTTTATATCAACTTTTATCTTCGTTTTCATCTGAAGCAGTTTATTGTTAATCATTTAAAAACCTACTTTAATTCCAAAAGTGACACCCTTGGTGGATGGATAATTGTAACGGTCTAATCCGATATTAAGGTTGTCATCACCTCCTGAATGCATTTCCGGATCATATCCCGAATAATTGGTTATAATAAACCAGTTTTGCAGGCTGATGTAGGCTGAAAGGTTCTTCATCTTTGCTTTTGATGATATCACGGACGGTACCGTATAGGAAAGCTGAATATTGGAAATCCTCAGAAATGAGGCGTCTTCAACAAACCGGTCACTTGGCGTTTTATCCGTGTAACTGTCCGACATCCTGGGAATATCCGTATTTGTGTTTTCAGGAGTCCAGCTGTTCAGCAGCCACTTACCTCCGTTTGTTTTCCCTAAGCCGCCATTTGAAAGAGTCTGCCTGGTGCCATTATATAAATCAGCTCCCTGAACTCCATTGGCAATAATATTTAACTCAAAATTTTTATAGGTAAGGGTACTGACGATACCGTATATGAAATCGGGAAGAGCCCTGCCAATAATTCCCATATCCTGATCGGAAAGGATGCCATTATTATTGGCATCGACATAGCGTTGATCACCTAATCCCTCATCCCCGCTAAACCGGGGGGTATTTTCAATGTCATCTCCCTCCTGAAAAATTCCATCCGTTTGATAGCCCCAGATATTTCCAATAGGTTTGCCCTGCTCAATTTTTGTGACCTCGCTATAAATGGGTTGTGAATTAGCCAGGTCGATCACTTTGTTCACATTTTTCGAAAAACTGAAATTGAGTGTCCAGAATAGATACCCTGTAGAGACAATGTCTGCACCCAGGTTCAATTCAATCCCTTTATTATTCATTTCTGCCACATTGGAAATCACAACGACTCCGCCGCCCCACCCATTACCATAGCCTGTATACAGCGGCAGGGGAAAATTCCATAACAGATCTGCAGTGGTCCGGTTATAAAGATCCAGGGTGAACCGTAAACGGTTTTTAAGAAATCCCATATCCAGTCCGATATCTGTTGTGGAAGATTTCTCCCAGTGAACACTTTCATTTGGAATTTGTCCAATTTCCGCACCGATATAAGGTTTATCCCCTCCCGGGCTTCCTATGCCTCCAAAAATGGCACCGGAATAATTTCCTCCTATGAGCATATATGGCATCCACAGGTAAAGACCTATATTGTCGTTTCCTGCTTGTCCCCATGTAACTCTAAGCTTTAGCTGATCGAATACACCGAGGCTTTTAATAAATTCTTCTTCCGATAGTTTCCATCCGGCTGACACTGCCGGAAAGGTTCCCCATTTTTCTGCCGGTCCGAATTTCGATGACCCGTCTCTTCTGACAGTGGCCTCGAAGAGGTACCGGTTCAGAAAATTATAATTGACCCGGCCAAAGACGGATTTAAATACACTTTCCCAGTTTCCGTTTTCAATAGCGTGATTTGCCTTGTCGAAAGCCGCCATGTTGTACCAGAGGAATGCCTCGCGGCTCATATTTTCGCTGGACATCAGGTTGAAATTTGAACTGGCAACACGTTGTTCTACTGCGGCAAATAGCTTTAGCTCATGATTTTCCGAAATTTTCTTATCGTAAGTTGTGGAAAGGGTTCCAACCCAGTTACTATTGTATGCATCCATAATTGATGCCCTGGCGAGGCCCTTGGTGGCTGTTGCACCATATAGCTCGGAAGTTACAAAGGTGTTTTCCTGTTTTACCCAGTATTCACCTGAAAAATCAGCTTTTAAAGTAAGATCCTTAATAATTTCATAGGTGAGATAGATATTGCCCTGAACCGAGGTATTGATTTTATTGTCATACTGACCTTCCGCTGCCAATAAAGGATTATCCCATGTGGAAAGATTGTAGTAATCTCCATTGTTATCATAAACAGGGTAATAAGGCATGGAAGTCAGCGCCCCGCCGGCAGCTCCCAGTGTCCATCCTGAAGTGACATCGAAACTGTTTCCCACGGTTTTGTAGGCATTTGCGCTTAATCCCAGGTTGATTTTTTTGCTGATCTCATGATCGAGATTCAGCCGGATACCACTCCGTTTATAATCGGAATGAGGGATAATACCGTTTTCTTTCCTGTTATTAAATGACAGCGCATATGTTGTTTTGTCGCTGCCCCCAGCCAGGGAAAGATTAAAGTAATCAGTCTGCGCCGGCCTGTAAACCTCAGCCTGCCAGTCGGTATTCGTAATATAGCCATTATAGGGTTCAGTGCCATTAATTTGTCCGGGGGTAAACATTTCAGAAAAGCCGCTATTGGTACGGGCCCTGTTCTTCAGCGTCATATATTCGCTCCTGTCGAGGAGGTCAAGGGATTTAGCCAGATTGGCAACCTGGTGATAGTAGGAAAAATTAACCCTGTTCTCATTTTTCTTTCCTCTTTTTGTTGTTACCAGTATCACTCCGTTACCCCCCTTTGCTCCATAGATGGCAGTGGAAGATGCGTCTTTAAGAATCTCGATATTTTCAATGTCCTCAACAGCCACGGAATTCATATCTGCGGCAATTACTCCATCAACAACCCATAAGGGACCATTAGTTGTGTTCAACGAACCATGACCACGTATCCTGATGGAAGGTTCCGAACCCGGTAATCCACTTGTATTGGTTACTTGTACGCCTGCAGCCTGGCCCTGCAATGCCTGGGCGACAGAAGAAACCGGTCGGATAGCAAGATTTTCAGCGGTGATGGATGAAACTGAACCGGTGAGGTTGCTTTTTTTCTGGTAACCGTAACCAACTACAATCAGTTCATCAAGTGCCAGGGCTTCCGTATCCAAATTTATATTTATTTCGGCTGATGCTTCAACGGTAACCTCCATGGATTTATACCCGATGGAAGTGAACACTAAAGTGTCACCCTTTGAAGCCATTATAGAATAGGCTCCCACATTATTTGATACAGTTCCGGTAGTTTTACCTTTAATTACAATATTCACGCCTATGATCGAACTGCCATCGGAATTATCCCTGATTGTGCCCGATATTTTCTGTTGCTGGGCAAATACATTTACCACAGATAGTGCAGCAACAAAACCAATCAGCAGAAGCTTATAAAAAAATCTTTTATTCATAATCGATTTATTATTTTCTACAATGCTGTTTAATGTTTTACCTGGTACTTTCAGGCACTACAACCTCAATCTCAAAATCCATTGTCACCTGTTTAAGGTTTGAAGGATTTTTCACCTCCCGGTTCGTTAATACAACAGTTGCCGTATAGGTTCCGGGAGTTTGGTAGGTAATATAAAAGTCACCATAAGGATTGGTATCTGAGCCTTCGGTAGTCAGATCATCCGGATCAAGGTAGTCGGCCCAAATACTTCCTTGTTTACCACTGAAAAAAGCATAATACTCCGCAGCGCCGCAGTTATCAAATTCTATTGCCTCATCAACTTTCACAATAAAGGGGGCGCTAATTATTTTTGTCCCATCTTCACCTTGAACCTTTAGCGTGTAGCAGGCTGTCGGATTTTCTATTTCCATTTTGCAACCGGGAATCGCTACAATGAAGACAATAAGAATCCCTATCAGAATTGATTTCTCTTTTCTCATTTCTTTTACTTTATTGAATTTTGATATCTTTTTACCTCCCCCTGGATACTCAAATTTCTATGGGAAGTCCATTTCAACCAGGCTATCCTGATTGGTCATTTACATCCTCTTAATTAGGAATTTCCGGGTTTGCGAGTTGCCGTTGGAGTCAAAAACGGTTACAAAATAAAAGCCTATTGATAGTCTGGAAACATCCACGTTGATGGAACCTGATTTTTCAACCTGTTGATTGATCATTTCCTGTCCAAGCAAACTTCGTACAGATATTCTGCGGATGAGATTTTCTGACTGGACAGTTAAATTATTATCTGCCGGATTTGGAAAAATGTTGAATGAATTCAGGGAGTTTTTGTCAACCGCCGTAACACCGGCTGTTTCATTTGTGAAATCGTCGAAGATGGCAATATCATTATAGCTGCCCAATCCAATCATTCCTTCCGAAGCAAGGGCATCCTCCGTTTCAGTAAGATAAACTGTACCGTCGATGTATGCCGTTACCGTGTTGCCCGAACGAACGAGCCTGTAAGTGTGGTAGGCTGTGTCAGTGATTGAAGCCGATGTATTGCCGGTACCCACCAGCGACGGACCGGTTTCTGTTACCCTGTAAATCCCATCTTTCCCCTCACCGGTATACAGCATGTAAAAATAATCATCTCTTTCCTTGTAACCGAATGCAATTGTAAAATCCACTTTTGGATCGATGGCACCCTCAACCCACTTGTTGATCTTAGCCTTTGTGGTTATGTCAAAATCACCGTAAGTACTATTTTTATATAATGCCAATCCACCTGGCGTTTGATTAACCGGAGCTGGCCTTTCCATAATTTTCAGGCGTTCCTGTCCTTCATCGGTAACAACTGCCCATTTCCGGAAACCGGTGGGAAAGGTTGTGTAATTATCAAGATTTCCAAAATTTTCAACGTCACTGAAAATAGTTGGTTGATCGGATCCAATATAAAAGGTAATATTTGCCGCCGATTTATTTATGCCGTTAGGCAGGATTATCTCCCATGGAGATTCCTTGGAATAGAAACCGAGCCATTTTCCGGGATCCGTGGCGGTAGGATCGTAGTCAGCGATTGTAGGGGCAAAACGCAGGGTAAGTATTTTATTGCCACTGGCGCCTAATTCATAATCAACTGCCTCCTGTAACGGAAATTTCTCATAGGTGCCAGTACCACCAACATTTGTATCTGTATTGATTAAGACATAATTGGCCGGATTTGTATAGTCATAATCCTGGGCGGTTGTCCAGGTAAGACCACCTTCATTGTCCAGTACTCCCGAGGTGCCATTTCCTTCAATCCAATCATCGGCATTTTTTAAATGGTAACAGTAAAATCCATTGCCATAATTTCCGGAAACCCTCAGGGCAATTTCAGAATATAATATATGCTGCCCATCGGGTATTGAATCGGTAAGCGTAGAGAGATCAAACATAATCCAGGATTCAAATCCCGAATTATAAACCACATTGTCATCAAAGTTTGTTACTAACATGTTGCCCTCAGCGCCAAAGTTCATGGTTCGGGCATCGCCTTTTTCCGCTCCCGTTCCGTCTCCGATGGGGACATCTGCTTTCGCATAATAGACAACTGGCTTGATCTGAGAATATATACCGGGCAAGGCAAATAAGACAAGTACTACAATCAATACAGTCTTTTGTGTGATGAAATTTCTCATTGCTTTTTGTATTAGTAATTTTTTTCGGAATTAGTTTAATCAAAGTATGAAATAATATTTTAAAAAAACAAATGTAAAACGTTGTTATCTAATGTATTAAGTAATATTATTGGCGGATAAATGAAAAAATGCATTTTCATGGATTATCGTAAAACAGTTGCATTCGATCCAATTTTTTAAAATTGGCATCTTTCCAATATAGCGGATAAAAATATATTTATTTGTATCGATTTTTTTTTGAAAGGCTTATAGCTCTGGACAAAGCTAATTTAGTATAAGTATAAATAAGCGTGATTGAAACTTTTATTTATCTGCTAAATAGGACCGTTTTTTACGATTGATAATAAATTTCAGTTACAGTATGTCCCTGTTTTAACAAATACATCCTTTTGCATTTAAGCGCAAAATGTCGTCTGCATCACTGGAAGTGAGGCAACTGAAGCCTTCCGTCATCATTGATTCTTCGTTACATTTGTATCAAAGGTTCTGAAATATGGTACCTGGATTAACCCGTTTTCCCCATAAATATCCTTACTATGCGCTTTAATTTTTTAAAAACAGGGAAGTTATTTTCAATAGTAATTCTGATCGCTGTTTCCGGCAGGCTTCAGGCCCAGGGGATCGACTCAGTTGAGGATATCGGTCTGATTATTCTGACAGCCACTGATCAGTACCAAAAAATGATTGAAAGCAATCCTTCCAATCGCCTCTATCCCCGGTCCACCAACAAGGATGGCAGTTTAAACCTGGTATCTTCGGGCGACTGGACCAGCGGATTTTTCCCGGGTTCGCTCTGGTATTTATATGAATATACAAATAGTGATCAGTTACTTGAGAAGGCTATCTATTACACGGCAGGAATTGAAAAAGAAAAAAATAACACCGGAACCCATGATCTTGGGTTTATGCTGGGATCAAGCTTTGGGAACGGGTATCGTTTAATTGATGATCCCGAATATGAAAATGTGTTGATTCAGTCTGCCATTTCCCTGTCGAAAAGATTTAATGAAACGATCGGATGTATCAGATCGTGGGATGGAGGGCCCTGGACTTTTCCGGTAATTGTCGATAACATGATGAACCTTGAACTATTGTTTCTTGCCTCAGAACTGACCCACGATACTTCCTATAAGGAAAAGGCAATCAGGCATGCTGACCAGACAATGGCTAATCATTACAGGTCGGATTACAGTTCCTTTCATGTTGTTGACTATTCAGATGTTACCGGGTCAGTAATCAGCAAAACCACTCACCAGGGTTATTCTGATGAATCGTCATGGGCAAGAGGACAGGCCTGGGGTCTTTATGGATTTACAATGTGTTACAGATATACGCACGATATTAAATATCTCAGGCTGGCGGAACAAATTGCGCTCTTTTTAATTCACCACGAAAATTTGCCGCCGGATAGGGTTCCTTACTGGGATTTTGATGCACCTGATATTCCCGATGCACCAAGGGATGTTGCCGCGGCAACCATTATGTGCTCTGCCTTGTTTGAACTGGGCCGTTATTCCGAGGAGTACGGCGATACCTTTCTCGAGGTTGCCATCAATCAGATAAATGTTTTATCCTCAGATAAATATCGTGCCATCCCCGGTACAAACAATAATTTTATCCTCATGCACAGCACCGGGAATTACCCCGGGAACAGCGAGGTGGATACACCCATAAGTTATGCCGATTACTATTATATAGAGTCCCTGTCCAGGTACCGTAGGTGCCTTAATCATTCACCCGTTGGTGGTTTTACGTATGATGAAACCGGCACCGGATTTAAAATTGATTTTGATGCTTCCCTGACAGAAGATCCTGATAATGATTCGGTAACCTATCGATGGGATTTCAACGATGGCAAAAAAGCCTATTCGCTTTCACCGCGAATTTCGCATACTTTCTCAAATTCCGGCAGCTATCTTGTCACGCTGATCACTGCAGATAAATGGGGTGGTATTGATTCAGTGCAACATACCATTGATGTATTTTCGGTTACAGGTTTGCCGAACACTCAAGACCTGAAAATATGTGTATACCCAAATCCTGCAAGCGAGGGATTCAATGTCGAGTTACCCGATAACTCCCTGCCGGCTTTCCTGTCTATGGTAGACATGACAGGCAGGCATCATGATGTAGGAATTGACATCGTGAAAACATGGATTGAGACAGATGATTGGCTTAAGGGTATATATATCCTTTTTATACAGACCCGTGATGGTATTCACAAAGAACGGATGATCATCAATTAGTATCAAGTAATACAGCCAAAAAAGTGAGAAAAGATATAGTCTTCACTGCGATTTTACTGCTTGTTTTCAGCAGGTACGGATATACGACCAATTATTTCTGCAGTCCATCAGGATCAATGGCTGATTCGGGAACTTCTGTCACATCCCCCTGGAATACACTGCAGGAAGTATTTTCTACAGGAAGAACTTTTATCCCCGGCGATACCGTTTATTTATTGTCGGGGCATCATGGCTATCCTGTTATAAATGGAATAAATACAGGGGATGTAGTTATCAGGGGATTTGAGAATAATAATCCCATTGTCAATTGTATCGATTTTAACGGTGCATCCCATTGGATCCTTGAGAATGTAAGGGTAAATACACCGGCTGTTCCGCCAGAGGAGCCTATACTTGAACATCCCGTTTATCCCATTTCCAATAATACACTCGTGAGGATCATGAATTCAAGTTCATACATAACCCTATCGGATTGTTATATATATTCAATTGAAAACACCGCAGCATGGACGGCAGACGACTGGAATTTTAAAGCCTGGAACGGGGTGCTCGTGGAGGGATCCTGTAATTATACTATCCTGCATGCTCTTCATATAAAAAATACAAATTTTGCATTGGAATTGTCAGGCTCCAATTACACCAACGTTACCAACTCCCTGGTTGAGAATTTTTGCGGCGATGGTATCATACCTGGAAATAATAATGTAATAGAATATAATACCTTCAGAGACAGCTATAAGACCAATGGTAACCATTGCGATATGGTACAGGCTTTTTATGCATCCAATATTTTATTTAGAGGAAACACATTGCTTGCACGAACCCAGGGTCATTCATCCATTGAAACAGACTGCCAGGGGATCGGCTTTTTCGATGGTACGTTCAAAAACTGCATACTTGAAAATAACGTCATTTCGGTTGATACTTACCATGGCATCACTATTTTCAATGCAATTGATTGTAAAATTATTAACAATACGCTCGCAGATATGGCTGTCGGAGGCCTGGTTCCGTGGATTAATATTACAGGCTCGGGAAACCTTGTGCGGAATAATATCTCCTCTATGATGAATACAATTGAAGGCACTGCCGACCATAATCTTGTAATTCTCAGATCGAAATACAACAACTATTTTGTTGATCCCGACAACCAGGATTATCACCTCAAAGCAGGGTCTCCCGCTATAGATGCCGGAATTGACACGGATGCACCGGGTATTGACCTGGATAAAAATGAGAGACCTAGATATGCAGTGAGCGATGCGGGTGCTTATGAATATTATGAAGGGCCGGATACCTTGTCCCCGACAACACCCGCACTTTTGGCCTGTAAAAATACCGGACCCTCGGGTTTCACAATTACATGGTCCGCATCTTCGGATAATGTGCGTGTCTCGGGATATGACATTTATCTGGATGGAATACTGGATACAACCGTCAATTCTGCGACAGTAATTTTTGCCCAACTGTCAGACTCAACAACATATACAGTATTTGTTATTGCCAAAGATGCTTCAAATAATTTCTCGGTAGAAAGTGATCCCATTCAGATCACCACATTGGCACTTAGTACCGGGATAAAAAGTGATCCCTTAAGTGGGGTAGCCATTATTTATCCCAATCCGGTTGACGGCGAAGAATTTACAATTCGGCTGGATAAATGGCAAAATCGGTTATTGACAATAGAGGTTGTGGGGGAGTCTGGTAAAATTGTATTCAGGCAACCGGTAAATGCTTCAAATGCTGATCTTACTATAAGACACACGCTAAAAAGGGGGTTATATATAATAAGAATTCTGGATGGGCATAATTCCGTAAGTCAGAAATTGCTTGTTAAATAATCTTCATATCCAAATGGTGAATTACTCCTGCAAGATTTTCTTCAAAGGCCTTATTTTTTTGTCCATGTTGAATTCCATATCCTTTACAGTGGGTGGACAAAGTTCGTATTTTAACGGTCCGCTTAGAAAAGGCATTAATTCGAATTATTTTTCCGATGGAGGGGGCAAGGCTATTTTGCTTACTGGTTCCCATACCTGGGCAAATTTTCAGGAAATTGGAATAAAAGATCATCCTGAGTTTGATGGGGGATATGCGACTATAAATCTTTCAGCGGACAAAGTTAAATACGAGGTTTCCTGGTATATTCCGGTGCTCGATTTATGGATTAAGGGAACAGAATTCTTATCCGGGGGCAGTTTTGCAAAAATATCAGCTCCGTTTACAGGGGCTGCAGTTCTTTATCTAAGGAAGATTTCTTAAGTACCGGGTTCGGATACCCGATGCCGGAAGCGGGATATTTAACATGAACGAATTAAACTTCGAAGACATTTCAACCTTCAACCTTCAGCCTTCAACCTTCAGCCTAAGCCCCTAACCGCCTTCTCCATCTCCTCCGTGTCACGCCTTACCTGCAGGATGAAGCTATTGTCGTCGATGCTGCCGATGGCGGCTTTCATTTCATCCTTGTTACGGAATGTGGTATGGCGGAACGGGTTGTCAAAATCCTTTTTCCGGCTGATATACACCTGGTCGCAGACAAATTGCTGGATTACGAGAGCCTTTTCCAGGGCTCCTTTCCAATTCTCACCGGTCACTTTTTCAGTTTCATACAAATAGGAAAGGGTGGCAAAGGCATGTCTTTGCTTATCCGTTTGGTATTTTTCCCAGAGGTGATCATATCGTGCGTGAATTTCCTTCCATGAATCCAGTTTACCGGAGCCAATTTCGGAGCGAAGGCTGTCAAGGTCGCGCATCAGCATGATCTGTCCGCCAAGATTCACCCATTCTTTTTCCCGGTTTCCGGATAGATCCCTTTCCATTTTGCCGAACGTGGTTTTTTGTCCTGACCGGAAGTAAGTCAGCAGGTTCGTTACAGCATAGTAATGGAGCATATCCCGGTATGCTTGCCATGATTGCTGCGGTTTAAGGATAACCACCCTGCGACGCGTATTTTCCATAGATTCACCAAGGACCTCCACATCAGCAGGCAGTCCGTTCGAAGATAGAATTGAATGTCCTTCCCGGGCAAGATCATTGTCATCCATAACACCTGCCGGGTTGCCCCGTTGAAGGCGAACTGCTTTTGCCGTCCAAATCTCAAGAAGACGCAGGGACGCAATTATTTCTTCAATTGTATCAGGGGCAAGAGGTTCGAATTCAATGTGCTGCGTCTTATGCTGCCGTTTGTCACGGTCCTTGAATTTCCAGGAATTCCGTGCCAGAGCGTACATATTATACATCCACCAATAAGCCGGCATAACCTCAAGCTGATCGGCAGAAATGTTATTGTTTACCAAAGAGAAAGGGAACGGAATATCCAGTTCAAAGGGATAATCCGATTTGGATAGCAAAACAAAAGATGCAAACCGGCATGAATGTTTTAAGCTTGTACATAATCCCGGCCAAAATCCCCGGCCGGCTTGAATTTCATTGTCGTTGGACCGGCTATTGTGATTTGATCCGATTGTGGCACCTGCAGCAATGTTGCTTTGCCCCATTACTACGGAAGCAATCAGGAATGAATTGTTGTGATGCTGCTCATGGGCAGGAAAGATAAGGTTGTTCAGAACCTCGCAGCATGATATGGTTGAATTGTCTCCCAAAAATGAATTGATCAGCCGGGCACCGTATTTCAGATTCGAGTTATTGCCAAGGATAAACTTGACAGCCTTGCATCCATAAAATATATGACAACCGTAGCCGATGATGCCGTTTACAAGTTCAACCCCTTCCCCGATCTGGGTAGGCTCTTCAGGGGATGAATTAATAGTCAGGTTTTTAAGTTTATTGGCTCCTTTTATATACGCATTTGAACCTATTTTTACATCTTTCAGGATGAGTGAATTTTTTATCACGCATTGGTTACCGGTTGTGCCATAATACCCGCGTCGGTTATCCATGCTTGCCTGCGTAATCGCTACAAGAGCTTTTTGAAGGGCAGCATCATCCCGGTATTTTGCCCAGAGGTAAGCATCAGCGGTGATCATTCCATCGAAAGGCAGTACCTGCCGGCAACCCGATTCATTCATCAGGTCAAGCCAGGTGCGGATCTGTTCCGGCTCACCTTCCTTGATGATCCCGTTCCCGAATTTGGCATGATCGGTCGTATCCATTTCATGAATGTTGAAAAGGATATTGCGATTGCCGATCACATAATGAGCAAGGTAATGTACTTCATGAATTGCCACATCATCGCCTATATCGCATGAGATGATCAGGCTGTTTGTAATACCTGCAGGAACTTTCAGGTCGTGATGCTGAAGAATGATGTTTCTCAGGCGTCCGATACGCACAAGACCATAAAATTGAGTATTCTTTACCTGGTTTGTATCAAACTCATCCGTAACGAGCAATTCATCCCAATTTGCAGCCGTGTTGTTATTCTTTACAAGCCTTTCCACTTCATGCGACCGCAGGTGCCGCCATCCGTTTACAGGAGGCACGGTCTGCGCGTTGCGCTGATAGTATTCATCCTTACCTGGGGGTAAAAAGGAAGGAGGGATAAAATTCCTTCCCATGTTTTCGGGGACAATCAACAATACTTCATCCATGATTTCAGTAATATAACCTGATCAAAGATAAAATATTTCGCCAACTTATCGCCTTATCCACTGATTGTTAAAGTAAAGAGGGCATTCATTATTGTTTTTCAATTAATTCCTGTGCAAAGGAAAGGACGGCATCCTTTTTTGAAAGAACATCCTCAATGGATGGAACCACGTTATAATCCGGAATTATTCCATGATCCCTGAAAGGATAGTCTTTAACGGCTGTATAATACGCGAGCATAGGAATCCCAATATTCAACCGGCTGTTTGGAAGGGTGACAATAACGAAGGTTCCGCTGTTATTGCCGTAATATCCTCCGCCTGTTTCTTCTCCTATAAATACGGCTCGTTTCAGATTATGTGCCACAGAGGCAAATTCGGATGTGACCGAAAAACTGCCCCCGTTGATCAATATATATACCTTTCCCGAATAGGAATTCTTTTGTGGTTTCAGGATTTTCAGGTTCCTGTTGTGATTCCATACATATGTTCCCGTATCCGTTTTCTTTATCATATGTCGCAATACCCCATAAAATTTCGGAAGGCGGGCATATTCCGAAAATGTATATTTGCTGTTGGTTGTGGCCTGCAAGCGGTCATAATACCTGAATTCCTGGTCCACCAGCCAGGAAAGCAACAAAGACCCCCGCTTATCATTTCCCCCTTCATTATTCCTGACATCAATGATCAGATTCTCAATTCCTTTTTGACGGATTGTCGAAAAGGAACTTTTAAGGAACCTTCTGAAAGCACCATCCTTGCCCATCCAGAATGAAGAGATCCTGACCAGGGCTGTATTTTCGCCCATGATTTCAAGGCTATATGCTTGTGCAGGTGAAGTATCACCCTGTTGCCCCTTTTCATACTCATCGATCTTTGAATGAGGTATGGCAGGTACAGTAATTGAAAATACATCATTTCCACTCCGGCATTTGATCGCAAAGCTATCCGGTGCTTCTATGAGGTTCGCATAATACCCGCTGAAACAGTGGCTCATTTCAATATACTTGAACGTGGTATTGTTGCCGTCCGAAAAGAATCCGGGCAACAATCTGCGGATTATAACCGGCATAGGCACATCATTGATGGTTTCGACTTCCGCCCCGTCAGGTATATTGAGTTTTGGGTCGTAACTGTCCGCAATCCATGCCTTATCGCCATGAATATAGAGCTTTAGAGGAAAAACCTTTTCATTTCCGAAATAGTAATTATCCGACCAGTTTTCATCAGGATGAAATTTCGTGTGCCCGCATTTTACGTGGGTTGCAACCGGCAGCAGCGTTCTGTATAATTCCTGCCGGGTCATGGGATGATTGAGTGTTTGGGCTGTTTGTGCCAGCAGGCTGTCGAATTGCATGACAGTGTTATATCGGTAGAGGCCGGGATGCGCTTCCTTCAGTACCTTTTCGAATAGTGAGAAATCCTCGGCAAGTTGCGCGGTAGTTAAGGTATCCTGTGAAAGACCGGCACCGGGCACCGAAAAACATATCATTAAGCCGATCACGAGATGTTTGAAATCATTAGGGATCATATTCTTTAGTTTAAAATATTTCTAATTAAGTTTCTTTATGGTTTCAGGATTCATTGTTGTATTTTAACCAGGTTACGGGCCCGGGTAATATGGCTTTGCTGGCAACCCATCATATATTCCAGCGTTTCTGCCAGACTAAGTTTTACTATACCAAAAAGCCTGAAGGGTACAACCTTCTTATTCATATCCAGGGTTGAACCTGAAGAAATGAAATCTTTCAATTTGTTTTCCTGCGCTAACAGGCCGGAAAATACTGTATTCCCTGGAGGTCCTTCCGGAGGATGAAGCCCGTTCCGGCGGTTAACCCTGCAGTGGTCAGGGCATGCATGCGAGAGAAATACTCTTGCGGCCCATCCGGGTACAAATTCCCGGCTGCCTGCATTTGAAGCGGCCATGGGCGCAGATTTGTCCATTTCCGACAGAAGCCTCGCATTTGAATTATAAAGACAATTCATGATTTCCCTTATATTGCAATGACGCACATGAATCCTGTAATTCAGTTGCTTTTCGTTCAGCAGGAGAAATTCATTTTCAATCCGACAAATGATTTTTTCAGTCTGAATTCCCCATCTTTCAGTACATTCCTCAATAGTCATACGGTATCATTTAATATTGAAGCAATTCAAGTGCCTTGTTTAACCCCCTGTCTATTCCGGCTATTGTTTCCTCTTTTGTGCTGCGCGCATAATAATCAGGGGCAATGCCGGTTCCTTCGAGATTTTCGCCGGCAGCATTGCGATAATCCCCTACTGGAACTGTATGGTACCAGCCGTTTGGCAGTTCCATAACCATAATATCGGAGAATGCCCCCAGGGTTGTATCGCCGACCTGGCTGACATTAGCGTTTTCATTCATCGCCCATGTGAATGTTTCACCGGCACTGGCGGTAAATCTTCCCGTAAGGAGCATGACCGGTTTGGTGTATTGGCTTGAACCTTCCGGGTTCACATACCAGTTAACAGGCGATTCAAAATCATCATGACCTGGACCGTTTCTTTTCCGGGTGGTCATGAATAATTTCTTTTCAGAACTGAATCTTCCGGCGACGAATTTTGCCAGCCTGTCTTCACCTCCTTCGAGTTTTCGGATATCGAAAACCAAACCGCGTGTATCCTTTAGTTTATTCAGAATTTCATCAAATGCGGTCTGCAGGAATTTCAGAGGATCCCCAAACACATCCATTTGTATATATCCGATATTGCCAGGCAGCATGCCATAAAGAATATGCTCTGAATACTGCTCACCGGAGATGAGGTAATGTTCTTTAATTTGTTCGATTGAAAAATCAGTCTGTATTTTCATCGTATCCGAACGTCCCGATTCAATCCTTGAATAGCCCGGTTCGGTTGGATCGACAAAAACATGGTCATCATGAAAATTTCCAAGGAGACTCTTAAAAACGACATATAATTCATCAGTACCGGATTGTTCGTTTAATTGGGGCCGGTAAACGCTGTACAATGAATCCCAGTTAATATTTCTCACGAGGAATTGTCCGTAATACAGGTCATAATTGTGCCAGAGGCATTCAAAATTATCCACGGCATTATCTTCATACTCAGGATTGAGTATAGTTTTCTCACAGCTGTTCAGCAGGAAAATACCTGCAATTAATATTACCAACGTTACGTTTTTCATAATCAAAAATTATAGCTTGTAAATACACTTAATCTGTTCACAAATGATTTCATAGGCTTGTAATAAGGAATCCTCATCCAGCTAAACTCATATTCTGCTCCAACATTCCAGTGTGCGGATACCCGGCATGAATAATTGAGATTCAGTTGAAATGATTGATATTTATCGACAGAGACAATTCTGCTGCCCTTTTTAAAGAATGTCACCAGTTCAGGTTTAACAGGGTCGGACGCTGTATTATGCCATGGCAGCCTGGAATTCAGGGCGAAAACCGGCACCTCGAGTTTTGCGCTTACTGTATGATTCGCATTAATATTTTTGGAAGCATACAACGCTGCATTGAGTGACAGGGAATTCAGCAATCCGATATTATTTTCAGGATAGACGAGCTGATCCTGCAACGTTCCCCCTGCCATCCAGAGAATAGTCCCGGAGGAAATACTCCGCAGGTACGACATTTTTATTCTGCCGGCTACTATTCCGGAAGTTACCGGTATAGAATCAAGTGTGGCATTTCCGTCAATATCATAATCCACGGCATACAAATAGCGGCCTTGTTTATGCCTGGCGTTAAATGAACCCATGCCGAAATCAAGGCTGCCAGACAAAAGTGATCGGTCCTTTTCCTTTGTAAAAAACAGCTTGCCCTGGTATTCCGTCGAACCATAAACAAGTGCGGATTTCTGTTCATCGATCAGCTGACGGCTCTGGTAACCGAGACCAAAACCTGTTTGAAGTTTATTAAAATGGATACTTGCAGAGTCAGGATTCTGAGCCTTTAGAGTGGCTGACAGCAAAATCAAGACGGTCATTATTTTTATTGTGTTCATCGTATATGGTTTTGAATGATGGACCAAAATTAAGGCACCAACATTGCCCGGTCGTCCGGGCCGACAAAATCATACTACTTTGTTTATTGTTTTTTGAAAATCAGAAGGCGTAAGCCCGGTAAATTTTTTAAAAGCGGAATTGAAGGTGGCCTTGGAATTAAACCCTGATTCCAGACCTATTCCCAGTAAAGTGAGGTTTTTCAGGGAGGGATCAGCAAGATTTCGCTTTATCTCTTCAACGCGGAATGTATTGATAAAGTCAAAAAAGTTCATGCCTGACTTTTCATTAATGACCTGGGAAAGATGGTGTTTTTTCAGGTTAAGGTCATCCGAAAGCTGGTAAATACTTAATTCAGGATTGAGATATGGTTTTTTGGATTTCATAAAAAGGATGAGTTCCTCATAGATTCTTTCCGCTTCCTCATCTTCCAGTCCTGACCGCGTGTATTTCCTGATTTCTGAATCCGCAGGTTTTCCATTTTCCTTTGCGTGGTCTTCTTCCATATCAGGGGGCGGAATATTCGATTGAAGTAAGGGAGTAGAGTGCGAGTCAAATATTATTGGCTGAAGAAGGGCTTTATAGCCTATCCAGTAAACAAGCAATACAATCAGGATATAATTTAAATGATATAAGGAATGAAGGAACGGAATCTGCCATTTACTGCCGTAAAATCCGGCAGCGGAAAAAATCAATATTGCCAGCACAGCATAAGCAAATGTGCTCATCCATTCCACCCGTTTCTGTGAAATTTCCGAATAGGTTTCCGCTATTTTGCTGCGAAATCTTCTCAAAAACCGCAGGGTGGCGATAAGGTAGATAAGAATAATGAGAATGCTCAGTTGGTTCAAAAATCCGAAATCATCCTTACGGGCAACTTCAAAGTTGCCCAGGTAGGCTATTTTTGCAGAGGCAGGTTGAAGGTACCACGGCATGAGCAAGACAAGGTAAAAAGCAAAGGGCAGAAAGTGCAGCAAATCCCTGCGGTTAAATGCAGGTCTCTCACTGCATAATTTTATTGTGAAGAGGTATACAAGCGGTCCAAACAAGCTGGGAAGCAGCCAGGATACTTTACTCAAATGAGGCCAGGCAAGGAAGAAGTCACGATTGTCAAAAGCGTTGAGTATAGCCTGGAACGTGACGATCAGTACCAGGGCGATCATGTACAGTTTCGCCAGATGGTTCCGTTTGTTTAATATTAATAAAAGGCTTAATACCAGGGCATTGATAAAACCTGCTACTGAGAAATATTGAAATGCATGATCCAAGAATACCGGGTTTGAGTTGGTGGCTGTAATTTTAACAAATGTAATTCAAAAGGGTTTGTTGATTTATGTTTTCCTTTGGGGTTTAACAAGGCATTTATTTTTCACCTAATTTTGCATGTTCTTAAAATAATTCCATGCCTGTTAATCCTGATTTCTCAGATAAATCAACACTCGAAAAATACTCTTCCGCGTTCTCCCTGTCTGATATGGAGATATATGTTTTTCCGGAACTTCTTTATCCGCTGGTCATTGCCAACATCATGAGCCCGATTATCTGGAAGTGGAGGGATGATCCGTGGTTTAAGGATATCAGCAGGAAATCGTTTGTATACAAGATCAACCGGATTAAGCAATACATCATGGAGCATTACGTATTTAACCTTGATCTGGATACCTGGGGGCTTACAACAAAGGAAAAGGAGATCAGCCGGTTTGCCTCCTTTGTCGATATGGACCTGATCAGCCAGTCAAATGCATTGTTTGGATATGAGGGGGACAAATATTATTTTGATATTGACATCAGGCGGCATTTCGGTTTGGATAGTTATACAGGCAATGTAATTCCCTACTGGAAAACGGAAACGGTGGAAGCGATGACTTCATTTCATTTCAAAGAGTTATTCATGACGGGAGCGGGAGAGTGTGTTTCCCTGTCAGGGTTGTATGCGGCAGCACTTTTTATTGTCGGCCGCATTCCTCTCGAAAACATTTTCCTGATTGGAACTCCGCTACATTCCCAGAATTTTGTGGATATTAACGAAGGTGTGCTGACCAATAACCGGAGAATCGTTACAAAAAAAATGTGGTTTAATGGCACTTCCATGTCGGGACGGGCACGAAGGGCCCTCGAAAATGAAAAAGTCAGTGTGGTCTCCCATATTTCGGGATATATTCACAATGCTTTTGAAAAAGCGACTATCGATCCTGAATCCTACCAGCGTTTTACTGATAACCTGAAGCAATTTCTATCCATACCGCTTACCCCCGAGGTTTTTATCAATTTTCTCCGGTACAACATGAATTTTAAATCATGTTTTCAATATAAGTTCATGAATCATGGCCATGAACATTATATCGGGCTTGAAACCATTTTCACTTACGAGCACAATTCACGGTCGAGCTTCACACAGTCCACCCGCGGGGCTCTTTTGAATGAGATTGATGATGAGGAATTCAGCCATACGCCGTTAAAAAACAGGATCCTGATCCAGGATGCTGAAAAATTCCTCGGGGAAAACAGCCAGGCTTCCATGGAGGAAGTGACTTCGAAGTTTATTCTGCTCACCCGGGCTAGCAAATGCAATAAGGAAGAAACAGTAAAAGAGCTTTTCAAAGAGCTGGGTGATTTTCTCAATGTACGGCCACGGCTGCCGGATCTCAACAAACACATCGTGAATGATGAAAAGCTCGATTTGACCACGGAAATGACAAGGCAGGATATACTGGAGTATATATTCGCAAAAGCTGACCATATTGAAGTGGCGCTGCTGTCCTTGTACGCATTCAGACAAATGGATAAAATTGACTGGAAGCCCTTTGTGAAAACAGCACTCGAAAGAAATCCGGTTTCCAACGAAGGTTTGAAGGGTAAAACGGCAGAAATGGCTTACCAGCTGCTATTGGGAATGCCGGGCGAATCCATATATGACAGTCAAAGACTTGCGCAGCCTGATGAAGTCTGGAATTTCGGAAGGGGAGACGGTCTGGAGAAGGCTTTCGTACTGGCAAATTACCTTGCTAATGAAATCAGGCCGGGAACGCTGAGAATCAATGTATCAGGTTCCGATGTTGCGCTCGTTACTGAGGGTACAACATATGTTTTTACATCTGGTAAGGGACTGGCAAATGATCTGGATCTTTTAGACCACTAAGCGACTTCCAGGGGCTGCCCGGTTATTTATTCAGCCAGTTCCGAAAGTCAGTGGTTTTGTTGAAGCTGACGAGGACCTCCTCTTCATATGCAGGAAGCAGCTCAAGTTTAAGCCGGCTTTTGCTGAGTGAGTAGATCTGATGTATGGATTTTATGCTGAGGATCATCTTTCGGTTAACCCTGAAATACTCATCCGGATCGATCATCTCTTCAAGTTTATCAAGAGAATATTCAGCAGGGTAATGACGGTTATCAACGGTGCAAATGAATGTATCCTTTCCGGAAAAATAAAAGTAGGCAATTTCGGTTATCGGGATGGAACGGATGCGGCTCCCAGCCTGTATCATGAACCGCTGCTTATAGTTCTTAACCGGTTGGGCATTGCTGATCAACTCTCTCAAGGCGGTAAAATCCGGCACTTTGCCTACAAGGTTTCTGAATTTGTCAATGGCTGCCTTTAATTCACTCTCATCAATGGGTTTGAGCAGATAATCAATACCGTTCTTTTTAAAGGCCTTAATGGCATATTGATCATAAGCCGTAGTAAAGATTACCGGAGAGCTAACAGTCACCTGGTCAAAAATAGAAAACGACTGGCCGTCACCCAGTTCAATGTCCATGAAAATCAGATCAGCCTGATTCACGGACAGCCATATCACGGCCTGTTTTACCGATGCCAGGATTGCCATGATCCGGGCGTCGGGTATAATTTTTGAGATGAGTTTTGCCAGGTTATCGGCAGTTATTTTCTCATCTTCAATGATGACTACTTTTAGATTATTCATCCTGCAGCAAGGGAATTATGGCAATATACATATTATTTTCAACCTTAAAAACCGGTTTAGTATCGGTATAATGAGAATAGCGTTCCAACAGATTTTTAAGTCCAAAGCCCCCTCCCTCATTGCCGGTTTTTTTAACAGGGTGATAATTATTCGTTACAATTAATTGTTCCTGATTCCCACTGACCTTAAGAAACAGGGGATTTTCCTCCGAAATCTCATTGTGCTTGATGGCATTTTCAACTAAAAGCTGAAGCGACAGGGGAGGAAGATAGAGGCTGAGACAGTCGGCATCAATGGCAATCTCCGTTTCCAATCCCTTGTCAAATCGTATTTTCTGCAAGTACAGGAAGGAATTAAGAAAATTTAATTCCTCGTCCAGTCTTACCATGAGTTTGTCCCTTGAGTCCAATACGTATCGATATATTTTTGAGAACTCCCGGGTAAATACGATAGCTTTTTCAGGGTCTGACTGTATCAGAGAACTCAATACATTGAGGCAGTTAAATAAGAAATGCGGGTTGATCTGACTCGTAAGCGCGGCATATTGGATTTCAAGATTTTTCCGCCGTAACTGCTCTGACTCTATGAGGGAATTTTTCCATTTTCCGATGAAAAAGACAATCTCAACAAGGGATACCACAATTAAATTCATAATCAAAGCGATTATGATATTATCGAAAAGCGGGGCTTTATATGCCGAAAGCCTGTAACCCGAGAAATAAATAAAAACAATATATACAATGGTCATTACAATTCCTGAGGTACTTGATGTAATCAGCAGTTCAAGAAAAATGCGCCTGACCGGAGAATTAAATAAGCTTTCAAGGCGCTGAAATTTCTTAACAATCCTGATATTAAAAAAATAAATACAGAATGAAACTGTGAAAGAGAAAATAAAACCAAACAGAAACCCATTCCAGATTATCTCCTGTTGACTGAGAAGTGCTTTCAGCAGAAAGATGAGAGGTATGATACTGCCAATGACCGTGCTCACCAGGGTTGCTTCAAGCAGGTAGGGTATCTTTCTTCGGATAAGCTTCATTTTTTTAATAAACTTAGAGAATTTTAAAATACGATCCGGTACTGCATCATGGGGAAAATTCCCAGCTGGTTGACAAACTCGGTTTCCCCGGTTTTGGGATTGTATTGCATGTATAACGGGTTTGACCGGTTCGTGATGTTTTGAACATCGAAAGCGAATTCCTGGGAAAATTTGGTGTTATCCATCCTGAATGCCAAGCGGATGTCGAGGCGCAAGTAATCCTTGAATTTTTCGCTGTATGCCCTTTCATCATCATAAACCGTTTCGCCCTTCAGGGATGATTCCTCCAGGTTTACCGGGGTGTATCGCTGACCGCCGGCTGCTGTAAGCTTAATATCTGCCGTAAGGAAATTTTTCTTATTTTCATGCTTACCTCTAAGTTTGAATTCCTTACCTGCCAGTCCATTGAAAACATAATCCCCGTCAAAAGCAGTGGATCTCTTTATCCCGTCGCTACCTTCATATTTCGAATCAAAGACCGAAGTGGTCACAAGGTAATAGAATCCTTTATTCATAAATCTCTCCAACGTTAACTCAAGACCAATATTTTCGCCGGTTCCCCCATTTACCAATGAATCGGGCAATGAAAACTGGAAGGAATTATTATTCAGCATGGAAAAGCTGCTTGGTTTTTCTTCAATGGCTGCATTATACATATGCTGATAGTACCCTTCAACTTTTACACGGGTGAATGAATTAATCTGCCAGTCCCATGAAGCCACAAAATGATCGGCCTTTACCATTTCAAGTTCCTTGTTTGGCTGGGTATATTCCTCGGCGTTCAGGTCAAGCCTCCGGAAGTAAACAAACATCGGCAGTATTTTGCTGTGTTTGCCATAGCCAAGGCTGAATGTATGCCGATCGAAAGCTGCATACTTTAGTGCCACACGGGGTTCTATATTCCATTGAGGGTTCAGTGTAAGCGAAATGGCCTGAACACCGGTATTCACGGTTAACTTTTCGGTAAGCCTCATGTTGAATTCTGCAAAAGCCCTGAGGAGCATTGTCTTTCCCTCGTCATTGTATTGATTGAAGAAGGATCCGTATTCACTCAGGTATACACTGTCGCGAAGCGAAAAATGAATGCTCCTCACTTCCCCGCCAAACCGTGAACTCAACCGGCTGTTATACTTACTGGTTATATTCATGTTTGCGGCATAGTTCTGCTGGTTAAAATCGGTGAATTCGAAAAGACGAACCGATTCAGGCTGGGTAAGGACGGTATCAACTTTTTGCCTGTTTTGAAGCCCATCGGCAGATAGCGTTATTTCCGCATAGGTTTTTTCATTCAATCGCCTGAAATAGTTCAGGCCGACTACGCCCTGCCTGTTTTTATTATAAATGTCGAATCCTTCTGAAGAATAGAAATCTTCCATGTCGGAGGAATCCATATCACTATACAGGAATTGGATCTCGCTTTTTCCGGCCAGGCCAAACAGGGAGATCTTCCCTTTTCCCAGTTTTGAGACTACTTTGAAACTGATATCCTGGTATTCGGGAACGGCGGTGCCGGTGCCCAGGCTTATTCCCATCAGGTGAAACAAACCCAGGGTCGAGTACCTGTAATTGATCAGGTAGGAGGAATTGTTTTTCTTTGAGATCGGGCCTTCAGCCCCAAACTCAAATCCATTTAACCCCACCTGTCCCAGGAATTCATGGGTATCATGGTTCCCCTCGCGAAGACGGAGATCAAAAACACCGGATACCGCGTTTCCATATTCCGCGGCAAAAGCGCTTGTGAGGAAATCGGAATTGCTCAGTGTATTGTTGTTGAGCATGCCCACCGGACCCCCTGTAGCGCCCATAAAACCGAAATGGTTGGGGTTTGAAATTTCAACGCCCTCCAATTGCCAGAGCAATCCGTTGGGAGAATTGCCCCTGATGATAATTTCATTCGTGGCATCATTACCGGCTGAAACACCGGCATAATTGAGGGCCATGCGGGCTACATCATTCCGGGCACCGGCATACCGTTGGGATTCTTCAATTGAAAAAGTCCTGGAACTTATCGTTGACATTGTATTGACAACGTTGCTTTTATTCTGGCCCGCCTTAACAACGACCTCGTTGATATTTGTAACGGCTTCCTGGATTTCAATATTCAATACCAGTTCTTTCCCGGAGGTGAGATTCAGATTATCAACACATAAGGGTTCATATCCCATGTATCTTACACAGAGCTGCATCCGGCCTGTTTCTACATTTCCGATCCTGAAGTTGCCATTTTCATCGGTAACGGTTCCCTGCACGGGATTTGTATTTGAAATATATACTGTAGCCCCGGGGAGGGTGACTTTTGATTGTTTATCATAAACGGTTCCCTTTATTGTTTGCACAACTTTTTGGGCTTGCAGGGCGGAAATGCTCAACAAGGCCAGTAAAACGGCTGTAATTCTTTTTGATGGATTCGCTTTCATGATTTCTAAAATTTTCATCTAAATAAGTGCATTATGCATTGGGTATAAAATAAAAAAGGATGGATGTGGATAATGCAGGGTTGAACATGGAAAAACCATGGTGATCATTTTAAACACATCCCCTTTACAAGGACAACATTAAATCCGAAAGGATGCAGCAGGTATTTGTTATTATTTCTGTATATGTTTTCATTATGGAAGGTAAAAATTAAAAATAAATTACAGATAATAAAATAAATGAAAGTCCATATTATAAGGCGTTTCATTCATTAAGCAAAACATATTCTAAATAGCAAATCACTTGAAACCGGTTTTTTTTCTACATTTGCCATCCAAATTTTTTTAAAAACCGGTTCAATATTTATGCAGAACTTACGAATCATTGTTTTGGCAAAACAGGTACCCGACACACGCAATGTGGGTAAAGATGCCATGAAGGCGGATGGTACGGTAAACCGTGCAGCACTTGCTGCCATATTTAATCCGGAGGACCTGAACGCCCTGGAGCAGGGGTTGCGGTTAAAGGATAAACACCCCGGAACGAAGATCATCGTATTGACAATGGGTCCCGGAAGGGCTGCTGAAATAATCCGCGAAGCCATGTATCGCGGTGCAGATGAGGGTATCCTTTTAACCGACAGAGCCTTTGCCGGTGCAGATACACTTGCAACCTCATACGCGCTGTCCTGCGCCATCCGCAAGATCGGGGATTTTGACCTGATTATTGCAGGGCGCCAGGCAATTGACGGCGACACTGCCCAGGTCGGACCGCAGGTAGCAGAAAAACTGGGACTTCCTCAGATAACGTACGTTGAGGAAATTCATAGCCCGGAAAATGGGAAAATCAGGATGAAAAGAAGGTTGGAGCGCGGGGTAGAATGGGTAAAGGCACCCATACCCTGTGTGATCACAATAAACAGTTCTGCCCCTGATTGCCGGCCCAGAAATGCCCGTGCTCTCATGAAATTCAAGCATGCCAGGACGCTCACAGAACGGCAGGATGCCTCTGAAGATTATTTTACCCTTTACAATGACCGGCCCTACCTGAATATCCCTGAATGGAGTGTGAATGATATCGAAACGGATCAAGTGCAACTTGGACTTTCCGGTTCTCCGACAAAGGTGAAGAAGGTTGAGAATATTGTTTTCCAGGCCAAGGAGACCCGGAAAATATCACCCGATGATGAGGGCATCAATGATTTTATGAAGGAATTGATTGATAATCACACAATCGGATAAGAATCCTCTCTTCCATATATTTAAGTATTATTCAATAAATACCCTATATTGTGAACAACATTTTTGTAATCTGTGAAATTGAAGACGGGAAGATTGTAGATGTCAGCCTTGAACTGATCACAAAAGGCCGGTCTCTCGCCAATCAGCTAAAATGTAATCTCGAAGCGCTGGTGATCGGTTCCGGTCTGGAAGGCATGGAAAAGCAGCTTTACATGTATGGGGCTGACAAAGTCTGGATTGCAGATGATCCCAGGCTGGAGTTTTATTCCACCCTGCCCTATAGCTCGATAGCTGTGAAATTATTCAATGATGAAAAGCCGCAGATTGCCCTTCTGGGGGCTTCCACATTTGGCCGTGATCTCGGTCCGCGCATTTCATCTGCCCTGAAAAGCGGCCTTACAGCTGACTGTACCAGTCTTGAAATCGGCGACCATGAAGATAAACGTGAGGGGAAAGTCTATACCGACCTGCTCTACCAGATACGCCCAGCTTTCGGAGGAAATATCGTTGCCACCATCATTAACCCGGATAACCGCCCCCAGATGGCCACGGTACGTGAAGGCGTGATGAAAAAGGAAATTTATTCAGACACATATAAGGGAGAGATGGTCAGGATTGATCCCGGCCAATATGTTCAGGATACTGATTTTGTTGTTGAGATCATTGAACGGCATATGGAAGCCTCAAAAGTGAGCATCAAAAACGCTTCAGTCATCATTGCCGGAGGATATGGTGTGGGCTCCAAAGAGAATTTTGAATTGCTGTACCGGTTGGCTGACACAATCGGGGGTGAGGTAGGTGCTTCGAGGGCAGCGGTTGATGCGGGGTTTGCCGCTCACGAAAGGCAAATCGGGCAAACAGGTGTAACCGTTCGGCCTAAAATGTATATAGCCTGTGGAATATCAGGCCAGATACAGCATATTGCCGGCATGCAGGATTCTGCAATCATCGTATCGATAAATAATGACCCGGGTGCACCAATTAATAAAATTGCAGATTATGTAATCACGGGAGACCTTGAAGTTATAATCCCCAAAATGATCAAATATTACAGGCAAAACACCAAGTAATTAATCAAACTGGCTTTTCGCTCAAATACAAATTAAGAAAATGGACAATTTCTATTTAGATAATCCCGAACTGAGATTTCATCTGACCCATCCGCTGATGAAAAAAATTGTGGCCTTAAAAGAACGCAATTATGCTGACAAATCGAAATATGATTACGCCCCGGTTGATTTTGAGGACGCGATGGACAGCTATGATAAGGTACTTGAAATTGTTGGGGATATATGCGCCAATATCATCTCACCCAACGCGGAAAGTGTTGACCAGGAGGGACCTGAGCTGGGCGAGAATGGAGTAACCTATGCACGGGGAACCAAGGAAAACCTCGATGCCATCATTAAGGCCGGATTGATGGGAATTACACTGCCAAGGGAATACGAGGGACTTAATTTTCCAATGGTTCCGTATACGATGATCGCCGACATTGTTTCACGCGCAGATGCCAGTTTTGTAAATATCTGGGGGCTTCAGGACTGTGCTGAAACCATTCATGAATTTGCCACGGAGGAGCAGAAAAAAAGATTTCTTCCCCGGGTTTCAAAAGGAGCCACCATGGCTATGGACCTTACCGAGCCGGATGCCGGTTCCGACCTGCAGGCTGTAATGCTAAAAGCAACATTCAACGAAACGGATCAAAAATGGTATCTGAATGGAGTCAAGCGGTTTATCACGAATGGTGACGGAGAAATATCACTTGTGCTGGCCCGCACGGAGGAAGGTTCAACCGACGCCCGCGGATTGTCGATGTTTATTTACGACAGGATTAACCAGGGTGTGACAGTGAGACGTATTGAACATAAAATGGGAATTATAGGCTCACCTACCTGTGAGCTTGTCTTTAAAAATGCACCTGCCGAGCTGGTTGGAAAGCGAAGGCTCGGACTGATCAAATATGTAATGTCCCTGATGAACGGTGCCCGTCTGGGAATTGCCTCTCAATCGGTTGGAATTGCAGAAGCTGCTTACCGGGAGGCATTGAATTTTGCACGTGAGCGGGAACAATTCGGGAAGCCCATTATCAAGTTCCCGGCAATCTACGAGATGTTGTCCACCATGAAAGCCAAACTTGATGCAGTGAGAAGCCTAATGTATGAGACAACCCGGTTCGTGGATATTTATAAATCATACAATTACCTGGCGGCTAAGCACAAGCTTGAAAAACCGGAGCAGGAAGAAATGAAGAAATATGAAAAGCTGAACGATATCTATACTCCGCTTGTGAAAGGGGTTGCATCCGAGTATTGCAACAAAATCGCATACGATTCCCTCCAGATACATGGCGGTTCCGGATTCATGAAAGATTACCCGATTGAAAGGTTATACCGGGATGCCCGTATTACATCAATTTATGAAGGAACGACCCAGCTGCAGGTTGTTGCCGCCATCAGGGGAATTACAACCGGCGGATATCTTGCGCAGATCAGGGAATACGAAATGACAGAAATGAAGCCTGAACTGCAGACCTACCGGCGAATATTGATCAGCATGACCGAGGAATATGAAGAGGCGGCCAACAGGGTAACCTCTGTCGGCGAAAGTGAATATGTTGATTTTCATGCCCGTCGCCTGGTTGAAATGGCAGGAAATATCATCATGGGGTATTTGCTTATGCTCGATACCAACCGTGATCCGGTTTACTGGAAATCGCTCGAAGTATTTCTGCGTAATGTGAGGGCAGAAAACAAGGAACGATCAGAGCGGATCCGGATTTCAAATATCAACGACCTGGGAAGATTTAAGCAGGAATAAACTGATCTGAGAAGATTTACAAAAATTTTAACGCTGAGTCCGCAGAGTTTGTTTTCGCAATGTGCGCTAAGATGTGAGGTCGCAGACCTATGCGCAACACCTTGCGGTCTTTGCGTTAACAGTTCTTGGTAAAAATTCTCTAACTTTATTTCAGTAATAAAATCCTAAATCTTAAACCTATGAAAAATATCCTGATCGCATTCATTCTGATTATAGGGATAGTCTCTGTTGCGTTTTATTCAGAACAAAAAAAGCAGGCTGAGCCGGTAATTGTTTCCAAACAAATGGCCCAGGTAGCCATTGTGGTGAAAGACATAGATGCGGCCCGCGAGGCCTGGGCGAAATTGCTGGGAATAAAAACCCCGGAAGTCAGCATTGCAGAATCAAATTCTTCAAGGCCAACCCTTTACAAAGGGAGTTCAAGTAATGCAAAGGCAAAACTTGCTTTTGTAGTGCTGGAAAATATTCAGATAGAGCTTATTGAACCCCTGGGGGGCATGAGCACCTGGCAGGAGTACCTCGACAAGCATGGTGAAGGCATACACCATATTGCTTTCCAGGTTAAAGGAATTGACGATGTGGAAAAGCGGTATGAAATACAGGGAAACCCGACCGTTCAGCGGGGAGGATGGGACGGTGGCGCTTACAGTTATATTGATGCATCACAAAATCTGGGATGTATTCTCGAATTGCTTGAAAGTTACAATTAACATGTATTTTCATGCAATATCCGCTATGAAAAATATGTTGCGCTTTAGGGCAGGCCTCATTATCGTTATGGTCCTGCTAATTCCTGAAATTATCCGTGCACAGGAGAAGGGCGATATTTTTGCCTATGATTCCCGGGCAGATTATCAGATCAGCGAGGATTCAGCTTTCTACAGGAATAATATCCTTATCAGGGACATCAGTTTTATTTCCAGTAACCCGGTTCATGGCCGGGTTAAGGCCTATCTTGTCATGCCATCCTCACAGCCACCTTTTGCCGGAATCATTTATTTCCACTGGCTTGGCCGTCCGGATGGAAACCGTGACGAATTCCTGGATGAGGCAGTTGCTATGGCTGATCATTCAGTGCAGTCGATATTGATCCAGGGATATTTCCCCTGGAAGGAACCTCCTGTATCGGGTGAAAAAGACAAACAGCAGGTCATTGATCAGACTATTGATCTTCGGCGGGCTCTTGATATTTTGCTTTCCCAGCCCGGAATTGAGAAGGATCGTGTTGCCTTTGTAGGGCATGATTATGGTGCCATGTTCGGTTCCATCATGACCGGAATTGATAAAAGAGTTAAGGCCGCTGTTCTTGTGGCAGGTATGGGAAATTTTGGTGACTGGTCGTTGAAATACTGGAAGAAACCCTCGGAAAACGGTGAAGAGTCCTACAGGAAGTCGATGACACCCGTAGACCCGATCGGTTATATCTCGCGTGCACAACCTGCATCGTTATTCTTTCAGTTTGCAAATAACGACATTTACATAAGCAAAGAAACTGCCCTTGAATTTTACAATGCTGCCTCCGAACCAAAGCTTCTAAAATGGTATGATACGGAGCATGAAATGATGATTCCGGGAGTGAGGAAAGACAGGGTTGAATGGGTGAAAGAACGTATCGGTATTCAGTAATCAGTAATCGGTAGTCGGTGGTCGGTGGTCGGTAGTCGTTGGCCGGTGGTCGGTGTGTCGGTAATCGGTGGGTCAGAATGTTGTTTGGCAACTGGATTTATGTATCTTTATTCATATAAAGTCGACCATAATTTCACACATCTCCTACATGAAAAGGTTTCAACTACTTCTCATCGCAACCTTTGCCTTTTTTTCACTTTCTGCTCAGAAGGCAGACAATGAATGGGTTTTACGTAATTACTATAAAATTGAGCGGCAAATACCCATGCGCGATGGCATAAAACTGTTCACCACTTTTTATTGTCCTAAAGATTCATCCGAAAATCATCCGGTATTAATCGAACGAACACCCTATTCATGTGCCCCTTATGGAGAAGGTAACTTCCGGGATTTCCAGGATTCTTACCTGATGGAATACTTAAAGGAAGGATATATAATGGTAACGCAGGATGTCCGTGGCAGGTGGATGAGCGAGGGAAAATTTATGGACGTCAGGCCATTTAACCCGGATAAAAAAACAAACAAAGACATTGATGAAGCCAGTGATACCTACGACGCCATTGCCTGGATCCTGAAAAATATTCCCCATAACAATGGAAAAGTGGGCGTTTTCGGGATTTCATACCCCGGCTTTTATTCAACCATGGCTGCGGCCAGCAATCATCCTGCGCTGGTGGCCGTAAGTCCGCAAGCCCCGGTTACCAACTGGTTTATAGGGGATGATTTTCACCATAACGGTGCATTTTTCCTCATGGATGCATTCAGCTTTTATTCACCCATGGGAGGCGGTTTTGGATTGCCGCACCCGCGTCCTGTAAATGTGGCACCCCATACGATAGGCTTTCCGGTGCATGACAATTATAAATTCTATCTTGAGCTGGGCCCCTTGTCAGAATTCGCCAAAATAAACGGCGACAGTGTAGAATTCTGGAAAGACCTGTTTGCCCATCCTGATTATGATGACTGGTGGAAAGCACGTGATGCCAGAAATGCCACCAAAAACCTGCGTCCCGCTATGCTCTGGGTAGGGGGTCTTTTCGATGCGGAAGACAACTGGGGAGCATGGAATTCTTACCTGGCGGCAGAGAAAAACAATCCCGGGAAGGAGTTCAACAGGCTCGTGATGGGACCATGGTATCATGTACAATGGGCCAACCAGGATGGAACACATCTGGGCAACATTAAATTTGGCAGCAATACATCTACCTGGTACCAGCAACATATCGAAATACCATTTTTCAACTATTTCCTCAAGGGGAAGGGGGATATTTCCGGGATTTCTGAAGCTGTGATCTTTATAACCGGCGAAAATGAGTGGAATAATTTTGATCGATGGCCTCCCGAAGGAAAAACGGACAAGCCCCTTTATTTTCAGGATAAGGGGGGGCTGGACTGGGAAATGCCGGATGCCACCAGTGGATATGATGAGTATGTCAGCGATCCGGCAAAACCTGTTCCGTATACGGAAGATGTTCATTTCAACCGGACCCGGAATTATATGACAGATGACCAGCGGTTTGCCGGGCGAAGGAATGATGTGCTGGCATTTAAAACCGAAGTTTTACGCGAAGAGGTTACGTTGACCGGGGTTGTCTCGGCCGATTTATATGTTTCCATTTCAACCACAGATGCTGACTTTGTTGTTAAACTGATCGATGTATATCCCGACAGCCTTTCTTACAATGATGTGGATATATACTCATCGAAGGAAACCCCGGACAGTTACCCGATGGGTGGCTATGAAATGCTTGTGCATGGGGAAGTATTCAGGGGGCGCTACAGGAACAGTTTTGAAAAACCCGAACCGTTTACTCCGGGAAAAATTGAAAAGGTTACATTTCAGATAGGCGATGTGGCACACACATTCAGGAAAGGACACCGCATCATGGTACAGATTCAGAGCAGCTGGTTTCCCCTTGTGGACAGGAATCCGCAGAAGTTTGTCAATATTTATGAGGCAACCGAAGAGGATTTTCAAAAAGCCGGGATCCGGATTTATCGCGATCAGGGACATGCCAGCAGGGTGATATTGCCTGTGCTGAGTCGGTAATCGGTAATCGGTAATCGGTAATCGGTGGTCGGTGGTCGGTGGTCGGTAATTGTAGAGACAAGGCAATGCCTTGTCTGTACGATTTCCACATATAGCATGAATGCAGTCATGCAGTCAGTTCGCAGTCAAATTTCCTTATATGGTAAATCATAAATCGCAAATCGTAAATCGTAAATCTCTTTGTAAACTTACTTATTAGTAAGTATATTTGCCGACGGTTTTAATTTAAGGATTCTATGTCAGTCACCCGGGAAAATATTCTGGAACTGGGCGAAAGCCTTATCCGCTCCAAGGGATATAATGCTTTCAGCTACCTGGATATTTCATCCGAACTGGGGATAAAGAATGCAGCGATCCATTACTATTTTCCTTCAAAGGAAAACCTTGGAACCAGCATTGTGAAGACAAATGTGCAACGGTTTGAGGAAATGTTGGAAAATATGCGTGGTCACGGGTTTGATGAGATGCGGCAGTTGGAAACATTTATAAAGATCTACATTAAGAGCCATCGTGAGAAAAAATTGTGCATAATGGGTTCCCTCGGGCCGGACTTTAATACATTAAATGACTCAACCAAAGCCGAGTTGAAGAAAATGACCGAAATGATATTAAACTGGCTGGCTTCTATACTTGAATCCGGGAAACAAAAAAATATATTTGCATTTAAAGAAGAACCAAAAAATAAAGCATTAGTTTTATTATCCAGTCTGATTGCCAGTCTGCATTTAGCTCGCATTTTAGATAACCTGGATTACAAGAGTGTTTATCAAACAATACTGGAAGGGATTAAAGCCTGACATGGATGGATTTCGTGCGGACAGGTCTCGACCTGCAAGTTCGAAACAATCTCTGGCGGGGTATTTACACTAACTAAAAATATAGTATGAAAAGAGCTGTCATTACCGGAATAGGAGTTGTTACCCCCATTGGAAACAATGTTGCAGATTTCTGGCATAATCTGAAAAATGGTAAAAGTGGTGCAGCAGCAATTACCAGATTTGACACAACCCTTCATAAAACAAAATTCGCCTGCGAGGTCAAGAACTTCGATCCGCTTCAGATCATGGATAAGCAGGAGGCAAGAAAGCTTGACTTGTTTACTCAATATGCCCTTGTTGCTACCAACGAATGCATCATGGATTCGGGTATTGACCTTGACAAAGTCAATAAAAACAAGGTAGGAGTAATCATTGCCACTGGTATGGGAGGCATGACCACCTTTGAAGATGAGATACTGAGTTTTGGCCAGAATGGCAGGAATCCCCGTTTCAGTCCTTTCTTTATCACAAAAATGATACCCAATATTGCGGCCGGACAGGTTTCGATGCGTTATGGTTTCCATGGCGTGAGTTATACCCTGATATCGGCGTGCGCTTCTTCGAATAATGCTATTGCGAATGCACTGGACCTGATCCGGAACGGACGCACGGAGATTGTGATTGCCGGAGGTTCCGAGGCCCCTGTTATTGAAGCTTCTGTGGGAGGATTCAATTCCATTAAGGCCTTATCTACCCGGAATGATTCCCCTGAAAGCGCTTCCCGGCCATTCGACAGTTCCCGCGATGGCTTTGTCATCGGTGAAGGTTCAGGCATATTGATGGTGGAAGAACTTGAACATGCCCTGAAAAGAGGGGCAAAAATATATTGTGAACTGGCAGGCTATGGTGCAGCTTCCGATGCTTATCATATAGTTGCCACTCATCCTGACGGGCTGGGTGCTATACTGGCCATGGAAGGAGCCATTGAGGATGCAGGACTGACTACAGGGGATGTAAATTATATAAATGCGCATGCCACCGCCACACCCCTTGGGGATGTAAGTGAATACAAAGCCATTGAGAAGGTATTCAGCGCTCACCTGCAAAACATCCATGTAAGTGCAACAAAATCAATGACAGGCCATTTACTGGGCGGAGCAGGGGCTATCGAGGCAATTGCCTGCCTGAAAGCCATTGAAGACAATATAATCCCACCGACAATAAATTTGCAGAGCCCGGATGCGGAAATCAATCCCAATATAGATCTGACCCCGCTTTTGGCCACAAAACACAAGGTGGATGTTGCACTCAACAACACATTCGGATTTGGAGGGCACACTGTAACTACCCTCTTCAGAAGATATGTATAGGCTATAAATAATCCGCTTTCAGTATCGGCAAAACTCGCGGATCTCGCAGATTAATTTTCTCGCGAAGCCGCAAAGTTTTTTCTCGCAGATTCCCGCAGATTTCGCAGATGGATGCTCGCTTTGCCCGCATTTTCCAAATCCTGAGGGATTCCCTACTCCTTACTTCTTCCTCGTCCCTAGTCCCTAGTCCCTCGTCCCTTTTTCCAGGAAAGATTTTACAATCCCGTGACAATTCGTTACAATTCTTTACTTCCATGTGACAGCGTTTCTTTGAAGAGCATGTAATTTTGATCTCATAATTAAGCAGGAAATATTCTAAAGATTGAAATTATGAAACGGATAAAAGTAATCGCAACATTGTTCATCCTGTTCTCGGCAAGTATGATGAACTATCACGACCATTCCTTGTCATCGGTAAATTTTTCAACCGGGTCGGAAATGGTTATGCGTGCTGATTCAAAAAAGGTTTCTGCAACTCCTGCACCGGTTAATCATAATTATAAGGCAGCTGAGATTATTCCGTGCCGCAATTCAGAATCCGTTAATACCGGCAACGATCAGAAAATGCCCTCTGGTAAAAACTATGAGGCCACCATGGTAATTATGTAATAATCTATTGGAAACAACATTTTGAAACCTGACAATATGAAACCACTCTCACGTAAACGAACTGTTATTCTCTCACTTATCCTGCTCATTGGAATATCATCTCATGCCGAAGAATTAAGGAAACTGACCTCCCTGTCCGGATCCTGGAAATTTTCTATTGGTGATGATATCCGATGGGCGGGTATTTCATACGATGATTCCAATTGGGATGAGCTTAATGTGCCGGGCCGATGGGAAAATCAGGGTTATAATGATTATAACGGATATGCCTGGTACCGTAAAAAATTCCGCGTTGGCGAGCTCCCTTCCAACTATACGATATATTTAATGCTTGGACGGATTGATGATGCTGATGAGGTATACCTCAACGGAAAATTACTTGGAAAATCGGGGAAGTTTCCCCCGGCCTTTAAAACATCTTATGATAAAACCCGGAAATACACTATACCGCCGGGTTATCTCAAGTCCAACCAGGAGGTTGTAATTGCAATCAGGGTTTATGATACCTTTTTGGATGGAGGGATTTTGGACGGCAAGATCGGGATGTATGTGGATATAGATACTGATTTTCTGAACCTGAATTTGAGCCGCGGATGGAAGTTTCATACCGGGGACCATAAGGACTGGCGTTCACCTGACTTCAATGATGCCGCATGGAAACCGATCAATGTTCCGTCTGACTGGGAAAATGAGGGCTATGATGATTATAATGGCTATGCATGGTACCGGTTAAAGTTTAACCTGCCTAAAAGTTACAACACGAATGATCTATTCCTTTCCCTGGGAAAAATCGATGACATTGACGAGGTATATCTCAACGGTAAATTCATTGGCAGTGTTTATGACCTTAAACGGGACGGAGAATTCAAACGGACCGGTTGGGAATACAATGCCCGCCGGGTGTATAAGATTCCCGACGGATTATTGAAAGCGGACGGCAGCAACACCATAGCCATAAGGGTTTATGACTCGCAACTCAGGGGTGGGATATATGAAGGACCTATCGGGATCATGACAAGTAATAACAGTCGGAAATATAAAAACAAGCATTACTCAAACCAGTCATTCTGGGACTATGTATATGATTCATTTTTCGAAAACTGATGAGAAAAAATACTATGAATTCACAATTTACACTGAATAAAATGAGATTACAATTAACCATCGCTTTCCTCTGTATTTTTGCCATTCCCAGTCAGACAAGGGCAAACCAGGAAAATCTATCGCTCATTCAAAGTTTAAAGGGAGGGTGGTCCTTCTCAATCGGCATCAATAGTGACTGGATTTCGCCTAAATTCAACGACAGCAACTGGGAGACAATCAGGGTCCCTTCCAACTGGGAAGACCAGGGATTTAACGGATATAACGGGTATGCATTCTACAGGAAAAAAATCTCGATCCCAACCAGTCTGAAAGGCCGTATGCTCTATCTGAATATGGGATATATCGATGATGTGGATGAGGTATATCTGAACGGACGTAAAGTGGGTTCAAGCGGCGGTTTTCCTCCCCAATATGTCACAGCGTACAATGCAGAACGCATATACTATTTACCCGGGGAATATATCAACTTCGACGGGCCGAATGTAATTGCAGTTAAGGTGTATGATTCATATGATGCAGGAGGCATAGTAGGCGGAGAGATCGGATTATACGGCGGAAAAGCCTCAGTTAGTTTCGATGTCAACCTACAGTCAATGTGGAAATTCAGGCCGGGGGATGATCTCAGGCGCAAAGATATGGATTTTGACGATAGCCTGTGGGATGAGGTTTTGGTTCCGGCCCGCTGGGAAGACCAGGGATACAGGGATTACGACGGATGGGCATGGTATCGCAAAACATTTACATATAACGGCAATACTGCAGATGACAAAATGGTAATTTTGATGGGCAAGATTGATGATGTAGACCAGGTATACATCAATGGTACCCTCATCGGATCAACAGGAAATTTTCCGATAAAATCGGGCCGGGTCGATATTTCGGGTGCTGAGTATAACGCATTTCGCGGGTATTACCTGCCTGCCGGTCTTCTTAAGAAAGGTCAAAAGTATGTGGTAGCCGTAAGAGTTCTCGATACCGGCGGCATAGGCGGAATTTATGAAGGGCCGGTTGGCATCATAAGCCAGGCAAAATATATTGACTACTGGAGAAAGAATAAATCTGACCGGTAGCGGATCCCTCAAAAATCGCTAACTTTAAAAAAATAATCGGTTTGTGAATTCTTCCCTGCGAAAAATCGGACTGCTGATCCTGTTAATCATAGTGATGCCCCTGTTGATCTTTTCAGTTTTTGAGATTGGGAATCTAAGGCAGAATGAAAAAATAATCCAGGACATTTACAAAAACCAGCTCGACGCCATACTTTTTTCTATCAACCAGTATTCCGATGACGTAGTCGGAAGCCTTGCCGGCCGGATTGAGAATACAATGACCGGTACCAGGCCGGAAGATATTGAAAAGCTGGATGCTCTCATCAGGGAAATGCCGCCTGTAATCAGCATGCAACTATTCGATAGCAATCTGAAGTACCTCGGATCAGTACCCGGGGTTGAGAATGATAAAAAATTGCTGAACGGGATATTGGCAGCCCTTGAATCGAACAGCAAAACCCTGCTTCGGTTGGGCACATACCTCAGGGGCGGATACAGAAAAATTGAAACAATCGGGAATACGGATAAAGGCACACAATGGATCGTGTTTTTGTCCAATGTAAAAGGAAATGAAATTGTTAATGTCCTTGTAATGAATCCCGAGGCGTTCATTGGTCAGATCCTGGATCCTAAAATGCAGGAAATTGCAAGGGGCAAGTTTTATATTGCAGCTTACCGTGATGGAGAGGAGAAACCTTTTTATTCTACTAATAAACAGATCGAGGCAGGTAAGATGGCCAATAAAAAACCCTTCTGGCTGATGACGGATTATAAGATGGGTATTGAATTGAATAACCTTACGATCAGTGATCTGGCGCGGGACAGGATGAGAAAAAACCTGTTGCTTATAGGGTTGATGGATTTGTTATTGATTTTCGGGGCCTGGCTGATTTTCAGAAATATTTCAAAGCAGGTTGAACTTTCACAACTTAAAAGTGATTTCGTTTCAAATGTTTCCCATGAAATCCGCACCCCGCTTGCTTTGATCAGCATGTATATCGAGACTCTTGAAATGGGCCGTATAAAAGACAAGGCAAAAATCAATGAATACTACTCCGTGATTTTACAAGAGACTGCACGACTTTCGGGCATTGTAAACAGGATTCTCAGTTTTTCACAGATTGACAATAAAAAGAGGAAGTATTTTTTCAGTTCTACAAAGCTGAATGATATTGTTGAAAGCACTGCATTCACTTTCCGCTATACCCTCGAAACCAGGGGATTTACCTATTCCTTTGAACCTGACAATTCCCTGCCGCAGCTTTCAGCCGACAGGGATGCAATTGCTGAAGCCCTTGTGAATCTGATTGATAATGCCATGAAATACAGTGAGGAAAACAAGCATATTGTGGTAAGGACCGGTAAGAAGGATCAGTATATTTACATGGAAGTTGAAGATCATGGCATTGGGATAGCCGATAAAGATCAGCGGTTCATATTTGACAAGTTTTACAGGGTTACCGGGAAAAATCTGGCTTACAGGGTTAAAGGTTCCGGTTTGGGACTGGCTATAGTAAAGCATATTATGGATGCGCATGCAGGAAAAATTTATGTTAAAAGTTCGCCGGGTGCCGGATCCCTGTTCAGACTTATGTTTCCGGTTAAAAACAGACAATCATGAAAAAAATATTGATTGTAGAAGATGAATTGAATATGATTAAAGGGTTGAAGGACAACCTGGAATTTGAGGGCTATGAGGTGGATACCGCCATGGAAGGCAACCTGGGCCTTCAAAAAGTATTGAATGGCAGTTATGATCTTATACTCCTTGACGTTATGTTGCCGGGTGTTTCGGGTTTTGATATCTGCCGGGCAGCACGAAAAGAAGGTGTTGAAACGCCGGTGATTTTACTTACCGCCAAGGGTGAAGAAATTGATAAGGTGGTTGGACTGGAACTTGGAGCAGATGATTATATTACAAAGCCTTTCAGCCTGCGTGAATTACTGGCCAGGATCAAGGCCATTTTAAGAAGGGCACCGGCAGGTAAGGAGGAGTCAGGAGAAACATTGGTTCATATCGGAAATATCCGGGTAAATTTTAAAAATTACCAGGCCCTGGATGGAGATAATGAAGTGAAAATGTCGCACAAAGAATTTGAAATACTTCATTTTCTTTATAAAAATGCCGGCAAGACCGTTCATCGTGATGACCTGATGAGCAATGTGTGGAGCATTGAATACGACATCACTACCCGCACAGTTGATAATTTTATTATGAAACTCAGGCAGAAAATCGAAACGGATCCTAATAATCCTAAAATTATTCTTACCGTGCATGGAGTAGGGTATAAGATGATCCCGGACACGTCGCACGGGTAAAAGTTTCACAGCTTCCCGGGCCATCGGCCCACAGGAAATCCCTAAGGTTTGAAGATGAGAATTTTTTCTTTCCCATCCGCTGTGGCAAAAGCCCTGAACATGCCTTCCGAATTAAAGGCCATGGCAATGTTCCCCCTCCGGTCAAGGCCAATCACACCTCCGGATCCGCCCGCGTTCACCAGTTTTTTATTTACCACCAGGTCTGCTGCATCCCGGATCGACATTTGCTTGTAATCCATAAGGGCTGAAATGTCATGTGCCACGGTCCAGCGTATGAAATATTCCCCATGGCCGGTGGCCGAAATGGCGCAAGTGGCATTATTGGCATAGGTGCCTGCCCCGATGATGGGGGTATCCCCTATCCGGTTATACCGTTTATTGTCCATTCCGCCGGTTGAAGTTCCGGCAGCCAGGTTACCGTGCTTGTCCAGGGCGCAACAGCCCACTGTACCGTTTTTTTCCTTTTTCAGGTCTTCCTGCAATTCATTCCACCTTTCTTCCGTAAAGAAATAGGAAGGTGGTACAATCTCAAGCCCCTGTTCTTTAGCAAATTCAGATGCTCCTTTCCCGGTCAGCAATACATGGGGAGACCGGGTCATCACCATTCTTGCCGCGCTGATCGGGTTTTTTATGTCGGTAACTGCGGCAATGGCTCCTGCGGCCATGTTGGAACCATCCATAATGGAAGCATCCAGTTCATTTCTTCCCTCATGGGTGAAGACAGCTCCCTTTCCGGCGTTAAACAGCGGGTTATCCTCCATTACCCGGATCGTCATTTCGACAGCATCAAGGGCGGTGCCACCTTCCTCCAGAATTTTCTTCCCTGTATGAAGAGCGATGGCAAGGGCTTCCTTGTACTGTCTTTCGCGACTGGTATCAAGATTTGCTTTTGTCATTGGACCGGCACCTCCGTGGATCACAATGGCCCATTCCTGCGAATCGGTGACCGGATTTTCAGGGAGGACCGTTGTTGTATTTTGCGGATTTCTGCAGGAAATAACCCATATCATCACGGTTAACAGTACCGGAAATAATGCTCTTGACTTCATTACAGGAAGGATTAAGTTGCCAGCGATGAAATTAGTTCAATCGCCGGAGATTTTCTACTGCTTCCGGAACGTATTTGTGAACCATTGATACAATTTCGCAGGTGGCCATATCAGGACAATCGCCACAGGTTTCATAGCCCTTTTCATTGACACAGATCCTGATCTTGCAGGTCTCGCAATGTCCGATTTTGGCCCCTTCTATTCTGCATCCTGTGCAATTGATCGATTCGGGAGTGAGGCTGGCGGCATTGTACATTTTCTGCCACTTTTCGGCAGTGGCTTTTCGCAGGTTGTCATCGTTCTGTACTGTGGCAATCCGTGCTTCACAGGTTTCACAATTCAATCCGCAACATGAAATTAATTTTTCCATTTTTTCCGGGTTTCAGGTTGTTTGATTAAAATATCATCATAATAACAGCATATAATATATGTTGAAAATTTATTTAATGCAAATTTTCAGGAATGAGAACAAGTTCAAATTCTTATTCATATTTCAGACTTTCCACCGGATTTCGGGAAGCAGCCTTGTATGACTGCACACTCACCGTAAGTAATGCAAGTAAAAGAGCTGCAACTCCGGCAGCAACAAATACCCACCAGCTCAGTGATGTTTTATAGGCAAAGTTTTGTACCCATTTATTCATGGCGTACCATGCAATCGGACAGGCAATGATAAAGGCAATGACAACCCATTTCAGGAAGTCTTTATTTAACATAAACATCACCTCAATTGCCTTTGCGCCATTCACTTTTCGGATACCTATTTCTTTTGTACGCCGTTCTGTGAGGAATACGGACATACCTACCAACCCGAGGATGGCAATTGATATGGCCAGTATCATGCAATAAATGAAAATAGTCCTGATGTTTTCCTCGGTCCTGTAAAGGTTTTTATACCGGTCGGTTAAATATTCATAGGAATAGGCATAATCTGCATTATTATAACCTTGCCATGTCTTCTCAATAAAGGAAAGGGTTTTTCCGACATTCTTAGGAACAATCCGGATGGAAATCAGGTCAAATGACGATGGATCGTAATACATGATGATCGGGCTGATAGGGTTATGGAGCGATTCGTAATGGAAATCCTGTACAACCCCTATTACACTGGCTTTCCGGTAACCGTAATCAATGATTTGTCCGATTGCTTCTTCAGGAGATTTCCACCCGATCTTTTTTACAGTTGTTTCATTTAAAATATAACCTGTATCGGCTGAGACATGCTCATAAAAATTCCTGCCTGCCACAAGTTTGATCCGGTATGTGGGAATAAACTGTTCATCCACCCTCACATTGGCCAGCCGGAATTCAATGGGTGTGGAGCTGCCGCCTGAAATAACCCGTGCGCCGCTGTTATCCCACAATCCGTCTGAAGGCACACGTTTGGAACCGGTAACTGCCAATATATCCGGATTACGGAGCAACTGCTGTCTGAAAACATCAAGCTTTTCAACTAATTGTGGTGTGGCCGGAATGACGATGATGTTATCCTTGTTCAGGCCAAGCTCCTTATGATGAAGATAATTTAATTGCTTTGACACGAACATAAATGAAATGATCAGGGCGATGGACACCACGAATTGAAAAACGACAAGCCCGTTGCGAAAGGCTGTCTTTCCAAAAATGATATTTCTTTTGTTCCTGTTTACTCCGGAGGAGGAAGACGAAATGATAAACAGGGGATAAATCCCTGAAACAAGACCCGTCACTATGGATAACATGATAAAGCCAAAAATCAGGTCAGGATTATCCCGGATACTGAAATTGAGAGGATTGCTGAAAAGCCTGTTGAACTGGGGCATAGCCATTGAGGCAATGTATTCAGCAATCACAAGCGCAATGAAACAGAATAAAACCGATTCTGCCATAAGCTGGAATACAAGCCGCTTGCGTGAGGCCCCGATTATTTTCCGGATGTTTATGTCTTTTAATCGCTTTGAATACATGGCAGCGTTCAGATTCATATAATTAATGCTGCCAAGGATAAGGATCAAAAAAGCGATGGATATCAGGATATAGATATATGACCGGCTGCTGTACCAGCTAAAATGTATATCGGTGATTCGTTCAAGTCTTACTTTGGTCCACTTTGTGCCGTCATCAAGGTTTTTATTAATAAATGCATCCAGCTTTTTATCCATGTCGGCTGACATATAAGGAATAAGGGCAAACGTTTCATAATTGTTGCTCCCCCAGTCCTTCAGTTCATCAGGGCCAACTAATGGCTCCAGTGTGCTGAATGAAACAAGGAAATCAGGATTAAAATGACTGTTTCGATTCCATTTTTTGAATACCCCCACGATTTCAAGATAATGTGGGTCACCTGTTTGGTCCTTAAATGCAAGGGTTTTGCCAATTGCATCCCCGGAATGAAAGTATCTTTTTGCCGCTTCATCAGAGAGTATAACAGTGAACGGCCGGGTAAGCAGACTGGTATCAGCAGGTAGTCCTTCAAAAGTGAAAATTTTGAGAATTTCCGGATCTGCAAAGCAAAGCTTCTTTTCTTCAAGTTTCTGATTGTTTGACGTAAATACAATATCGGTATGATAGGCTCTGGCTATATGCGCCATTTCAGAAAATTCTTTTTCCATTAGGGTTGCGATAATGGGCGCCACATTAGGCAGATGAAGATTTTCAGCACCGTTGGGATCATAGAAATACCGGTGGACGCGGTAAATATCCTGGCTGTTCCTGTGAAAATTGTCATAGCTCAGTTCATTTTTTATCCATAGGGCAATGATGATGATGCAGATAAATCCCAATATCAAACCCGAGAGATTGATAACTGAAAACAGCAGATTGCGCTTCATATTCCGGAACATTCCGGTTAAAAATCTTTTCATGGTAATTATATTTTAATTCTGCCATCAAACAGGTTTAATACCCTGTGTGCAAAACCGGCATCATGCTCTGAATGCGTCACCATAATGATGGTTGTGCCTTCTTTGTTCAGATCGGATAATAATTTCATTACCTCAAATCCATTTTTTGAATCGAGGTTTCCGGTGGGTTCATCGGCAAGGATAAGCTTCGGACCAGAGATGACGGCTCTGGCAATAGCTACCCGTTGTTGCTGTCCACCCGATAACTGCTGGGGAAAATGGTTTTTCCGGTGACCGATTTTCATGCGGTCCAAAATGGAGTTAACTCTTTTTCTGCGTTCCGATTCCCTGATATGCATATACACTAACGGAAGTTCAATATTCTCAAAAACTGTAAGGTCGTCTATCAGGTTAAAGCTTTGGAATACAAACCCGATATTTCCCCGGCGCATTCGGGTACGATCACTTTCGTTCAGGGATGACACATTATGATCATCAAAATAGTACTGACCTGCAGAGGGCTGATCCACCAGTCCGATAATATTCAGCAATGTGGATTTACCACAACCTGAGGGTCCCATAATAGCTAAAAACTCACCCTTTTTTACATCCAGGCTGATACAGTCGAGGGCAGTGGTTTCTACTTCGTCCGTGCGGAAGATCTTTGTTAAGTCAGTTATTTTTATCATGTTATAAATAGAAGACATTTTGTGCAAATGCATATTAACCGCTAATGATCATAGCCCGTTCAAATGCAATGCCATTCATATAACTATTACATTTACAGAACTATATTAAAACCGGGGGTTTTAAAAATGTCAAAAAAATGACTGTTTTATGTAAAATATTTGGACACTTTTGTATAACTTCCCATAAAGTTCGATAAATTTGATCATACACGTAACGAAAATGCAAAGTGGCAGAGTTCTGATTGTCGACGATAACAAAAGTGCCCTGAGTGCCCTCAGAATGCTTTTGCAGCTCGAATTTGAAACGGTTGTTACAATAGCCAACCCAAATCAAATTAAGGTGGAGCTTGCGAAAGGTGAATTTGACGTGGTGCTGCTGGACATGAATTTTTCAGCCGGGATCAATTCAGGCAATGAAGGATTATTCTGGCTGGGGGAGATAAAAAGTGCTGCTCCGTCCATTGAGGTGATCATGATCACAGCCTATGGAGATGTTGAACTTGCTGTAAAAGCCTTGAAACAGGGAGCTGCTGATTTTATACTCAAACCCTGGGAAAATGAAAAACTGCTGGCCACCATCAAATCCATATTTAAATTAAGGCGTTCCACCAAGCTGGTTGAGGAGTTAAAACACCGGGAGCAAACCATTAAACGTGAACTCAACCAGGAACAGCGACCCATCATCGGATCCTCTCCCGGTATTGTGCACATGTTGCAAATGATTTCCAAGGTGGCTAAAACGGATGCCAACGTATTGATCACCGGTGAAAATGGAACCGGTAAAGAATTGGTGGCCCGGGAAATACACCATAAATCTCATCGGCACCGCGAATTGCTTGTTACCGTGGATATGGGTGCTATTCCTGATACTTTGTTTGAAGGCGAATTGTTTGGTCATAAAAAGGGTGCCTTTACTGATGCAAAAGAGGATCGTATTGGTAAATTCCAGCTGGCCCATTTAGGTTCATTATTCCTGGATGAAATCGGCAACCTGCCATTGTCCCTGCAGTCCAAACTGCTCGCAATCCTTCAGAACCATACCATAACACCGGTAGGTTCAAACCAGGAAGTCTATATCGATATCCGTCTGATCAGCGCTACCAACAGTGACCTGGAGCAACTGGTTGCCCAGCAGAAATTCCGTGAGGATCTGCTATACCGGATCAATACGATCTGGATTGAAGTGCCGCCTCTCCGGGAACGTGGAAAGGACATTGAATTACTGGCAGAGTATTTCCTGAAATACTATGAGAAAAAATACAGGAAATCTGCTTTGAAAATCAATACCCAGGCGATGCATAAGCTGATGAAATATCCCTGGCCCGGCAATGTAAGGGAATTGCAGCACATGATTGAAAAGGCAGTGATCCTGAGTGATTCAGGTACTTTTAAACCGGATGACTTTATTTTTAAGTCCGGTTCAAGGATGGCAACTTCCAATTTATTAACCCTTGAGGAAATGGAAAAACAAATGATAGAAGCTGCACTCGACCGGTACAATGGAAAGCACACGGCCGTGGCCAATCAATTAGGAATATCTAGGCAGACCCTTTACAATAAAATTAAACTTTATGATCTATAGATCATTTAATCTCACCCTGATTTTCCGGCTGGTTGTTTTCGGCACATTAACAGCCATCCTGGGGATTCTCATCCTGGAGAAAAACTGGCTTTATTCAGTGCCGCTCCTAATCCTGGTGGTGATTGCCATGATTGATCTCCTGTATTTCATGAATGGCATTAACCGTAAAGTGGCCTTCTTTTTTGATGCAGTAACCAATGAAGATACCACGCTTCATTATTCGGAATCTGTTCGCACCAAATCCTTACTTGCCTTGCATACCAGTCTGAACCGGTTAAACAGGCATATAACTGAAATCAAAATAAAAAATGAACACAACGAACGGTTTTTCAGTGAAATGCTAAAATACTCTGCAACCGGATTGATTGCAGTGGATGAAAATGGATATATAGAGCAGATCAATGATTCCGCGCTTGAAATTATAGGGTTTCCGCATATTGCCCACATGGATCTGTTAAAACAGAAAAACAGCGAGCTGTACGAGCAGATGATGCTCATAACGCCCGGCGACGGCAGAACCATTAAATTGCTGGTTGGCAGTGAGCTTCGGTCATTATCGGTGAAAGTGTCATTGCTGAATTTCGGGGAAGGTCGTTACAGGCTTTATTCTATTTTCGACATAAGGGCAGAACTGGAGGAAAATGAGCTGGATTCATGGCATAAGCTTATCCGGGTGATGACTCATGAGATCATGAATTCAATTGCTCCCATTACCTCACTAAGCAACACTCTTTCAAGGATATTCACCCGTGATAACAAGCCGTTGCCTGTAAATGAGGTCACGGAAAAACATATTGTCAACATTATTCATGGATTGGAAGTTATAGAAAATACCGGAAAAGGGTTGATGCATTTTGTGGAAGATTACCGGAAACTGACAAAAATTCCAAAGCCGGTATTCAAACCCATGCAAATCAGTCAATGGTTAAATGCGATTTACCTGTTGCTGAAAAACAGATTCGAGGAGGAAAAAATTGAATTTAAAATAATTTTAAAGGGATCTCCTGAAGTATTGATCGGAGACGAAAAGTTGCTTACCCGGGTCATGATCAATATCTTGAATAATGCTGCTGATGCATTGAAAAATACAAAAGGCAAGAAAATTATGGTTGCTGTTTCCGGTGGTCCAACAGGCAAGACAAAAATAAGTGTTACCGATAATGGAATTGGCATTGCCCCTGAAGAAATTGAAAAGATCTTTATACCTTTCTATACGACCAAGGAAAATGGTTCAGGTATTGGCCTGGACCTGTCACGTAAAATAATGAGGTTGCACAAGGGGACAATCACCGTGTTTTCGCAGCCGGATAAGCAAACCACTTTTACACTGATTTTTTGATAATGATATTCAATTATTTGGATTTGTGTATTTCTTTTCTACCGACAGACTATTGCTCCAGGATTCTTTAATCGTAATCCTTATCTACCTGCAGGCTATCCTAATGGGATACCGGATTCAACTAAAATACCCTTGCCTGTTTAATATATAACTTTCTGATACCGTTTTCCCAATCCACTTTGAATTCAATGTCAAGGGGAAGGCACTCATTGTATACATTGCAGAAATGTGATTGAATTGCCTTGCAATAGGTACCCAATTCAACTATCTCCGCCTCGCTCAGCACAGTTTTGTTCTCCATGCCAGGAACTGTACTGTGGTTAATATATTCTACAATATCATCGAATGTATACAGGATAATCTGGTCCGGAGCATAGCCCCCGTCAGGATTTGTCACGGATATCTCTCCCACCTGTACATTGATCGTGAACCCCTGATTATAGATATTATACAGGTTTTTCGTGATCACAACACCATTTGCTGCTTCATCAGGGAATGATCTGTGCACGAGCACAGCCATGGCCACTGACAGATGATCAATTTTAAAGTAGTCCCTTTCCTCGAATGCCGCCAGGTTCCATAAACTTGCCCATACCTTTCGGATTGCATTTTCAACGGTTTTTTCCGGATCACCCGGAATCCCGGTATACGAGTCATAAAGGCCGGCCCCGTTAAACCCTTTGATATCCTCCGAGTTTGTTGATGATCTGAACCGGATAGTCTGGAAACCTCCCGATTCATTGATCTTAGTATTTACAAATGACAACAGGCCCGGATCAACGGGATATTTTCTGATGGAATCCTGCAGTTTTTCCAGTTGCATTTTCCGGTATTGAAAATCGCTATTGAACAGGGATTCCTGCAGCATGTTCCTCACCAGAACATCCAGTTTGTGGGTATGCATGTGTTGCCAGTAATAATAAAAGGGAATTGCGAATGGATTTTCAGGCAGGGGGAGAGGCCCGTATCCGGGTACATTTATTTTCATCAGTTCTGCAAAATTGGCCCCTTTGCCCCCGATTGTCCTTGTGGAACCAATACCTGCTGTTGCCAGGTTGATAATACCGGTTGTGATTGTGTCACAATTCATCCTGACTTCCTGAACCGGATCTTTACTGTTCCAGAATGCCTGTGCCTCTGACAGGGATGCTTCACGCAATTCAAAGGTATCCAGGGTTACGTTTAGATAAACCAATTTGTTCGTCAGGGCTTCCAGCCGCGGGTTTGTCCAGCCGTCACGAAGGGCCATATTCGGTGCACCGCGGTTATGGCTCAGCACATTGATATGACTGAGTGGTGTCTGGAATTCGGTAGTAATGATACCGGCCACAACGGATATATCATTGGGAATGCCGTTTAACAGGGCAATATCATGCCTGCCAGCATAGTTGGTTTTCAGGTCGGCAAGCGAGAACTTTTTCAGGTATCCGAATGTCCTGGCCGGATTGAGAGGCTGATAATTCTGACCCGCGAACAGTTCTTCTGACGAAATGGAAGGTATTGAGGTACACACAGACCATTTCATACTATTTGAAAAAAACTTCAGGTCATTTTCAATATAGGTTGTTTCAACAACCTTGTCATAAACCGATTGTACCTGGTTGCAATCGAGGTCATCACCTGAAAAGAAATCAAGGGTATAAATTCCGGATGTGGTAAAATAATTCAAAGTTGCCAGGATGTATTTGCGGTTCGGATTATTGGTGTATTGTTCCTGGTTGAACGTATAATGACCTTTGGAATATGCCAGAATATCCCGTGCAAAGTCATAATGGATAAAATATTTAGTTGAATTAATATAGTATATCGAATTGTTACTGATAGTGTAAACCAATTTGACAGAATTTATTTCGCTGAAGATAGGATTAAGCGGAGGCCCTTCCATTAATCTAAATGATTCAGGCCTGACAAGGCGGGTCAGGTAATCTGTTGAAGCATCTGCATCCTCCGGCATGAGCTCATATTCCCGGTAAGTATCCCGGATTGCATATTCCTGTGAATAATATCCGTCCCTGGAGATGATCAACGTATCGGCAGCGTCAGAATTTTTCATGATTTTCCGGCGAAGTGAGGCATCAAAAACTATGGAAGCCCCTGAATTGATACCGTTATAAAAAAACTTCGAATTCATGGTTTTGCCATTCACCAGTTGTGTATGAAGAAAATATATGCCGGGATTCAGGTTAAGAATCGTTGTTGTTCCTTCACCCACATGAAGTTTCAGGGTTTGCATGAGCTGACCCGGGATGTTGTACAATTTCAGCACCGCGGAAGAGGAAAGGGTCCAGCTGAGTGTGCTGCCTTTGATTGTGATAATGCCTGAGGATAAGGAATCATTGACTGTAGAGATCCTGAATTCGCCGAAAGCGTCTGAAATTACGGATTCCGGGAGTCCATTAATACGGATTTCTGCACCGGCAACCGGGTGCCTTGATACAAGGTCAACCACCCTTCCGGAATAGATCGACTGTCCGGCTACTCCCAGGCAACAAATCCAAATCAGGAAAACAGACAGAATTTTCATAGTATAATACCAGGTATTAACACAGATTCAATAAGTCCTTACATGGTTGCGTACGAAAATAATTATCTTTAATACATGAAAATTATATATTCCTTTTATCTGCTGTTTGCTTTACTGGTGATCGGTTGTAAGGATCACAAAAGTCAGGGAGACAAAATTTTTCCGGACCGGTTATTTGAGTATTCGGACCAGATCGAACCCCGGTGGTTCAGTTTTGAAAATATTACCGGGTCAAAAGGTGCAGGGGGGAAAGAGAACAATGGGGCCAAGGGACATCCATGTGATTATATCAGACCGGGAGAATCGAAGACCCTTCTGGATATGCAGGATGCAGGAATTATTAACAGGATATGGATCACAATAAATGACCGGTCGCCCGAAATGCTGAGGAGCCTCAAACTTGAAATATTCTGGGACAACGAAAAGAAACCTGCCGTTTGTGTTCCGTTCGGTGATTTCTTTGGTGTCGGACTGGGATTGACTGCATCCTTTGAAAATGCCTTATTTGCCAATCCCGAGGGAAGATCTTTCAATTGTTTTATTCCGATGCCTTTTAAAAAAGCTGCTAAAGTTGTCATTACAAATGAATCAGGTAAAACGCTTGATATGATTTTCTTCGATATCAATGTGCAACAGCTGAAATCATGGGATGATGATTTTCTCTATTTTCATGCCTACTGGCATAGAGATACGGCCACGACTATATCCCGGGATTATGAGATCCTTCCTGAAATCCGGGGGAAAGGCAGGTATCTGGGTTCCAATATTGGTGTTTTATGCAACAAGGATTATAAGGGATTCTGGTGGGGAGAAGGGGAGGTTAAAATGTTCCTGGATGGTGATAAGGAATATCCCACGCTGGCCGGAAGCGGTACGGAGGATTATATTGGCACGGCATGGGGGCAGGGAAAATTCAGCCTGGGCTATACCGGTTGCCTTGTGGCAGATGATGTACGGGATGCATGGGCTTTTTACCGGTTCCACATACCTGATCCGGTATATTTCAAAAACGACTGCAGGGTGACCATTCAGCAAATTGGAGGGGGACCGAAGGCAGATGTTAAAAAACTGATTGATAGGGGCGTCAGTTTAATTCCGGTTACAATCCATGAAATCCCTATACTCCATCCTATCTACAGCAGGGACAGTATAACGAATCTGGGTAATCCGGCGTTGCCTGACGGATGGACCAATTTCTACCGTTCGGATGACTATTCTTCGGTGGCTTATTTTTATCTGAACAGCCCGGTGAATGAATTGCCGGAGATGCAGGGTATCGCAATGCGGATTGTGAATCTACGAAACAGCGTGCCTTCCGGACAATGATAAAACGGTGAACCGGCCGTTGCTTTTCAACAATACCGGATGCCCTTCAGGTGTTACTTGAATGAATAAATCCCGTCAACGATTCCGTATTTTATGGATTCGTTGGCATCCATCCAGTAATCGCGGTCAAAGTCCTTGAGGATTTGTTCTGTCGATTGGCCACAATTCTTTGCCAGGATCTGCGCGGCTATTAACTTTGTCTTGGTTATCTGTTTGGACTGTATTGCCAAATCAGCAGCGGTTCCCTGGAACATTCCGCCAATACTGGGCTGGTGGATCATCACTTCACCAAGCGGGAAGATATATCTTTCTCCCTTTTTGCCGGCCGACAGAAGCATGGATCCCATGGAAGCTGCCATACCCATACAAACAGTTGAAACTGGTGAGGTGATCAGGTTCATAATGTCAAGAACTGAAAAACCGGCTGAAACGGTACCACCCGGACTATTTATAAACAGGGTAATTCTTTTCCCGGGATCTGTTGATTCAAGATAGAGGATCTTGCTTGCAATATCTTTAGCAGAATCATCATCCACCGGTCCCCATAGGAATATTTTCCTGGATTCCAGGAGCTTCAGGTCAATCATCTTCTGAAGCCGGGGACTTCTTTCTGTATTTTCCGATTCGTGGCCGTTGCCATTAATAAGCGTATTCATCATGTTCATAATTGTTTAATCCAAAGATAGGGCGTAATAGCGAAAATACCAGTTGAAAGTAAACAATTAATTCAGGCGAATTGTTGTTTCTACATTCAATCATCCCCACAACGAAATCTTGTATGAAAAACAGTCCATGCAGAGACGGGTTTCAAACCCGTCTCAACATAATCAACCTTTAAAATGATACCCCATGACCTACATTAAAACTGGCGTTAACCAACCCGGAATTGTTGATTTACTGTTCTATAAGGGTTCCACAGGAAAAGCACTGTCAAATCTTGCGCATACCCTGCTTCACGGACCTTCAAACCTGACCCCCGGAGAACGGGAGTTGATAGCGTCTTATGTATCAGATCTGAACAGCTGTGAATATTGCCATGAATCACACGGGGCAAGTGCAAATTACCATTTAAAAGACGAAGGGCAGGCAGTAAATTTCGTAAAGGTTGATCCTGCTGTGGCCCCTGTTTCTGAAAAAATGAAAGCCCTGCTGAAAATTGCTGCCCGGGTTCAAAAAAGCGGTAAGGAAGTTAACATGGCTCACATTGATGCGGCGCACTTTGCCGGTGCATCGGATGAGGATATCCATGATACTGTTCTGATCGCAGCGGCCTTTTGCATGTATAACCGCTATGTGGATGGATTGGGAACAAGACTTCCTTTAGATAAACAGGAGTATGTGCCTATGGGAAAGCGGCTTGCTACTATCGGATACAAATACCCCCCGCTTTTTCTCAGAAAGTTCGTAATCCGAATGATGAATCGCAAAAGTATGGCTGCAAAATCGGAACCGGTTGTTGTATAAATTCGCAAAGGAAAATGAAGAAATGGGATAAACAGGTTTTCAAAAAAACATCAGTCACATTCGCTTTTGTCATTATGCTTGTTAGTCCCGCTTACCTTGCCCTTATATCCAATAAGGCAATGAATGGCAGAATAACCCTGGCAAGGGAGGCTGCAATAAAAAAGTATGGTTTTTTTCTGGAGGAAATCTCAGAGCAGTCGGGAGTGAATTTCATACATCGCTCACCCCGGCTCGACAGCCCTATCGATCCTATTCTGCCTATTATAGCATCAACCGGAGCCTCCGTATCCGTATGTGATTTTGACAATGACGGATGGAATGATTTCTACGTGACAAATAGCCGGTTTGGCACGGCCAATGCGCTGTATCATAATGAACAAAACGGGAATTTTACAGATGTATCCGAAAAAATGGGTGTTGCCTTTCTAAACCGGGAGAAGGAAGGGGTATCCATGGGTGCGGTTTGGGCCGATTACGATAACGACGGATATGAGGACCTTTTTGTGTATAAGTGGGGCAAACCTGAATTATTCAGGAATGAAGAGGGAAAGCGGTTTGTTAATGTGACTGAACAAAGCGGACTGCCCGGATGGATCAATTCCAATGCTGCAATCTGGTTTGACTATAATTGTGACGGATTGGTAGATCTCTTTATCGGTGGATATTTTCCCGAAGATGTTGATCTCTGGAACTTGAAAACTACAACTATACTGACGGAAAGTTTTGAATATTCCCAAAACGGCGGACGGAATTATTTATTCAAAAATGAAGGTGACGGTTTTTTTGAGGATGTGACCTTCGATATGGGGTTGATGTCAACCCGCTGGACTTATGCGGCCGGGGCTCTTGACGTCAATCATGACGGGTACCCTGAGCTTTTTATAGCAAACGACTATGCCAATGCTGAGTTTTATGTGAATGAAAAAGGGGAACATTTTTCCGAGAAAAGCAATTCCAGTCTTATCGGCCTTTCGCCAAAAAGCGGCATGAACGTAAGTTTCGGAGATGCCTATAATCGGGGACGGCTTGGATTTTATATTTCCAACATTACTGAGGAAGGAGTACTTCTACAGGGTAATAATTTCTGGGTACCGTTGGAGGATAAAGAAAAAATCCTTTTTGTAAATGAAGCCAGGGAAAATGGAACTGAATCAGGGGGTTGGTCATATGGTGCGCAGTTTGGGGATCTGAACAACGATGGGTATTCAGATCTTTATGTGGCCAACGGTTTTGTTTCAGGAATAAAAGGAACGAGCTACTGGTACGATTATTCCAAAGTTACAGGAGGTAATTCAGCCATTATCTCGGATATTAAAAACTGGCCTGACATGAAAGGAAGAAGCCAATCGGGATACCAGCAAAACAGGATCTACCTGAATAACGGGTCAGGGCATTTTCAGGATGTCGCAAAATTTGTTTGTGACTGCGAGGCTTTCGACAGCCGGGCTGTTGCATTTGCTGATCTATGGAACCGCGGTGTGCTGGATGTGTTAGTGGCAAATCAGAACGGCAGGCTTGAGATTTACAGGAACCAGGCAACTCCGTCAAATCACTGGATCGCTTTTGAACTTGAAGGAATACGGAATAATCGCAGTGCCATTGGCACCACACTTGAATTATACTGGAATGGTCAAAATCAATTGCAGGTGATAACCGGGGGTATTGGCTTCTGCGCGCAAAATCAACGCAGGGTGCATTATGGAATTGGAACAGCTTCAGGAGTTGACAGTTTGGTGATCCGGTGGCCAAACGGAATAAAACAGGTGATCCTGCATCCTGATATCAATGTGGTAAACCAGATTCCTGAATCAAGATGAATAAAACCGGAAGATTTATACGATATGCGCCACCATTGCTGATCACCCTGATACTGGTGGTCGGTCATTTTGCTTTTGGAATACTTGAAAGTTATAAGGCTATTCTCATTGCAATTATTTGCAGTATATTGACAGAGTTGGCGTTATCGCTTTTGATCACCGGAAAAGTGAGGAATTTGTCCAGTGCTTATATTTCCGGTATCAGTGTAGGCATCCTGATCCGTTCAACCTTCTTATGGCCTTTTGCAATAACAGCTATCATTTCCATAATGTCTAAATATGTATTGCGGTACAGGGGGACACATATATGGAATCCCTCCAATTTCGGTATTTCGTGGATGCTTGCATTGTATCCATTCAGTGTGGCCGGGTTGAGTATACAGTGGGGGAACAATTTGCTCCCCATGCTGGTGATCTGGATACTGGGACTGATCATTGTATGGAGGGTGAAGAGATTACATATCACCCTCACCTATATTCTAAGTTTTATTTTGTTCTCTTTTCTCAGAAGCCTGATCACGGGTGATTCATTTTATACTGAAGTTGCTCCCATCACTGGACCTATGTATCAGTTGTTTATATTTTTTATGATTACAGATCCGGCAACTACAGTAAAGGACCGGAAATGGCAAACCATTGTAGTTTTTCTGATTGCACTTGTTGAATTCATATTCCGCCTGAATCAATTCATATATGCTCCGTTCTATGCCTTATTCCTTGTTGGGCCGGCAGCCATGATCATTAGTCTTTATTTGACCCGGCCCAGGGAGGAGAGTGAACATTAATTGGTTGTATTGTAGATAGGTAATCTCAACATTGATAACAAATACTTTTACAATGAGGTACCTGTCACAAACGTGTCATGAAACTCGTTTTCATCGGAATTTCAAACTGGTGTGCCTGGAAATCTCTTCCAACGGAAGTATAATGGATACTGCATCCATATTTACGGCCACTTTTGGCATTCCATAAACAATACAACTTTCCTCATCCTGGGCAATAGTATAGGCACCGGCTTTTTTCATTTCCAATAGTCCGCGTGCACCATCGTCACCCATTCCTGTCATAATTATGCCAATGGCATTGGGACCCGCAAAATTGGCAGCTGACCTGAAAAGAACATCAACAGAAGGCCGATGTCTGTTTACAAGAGGGCCGTCATTTATATCAATCGAATATTTTGCACCTGATTTTAAGATAAGCATATGCCTGTTTCCGGGGGCAATAATCGCCTTGCCGGGAGTAATGATGTCACCTTTAACACCTTCTTTAACAGCAATATTACAGATTTTATTCAACCTTTCAGCGAAGGATTTGGTAAATAGTTCCGGCATATGTTGCACAATGACAATGCCGGGGCAATCAGGCGGCATGGCTCTCAGAAATACCTCAATAGCCGTGGTTCCTCCTGTGGATGCTCCCACTACTATGATTTTATCGGTTGTATTCTTAATTGTAACTGTATTATGAGTGAGTTCAAGTACCTCATCAGCAGAAAATTTCGGAACAACCTGAGCCTGTGGTTTCCTTACAATAAACTTGCCCATTCTGGCCATGGAAGCGGCTTTTATTGAGTCACATATTAGTATCCTGGATTCTTCGAAGAATTCTTTTGTAATCAGTTTCGGCTTTGTGAGTACATCGATTGCCCCAAATTCAAGAGCCTTTAAGGCCATCTCACTTCCTTCACCCGTTAAGCTTGAAATAACAACTACCGGTATTGTGTAATGTTGCATAAGCTTTTTCAGAAAAGTCAACCCATTCATCCTTGGCATTTCCAAATCCAGGGTAATTACATCGGGTCGTTCCTTTGTTATTTTTGTGGCGGCAAAAATAGGATCAGCTGCGGTGGCAATAACCTGGATATCCTTATCCGAATTTAAGATTCCGGTCAAAGCCTGTCTGACAAAAGCCGAATCATCTATGATCAGGACCTTAATTTTTCCCATGGTTATTGACCAGCTCTGTTAATTTTCCTGAAGATTGTGGGCTTTATATGACGCAGCGGTAAAGAATAGCCGCTAATGGACTCTGAATGGCCCAAAAAAAGATAGCCGCCATTGTTCAATATTCTGCAGAACTGATCCAGAATTTTGTTTTGGACCTCTCGTTCAAAATAGATCAATACATTTCTGCAGAAGATAATGTCAAATTTGCCTAACGATGAAAAGTCGTTCGATAAGAGATTGAATTTTCCGAATTTAATTCTGTTTCCCAGTTCGGGAGTCACTTTGGCCTTGTTTTCAAAGGAGTTCCTGCCTTTAAGAAAATATTTCTTACGAAGATCGCCAGGAATTGTCTGAGTTTTTTCCAACGGATAAATACCATTGATAGCCTGTTGCAATACACTGTCTGCTATATCCGTGGCTGTTATTTCAAAATCAAAATAGGTATTTAATAGGGCATATTCCCTAAAAACCATAGCGAGTGTATAAGGCTCTTCTCCGCTTGAACATCCTGCGCTCCATACATTTAGTTTTCTTTTTCCCGTCAGGTCGATATATTCCTTAATACCCCCGTTTGTCAGAAAATCAAAATGAATCGGCTCCCTGAAGAAGTCCGTTTTGTTAGTGCTCACTGCATCAATCATTTGCGCCACTTCTTCGTTTATTCCGTTTGAGGAAAGAACGTAGTCAGCATATTCCTTAAAACTCGACAATTGAAGATGTTTTAGGCGTTTTTGCAGTCTGCATTGCAGCAAAATCTTTTTATTTGGAGGTAATTTGATGCCGAAATGACTTCCGATAAAATTGCTTAATCTTAAGAAGTCACTGCTATCAAGGATAATAGAAGAGCCAGGTTCGGTATGTTGATTTTTATGGTTAAGTGACATGCTCCCTGCAATATTTAAGTCTGGATAATGGTGGATACCTTTCATGACAGCGTTGCAAGCGATCTTATTTTGAAATGTACAGAAGCTCCACCTTCCGAATTATTTGCCAGTTTCAATTTTCCTTTCAGATATCGCATAATTAAATTAATGGCATATAGTGATAATCCGGGACGGTTATCCGTAAAATCCTCATTGATAAATAATTTGTATTTATTATTCATGATTTCGGATGGAAATCCTTTTCCTTTGTCAAGAACCTGCAGTTGGTAATAATTTTCCTTTGGTTTATTCCCTTTGATGATAATCGGTTGATTTTTTGGGGAATGATAAATTGCATTTTCAAGGATGCTTTTAAATGCAAACTGAAACAATTGTTCATCTGAATGTATTTCAGATTCCTGTATTTCGAGAATTATACGAATGTTCTCCTCATAAATTCTCCGGGAATATTGCTCAAGTACTTTGTTAATAAGGTTTTCCATTCTGAAAGGGGCAATTTTTGGTTTATACATGCCATCCTTCAATTGGGTTATCAAAAGGGCATCCATACTGAATTTTTCAAGCCTTTTAACCGATATATGCATCATTTCAAGATAATTATTGAGTTTTTCATCGTTGAAATTAGCCTTAATCAATTCCTGAAATCCAATGATTCCGTTCAAAGGAGTTCGTATTTCGTGATTTATAATCCTTAGGAAGTTTTCTTTTGCCTGGTCCAGCCTTAACAGTTCTTTTTGTGCTTCCTTAAGATTCCGATAAGATACCTGGAGTTTTGCCAGTGCGGTTTTTAGTTCCAATGTCCTGTTGTTGACAGTTTTTTCAAGTTCTTCATTCAGACATTTTAACCTGGCCCTGTTCCGTTTTAATTCAATATGGGTGTTTACCCTGGCCAGAAGTTCACTATCGCTGAAAGGTCGGATCACATAATCCTGTCCTCCCAGTTCAAATCCCTTCAGCACACTTTCCTCATCCTTTTGTGAAGTAATAAAGATGACCGGGGTGGATGAATTCAGGGTTGATTTTCTGATCAGTTCACATAATCCGTAACCATCGGTGTCAGGCATTACAATATCAAGAAGTATCAGATCAAATTCAGCAGCAGAAATCATTTTTATCGCCTCATCCGCACTGTTTGCGGAAATTGCTTCATAGCCCTCATTGTTCAATAGTCTGGTCAGGTAAAGGATATTGGTTTTAAAATCGTCAACAATCAATATTTTTCCAGGTCCCATACTATCAGCGATTCGTTAAAATTTGTACATAACCGATAAAAGGTAACGGGTATTGTCCGTTATTGAAGTATTGATCATGTTACCATGATTGTCCGGAATCCCGAATTCGGCGGATGTATATTCGATTTCTGCAGCCAGCGTCATATTTCCGGATTTGAATGAAACCCGGGGAGATATTCTGTACAGGCTTTTAACAGGCATATTTAAAGTAAGGTAAAAAGGACCTTCTACCTCGGCACTGGTCCCGCAGTTTTTTGTATAACCGGTGAAAATACCAAACTGGAATACCGGTCCATTGGTATGTATTTCGCCCCAGAAGGAAACTGTCCTTACAGGCGCATAATTTACAATTCCTTTTTCAGCATCAAGAGAATCTTTTACAGCATAGCCGCTGATGTTAAGGAATTCACTGCCGTTTTCGAGATAAACTCCTTCGAGTTTAATAGTGAGGTGTGTGGTCAGCAGTTTTAAATAGGCATTTGCCGACATGCCCTGTACAGATTCGGAAGTTTTGTAATTTGACGGGGTTTTGGTTTGAGGAATCAGCTTCTTGTAACCAAACCCTGCGCCTGTAATAAATTCATTCTTTTTCCCGACTTTCAACTCGGCGGTGAACTGAATTTCAGGCATACCTGAATTCCTTAAGTATTTTGAGCTGTTTCCCTCCGGTCCCGTACTCGTATTATCCCGTTGGGTTAACAGAGCCATGCCAATCCTGAGTTTATTCACTGTATGAGTTAACCTGACCTGGGGTGCACGGGAAAACGGTTGTATCGGTGCTCCCGTATTGAATGAAATAGTCCCCGGATAGCAGTTTACTACAAATAAGGGATGCCAGTATTGACCAATTAAGAGTTCGGTTTTGGTCCATTGAAACTTAACATAGGCATGACGCAGGCGAAACATGTTTACATCCGCATTTGACTGTCCGAAAAAATCACCTTCAACGAGGCCTGATAATGCGGCTCCAAGGGTAACCGGACCATTAAAACTTACTCCCAGGTTTGAATGGATGGGCATCATGTTAAAACCTGTCCTTGCGTTTAAATCTTTGCCATCCTTGTCAAGTACAACAGGAGCAGGGGATAGCAGAAAATGACCTTCCCTGGCGGAGATTACCTCCCGGGTATCGAAGAAGATATCGCTTTTGACATATCCGTTTAATTTCACAGTCGGGGCTAATGAGGTCTTTTCCTGTGAATAGACTTGCGAAACCAACATGGTAAAAAGCAGGAAGATGTTTAATGACCTTTTCAAGGTTCTCCGGCTGCTCCTTATATGGGAATACGGGCTGAAATTAAGCATGGGCGAGCATATTTACTTCAGAAAGCTCATCTACATTTAAAACACGGTCAATATTCAGTACCATGATAAACTTCCCGTTATCTTCTATAAATCCCTCAAGAAAGTCGGGATTATATTTAATTCCCAAATCCGGGACTGATTTAATGCTTTTGTAATCAAATTCGATTACATCCGTTACCCGGTCTACCAAGAGGCCCATCAATACATTTTTTTCCTTATTCATAATATCCACTACAACCACCATTTTATCACCTCCCTGGGTGGTAGTGGCATTCAACCGTTTGTGCATGTCAATTACCGGGACTATTGATCCTCTGAAGTTTAAAACACCGGGAACAAAATCGGATGTATTGGGCACACATGTGAGTTGCTCAAACTGAATAATCTCTAGTACCTTATAAACGCTTATTGCAAAATGTTCGCTTCCGATACAGAGATTTATATAACTTGTTTTTTTATCGATATCCATAATTCCGGTTTTTAGTCCTAATTTTTTGTAATTTGATTAAATAAAAAGTTGGTGTCAAGGATCAGCGCCAACTTTCCGTCTACCATGATGCTTCCCCCTGAAAACAGCGGCTGATTAATAAAAAGATCTCCCAGGGATTTTATTACCGCCTGGTGTTCTCCTATGATTTCGTCTGCTGTTATGGCATATTTTCTGTCAAATTTGGTAATGACGATCACCATGGTTTCCTTCTTGTCGCTTGGCTTGTACTTAAATTCTTCCCTCAATGAAATAAGGGGTATGGGATTGTTCTTGAACTGTACGTATTTGTTGTCTTTCTGAAAGAGGTTACTGTTTAAGTCCTTATAGCAATATTCTATATCCATTACAGGGATAAGGATTTGCGTGCCTCCGACTTCAACAAGCAGCGTGTCGATAATGGTAAGCGTAGTAGGGAGCTTCATTGTAATTGAAGTACCCAGATCTTTTTCGGTAAAAACTTCCAGGCTTCCACCCACCATGCTGAGTTCCTTTTTGACAATGTCCATTCCGACACCTCTTCCGGAGACCATACTGATGTTTTCGCTTGTTGTAAACCCCGGCTCAAGGATAAGGTTGATTAATTCCTGTTTGGAGGCTTCCTGACCTGATTGGAGCAGTCCCTTTTTAATCGCACATTCCCTGACCCTTTCCAGGTTTATACCCCTGCCGTCGTCCTGGATCTGTATAATAACGCTGGCTCCGGAATAGAAGGCAGTAATCTTCAGCAGGCCTTCAGGGGGTTTTCCCCCGGCCAGTCTTTCTTCCTCCGGTTCAAGGCCGTGATCGATGCTATTCCGGATAATATGCTGCAAGGGGCTTTCGATAGATTTCAGTATGGACTTATCTATTTCAATATCCTGTCCTTCAATGAGCAAATTGACCTTTTTGTTCAGATCCCTGGAAAGATCCCTGACCTGGCGTTTGAATTTTGACAGCAGGCTTCCGACAGGTACCAATCGCAAGTCGAGGGCGTTATTTCGAAATTGTTTTGTAAGCTTTTCAATGTTCTCAATTGAGTTTTTTAATTTCGGATCATTGAATTTAGAGGCATGGGCTTCAACCGTCGCGGTTAGTGTTACCAGTTCACTTACCAGGTTCATTAATTCATCCAGCTTATGTGAAGAAACATTGACGGAAGATTCCGTGTTGGTTTTTGATACCTCTGCAAGGAGGGGATCGCCCTGGGTTTTATTTTCTTTTTCTTCCGGTATTTCCGACTCCACCGGCTGTAATTCGGGTAACAAGCCCAGGCAATTTTTTAAATGATTTTCCGGGGTTATCTTATTCCCGTAAATTTTCCGGAGAGTTTTGGCCAGAATTTCATCCGGGGCACTATTCCGGTCAGATATCTCAAAAACGCTGTATTCTTCCTTTTCATAAAAAAGAAATACAGCCTCAACCGTCGATTTCTCCAATTCCGTAATCAGATATATTTCCCAGGCAGCCTGGCAAATTTTCTCAGTTTTCTGAAGATCCCAGGGTTTTTTCTTTTCATGGATCACGATATGAGTTGGGCCGGCATCCTTTAATTCGCCAATAATTTTATCCGGATCCAGACCTCTTTCGAAAACTGCTTTATCCGGGGAAAAGATTATTGCGAACAAATATCCGGAATGGCTTCCGGAATGACTGGCCGGATTGCTTCTGTCGGGGGATTTCGATTTTCCCGGTGACATTATATTCCTGATCGAATTGATTAAACCGGAAACATAAGGTTCATCATTTTCCCCGTCAAGCATGGAAAGGATGGCGTCCTTCCCATGCAAAGTCAGATCAATTATTTCGGAATTGACAACTATTTTGCCTTCACGGATTTGCTCATATATTCCTTCATATTCATGGGTCAGATCCTGGATGTTTTTGTAGCCTACCATGCCGGCCGAACCCTTGAGCGTATGCATTACCCTGAAAACATTATTGACTGTTTCACCATTTCCCGGGTTCTTTTCCAGGTCGATCAGGTCATATTCAAGTTGGAGAAGTAATTCTTTTACTTCTATTATGAAACTTCCGATTATTTCATCCATTATGATAAGACTTTTTCTACGAGTTTCTTGAATTCAGTTACTTCGAAAGGCTTTTTGATCCAGGCTGTAATTTTTGCTTCCTTTGCGCGTTTTTGCTTTTCTATGTTGGTCTCGGTTGAAAGCATAAAAATAGGGATGTACTTATAATCGTCCTTATTCCGGATGTACTCGACCAGGTCGCCTCCATGCATATTCGGCATGTTATAATCAGAAATTACAAGATCAATTCTGCTTCCGTCAAAAAAGCGTGTCGCTTCGCGGCCGTCTGCGGCTTCCTCAACCAGGTGCCCCATACTTTCAAGGGTTTTCTTAATGATCTGCCTGGAAGTATTAAAATCCTCAACAACAATAATCCGTTTTTTCATCATTTATCCTTTTGACTTGTAGAATACGTATCTTAGAAACTTCCAAAATCTGAATCTGAATGGGAAATTTTATTCTCAACAGGCTGACTGGAGTGAACGATGGTCCTTTTGACTTTTTCTGATACAGATTTATGCTGGGGCCGCTCGTGGATATGTTTAAATTTAACCGATTTCACCTGCGTTGCCCGATTGTTTTCATCTATTTTAAAATAGGAGACGGCTTCTTTCAGACTTTCGGCCTGTGAAGATAATTCTTCGGCACTTGTAGCCATTTCCTCCGAAGAAGCGGCATTTTGCTGGGTAACAATATTCAGCTGCTGAATGGCGCTGTTTATCTGATCGGCACCGGAATTCTGTTCAATGCTTGCCGCTGTTATTTCCTGTACAAGCTGTGAAGTTTTCTGAATTTCAGGAACCAGGGAATCAAGAGACTCACGGGTTTTTTCTGTGATTTTCAGGCTGTTTTTAGAGAGATTTCCGATCTCATCTGCAGCCAGTTTGCTCCGTTCGGCAAGTTTTCTGACTTCTGCTGCCACTACTGCAAATCCCCGGCCATGTTCACCCGCCCGGGCTGCTTCTACAGCGGCATTCAAAGCCAGCAAATTGGTTTGAAAGGCGATATCATTAATGATCGTGATTTTTTCTGCAATAGTTTTAATGGAGTCAAAACTTTCCCTGCCTATTTTGCTCATTTCAAGCATACTGTCCGTTGCTTTACCCGATATGTTCTCTGTTTGTTTGGCATTATCGGTATTCTGCTGAATATTGCTGACCATTTCCTCCATGGAAGACGAAATTTCCTCGGTAGAAGAAGCCTGTTCGGTAGCACCTTCCGACAGTTGCTGCGACCCGTTGCTTATCTGGGAGCTTGCTGCTGCGATGCTTTCAGCACCACCCCGGATGTTCAATACAATTTCCTTTAATTTTTCAAGCATGTGCGATAAAGCGCCGGAGAGTTCCCCGATTTCATCTTTTTGATCAACGTTGAGGTTAACAGTGAGGTCACCCATTGCAATATGTTTGGCAAATTCAACTCCCTTTTTCAGGGCAACAGTGATCGACCTGCTTATTATAGTATTGATAATAAAGAAAATTCCAATACCGATTAGGATGGCAATAATTATTGCATAAGTTGTCTTTTTCACTACTTTCAGGAATTCTTCCTTGTAAAGTGTTACAGCCACATAAGAATCTATTGTAGGAATATATTTGAAATATTGTTCCTTGACCTTTCCTTCCCAATTGTATTCCGTTTGTCCGTATCCATCTTCATCTGCAAGCATGTATGCGAAAAAATCACTTTCTTTTATACTTGAGCCTTCTTTTTCAGGATGAATAATTAATTCACCGGATTTATCGACAATATACGGATAACCGGTTTCGAAATATTTCTTATTGCTAAACAGACCTTTCAGTGAGGTCATATCCTTTTCACGAATACCGGTGAAAATTGCCACTTTTGTTCCATCATCCAATGTATAAGGCTTGTAGCAAGTCAGGTACCATTCATCCATTACGATCGCCCGGTTCTTGTATTCCTCGCCATTATCCAACGCAGCTGCAACAGGTGAAGTATTTGGAATATAGGTATTGATCAGCCGGGAACCGTCGCCTTTCAATAGGGTAGTTGAAATGCGAATATATCCCTGGGGTATTTTTTGAAGTATTGTAACCTCGGAGCCAGTGAGCCTGGCGATTTCATCTACAACCTTGGGGTTGTTATGCATAATTGCGCCGTTGAGCGTAATACCTTTAATTTGCAGTTGCTGGGTTTCCTTGGTAACCTGGTTTTGTGCCTGGATTGTGTTATACTGACCTGAAACGGCAAACCTCCCTGTACGGGAAATTACGTAATCACAAACTTTTAAGGCTTTATCAACGGATTCCTGACTATACTTTATCTCTTCATCTATCACATTTGCCAGTTCGTTTACCTGCTCAAACATGCGTGTTTCGGTATCCATCGTTATTTGTTTTTGTTGGGTAAAAATGGTATAAATTCCAAGAAGCGAAATAATGACTACAAAAGCCAAATTAAAGACAAGGTTAAGCCTCACACCGATTTTCAGATCATTTATTCTTTTCATTTTTTAATTGGTTAATGTTATTTTCTCATTTTCCGAATACATATCCATTTTGCATCGATGGATTTGTTCAGAATTGTACGAGAGTTCTCCATTATAAATGCTGAGTAAAATCGCTCAATTTTTCTTGTGATTTTCAGGAAGAGAATCGGTACTTTAAGGAAGGAGCTTCTATGCGAATAAAATGTATTCCCTTAATTACGAGACAATAACATAAAATGAATGAAGTAGTTTGAGAAAGCTATCTGATCAACTTGTTCCTTATACCATAGGATATGAGACCGGCAGTATTTCTTGAGGAAGTTTTTATTTTCAGATTGTATCTGTGATTGGTTACGGTGCGGACACTTATAAACAGTTTTTCTGCAATTTCCTGATTTGACAATCCATCAAAAATCAATTGCAGTATTTCAAGTTCCCGACCAGATATATCCTTTTTTTTCTGTGGGCTCGAGGTTTCTCTATACTGCCGTACAAAATAAGTTAATAATTCCCTGGAATAATAGTTATGACCTTCAATTACATCTTTCAGGGCGACTTCAAGTATCGACTTATCAATATTCTTTAGCAGGTAACCACTGATTCCTGCTTCCAGGAATTTATGGAATTGATCCTCATCATCGACCATGGTGAGGATAATAATTTTCAGTTCGGGGAAAAGTTTCCTGGATAGTATTGTTGCTTCGTAACCTCCCATTTTGGGAAGATGGACATCCATTAACACGATATCAACCGGGTTACTATGCTGCTTTTGGATGAAGTCCAGACCATCATCAGCCTCATACTGCATTTGAATAAACGGGAAACGCCTGAGCGCCATCATTAGACCATTCCGGTAAAACTCATGATCATCTACAATACCAACTGTTGGTTTCAACATCCTTCGCTATTTCGGGGTCGAAAATAGTATTATTTTATGAGAAACCGAAATTCAAACTTAATTCCTTTACCCGGTTTGCTGTGAAATTTATATTTGCCATGAACCAGTTCTACCCTGTCTAAAATAGTAGCCAGTCCGATTCCCTTATTGTCTGAAAGGCATTTTTTCAGGTCAAATCCTTTGCCATTATCTGAATATACTACTATAATATTTAATGTGCTTTTTGAAAGTACGACCACTGCTTCACTGGCACCGGAATGCTTTATGGTATTGTTAATTAACTCAATTACAGTTCGGTAAATAATGAATTCCAGGCTGCTGTCTGTCTTCAGGTTATAACTATTTACATTTAGGGTGATTTTAATCACTCCGGTTATGGTAAACCTTTCAATAATTTTTTCAAGTGCCGGGATTAATCCAAGTTCAATTAAATTCTTAGGCATCAGGTTATTAATCACCGATCGGATTTTTATCACTGCCTCGTCCGACATTTTCTTCAGGTACTCAATCAGCAGGGATTTTCGGTTTCTATCTACCAGGGGATCATCCAGTTCTTCGAGGTATAATTTAAGGCCCGTAAGGAATGGTCCCAGTTCGTCATGTAATTCCCGAGCAAATCGCATATGTTCACTTTGCTCGGCATGTATGATCTTAGTAATAAGCTGCTTTTCACGGCGATGATAAACGGATATATCCCTTATCAGGGCAAATATTGCTGGTTGCTCATTGAAGGTTGCTATCTTGCTGATAACCTCAATATATGCGGGGGCTTTATTTTTATTGATAAGCTTGTATTCGGTAGGTGGCATAGGAAGCCCTTCCTTAATCCGGATTAATCTGTCAGCAAGTTTTTGCCTGGCTGATTTGCCAACAAAATCATAAATATTTAATGCCTCACCCGGGGATATCTTAAGAAAGTCTTCACTAAAGTTGAAGTGACTGGAATACAGAATGTTACCAGAGTAATCCAGGATAACCAACATTTCGTTGGGATGCCTGAAATTCTTAAAAATCGATTTAATTGAATATGTCAATGTGATAAGTCTCCCTCTTTTTGGAAAACCGGTATATAAATATACATATAATTAAGCACTTATTCGTTAATCCGGGTTTGTTTTGTATCAGACATGCTGGCCTGAAAGCCTGCTATCGTTTACCCGTCAGATAGTAATTGCTGATAATTCCTGTGTTTGTATCGAAAATTATTTTTCTGCCCAGATTCCCCCCTGTATCTGTGGTCCTGATTGAAATACCCTTATTCGTAAGGAAATCCTTTGCCAAGGAAATATTTCTTCCGCCAACATTATAAAAGCTTACCTTTTCCTGGAACATTGAACTCCCTCCGAAAACAGATGCTTTTAAATTTTCCGGGGATGCTCCCATCTTATGCATTTCCCTGAGCATATATTCGAGCGAATCGTTTCCGTACCTGAAATGATTGATTTTAGTATCAGTGTTTTCCGGCAGAAGATAATGGTTCATGCCCGATATTTTTTTTCTTTCATCATAAAGACAAACGGATACGCAGGAACCTAAAACAGTACTGATTTTTAAACATTCAGTCGTAACAATAACTTCACCTGGAAATAGATAAGTATACTCATTACCAATAAATTCAGTCATTTTGGAAATACAATGTATGAATTAATTTCTATTATGGAATGTCGGAGGTGCTTTTTAATCTGATGACTGGGTATACCTGAAATCTGCTTATTTGGTTGCAGGAGATCCAATAAATATTTATTTCCGAATGCTTGTGTGATGCCGATCCAGGGTTTGGTCGGGGAACCAGGTTACCTTTATGGATTAACGCCCGCGGAGGGAATAAGGTTAATTCCTTATCCTGTGTAAATTATTAAAGAAATGGTTGTATTTTTAATTTTAAATTGAATTAAAATGAAAACACTTACCGCTTTTTTTTCATTGTTGTTTCTGCTATCCTGCCGACAGGGGAACAAGCAGCCCGAGGCACAATGGGTATCGCTGTTTAATGGAAAAGACCTGACCGGATGGGATATTAAGATCACCAAACACCCGTTAAATGAGAACTATGGCAATCTGTTCAGGGTGGAAAACGGCATTCTTAAGGTGAGTTATGATCAGATCGACAGCTTCCGGGGTGATTTCGGGCATCTGTATTATAAACAGAAGTTTTCAAACTATAAATTGCGGGTCGAATACAGGTTTGTAGGCCGGCAATGCCCCGGGGGACCAGAATGGGGTATCCGTAACAGTGGTATTATGTTTCATTCACAAGGTGCTGAGAGCGTGGGATTAAACCAGGATTTTCCGGTTTCTATCGAAGCGCAGTTTTTGGGAGGACTTGGAACAGGTGAGAGGCCTACAATGAGTGTTTGTACCCCGGGTACCGATATTGATATTATGGGAACTATGGCTCCGGATCATTGTACTTCATCCACATCAAAAACTTTCGATGGTGACCAGTGGGTCACTGCAGAAATTATTGTGTATGGCGACAGTATCATTCATCACCTGGTGAATGGAGATACAGTGATGACTTATTCCAGGCCACGTGTAGGTACCAGCATGAAACCTGATGACTACCCTGTCCCGGCCGGAACCCCTTTGAAGGAAGGATACTTTGCTCTCCAGGCTGAAAGCACTCCTGTGGAATTCCGAAAAATAGAAATAATGGATCTTTCAAAATGATCTGCATGAAATCACATCGGGGGTATCATTTTTTAACGGGTATTGTAAAGTAGAAAGTGGTTCCTCCCACCTTCCCTTCCGGAAGATTTTCAAGTTCTGATTTCACCTGTATCTGTCCTCCTAACATAGTGAGCAGTCCTTTTACAATGGAAAGTCCCAACCCGGTTCCCCCATGTGTGATATTTTTATCATGAGGCAACTGGATAAACCGCTCAAATATTATATCCAGTTTATCAACGGGTATGCCTATGCCTGTATCCGAAACATAAAACAGGCGCTCCCCGTTCACATCAAATTTACAGCCTCCTTCAATAGTACCGGAATCTGTAAACTTGAATGCATTTCCTAACAGATTGTTAAAAATTTGCTGCAACTTCACTTTATCAGTGAGAATGACGGATTCCGACTGCCCACAATGGTTTCGTAATTCGAACTTTATATTCGACTTGCCCATCCGTTTCTGATATTCCGTAAAAGTACCGGTGATCTCGGCAAACATATCATCAAGGTTAAAAACTTCCAGGTTTACAGGCAGTTGACCGGATTCAATTTTAGAAATGGAAAGAATATCATTTATGATTTCGAGAAGGTCGTTACAGCGAAGGTTAATAATCGCGGAGAATTGTTCAATTTTCGGTTTGTCGTTATAATACTCAGGCAGCAGGGAGGAAAATCCCATAATTGCATTCATGGGCGTTCTGATCTCATGGCTCATGTTTTGCAAAAACGCCGTTTTCAGACGGTCGCTTTCTTCAGCTTTTTCTTTAGCTTTAATTAATTCATTTTCAACTAGTTTACGTTCGGTAATATCATGGATAATTGAATGCAAAACATTCCTGCTCCCAATTTTAATTTTGCTCGAAAACACCTCTACATCACGGAGCGAACCGTCTTTTAGTTTATGACGGAATTCGAAATGCGTATTTTTTTCATATAAAACATTTTTAATATTCTTATGTATCTCTTCCAACGGTAACATATTGATCTGGCTAATATTTAACTTTTTCAGTTCGTCGCAACTCCATCCATAATATGCAGCCGCCGATTTATTTGCATCAATTATATTTCCAACCTCAGGGTCTATTAATAATTTTATGGCTGCATGGTCTTCAAATATTCGACGGAATTTTTCTTCACTTTCCTTCAGGGTTTTTTCAGCTTTTTTTCTTTTCGCTTCTTCCCTTAATACGTTTCTTGCTTTTGCGATGGAGTAGAAATAAAATGAAATGATCAATATAAAAACAATAAAAATCAAAATTAAGCGATTGCGAAGCCGGTCAAGGGCATAATAGATATCTTTTTCATGCCTGGAAATCAGGATGGTCCAGTAAGTGTTAGTAAGGGGTACCCGGTAAAAGGAGATATACTTTTTGATTGACCTGATTTTCCCTTCAACGGTCAATTGCTGATCATTAAATTTTGCAGTTCCGCTTTTTTCTAATCTTATTTTTTCCATTAGCCGGATTGAAGTAATATCATTACTTGCATTTTCGAGAAATGATTTACCTGCATGGCCTTCGACCGGGCAAAACAATTCGATACCCTTCTCACTTAACAACCATGCCTTACCCTTTCCGTCAATTTTGATTTCATCAAGAAATAGTTTTCCCAGTTTATCTATGGGAATCAGAATTCCCAGGATTCCTGTGAATTCATTACCCTTAAAATAGGGAACAAGCAATGATATTGCCTGGTATCCCTGTGCCGAAATAAATACATCACTTATTACCGGTTTATGGGTTGACATAACCTGCTTCACATGATTCTGACCGGAAATATCACTTCCGGTCACGGATTGACCGTTAGGATAGGAATCCATAATTATTCCATGGGAATTGATCCTTGTAATAGCCGCGATAGTTTTTTTATGTTGCTCATAAAAGCTTTCAAGTATCGCTTTACTCTCATCTGTGTTATCAACGATGCCCTTTAAATATGACAAAAAGAAGAGGTCGGACTGATAATCAATAAAAAAGGAAGTAATTCCCTGCGAGGCCGTTTTGGCAAGGATTAGCTGTTCATTCTCGAATTCATATACGGTCCTCTTTTTAATATCATCATATATCAGGTAAAAAGTAATAATAAACAGGATTATTACTATCGGTATCATAAGATACCTGTTGATGAATTTTATTCTCTCCATTTTATGATTTCATATATCGCCTTGACTCATTATATTATTATTTCGCAATAAGGTTACATTCAGACAGACTATCTTACCTGAAATGTTTCACATTCTGCTTCGGGATTAAATCATACATAAGCGAGAACGCAGAATATGGGCAGGTCATGGCTGACCGGCAAGCTGAATATCTCAATTCACCGGCAACGGAATGCCAGAAAAAGCTGAAATCAGCCGGGATGAGAGCCGTTTCATTGACGGCTATCCCGGAGATTAAACCGGGCAGGGTATTTAATTGAATACAGCCTCTAAATTCTGATACATGGAATGCATATGCTGAAGGGCCTCACTTTTCTTCAATATATCATCGCCATTAAGTACTTCTTTTAGAGCAACTGTTGAATTATACAATTCACTGGCAGCCGGATCAAAATTGGAAACATTATCTCCAAGGCGTTTTTTTAACTTATCGTGGGGATATTTCCGGATCGCATCAGCCCTTTCAATCAGGCCATCCATATATCCTTTTATTTCATCATATTTCTTGTCGGGATAAAGCTTATGGTATATCACATACAATAGTTGATGGTAATCATCCATTTCCTTCAGTACCGGCCTGATAACCCTGTTCATCATTTCAAAATTGTGATGCAGTTCTTCCGCGGAGGCCAGCATGGCTTCATCATCATTTTCCCCGGCCGCCCTGTAGTAATTGTCTGCCGCAACATTGAATTGCTGCAATTGTTTCTTCCATAAATTTTCCTTGTCTAAAAGTATACCGGGTAAGACAGCTTTATTTAATGCTTCCATTTGCACTTTAATCTGCGGTACATATGCTTTCAGCGCGTTGATATCCTTCGCGGGATAGGCTGTATGCCAGATAGGAAAAATAATCTCATGAAATTCGGCTAACTCAGGAATCTTCGATGTGATTTCTGAAGAATCAATTGTAACCTGGGAGAATGTGTTCAGATCAATAAAAACCACCAAAAACAGGCAAAGAATAATGTGGAGACTTCTCATAAGTAAATTATATAGATTTGTATTAAGCCATTCAATATACAGGAAATTCAGATATTAGTAATAATCACATGACCCATAAATATAGCAGAATTTCAGTAACCGAAACCCGAGTTTTATAAAAAAGTATTTGCTTATCTTCATGAGATTAAAATTTGGCATATCTTACTCCTTTCAGGTTGATGTAAATATTGACTGAGCATGAATGTAAATGGAAAGCATTATGAGACTATCTCTATAACAGGCGGTAAGAAGCCTGTTATTCAGGTTATTGACCAGAGAGTGCTTCCTTTCAGATTTGAATTTAAAAAATTGTATACGGTAGAAGATGCGTTTTCCGCCATCGCCGATATGGTTGTGCGGGGTGCACCGCTCATCGGGGCCACAGCTGCTGCCGGAATGTATCTTTCATTGTGCGGGTATACAGGCAGATCACCAATTACTGATTATATCAACAGGATGGCCAGGTACCTTGTGTCTGCAAGGCCAACGGCTGTAAATCTTCCTTATGCTGTTGATTTTGTATTAGAGGAAATAAGCAAAGGGCATACATTAGCTGAAAAAATCAACCTCGCCAAAGATGCTGCGCGGCATATAATTGATTTGGAACGGGAGAACTGCCTGAGGATTGGGGAGTATGGGTTACCTGTTATTGAAAGGATTGCCGGTGAGAAAAACGGGAAACCCGTCAATATTTTAACCCATTGCAATGCCGGATGGCTTGCCTGTATTGACTATGGCACCGCGACCGCGCCAATATACCTGGCCCATGATAAAGGGATCAACGTTCATGTTTGGGTGGACGAAACGCGGCCCCGCAACCAGGGAGCCAGGCTAACGGCATGGGAGCTTCAGCAGCACGGGGTACCCTGTACCATTATTGCAGACAATACCGGGGGGCACCTGATGCAGCACGATATGGTAGACATCGTAATTGTCGGCTGTGACCGGGCAACAACAAACGGAGATGTCGCCAATAAGATAGGAACTTATCTTAAAGCGCTTGCCGCTAAAGACAATGATGTGCCTTTTTATGTCGCTCTTCCATCGTCCTCCTTCGACTGGAAAATAGCAGACGGATTGACTGAAATCAGTATCGAAGAACGGGATCCGGAAGAGATTAAATATATTCAAGGTGTTTATAACGATAAATGGATCAGTATGTTAATTACGGATATTGAAAGTAATGCTGCAAATTATGCCTTTGATGTTACGCCGGCCCGTCTGATAACCGGGTTAATCACTGAAAAGGGTATCTGCCAGGCGGAAAGGTATAGTATTAGGAACCTTTTTCCGGGTAAAATAAGTTTATGATAAGTATAAGTAGCAAATATGAGTGAAGGGTATATCAAATTCAACTGCCTGCTAATGGAAGAATCTGCAGGTGTTACTGATGAGGATTTTCTTCTTTTAAATAAATGGAGAACCGACCTTTTCCGCCTTGGACTAATAGGCTGTTACCCGGGGAATATAGGGTACGGGAACATCAGTATCCGGGCCGGGAAAGGCTTCATAATTACCGGTTCAGCAACCGGCTGCAGGGAAATACTATCGAAAGACGATTATGCCCGGGTAGATCGCTATGATTTCACCAGGAATGAAGTCTATTGTACCGGAAAGATCAGGGCATCCGCTGAATCATTGACTCACGCTGCAGTCTATGAAGCCCTGCCTGAAACCATGGCGGTAATTCACATCCATAACCTGGATCTATGGGAGAAATTCAACGGAATTTTGCCAACATCACCCGATACAGCTGAATACGGAACACCTGAAATGGCACTGGCAATCAAAAGCTTGTGTTTAAACAACAGGATAAACGGCAATGAGGTTATCATTATGGGGGGTCACAAAGAAGGGATCATCGCTTTTGGAAATGATCTCGACGAAGCGGGGAACAAGGTATTGGGAATTTTATAACAGGAACCGGAAGTAGGCTTAAACTTCATTATACATGGCGAAGTGCATCAACCGGGTTAGATCGTGCGATGCGTAAGGTATGGTAACCAACCGTTAAAATACACAGGACCAACGCCCCGATCATAACCAGCAGAGGTATGTAGATATTCTGATCGATGCGGTAAGCAAAGTCATTTAGCCATTTGTTTACGGCCCACCATGCCAGTGGCCATGGTATCAGATTGGCCAGCAATACAATGGTCAGCATTGATCTTAAAATCATGTTGACTATGGAAATACTGCTGGCACCAAATGATTTCCCTGATACCCACTTCCCTGGTCCGTCTGCCTGCGATATAGGAAGCCATAGTCCGTATTTTGCGAAATCCAAAACATTTGTCTTTAAAAGCCTGATGTATTTACTTTCGTTCCGGAATGCTGAAGCTTAACGGTATTTCTTTTCGTAGCATTTTGCCCGCTTCGCCTGTAAGCCACAGGTATTGATCAGAAGGTATTCCATCAAGGCTGATGAATTGTGCAACATCGCTGACAGGAGGTTTATCACTGCATTTGAAAATAGCAGTTCCTTCGTTGACTTCGTCGAACATAGCCACATAAAGCATTGCAGCCCCGGCGTTAATGGCAGTCGAAATTTGCTGCCAGTAAAACCTTCCCCCCTGCCGGGGAATAGAGCCAACTGGTTTAATATCTTCCGGAAATTCAGACCGGCTCAGGTTATGCCAGCTGAAACCAGGGCAAACGCAAGGCACATAATCAACGCCGTTCTCCCCGCACCATTTCATATCAGCAAGCATCACATCGCGATAGCGGTCCATATCATTATGGAGGAGGGGTGAGAAACGCTGAACCATCCAGGGCAACACAATATCTGCCTGCCTGATTAGTTCGTGCAAATATGGATCGGATAAACAGTCCGCATTCAGATCGCGCCAGAAGGTGGGAACTCCCAGCATAACCGAGCAGCCGCCATATACAGGATCATTTTTCAGGAAATCAATAAATCGGGCAATACCAATGTTGCGAATATTGTATGGACGGTCAGGAAATCCAAGGCCCCAGATGGTGACCAGCGGTTTTCCATTGTAGAATACGTATGTTTGAGTTCCAGGTTGATTAGTAACATGTAGTGAATCAACAAGATATTTCCAGTCATCAATTAACAGTGAACAATCTTCACCAGAGGCTTGTAACCCGGAAAGATCATACATAACACCTATGGCCCGTTCATATTTGGAAGCGGCTGTCAATGCGTTTCTAAGCACATTGGTTGAGCCGCGATGCCTGAATTCAGGTTTGGCTGCATTGAAAAACCGCTGCATAAAAACGCCGTCCAGTCCATACTGTTTCATCCATTTAAAATGAAGATCTACCGTACTTTTGTCACCCGAGCTAAAGAAACGGGCGGTGGTGCCATCGGCCAGCTTCAAGCCGGTTGGATACGTTTTTTCGTACTCCGATACATCCGGCCACATGTCTATATGAATTTTGTTTTCGTCAGGGTACATCAACCCATCTTTCGGGGCGTGAAACCATCCCTGGTAGCCAGCCATCACCAGTCCCTTATACGTCGGGTATTTCGTAACTTGTGAATGTTTTACCTGTGCTGAGGAACATACACTAAAAGCGAATACGATTACAACTGCAAATACTAGTTTTTTCATGATATATATTTTAATTCCAATGTGTGTTTTAAATTACTGATCGATTCTATAGCCGCATATACCCCTATCTGACCAGGAGCATCTGTCTGGTCTCGCTGAATTTCCCTGCACTGAATGTGAAATAATAAGTTCCGCTGTCGAAACCAGTTGCATCCCAGGTTAATTTATGTATACCCGGAGCAACCTTGCCGTCCAGCAAGACATCAATCTGATGACCCTGTGTATTGAAAATTTTCAGGTTCACATGAACAGCTTTCCGGACGATAAATTGAATTGTCGTCTTTGGATAGAAAGGGTTCGGGTAATTATAAGCAGACTCCATTAAAGCCGGAATCTCATCCTCAATGGCTGTTACCATGCCAGCATCCAGGATATCGATCTTACTCAGGTCATATTCGCCTAATCCGGACTGACTGGCGAGTCTGAGATAGTTTAAACTATTTGGAAATGGCATAGTATTGTCATCTGCCATGGGGCTGAATCCCATGATAATTGTAGATACCGAATCCACAGCAACCGGATCTTTTCCAATAATAATTTTATTAAAGGTGGCAGGCATCACCCCATCCCCGGTCCACGGGCCTTCACTCCCCAGCACGGTTTTTATGGCATCATTAACCACTAAATGAATGGGATTAGCCCGATTCAAATCAAGAATAACCCGGCAGAGATTGTTAGCGGGGATACCGTCATGAACCAGGAATTCATGGATACCGGATCTGTATGTTGCCCCCTGATTATACAACCCGCATGAAACCGGCAAGGTACCCACAAGGTTTTTCATGCCGTGTGTTACACCTGCCGTGGCATGTTGTTTGGCTTTGGGCATTGAAATAAAACAATCCAGTTCATTGAAAATGCCATTCAGAATTACTTTAGGAAAAATGAGATGATCATCACCGACACTTTTTTCAATATAATCGGAGTAAGGCTCTTTTTCATTCAAGTCAATAAATGTGGCTCCCAGGGAATCTATTACCTCTTTGTAACCGAAGTTGTTATAAGATTCCCAGTCACCAAGTGCTTCCAGAATATACAACTTACCCGCTCCGGCTTCCATTATAAGCTGTCCGACTACTTTAAGCAGCACGGGATTTGTCCAGTAAGCTTCCCCGACAAGTATTCCACTTCTGAGTTGAAATTTCCGTGCTTCAGATGCACCCCCGGTGAGATTGATTTTGATGCCTACAGAATCGCCGGGTTTAATGATATCACTCAATCCTCCCAAATGCTCAAACGACTTTTCTAAAGCTTCTTTCAGAAGTGCTTCATCATATGTGGAAATAGCAGCTACGGCTACTTTGGAATTGAGAAGAACAGGCGATGCAACGTTTTTTGCTAATAAAGCAGGGCCAATGATCAGACCAACTGAAGTTGCTCCCGCAACCCGGGCAAATTGCCGGCGTGAAATATTATGTTTAAATGATTTATTTGTATTCATAAAATTTAATATTTCGACAGGATCATTTTTCGGGATACAGAGCCTGACCTGGTTTTAAGCCTAACCAGATATATTCCGTCAGTCATATCGGGGACATTCCAGATCACCTCATGTATTCCGGCTTTCATTTTCTGATCCACCAAAACCTTCACAATTTGCCCATAGATATTACAGACCGTTAACTGAACCTCCGAATTTTCCGAAATCACATAGCTAATCGTTGTGACGGTGCTGAATGGATTTGGATAGTTGTATACAGATGGCTGATCCGGATTCCCCGGGACAATATCCCTGATGCCAACGGGTTTGTCTTCAGTAAGTAACTGAACATGATCCAGGTAAACAATCCCGGGTAAAAAAGTGTCGCTTTCCGGGTCTTTCCATCTGAAGGCCAGCCATCCTTTTGCTGTACCATCCGGTACTGTAAAATTAAATTCATATTCCTGGTAGGTATCGGTAAGGCTGAACCCGGCGCTCCCCTCTGAGATCACATTTCTTGAAACGTCAAAAAATCCGTAGGTAACCATCAATTTTCCGGGATCCGGCGAGCCGTATTTCGCCCGGAATTTGCAAAAGTATTCAACTCCGGGCTCTAAGGGTATGTTCGAATCCCAATTATCCAAAGATCTGTCGGCTAATGCAATATCTGGAACCACATAAGTAATCCTGGCTGCCTTTGTACCATGTACTACATCGTCTGTAATTATTTCGGCGATACTTCCGATTGAATTGGGTACTTCATAAAACCGCCAGAACGCAAAATCATTTTCAAAGCTGCCATTGAAATCCTCCAGTATGTCATTTCCACCGCCCGTATCCGCCGGGGAGTAGGCAAGAATTTTTATATCGTCAAGTACTAACCCGCCGTCAGGAATTGGTTTACTAGCTTTATGCTGAAAACGGATTACTGATGTTTCAGTTAAACTAAGTCCGGCAGATCCTACTAACTCATTTATATTTAAGACAGTGTCCCTGTAAACAAAATTTGTTGGCTGGAATCCAAATAACCTGTGGAAACTGGCGCCGGCATCACTCGATAAATAAATGCCATCTGCCGGACTGACTTCACCTGTAAAAGTTTTGTACGAGAAACTGAGGACAATATCGGTGCGGATTCCTATAAGGTTAACATGAAGGTCGGCGCTGTTTGTTGAGCCTGTTCCGGTGCCATTGTCATCAAATGAAAGGTGGTAGCCGCCTGTTTTTGGTTCAAAGTTATTTGTTACATCCACCCGGCCTGAATTGTTTTCAGTATGAACAGCCCAGAATCGCGGATCGATCCGTTCATCCTCAAAGCCTGTGGCATAGGGAATGGTGGCATAGCCCTGGGTGGCGAATACAGCCTTGAAAGCGATAATTTCATCCGTTGCTTCATCCACTTCAACCAAACGGATACATAGTCCCCGCTGTTCATCAGGAAAAGTCACACTGTCAACCGTAAACTCATTCTTAAATAAGGATGTGTCTCTCTTCGTCCCTATTGTCGGAGCACCATCCTCGACCTTATACGGATCGGCAAAATAGACTTTTCTTCCTTCGCCCCCAGCAGTAAGCTGCATTTCATAGGTAGAATCATGGTCCACAAAAGTTATTTCCGTCATGAAACCGGCCTCGCTCGCCCTCATTCTGTATTGAGACCCCATTGTAAACTCTCCTCTCATAGCCCGTGTCACCTCTCCTGAAAGCCACAGGTAGTGATCTTCAGGATCGGTTCCATACGTTGCAAAAGGCACAGCATTGCTGTAAAACGGGGGAGTGTTATTTATTTTATGCAGTTGCGTCCCTTCATCTATTTCATCGAACATTCCAAGATAGAGTAATTTACTGCCCGCCTCAACAGCTGCTTTTGCCATATCCCAGAAATAGTAGCCTCCCTCGCGGTATTTTTCATAGCCGTTACCCGCGAGTATTTTTTCCCGGATTCCGGGTGAAATACAAGGCGCATAGGCAACATTCTCCGTATCGCACCAAAGAAGATCGGAATTTACCAGGTTTTTATAGGTAACGGCCATATCAGTCCGGTTGAAACGGCTTGTGTGCCAGGGCATAATTACATCCGCATTTTTAATAAGCTCCATCATTTTGGTGTGTTCACTTCCCGTAATGCAGTCATTTCCTCCCTGACGCCAGTAAGTAGGAACCCCCAGTAAAACAGAACAACCCCCATATTCCGGATCATTCCGGAATTTATCAACCAGTTCAATCCAGAATTGCATATCCAGTCCCGTAGGATTATGTCTGTGCGGAAATCCGATTCCCCAAAGGGCAACCATTGGTTTACCATTATGGTACAAATAGGCCTGTTGATCTCCGCGGGTTGTAATGTTAAGATCATCCACAAGGTGTTTCCAGTCGTTGAAAACTTCGTTTACATGGAAGGTTCGCCTGCTGTTAACGGAAGTTGTATCAGTCCCGTTTTCATAAATATTGGCCCCAATGTCATACATAACAGCGATCGCCCGATTATTATTCTCTGCACCTTCCAGGGCATTTACCATCACCTTGTCCAATGTCGTTCGGATACTGAAATCACTTTTAAAGCGTTGTACAAAGGCTCCATCAATGCCATATTCTTTCATCCATTGAAAATGCCGGTTTACGGTTTTTGGATTAGCGGAACTAAAAACTGTTGCAGGCAGACCTTCATTAAAGGTAAACTCCGTGACGTGAATCTCATCCACATCGGCTTCCCTCATGTCAGGCCAGTATTCTATAGAGGCAGATCCCGGTTTGAACCCGTTGGAACCATTATAATGACGAAAACTGTTTGTGCCACCGTCATTTGGAGTCCCAAACCAGCCCTGGTAACCTGTCATGGAAAGCCCGGTATAAGAGGTATGTGCGGAGGAAGAGCTATGTTTTTGACCGAAGGAGCCTGGTACATTAATTGGCAAAACTGCCAGGGCAATAATCAAGAGTTTCGTGATATTTGTATTCAATGGATGTTATATTAGTTATTTAAAAACTTGCGGAGTTTGGGAATCTCCCCATAGCCCGGGTCAAGGTCAATCAGTTCATTTAATAATAATTTCGCTTTCGGTTTATCATTATTCACCAGGTTGGCAACACAAAACCGGACTAAAAAAGCGGGGTCCTTCCTGTAAACGTCATATGCTTTCTGATAATAGGTCAACACGTTATTATCCCGTTTTTGATAAAGAATATTTCCTATATAAAAATTTACAAGGGGGCAGTCGTTTGCTTGAAGGCAAACCGATAAATAGTATAGTGAAGAATCAACATTTGTGCTATATAAAGCCATCGCCTTTTGGAATGTCTGTTCGATATTCCAGGGAACATATTTTGAATATTCAAATTCACGGGATGGCAATGAGATATCCCCTTTGAATCCCATTTTTGATAATTCAATGTGTAGTTTCCGGGCGTTTTCTGTCTCGTTATTCAACAGGTATGTATTATAAAGATTTGTGAACAGAATAATCCTGTCCCCGGAAGCTATTTTCTCATCATCTGTTAATTCTGCAGCTGCTTTAAAGGCCGTTATTGCACCCTTATAATTGTGCTTTATGTAATTGATTTCACCTAGCATTGAATAAGCAAAATAGGTCTGGCGAAATCGTAGCGATTGCATTAAATGTCTTTCTGCGGCATACAAATCATTTAGCTTAAGCAAGCTGTTTGCTGCCTTATTGTAATAATCGGATCTGCCAGGTTCGATCGCGATCAAAGCCCCGTATTCCTTAGAAGCCAAAAAGATTTGCCGGTGACTTTCGTAATAATCACCTAAAAAATTGTGGAGTGAGGAAATATCGGCAGCCGGATCAGTGAGGATTGAAAAGGCCAGGGAGTCAACCATCCCCGAGGTTTTAAATGTATCCCTGAAGGTTACGTCTGCATCAAGGGAAGTAAACGGCCAGTAAGATTTCAGTTGTTCTATTTTATACATCCCGGCAAGGCTGTCAAGAGTTGTATAAGCCCAATTGTACCTGTAGTATTCTTTAGCCTTTACTGTAAGAGGATTTGGAGCTGGTTCTATCAATTTTGATTCGACAAATTTGGTATAAAAGGCATCAGCCATAACAAACTGTCCTTCAATATTCGGATGCACATGCTCTGTTATCAGGTTGTTTCCAATGAGTCCACCGGCAGAGGCATTGGCAAACCATTCCAGGGTTGGGATCAATATCACCCCACGCTGTTTTGCCAGATCACAGATCGTTTGGTTTATTTCTTCTGAAGCCCTGAACCTTACCGGGTCAAGGTCCTTTGCTTCGTAAAACAACTGCCTTGCCTTTGCAGTGTCGCCACGTGACAGAGTGCTTAGGGCGTCGTTATACTTCACGGTTGCGCTCAGGCCTGGTTCAGGAATATCGCCAAACGGAGGTAAATCTTTGATGTTGCTGACCAGGTCACTTAAAAAGACGGGGATGTGTTCTTTCCGGGCTGCTTTGAGTATATACGACAGGTTATCTTTAAATTGATCAGTTCCGATTTTGTATTTCTCACCCTGGTAAACAATATCCTTGTCCTTAACGATACGTTTCATTAAAGTTCCTTTTAAATCAGCACCTTCCGATGTTATCAATATTTTTTTCGATATCCCCTCCATGGCAGCTCTCATCAATTGATAAATTCGCAAATTCATGAGTTTAAAATGTACTGCCCTTAAAAAATGACTTTTGCTCATTGTTTCGTTTGAGCCAACGCCGAAAGCACCGTAAAACTCGTTATGCCCGGCATAGATTAAAATGGCATCCGGTTCATAATCGAGGATTTGTTTACTATAATCTTTCAGGGTAATGCTGTTAATTGCCGTAATGGCTGTATTTATTACTTCAATGGTTTTGCCGGGGTAGGCATCCTGAAGCCGGTGTTGCAATATTCGCGAAGCCATCAGGTTTTTGCCGTAGGGGTATCCGTATACGGTTGAACTTCCCATTACAAAAATTCTAAAACCATTTTCAGGTTTTTCTTTCAGGAATATATCGTTAGTCCCGGAGGTTGCTTCGAAACGGCTGAAATATTTGTCACCGGCATGAGGATTTACCATATAGTAATCCCCCCGGTTTTTACTACCCTGATTAACAAACAAATGCATATCGGAACCGTACGAGAAAACCCGTAATATGATCTCCCCGGGAATTAAAAGGAGAAACGGCAGCAGAATGGTGATGATCTTGAAATAAAACCTTTTGCTCCCCATGCCATTCTTTATTTCAGATTTTTTTGTCAAGTCAGTATTTTTATTTTGCAGGTCATCAAGGCAGTAAGAAGATGAACCCGGAAATCAAAAGATACCGGGTCCACTCCTAACTAACCAAATCTAAAACTAAATGAGTATTTTACAGATCGCCTAAAACCACTTTGTGTTTTGTCGATTTTCCTTCTGAAGTAACATTAATGATATACATTCCTTTGGCTAAACCTGACATATTTAGTTTAGTTGTTGTTCCTGTAATATTGTTTCTGCTCATTAATGTTTTACCGGTAATGTTCATTACTTCATACCCAAAACTGCCGTTTGACGGATTATCGATATTAAGCATTCCGCTTGTCGGATTAGGATATACCAGGCTTGCAGATTTGGCTTCATTATCTTTAACTCCTGTAGCCATAACCCGATCCTGATAATAGCTTTTTACAGCGGCGAGAGCTTCCTGGCTATCATAATTTTCCAGCTCGGAGGGATACCATGCCAATGAACCAAGATGTTCGTCATCAATTGTGGAACTGATATCTGCCGCATAGGAAAAGTCCTCGAGAAGATCAGTAACGTTTGTAAAACCATCACCGTCTTCCGATTCGATTCCGGGAATAGTTGTAGGATCCTGATCACCGAATGAAAACGTTGCATCATCGGGTAGCGTAACGCCGGCAACTGCAAAGTTATTCCGGGCCCACTGGGCATAGAGATCGCCTTCTGCCTGGTCTGCAATACCAGGGGTAACCATTTCGGGATCGACCTGGATATGATTGCTTTCAGCCAGAATTCCGGGATAAGTATCAATTAATTCCTGGGTTTTCTCGCTCATGAACATAGCAGGAATATTTTTAACCTCCAACGGGAATGTTGTTCCCTCGGGTAAAACGCCCCAGTCAAGATATGAAACGGGATAAGCTTCTCCGTCACCATAACCACCTGTATAATATTTGTCCAAAAATGGACTTGTAAAATGAAGGTTGTTTGAGGCCATCCACTTTACATCTTCCATTGCCGGTACAGCGCCATGTCCAAGTGTCCATGCATTTTCGTTCATTTCCATGAGGTTGAGAACACCCACAAAAACAGGCGGGTTTCCTGCCCCTGAGGATGACTGACTTTCCAGCTGGGTTTTTCCCATATTAAAATCTTCACCCTGCCAGTTGCAATTGACAAATATGTTGTTGGTAAAATAGGCTTCCTTGTATTGTTCGAAGAAGAATACGTACTTGGCAACATTGATAATTGTGTTGTGATTGAAGAAGGTGAAATTAATGGGGCAGCCTTTTCCGAAAAACGTCAAACCTGCATTGCCTACTGTGGTATTTTCTATCCACAAGGTATCAATGGCCTGTGCACCATTACCGCGGGCAAACGTTGCAAAATTCCAGGGATTCGCAAATTGTGTATTGTCCCTGAAATAGCAGTTCTTAAAATAAATATCCATGGTTCCCCGTACCTGTTCCAGGTTGAACAAATCACCGTTTGTAACCGATTCAGTAACAAAATCCTCAAGAATAAGTCTCTGGTTAGTCCTGAACATTTGAAACAAGGATGCTCCGGTGCTGTTCAGCGCCTGATCCGGCCAATAAACATTCCTGATTGTCAAAGATCCGTGAACAAGATTTGTAAATGCATTTCCACCATCCAGGGGATCCATTAAAATAACAGGCTTTTTCCCACCTGTTTCACCAATAATTGTCAATGTTGCTGTAGAATCGGTTGATGCAGCACCACCAAAAAGAATGGGTGAATTCATGAAGTAAATACCGTCTTTTTTTAACTGGTAAACCCTGTTAGGATTGACACGATTGCCACTTCCATCCACATCGCTATTAATAGCGGTTTCCAGAGTACCGGCTCCTGGCTCTATGATAACAACTTTCTGATCTGCCGGAATCTGGGCAAACGCAGAAGTTATTATTAACAACACTAAGCATACACTGCTTGTAAACAATTTGGTAATCTTTTTCATAATTTTCTGATTTTTAAGTAAAGGTTAGTGAATTAGTAATTATTGGAATTATTAGTTATAATTTATACCTCAATCCAAGCTGAACTGTAGAACCATAATATTCCCCTGCTCTCGGCATAATATGGTCCTGGGCATAAACAAACCGGTCATCAACAAATCTTGTCAGGTTTGATATATCCAATGAAACAGAAAGTCCTTTTATAATTTCCTGTTTTAAGGAAAGATCCATAAGAAACTGATTCCCTGTTACTTCATCTAAAAGGCTACGCAATGGATCTACACTGGTAATCGTTTCGCCCTGATATCGGAATGAGAGCCTGCAAGAGAATCCTTTATAGTCCCAGCCAATACGTGCATTGAACATTGACGCTGGTTGATCGAGCATTCTTGATTCACGGGTTGCATAGAATGGGATAGTCTTGGGCTTTGGGAAAGGTCCGCTTGAATCAGTAACTGTTTTAAAATCAATATAAGGCAATTTTGTTTTCGACCAGATCATGGAATAGTTAAGGTCAAGGACAATTCCTTTAAGTACACCGGGCAAATACCAGAAGTTGGTTTGCCAGCTCACTTCAAATCCCCTATAATATGACTTGTTTGGATTATTTATCGGCATATTGTTGTTCTCAGTTCCCGCTGTCTTGAAAAGTGACGGATCGTATAATTCCCTGGGCTTTTCCAACGATTCGATCAGCGATGCGGGAGCACCTTCCAGATCATTAAAATACTCCGGTTTATATCTCGGCAACCGGTAAAGCAAATCACTTATTTCCTTGTAAAATATATTCGCTGTAAAAAGTCCTATTTTATTGGTAAAAAACGAAACACCCAAATCATAATTATGGGCAATTGCAGGGATCAGGTAAGGATTATAGGAGGATAAAACAGACAGGTTATTATTGGCAACCATGGATGGGGATAGCAGATTATAATCAGGACGTGAGGCACTTTTATAGTAAGCACCACGAACATCCATCCAGTCATTTACATCATATTTTATATTAATACTTGGAAACCAGTTCGTATTATTCCGTTTTGCCTTAACAGCAACCGGATAGCCACTCATTAAACCACTTGGAGCAAAGGGATCTTCCCTGGCATAAAAACTGCTATACTCTGTTCGCTCGTTCTCATAACGAACACCGGGCAACAGCATAATCTTTTTCCCTATATTGATTTCGGCCATGACATAACCGGCATATAATTCTTCCGTATTTTCATAGTCATTCGCATAAGATGTAACACCCTGAATCGGATCATACTCATCCAGTCTGTCACCCTGTGCACGATATAAACTATCATTCACAAATTTGAGGTAATCTAAATCCGGGGACCAGGCCAAATCATATATGCCATTCATGAAATCATCCGATTTGTAATTGGGATCTTCAAAATTCTTTCCGGCAATACCCTCCACCTGGGAAAAACCAAGGTCCTGCGGCCGTAAAAATTCCGGAAAATATTTATCATAAACATCGTTAGCCTTACCAATACCAATGCCTCCAAAGTATCCATTGCGCCTTGCCTGGGTATTACTTTTGCGCATCTTTTTTGAATATTTACCACCTACTTTAACATAACCTGAAATCTCTTCAGTTATGGAGAAAGGTATCTTCCAGTCAAGCGCCATCCTTTTTGTTACGTCTTCACGCGCCAGATTTTCCCTGTCATTCCAGAAAAAAATGGATTTGTCTATTGAGTTTGTACTTGTGTAAAATGTATCAATCAAATGTGACGGTATAGCGAACAGTCTTTCCGATGGCTTAATAGTAAGACCAGCGGGAAGAACATTAGGATTTTCAAAATGATAAAGATCCCTGTCTGAATTTAAATTTGTTTTGCTGTAGGAAAAATCTGCGTTTAGCTGAGTATTTAAAATGTTGAATTCCGTATTTAATGAATTTGTTTGAATTTTTTCTGTGGGTATAGTTTCAATCATATCCAATTGAAAATCGCTATTGGAGAAACGATAAATGTTCACGCGTTCAACATTTTCATCAATCATTTTGCTGAAAATATTATTGAATTTTATTTTCATAAAATCGTTTTTGAAATCGAAAACAATACCTCCGTGGGTCCTGTTTCGGTTACGTATTCTCTCATTCAGATTGGCAAAATCAGTATAGAGTTCATCAGCCAAGGCAGTTATATTTGCGTGATAGCCGGCATCAAAATTGTCTGATGACCTGACAACCTGTTCTTTACCTAAAGTTACCAACACACCCAGCTTGTCGGTGAAAAAACGGTTGCCCGCGTTAACTGAAAACTTGTAATTATTAAAGCTCTTTTCAAGGCTGTTATATCCTCCAAGTGCCAGTGCTTCAATATGGAACCCCTTATCTGCAACCCTCGTTCTCAGGTTAATAATTCCCCCGATCGCATCGGCATCCTTATCGGCTGTTAAGCTTTTGGAAAGTTCTATTCCATCAAGCATTTCCGAAGAAATGGTGCTCATGCCGACGCCCCTGTCATTATCTATACCGGATAACCGAACGCCATCAACCTGAACAATCGTAAATTGGGGTGAAAGTCCGCGCACAACAACCTTGTTTCCTTCTCCGCCGGAGCGTTGCAAAGAAACACCAGGTAACCGTCCGATCGATTCTGCTGCATTTGCATCGGGCACATCCCTGATCTTATCGGATGAAACGACGTTGATTATCTCATTTGAAGAGCGCATCTGATTAATTGCGGCTCTCTGACCCCTGACCTGCGCTGTGACAATAACCACTTCACTCATCATGCTTTCAGGACTCATAACCCCATTAAGTTCAAGCGTTTCGCCAGGCTTCAATTGAACCTTGAATTCGATACCCTTATATCCAAGGTATCTGATCTCAAATGAATAAGTGCCGGGTTTAATATTGGAAATTGTGTATTCACCATCCACATTAGTGGCTGTACCAAAACTGGTACCAACGATACCGACACTGGCCCCGAAAAGTTTTTCGCCTGTAAGTGAATCGGTAACACTACCTTTAATTTTTGCAAAGCCTGTTTCCTGCGAATAAGCGTCAAACGCATTGCTGAGAGTGAAAACCAGGGCCCAAAAAAATAAAATTCTTTTCATTGAAATCCTTTTTAAATTTTCTGTTTAAGTAGTTTTAAATATTAAAAATCAATGGGTATCGCTCATTTCAAAATCCAATTCGCCTCCCTGCATTATTTCTTCATGGGTAATATAAAGCCGGTCAAGTTTTTCACCATTGAGAGAAGCCGATTTGATGTAAATATTCTGATCAGAAAGATTTCTGGTTTTAATTGTAAATGTTTTATCTTCTGCGATGTTGAACGATATTTCATCAAACAAGGGGCTGGCATAATAATACCGGTTGTCGCCCGGGATGACCGGATACAAACCGGCAGAGGCAAATACATACCAGGCCGACATTTGCCCGCAATCTTCATTGCCTGAAAGTCCTTCGGGTTTTGAATTATAAAGGGTTGTAAGAATTTGATTAACCAGCTTTTGAGTTTTCCAGGAATCTGTATTCAATACCTCATACAGAAAAACCGTACTGTGGCTTGGCTCATTTCCGTGTGCATACTGCCCGATCAATCCGCTGATATCGACTGATGCGGCTTCACCTTTAATTTCAGAGCTTTCCGTGAACAATTGATCCAGCTTCCTGATAAACAGGTCATCTCCGCCAAATAATCCCGAAAGACCTTTCACATCTGCAGGCACAAACCAGGTCCATTGCCAGCCGTTGCCTTCAGTAAAAAAGTGATTCTGGTGCTTCGAGAATTTGGGATCAAAAGGTTCTGCCCATTTTCCATTTAATAGTTTTCCGCGCATGAAACCAATTTTTTCATCGAAAACATTCCTATAGTATTTTGAACGTTCTGTATAATATTCATAATCCTCATTTTTCCCCAGTTTTTTTGCAACCTGTGCAATACACCAATCGTCATAGCAGTATTCAAGCGTTTTCGAAACCGATTCACTTTCTTTGTCTGAAGGAATGTATTTTAGGATGCGATAGTAATCAAGACCATGCAAATTACTCATCGAGGATTTTTTCATGGCCTCATAGGCTTTGGCAATATCGAAATCGCCAATATTTTTCATAATGGCATCGGCTATTACCGGAATAGAATGATACCCGATCATGGTACCTGTTTCATTGCCCATCAGTTCCCAAACTGTCAATAAACCGGTCTGCTCGTACTGAAGCAGCATCGATTTTACTATATCGTTTGTTAATTCAGGTTGAGTTATTGTAAATAAAGGATTTAAAGCCCTGAAAGTATCCCAGAGAGATAAGACGGTATATTTGGTAAATCCTGTAATTTTTGCGGGCTGGTCATTAAAATCCTTGTAACTGCCATCCACATCAGAAAAGGTATAGGGCGATAAAAAGGTGTGATAAAGTGCTGTATAGAATATTTTTTTTAAGTCGCTGTTCGTGGTTTTAACAGCTATTTTTGCCAGCTCCCTGTTCCACTCCTTCTTTGCTTCAATTGCAACTTTGTCAAATTCAAAGCCATTCACATCTGCATCCATATTTTTCATTGCAGCCTCAATACTGGCTGAAGAAATACTCGTTTTTACAATAATCCCGGGGGCAGCCCCGAAATCCAATACCGCCTTAATGTTTCTTCCTTTCCCTGTCAGGCTGTCCGAAATCACAGCATCATAGATCTGCATTTGGTTGAAAGGCTCCGAAAAACGGGTGACAAAATATACATGCTGATTTTTTGCCCATCCTTCAGAAAAGCGGTAGCCTACTATTTCAGTTTCCGACCTCTTAATTAAAAAGGTCTCAACCGGATTGTCAAAGTTTATGGCAAAACCTAAATCAATAACGACTTTATTATTGTTGTTCCCCGGAAATGAGTACCGTTGAAAACCTACTCTTTTTGTCGTTGTCAGTTCAACATTAATATTATCATCCAAAAGCTTTACCTGGTAATATCCCACTGTTGCTTTTTCATCTTCATGCCTGAATTTTGATTTTAGTTTTTCGGTTACCCTGGCAGATCCAGCGAAAAACCCTGTATTAATTTCCTTGGTTGTGGGCATCATTAAAATATCAGACAGGTCGCCAATTCCTGTACCGCTTAAATGGGTATGACTGAAGCCTGCTATTAGCGAATCGGAATAGTGATAACCTGAAGACCAGTCCCATCCGTCCCTGCCATTATCAGGACCTAATTGAATCTGACCAAAAGGCAGTGCCGGTCCGGGGAAAGTATGACCATGATAGCCTGTACCGATAAATGGGTCCACATACTTTGTCAGATCTTCGTTCTGGTTTAATTTAACTCCTTTGTTATTTTGCCTTGGATTGCAGGCAAAAAGAATCATACACACAAAAAAATATAGTACAAATTTCATCATCAGGGTAAAGGCTTATGGAAGATAATTATAGGGTATGTGTTATAAAATCTTTTTCATTTTTTAATTGCTGAATCAAATATATCTTCCCCCTATTAATGCATCGGTTAATATTCAATAAACACTGACTTAATAGTCTGTTAATTTTTAATTAAAGAAATAACTTACTGTTTAACAATGCGATACAATTAAATAAAAATTGATAAAATAAAAATCAGGGTGAAAATTGGCGGAATTAACGTTGCAATTTGGGTGGAAATTGAGATAGAAGTGGTTTACCCGAATATAGCAAACTTTATTTAATTGTATCGTTGAACGAAACCGGGTATTTTATTCCCAACGCATTTTTGTAATTATTACAGAATTCATCGTAGGCGTTCTTGGCCATCCCTTTCCTGCCGAGCTGGTAAAGCACCGAACACTTAAGGGTAAAGGCCTCATCGTTCAGTGGGTCATAAATAAGGATACCTTCGGCCAAATGGTACCGTAAACTGAAATCACCTTTAACTGAATCTTCATTATATAACGAACTAAGTCCATCAATCACTTCATTTGCAAACTGTGATTTGAATGCATCCATCCACTCCGTTTGAACGGCCGGTAGAAAATCGCCAAATGACAACAAGGATATAAGTTCATGAATTTCATCCTCAGTAAGGAGGGTTGATTTAGATTTTTTCAGCAGGCGCATAATTTCAAGATAATCGCAGAAAACCGCGTTTCCCAGGTTGATCCTCCATAAGGAATTTTCGTTTATAACTTCAGCTTCTTCCAATTCTTCAAGAATTGAGCGCAGCTTACTAATGTTGACGTTTCTGTTATTTCGGGCGCTTTCCCCTGATTTATCGAACCATAAAACTTCATCAAGAATTACGGAAGAAATGCCCTTCCCATTTTTAATTGTATTAAAAAACAGGTAGAGAAACAGTTGTTTCAGGGTTGGAGAGAAGGCTGCCGTTATATTTTGTCCCCTGGAATTATATATCTGAAATCCTCCGATAAAAAATACCGAGGAAACAGTTTTCCTTTCGAATGGCTTTACCGGTATTATATTCGGGTGATCCAGTTTTTGGCTGTGGTGATCTTTTTTAACCACTGATTTCTTCTTTCTAAATAGCAGGAGGATCAATCCGCCTAATATGCCTGTAAGTAAAATGCCGGTGAGCCAATAAAGCCAATTTCCCTTTGCCGGAATTTTTTGATAAATTTCTTCCAGCACCAGGGGAGGATATGTAATGGAATAAAGTGAAATATCAGACTCGTGTGAGGTAACTGCGATCAACTTCTGGGCTTTCCTGTCCAGAAATAGTGAACTCCACGACTTTATATCGAGGAAATCATAGGGAATGGAATCATTATAGAGCTGATAACTGTTTTTGCTTATATCGAATTTTGCAAGGTGCAGGAAAGTAGCATAATTTGTGTTGTTATAAATAAGTGTATAGAAATTCCCTGTCTTTTGATCAGTAATCAGGGCCTCGCAGGGTACAAAATGTCTCGAAGGCGTTGCGAGTGTCCAGAGCTTTTTAAAAGAATAGTCTGACAGGCTAAAAGAATATAAATCATAATAATGCTCGGGTGATAATTCCTGTCTCCCCGATTTACTTCCGTAACCGCCAAAGACCAACATTTCATTTTTGCTCGCGAACCCGGCTGCACTCATGTATCGGGGTTGAATCTGTTCGGAACGGTCAATTTTATCCCATGCATTAAGATTTGCATTATAATGATTGACGATGCTTTTATAGGTATAAAATCCGTAACCTAAAAGAGTTGTCAGCGATGAGTCAAACGGTGAGATAAATCTATTGTGATGCCAGAAGGCGGGTTCATCGGTTGCTCTTCCCTCAGACGACCATTTCTTTGTGACAAAGCTGAATTTACTGATGTCTTGTCTTTTAAAATCATAAGACCATATCTCGTTGGTAAACCTGTTATACAGGATTTGATTCCCCATGGCCAGATAGGGGGATCCTCCTGCAAATTCGATTGTATCAAGAGTTGAACTTTCATTTGAAAGAATGTATACTGCATGGTTATCAACAAAAATCAAACGCCTGTTTTCCTCATCATAGGTTATCCCAAGCAGGTTAATTATTTTCAAATCCTTTACCTTTTGCCATTTCACATGCGAGTCGATAATCCAATTCGGGTTTATTATAGTCGCCTTTTCATGCTTAATTTCGTCATATACCACAGATTGATTATGCTTTGAAAGGATCCATTCATTTAACAGTTTATTTTTGGCGTCAAAAATCCGAATGTCTTTTACTGACATGGGCGCAACATCTGTATTTACAAATAAGTTATTCCGGCAGGCTCCGAATATCATTTCAAAATTTCTCAGAGTTGCAATTTCGCTGATATCTGCCTCATGTTTGTTGCCGTTAAAACTTACCGATATTTTTGATTCCAGGATATTTACGTTGATTTTAATTTTTATCCAGCGATCGAATCCTCCATCCGGAATATCGGTCCAGTTGAATGAAAAAAGTACTTTATCTTTAAGTACCAGATAAAAATTAGGTGAGGTTGACTGACTGGAAATGAGGTCGATGTTGGTTTTTTTGTCGCCAATAATTCTGAAAATATATCCATAATACCCATCTCCTCTCCTGAATTCCGCATCAAATTCAAGTGAAAATCCGTTGGAAAATTCAAACGGCCGGCTTGGGGTAAGATTCAGGGAAGTTCTTTTATCCTGTATAACTTCATGTGATGAGAAGAACAATCCCGAAATAACTCCATCCTGGCTATTGGCATTTAATCCGTACAGTACAAATAGCAATATAATAAGCAGGAACTTCACCAAAGAGTTTTTGTAAGGTAAATGTATAAAAATTTGTATAGTACAGACGTCTAATAGCTATATCATTCTCCAGATTTATCCAGGTCATTAATTAACAATATCTTAATGATTGCTTTCAGCCTTTATTTAAAATAACTATTTACTTTTCTCTGATGAAGGGGGCACATTTTTCACAGAACTTCCCCAGTTTCGATTTGCCTCAGGTCCCATTTGAAGCATTAGTTTCCCTCCTGCAATCAAATCGGAATGATTGAACCATGGCTTTTCCCAGGGCTTTCCGTTTAACGTAGCGGACTGGATGTATTTATTTTCAGAAGAATTATTGACAGCCTCAACTTCAAAGTATTTGCCATTCCCCAAATCAATTCTGATATCATCAAATACAGGACTTCCAATATTGTAAACAGGCATGCCCGGAGTTACCGGATAAAATCCCATATATGAAAACACGACGAATGCAGTCATTCCACCCCCATCTTCATCTCCGGGAACGCCCATCAAATCATTTCGAAACCATTCGCAGAGCAATTTGCGGATACGTTTCTGGGTTTTCCACGGTTGTCCCGCATAATTGTACAGATACGGTATATGCAATGCCGGCTCATTTGACATCGAGAATTGTCCGACATTCCCGGTCTGATCAGGAAGCTGTGCGTAAAATTCATATTTTCCACGGCCCAAAGGTTCGGAAAACATGGCATCCAGATTAGTGATGAACTGCGCATTGCCCCCCATCAGTTCGATCAGATCAGCAATGTTGTGCTGAACATCCCAGCGATAAATCCAGGCATTATTTTCTCCGTACGTTCCCCGGGCTCCCAATCCCCCTGAAAAAACATAATCAAACGGCTCCAGAAACTTTCCGTCACCGTCTTTTGGATGAAAAAAGCCGGTTTCGGGATTAAAAAGGTTACGGTAATTGAAAGAGCCTTTCAGGAAATTGGCATAATCTGATGTTTTTCCCAACTCTTTAGCAATCTGCGATAAACACCATTCATCGTATGAGGTGCCGAGTGTCACGGCGACCGGCTGGCGGCGCTCAAACACGTGAACCTCAGGTATGGTTTCATTTTCTCCTGCTTTCAGGGCTGGTATATAACCCTTCTCCTTGTAAAACCGGTCAAGTTCTCCGGCAGGTTTTCCGGACCAGGGAGCCAGTGTCTTTTCAGTAATTCCCGCTTTGCAGGCCTCATATGCTCTTTCCAGATCAAAGCCTTTCAAGCCCTTACGATAGGCATCAAGGACTGAAGCTACACCGTGGTTTGAATTCATACGGCGGCTGTCTCCGGTTATTTCAGGAAAAGTCGGCCACCAGTTGCGTTCCATTTGTCCTGACATTTCCATAAACGAATGCAGGATGTTTTCTTCTTTCGTAGGGTCAATCAATACGCGCAAGGGGTGGTGGGCCCGGTAGGAATCCCATATCCAGTCGTCGGTATAAAACGGGATTCCGTTGTCATTGTGTACCTTGCCATCGAATGCGCTGAAATAGTGACCGTCTTCTGAAATGCAGACAGGCCGTTCGAAGGTCCGGTAGAAAGAAGTATAAAATACGGACTTTTCAGTTTCTGAACTACCGGTTACAGCAATCTTCCCCAGCGATTCATTCCATGTTTGACGCCCATTGTCCTGTAGTGTTTTTAGATCATAATCCTGAATCTCGCGGATCAGGTTTTTTTTGGCCTGCTCGGCATCGATGAATGAAATACCATAGCGTAAACGAACTGTTTTTGTTTTTTTGCCAAATTCCAGCACCAGGCAGGCATTTTTACCCAATGCTTCCGTTCCGTTTGTTAATCCTTTTTCTTTCAGAACCAAAATATTTTCGGGTATTTGTTCCGGCTTCATGTAGAGGAAAACACGGGTATTGTTTTCAAGATACTGATACCCTGAAAGAGCATCTCCATCCCATTTCATTCCGCCATTCCGGGAGTTAAACACCAGGTAAACGGGTTCTTCCCGTGTGAAACCAATTTCATACATTGCGGACTGGTGCGACAGACCAAAACGGACTTCTGTTTGTAGTTCGTCAAGATAAACTGAATAAGAATAAGGTGTTAGTTTTTCCCGATCGTAGCTATAGGAAATAATGGGAATTATTTCATTTTTATCTCCCTGGAACGGACTCAGGTTAAACGCCGAGCTTCCACGGTGACTGGTCACAACCAGGGGCAACCCCTTTAAAAGATCTCCGGTAAAATCATCCCGTTCGGGATATACCCGTAAAAAACTGTTTGGTAAATGAATCGTTGGGAAGGTCGGTACCAGCAAATGGCTGATATTTCCAATGTATGGATTGACATAATCTACCGGATCTTTGGTATGGTCATGGGCAACATTACAGGATTTGAAACTCACTGTGGCCAGGGCAAGGAGCAAAAAAAATAACCCCGTTCTTAAACTGATCTTCATAACTCTAATTTTAATAGTATTCATAGCTACACCAATATTCCTGATCCAATGGCTCATATCACAGCCTGCCGGATGACGCCTCACACAGCCTATGCTCTGCTATAAAGAAAACGGGCTCCTATTAATAATAGGATTAATATTGGATAAACGAAGCCATAATAATTAGTTAATATTTCATTAATATCATATAAATCACATATCCAGCACTATACGAATAATGCTAAACGTGTAATTCCGTATGAGTTTTTACACAGAGTGGTATAAAGTTGTAAGTAAAATGCTATTTTTACGCTCAGCATTGTTCTGTAATTATTATAACACCTGCAACTCCTATCAGTTCCGGTTATAAAATCTAAACTTCATGGTGCAAATATCTCCGAAACAATGTTCTGAAGCAGGAATAGTACTGGCATTACTTTTCGTTCTGGCTGGCTTAATTGCCGGGTCAGACGTATTTTACAAAATTGCGGCTGCAACGTTGTTTCTTGATCTTGCCGCACCAAAAATCTTCCGGCCATTTGCTTTTTGCTGGTTCAATTTATCCATTTGGCTGGGATACATTACTTCAAGGATCATTCTTTCGTTCTTATTTATTGTGATCATTATTCCGGTGGCCATTTTCAGGAAGATTGGAGGTTCAGACAGGCTGAGATTAAAGGAATTCAAAAAATCAACTTCTTCCGTGTTTACGGATCGGAATATAAAATTCGGCGCAACTAATTTAAATCAGATGTTTTAAAGCTTTCACGTATGGAATTTCTTCGCGAACTCTGGGGATTCATGAAAACGAGAAAAAAATTCTGGCTGCTGCCATTGATAACCCTGTTACTGCTCCTGGGATTATTAATCGTTTTTGCAGGCGGATCGGCTCTTGCTCCTTTCATTTATTCCATATTCTAAGCAAAATTGGAAACCTGGATTCTGGGAATATCCGCGTATTATCACGACAGTGCTGCCACACTTATTGCCGATGGGCGGATAATTGCCGCTGCACAGGAAGAACGGTTTACACGAAAAAAGCAGGATGCTTCTTTCCCTGCCAATGCAATAAAATATGTTATAAATGAAGGAAATATTGATCACGGATCTATCACTGCCGTTGTCTTTTACGAAAAACCATTTATAAAATTCGAGCGGCTTCTTGAAACCTACCATGCTTTTGCACCTAAAGGGCTTGTAAGTTTTGTTGCAGCGATGCCTGTATGGATAAAGGAAAAACTATTTATGCGAAGGACCTTATGCCGGGAACTTAATTCGCTGGGGCTTGGAAAAGCAAAAATGTATTTTACGGAGCATCATCTTTCACATGCTGCAAGTGCATTTTATCCTTCACCATTTGAAGAGGCCGCCATTCTGACTATAGACGGTGTCGGAGAATGGGCGACTACCACGATCTCTGTTGGAAAAAATAACACAATTACCCTGCTAAAGGAATTACATTTCCCCCATTCCATCGGACTACTTTATTCTGCCTTTACTTATTATTGCGGTTTTAAAGTAAACAGTGGCGAATACAAGCTTATGGGACTTGCGCCCTATGGAAACGCTGATTCAGTGCAGACCAAAGATTTTGTAAAAATAATTAAGGAACAACTTGTCGATATCAGGAATGATGGTTCTGTACTATTGAACATGGAATATTTCCGATACGCCACCGGGCTGCGGATGACTTATGACCGTAAATGGGAAAAGCTTTTCAAAATAAAACCAAGGCATCCCGAAGGTGAAATTTTACAGGATTATATGAACATGGCTTTGGCCATACAGCTGGTTACCGAAGAAATCATTTTAAAACTAGCATGGACCACCAAACTTATTACCGGGTGTAAAAACATCACACTGGCAGGAGGTGTGGCCCTAAATTGTGTCGCAAACGGTAAACTGCTCGAAAAAGGAATATTCGAAAATATTTGGATTCAGCCGGCAGCAGGGGATGCCGGGGGTTCCCTGGGGGCCGCACTGGCTGTGTGGCACATACTACTTGATAAACCCCGGATACCGGATGCTCCTGATGGAATGCAGGGAGCTTACCTGGGGCCTGAATTTTCGGAAAAGGAAATCATGAAAGTTGCAACCCGCTATAATGCAGCCTACAACAGAGTGAGTGAGATGACGACTCTGGCCGCCCGGGTAGCACAGTTTATTGAGGCCGGAAATGTGGTTGGATGGTTCCAGGGAAGAATGGAATTTGGCCCGCGGGCGCTGGGTAACCGTAGCATTCTGGGAGATGCCCGCAACCCTGAAATGCAAAAACGAATGAATCTAAAAATCAAGTTCCGTGAAGGATTCCGGCCCTTTGCACCTGCTGTTCCTGAAGAAGATGCAGCTGACTTTTTTTACCTGGGAACGGCTTCTCCTTATATGTTGCTTGTAACCAGGGTAAAGGATGAAATCTGCCAGTTTCCGCAAAGTGACCAAAGCATGATAATGGACAGGCTTTACCAGGTGAGGTCAGAATTGCCCGCCATTACGCATATTGATTTCTCTGCCCGCATACAAACGGTGAACAGGGCAACAAATTTTCCATTCTGGACACTTCTGCAGGAATTTAAAAAACTTACAGGGTGCAGCGTACTGGTAAATACGAGCTTCAATGTAAGGGGAGAACCCATTGTTTGCACACCCGACGAAGCATACCGCTGCTTTATCCGCACCGAAATGGATTATCTTGTTATGGAAAATTATCTATTTGATAAAAAACAGCAGCCCGAAGAGTTGAAAAGTATTCTGGATGAAAAATTTGAAAAGGATTAACTATGGTGAACGCTTGGATACAGAACCCTTGAAGATCGTAAATAAGTTAATATTTCTAAAATTTTCCAGGGAAGTCGCTGCTTTTAGTAAATTTGCAGTGTTATGAAATCCATTTATAAAATATCCTTTTCAGTATTGATATGCCTGTTTATATTTCTTTTTGCAGGGCAGGATATTGCTAAATGCTCCAATCACGAAACGGCCAAAACAGAAAGCACGGCAAATTACCCCAATTCATGTGCAAGCTGCAATTCTGAATGTTCTTCCGAATTGGATGTTTCACTATTTATGCTATCAAATTCCGATCAGATTTTATATACCGAATGCAATACGCTCTTATTGCATGCATTCCGCTTACCCACCAGCGTATACTATTCCATTTGGCTCCCTCCTGACAATTCATAGTCTTCGGTGTCTTTCCTGAATCAGGATACGCATCATAGTCTCATTCGTCTTTCAGATTTGTTAACACACAGGAATAGTAAAATCCTGTCAATTATGTCTTCTTCATCCTGCCATGGCGGCAATATGATTGAAGGATTTTTCCAATTAATATGGCTTTATGAAGAACTGGATCATTGAAATAAAAAGGAGGTTTATGCATTGGGCAACCACAAAATGGAGCGGGTGGGCATTGTTCTTTTGTGCCTTTGCCGATGCTTCATTTTTACCGTTGCCAACACCACTTTTTTTTCTGACATTAACCTTGCTGAACATCAAAAAGGCCTACAGGTATGCATTGCTTGGAACACTGGGGACCATGGCGGGAGCAATTGCAGGGTATTCAATCGGATATTTTGCATGGCTTAACGCTGATGGAGAGTTTACACGCATTGCTCATTTTCTTTTTGATAATATTCCAGGATTCTCGGAGGTGTCATATTATAAAATCCAGCATTACTATGAAAAGTGGGATTTTTGGATATTGTTTGTGGCATCCCTGATGCCTGTCCCCTATAAAATATTTTCAATTTCGGCAGGAGTATTTGGTATTAACATTTTTATGGTGTGTATTGCCACCCTGATCAGCCAGGGAGCAAAATATTATTTTCTTGCAATTATGGCCATAAAACTTGGCCACAGGGTTAAGGAGATAATGCAGCATCGTGTTGTTACAGTTGCCCTTGTCACAGCCGGAAGTATTGTGGTTGCAATAATTTTAATTAAAGCTTTTTAGCAATGAATTGGTACCGTTTAAGTACTCAGGAAACTTTTGAATCGCTTGGAACAAATCAGGATGGGTTACTAACTTCTGCTGCCAGGGATAAATTATTAGAGGCCGGCCGCAATGAACTCGACGAAGGCAAAAAGAAAAGCATGATCCGGATATTTCTGTCACAGTTTAAAGATCTGATGATCATAATACTGATGGCAGCGGCAGTTATATCCGGGATAATCGGGGATATTACCGATACAATCGTAATCCTGGTCATAGTAGTGCTCAATGCTGTGGTTGGATTCATCCAGGAATACCGTGCGGAAAAAGCCATGCAGGCGCTGAAGCAAATGGCTGTCGCGGAAACCAGGGTGTTGCGTGATGGGGCTATAGTTAAGCTTCCGGCCCCGGAACTTGTACCGGGTGATGTTGTATTGCTCGAGGCGGGAAATTCTATCCCTGCAGACCTGAGAATCATAGAATCAATTAATCTGAAAATTGAGGAGGCGGCTCTTACGGGAGAATCCCTCCCTGTAGAAAAAATTACGCATCCCATTGATACAGAAAATCTCTCCGTAGGCGACAGAAAGAACATGGCATTCAAGGGTACTTTCGTTACCTATGGCAGGGGAAGGGGCATAGTGGTCGCAACAGGCATGCAAACGGAGTTGGGCCGGATCGCCAAAATGTTACAGGAAGAGGAAGTCCTCACCCCCTTGCAGCAGCGTATGGCCTCTTTTGGCAAGAAACTTTCTCTGGTGGTATTAATTCTATGTATTGTATTTTTTGTGGCAGGATGGATACGGGGAGAGGATTTAATAAAAATGGTACTCACCAGCATTTCATTGGCAGTTGCAGCGATACCTGAAGCCCTGCCTGCCGTCATTACAATCTCCCTCGCGCTCGCCGCGAAACGGATGATAAAACTGAATAGCCTTATCAGAAAACTTCCTGCAGTTGAAACCCTGGGATCGGTTTCTTACATATGCACGGATAAGACCGGTACCCTCACCAAGAACAAAATGCACGTTGAACAGATTTTTGTAAACGGAAAGTTATATGACAGAAACGAATATATATTTGACCGGCAAAACGAAGATGCCCTTTTATTGCTGCATACATTCGCGCTAAACAATGATGCTTTTCAGGATAAGGATAAAAAAATCAAGGGCGACAGCACCGAAGTGGCGTTGCTTGAGGTTGCCCTGGAACAGAATATTCAGCCGGATGTCTGGCCAAGGCTCTCAGAAATTGCTTTTGATTCGGAAAGGAAACTGATGACAACCTTCCATAAGCATAACGGCAGGTTTGTTTCCTTAACAAAAGGTGCCCCGGATATTATTCTGGAACGATGTGCGAAAACAGATGTTCCCATGCTCCGGTCAAGGGTGGATGAAATGGCATACGCAGGTCACCGGGTCCTTGGTTTTGCCTGCCGGTACTGGGATGAGTTGCCTGAAAATCCGGTTAGTGAAATTCATGAGTCAGGGATGCACTTTATAGGATTGGCAGGTATCATCGATCCTCCCAGGGAAGAGGTATTTGACGCTGTTTTGCAATGCAGGACAGCAGGAATCGTTCCGGTCATGATCACGGGCGACCATCCGATTACCGCCACAACTATAGCCCAGCGGATAGGGATACTTGGCGGAGAAAATGACATAGTCATCACAGGGCAGCAACTGGCCGCTATGGATGAAGAGAAGTTTTCGTCAACGGTGGAGCAAATAAAAGTATATGCCCGGGTTTCCCCGGATCAGAAACTTCAGATTGTTAAGGCATTGCAACAAAAAGGACACTTTATTGCAATGACCGGGGATGGGGTAAATGATGCGCCTTCGCTTAAAAGGGCAAACATTGGCATTGCCATGGGAATTACGGGAACCGATGTTTCAAAGGAAGCCGCTCATATGATTTTGCTGGATGACAATTTTTCTACCATAATAAAAGCTGTTAAAGAAGGCAGGAGAGTTTACGACAACATCCTCAAATTCATAAAATACTTAATGACAACCAATTCCGGCGAAATTTGGACATTATTGCTGGGTCCGATTTTTGGATTGCCGGTCGCATTGTTGCCCATTCATATTTTGTGGATTAACCTGGTTACAGATGGATTGCCGGCTATTTCATTGTCGTTTGAGAAAGCGGAAAAAGACATAATGAAACGACCTCCGCGACCCCCTCAGCAAAGTATTTTTGCAAACGGGAGAGGGCTGCACATGATATGGGTAGGTCTGCTTATGGCATTTATCACGTTGGCATCCCAGGCCTGGGCGATAAACAACGGATTACACTGGCAAACAATCGTGTTTAATGTACTTTGTTTATCCCAGATGGGACATGTATTGGCAATCCGTTCTGATAAACGGTCCTTTTTTGGTTCCGGAATTTTCTCAAACAAATTACTCATTGCATCAGTCGTCCTTGCGCTGGCATTGCAGGTTATCATAACTTATGTACCGGCTATGAATCCCATTTTTCAGACTGAAGCGCTGACCCTGAAAGAATTTGTTGTTGTTGGCGTTCTTTCATCACTTGTATTTTTCGCAGTTGAAATTGAAAAACTGATTTCAAGGAGAAGGGAACGGATCAATAATTGATCACTCCTTCAGAAATGATTGGTTTCCTTCAATCCGTTGATGGAACACTTCTCGGTCTGCTTCCTCACCCCATTCGGCGTAATGGGTAATATTTTCGCGTTCAGCTATCTTTCGGAATTTCTTATAGGTTCCGTCGTTTCGTGCACCCACCGGATCTAACCTGCAATTCAGATACAATACAGGCATGGAAGCCATTTCCACCCTGCGCAATACCGTTTCATTGTCTGCAACGTTCCCTGCAAGGGTAAATATCCGGGTTGCCTCTTTGAGAAAATCGCCTGAGAATATGGCATCCTCGGCCGAAAACTGTTTATATATGCTATTGTCGATGTGCAGATGTGTCTCCGGTGTGCGCCTCCCATATAATAAATCGAAATATTCGCGGATATATCTCCCTGCCCTCCCATAGTACCCTGACATAAAATCATTGATAATATCTTCAACGTTGCAGTCGGGGTTCCAGAGTAACCGGGAGATAAGATAAGACCTCAGTTCGGAAAATTCGCCTCCGCGGCTCTGGTATGCACCCTGTTCCATAACGCCGATTGCATGATTGTCGCGGAAAGTTTTGATATTAGGCTGCAATACATACATATTCGGATAAGGCATCAGGTAATGCTGAAAAAATACAACATAATCCCAGATATACAGGTTGGGTGTCAATGCAGACCAACCCTCCAGATCTGCCAGGAACGCCTGGTTCCGTTGGCAGGATTTGATATCATGAGAGAAGCAGCATTCGATACTGCATAACCGGACAACAACATTTTTGCGCGGACGAATTGTCTTACAGGGTTTACGGGTGTATGTATAGGCCAGGGTACCAATAAACTTATCCGGAAATTCTTTTTCAATGGCCGCGGCAACCTGATTTACAAACCAGATAACAATACCGGATTCACTTTCTTCCTGTTTTACAATCTTCTGACATTTACTGCATTGACAAGGATTACCCCAGTCATTTTGAGATACGTCGTAAATGAGGTAATCCGGATTCTCACGAATCCGTTTCCTGATTCTTTCGGTTACTATTTTCAACACGTCAGGATTGGAAAGGCATAGCTGCGCTTTTTTATAGGTTCGTATATTGTCAATCAGGCTATAGTATTCCGGATGTCCCGCGAAAAATTCAGACGGAGGCATCAACGGATAAAAAGTATGGACCCCCCAATAACCTTCAACGCCACCGGGTTGCTGCCTGGAACGCAGCGTGCCGTTCATCCTGTTTCTTGCTGCCCATATCGAATCAAATGCTTCATAATAGAAATCATTGCGAACCCTTATTCCTGGCGCTTCTGAATGGTCAAACGAACTGAAAGTCTTTTCATTCCTTTTTGGTATAACACTTACGGTGGGTGTATACCACCTGCAGCCAAATTCATTTTCGAGAAATGCCATGACACCGTACATCGAACCGCGTTTTTTCCCGCCATAGATCAAAATATCATGATCCACATTACAATAATGAAATGATTCGTCCATATCTGCCGGAGCCACTGCCCCTGTTTTTTGTTTGACCAGTATATTATAGCCCAGTATGATCTGGGGTCCGCTATAAGGCTGATCAATTGTAGAAATTGGCAATTCAATTCCGCTGATTTCTTTAAGCCAATGCTGCAATTCTTTGGCAGACCAAATCTCAGATTCCGATGCTTCGCTATCAATCGCTATCCTGTAACCTGATTTTCCGTCAGAAAATAACGTGTAGATGATCTGTTCGTCAGGGTTTATTGATTCATCCTGTTCACCGGATTTCAACTGCCTGAAAATTTCAGATGAATTTGTCATTCCTGCCAGGAAAAAGGAAAGAATAATACTGAGGAATACTATTCGATACATATTGATTCTGTTACAAAGGTTGGGATTTATTTTTTCAACAGCTCGAAATCAATTTCCAGAAAATCTGCCACTTCCTTACCCCACAGGTTTTGCACAAAAGCCACATGGTCGGGATGAATGTTGTACTGATCATAGGCATGCTGATTTGCGAACTCCATGGTCAGGCCAAAGTCAAATTTATTTTTTTTACTTATTTGTTTCATTAATTCAAAATTTTCCACACCCGGAATTTCATCAAGTTTCATAAGAGCACTTAAGAATTTCTGTTCCTCCGCTGAACCGGCAGGGTGTTTCAGTTTAAAAACAACCATATGGCGGATGCTTGTCGGGTTAGTCTGAGCCATACTGACTTGACATAATAGGATCGATAACACGAATCCCATGAATAAATTTCTCCTGATCATACCCCTGAATTTTTGTGTTTAGAAATAATACACTACAAGCCATAATAATACACGTAAAGTTATAAATTCTGCCAACTTGTATCCCAAAAAAAGGCAGTTACATTGCTATACTGTAACTGCCTGTTTTCCTTAAAACATCATGATGAATCCCGGAGGATTTGTAAGGCTCTGTTTATTCAAGGGGTATCAATTTCTTATTTTGATCGAGCCACTTATCAAAAGTAAGCAGGGAAGGGTTCAATGTCCTTGTCAGTTCAACATCCCTGGATTTACAGTATTCCTTCTCAAAATCCCTCTTAAACTGGAACATATTCCCCATGTCCTCGGCACCCGGGAATCCAAAACCGCGATACACTTCAGGCGATATTTCATTGTAAACTACTTCCTTGCCCAGAACCCGGGTAAATCCAGCTGAAATCTGTTTTCCGGTGAGGTGTTCCCCGGCAATGCCCACGGTTTTTCCGATATACTTATTCCCGGCTTTAAAGATTCCCAGCGCGCTTTTGCCAATATCAACCGCGGCAATTCCGGGGAGTTTCTTATCGCCCATTGGCAATGTGATCGCCAGTTTACCATCAGGACCCTTTTTGGGGCCCAACCCAAAATAAAGAAAATTGTCCCAGTAAAAAACTGTGTTCAGCATGGTAACGGGCAGTCCAAGATCAGTAAAATACTGATTGGCCTCTCCTTTAGCATCAAAATGGGGTACTTTATATTTTCCCATGAGTGTTGGCATTCGATCGTCTGTGAGGGGAATAAAATTTCGCGTATCGTCGAGCGTAGACCATATTACATGCTTGATCCCGGCATATTTGGATGCTTTGGCCATTGCCTTGGCCTGCTCTTTCTCCTTGTCCGGAGAAAAATGGTTCCAGAAAAAAGTGACGCAAAAAGCACCATAGGCTCCCTGAAAGGCTTTTTTCAGACTTTCCGGGTCATCCACATCGGCTGCCACAACATCAGCCCCAAGCCTCGCCAATTCCTTTGCTTTATCTGTACTCACATCGCGTGTAACAGCCCGAACATTAAACTCATGATCCGGGTCGTTCAGAATGGCGTGCAGCAGTCCACCGCCCTGAGCTCCTGTGGCACCCACAACAACAATTGTTTTCTTAGTATTCATTCCCAATAAATTTTAAGTGATATTTCCATGTAATATTCTTATTAGTCAAAAACACCGACAATCACTATAATGTTCAGTAATAGCATAACCAATACTGATGATCCGGACAAAATAGGATGGGGGTCTTGCAGGGTGTTTTCATTTTGTTATATTTGGGTATTGTGCTAAAACCAATGATACAAGGGAGAAATACGTTGTTATCGTTAAGTATTCTCGGGGGGATATCAGAATTATTGTAACTTCCTCATTTTATGACGCTCCACATACATTGGCATCCCAAAAAAGGATGCAGCCTAATTGACAAAGACCGCGCCGTTATTCCTCCTGACGACCGTGGAGCAGAACATTCTCTGTAATGGATATTGAAAACAAACGGATATATTTTTAACTTTAGGAATGAAAAAGAATTTATGAATGTAGAACGGACGTTTGATCTGCTTAGCAGGTACAAAGAGCACTTCATGAAAGAAGATGCTCTCTGCGGCAAGAGGAATGGAGTATGGGTAAAATACAGTTCAGGCGATTATCTTGATTTCTCCTATAACTTCAGTTATGGCCTGTTAAATTTGGGTTTAACAAAGGGTGATAAGATTATTACCGTATCGAACAACCGCCCCGAATGGAACATCGCAGATATGGGAATGTCGATGATCGGAGTTATTCACGTGCCGGTATTTACTTCTCTCAACATTGCAGAATATCAATATATTATCAGCCATAGCGAGGCAAAACTAATCCTTGTATCCGATAAAAAATTGTATGGCACTGTGAATTCTGCAGTTGAAGCTTCCGGTCAACACGTTGAGATATACACTTTCGATGAAATTGACGGGGTAAAAAACTGGATGTCAATTCTTGAAGCCGGAAAGCAAAACTCCCTGAAGCACAACAAGGCAGTTGAAGGGATAAAAAGTTCAATCACTCCTGATGATTTTGCATCACTTATCTATACATCAGGAACAACGGGTAAAGCCAAAGGAGTAATACTCACCCACAGGAATATGGTTAGTAATTTCTTGTCTGCTTCTTCAGTCTTCAACCTCAAACCGGGTGATAAATTTCTCAGTATATTGCCTTTATGCCATGTAGGAGGAAGGCTTGGAAATTACCAGACCCAGTATAGCGGTGCCAGTATTTATTATGCTGAAAACATGGGATCAATAGCCGCAAACATGGCTGATATAAAAGCGGACGGTTTTGATGCAGTTCCAAGGGTGATCGAGAAATTTTATGATGCCATCATTTCAAAAGGCAATAAGCTTGAGGGCATTAAGAAAAAGATCTTCTTTTGGGCTGTTGATCTCGGATTGAAGTACAAACCCTTTGGCGAAAACGGATGGCTGTATGAAAGAAAACTGAAAATCGCGGATACCCTTATTTTCAGCAAATGGCGCCAGGCACTGGGTGGCAATGTAAGAATAGCCGGATGCGGGGGGGCCAGTCTTCAATCGAGACTTGAACGGATATTCTGGGCTGCAGGGATTAAAATAATAAATATGTATGGTCTGACGGAAACTTCTCCAATTATCACAATCAACAGGACTGAAAAAGGGAATGTAAGGCTTGGATCTGTTGGAACTGTGATAGAAGGAGTTGAAATCAAAATTGCCGGGGACGGAGAAATACTATGCAGGGGGCCCAATGTCACTCCCGGCTACTACAAGGATACTGAGCTTACAAAACTGGCGTTTGATAAAGATGGGTGGTTTCGAACAGGAGACATAGGATATGTCGAAGATGGAAAATTCCTTATGGTGACCGATAGAAAAAAAGAAATATTCAAACTCTCGAATGGAAAATTCATTGCTCCTCAACTAATTGAAAATGTTTTTAAAGAATCGCCCATAATAGACCAGATTATGGTCATCGGGGAGCATGAAAAGTTCGCCAGTGCATTGATATCACCTAATTTTAAGTATTTCGAGGATTGGAAGGAATTTTATAAAATTGCGTTCTCAGATAAAAAGGAACTTATTCAGCAAGCTGCAGTTCAGTCATTCTTCTCTGCTGAAATTGAAACCCTTAACAGGAAGTTAAACCCTTCTGAAAGACTCAACCGGTTCAGGCTTGTTCAGGATGAATGGACGCCGGCAACAGGTGAATTATCACCAACATTGAAGCTTAAGCGGCAATTTATCCAGAATAAATACAAAGACCTGATTTCACAAATTTATATGAAATAATCGCGCTATTGTACAGTTACCTTTCCAATACTATTAATCTAATGAAACTGCATAGCGTTACTGACAGGAAAACGGAAGAAATGTTTCTTGATGTGGCCCGGATAATCAACAGGAAAGACAGAACCTGGGTGTGTCCTCTCGATAATGATATAAAAGGAATATTTGATCCCCGCGTAAATACATATTTCAAGCATGGAATCGTTGAAAGGTGGGTCCTTACTGACCATACCGGGGCACTGATTGGCCGGATAGCGGCTTTTATCAATTTTAACCTGTCAGATTCCTATGAACAACCTACCGGGGGTATCGGTTTTTTTGAATGCATCGAGGATAAGGACGCTGCATTTTTCCTTTTTGACACGGCGAAGGAATGGTTGAAAGCAAAAGGAATGGATGCAATGGATGGGCCCATTAATTTTGGAGAGACAGATAAATACTGGGGATTGCTTGTAAACGGATTCACACATCCTTCTTTCGATGTCCCTTATAACCAGCCCTATTACCGGAGTTTATTCGAATCCTACGGATTTCAGGTTTATTACAAAATGGAAGGATTTCATCTTAATATCACAAAACCATTACCGGAAAGGCTAAAGAAAATTGCTGAATGGATACTCCAAAAACCAGGATATGATTTCCGGCATTTTACATGGAGAGAAGAGGAGAAATACACAAAAGACTTTGCAGAGGTGTTCAATGAAGCATGGGCCTCATTTAAAGAACATTTTGAACCGCTGGAACCGGGATATATAAGGGCAACGCTGAAAAAGGCCAGGGCTATTTTAGATGAAGAGTTCATCTGGTTTGCCTATTTTGAAGGGAAGCCGATCGGGATATTTCTTATGTTCCCTGACCTCAACCAGATCCTGAAGCACTTGCACGGAAAACTTGGGTTAGTGGATATGCTTAGGTTTCTGTGGTTAAAAAAAAGAAACACAATAACACGGGCAAAAGGTCTCCTGATGGGTGTCATACCCAAGTATCAAAACCTTGGAATTGAATCGGCATTTATACATAACCTGTCAGGGGTTTTCATGAAAAAACCGCATTATGCGGAAATTGAATTCTCCTGGGTTGCGGATTTTAATCCTAAAATGAGAAAAACATTCATGGCCGTTGGATGCATACCTGTAAAAGAATACATTACATACAGATACCTGTTTGACAGATCAAAAGAATTCAAAAGATATCCTATTCATGAAATATGACATCATCATCATCGGTGCCGGACTTGGCGGATTGACAGCAGGGGCAAAACTTTCAAGGGAGGGAAAAAAAGTGCTTCTGATTGAACAGCATGATCGTCCGGGCGGATATGCAACTACCTTTGAAAGAGGTGATTTCACTCTTGAAGTGGGATTGCATGAGATGTATGGTCCCGCACCGGGGGATATGAAGACAAAGATATTCAACGACCTGGATGTATTCGGGAATGTGGAGTTTATTCGAATACCTGATTTTTACAGGTTTGTAAATGGCCGTGTTGATGTTACCATACCACATGATCCTGAGGTAGCCATAGCAAGATTGGCCGGGCTTTTTCCCGGGGAGACCGAGGGTATTAAAGCGTATTTCGACCAGATTCTGAAACCCAAAAAGAGAGTTTTTGAAAGTGAAATGCAGGATCAAAGTGTGGGAGAATTTCTTGATTCAATTATATCCAGCGAGGACCTGAAGCTTATCCTGCTTGGGAATCTTGGATATTTTCACGACGATCCTTACTCTCTTTCACTGGCATATTACTCGATTTCCCAGGGAAGTTATTTCACAGGAGGGGCCAGCTTTATCAAGGGTGGTTCGCAAAAGTTATCAGATCATCTTGCAGGTTTTATCCGGAATCATGGCGGAGAAGTTCTTTTAAATCATCTTGTTACCGCTATTAAAATTGAAAATGGCCACGTTACAGGCGTTCTGTACAAAAGAAAGAATACTCCCGGTGCCGGTCTTATTGAGGCTCTGGCAGATGAAATAATTGCCAATACGGCCATGCTTAATGTTGCAGCGCTTTTACCGGAAAAACAGGGCAACGAATTGAAAAATGAATTGCAGCACCAACAAACGGGGGCATCGCTGCTTACACTGTATCTTGGGTTTAACAGGCCGGTCAGGGAGCTGGGATACAACGATTATTCAACATTTGTTTATGATAGTGCCATAAAATCTCAGAAAGAAATACTCTTCAACAACAGGAATGATTTCACATCGCGTAACTTCACTTTTGTCGACTACAGCCAGCTTGATTCAAAGCTGGCCCCGTCAGGGAAAAGTGTCGGTACCATTTGCTGCATCGATTACCTGGAGGATTGGGATGGCCTTGACAGGAAAGCTTATATTGCCAAAAAGGAACAGGTGGCGTTAGCTTTCATAGAAAGACTTGAAAAACTGATCCCCGGAATTGGAAATATCATTGAATACTATGAGGTAGGTACACCTTCCACACTCAGGCGTTACACACTTAATCCCGGCGGGGCGGTTTATGGCTTTGCACAAACGCCATCCCGAAAGGCGGTTGACACCTCAGTACTTCCTGACAATCTTCATTTTGCATCTGCGTGGGGAAAAATCGGAGGGGGATTCTCCGGGGTAATTTACGCAGGTTATTTATGCGCTATGAATATAATGCGGAAGAGGCAAGGTAGACAATAGGATACCCGGAATTATTTGCTCATGTATGTCCGCCAACAATAATACGCATAATTTTCAGGTTTAGGACGACAAAGCGAAAAGCCTGCCAGATCAGGTTTTTACGCCAGAAATGAGTTGATTTTGTAGGCAGCGGCGGGTATGATTCGTCATAATATCCCCTTACAATATTTTTAGCCATATTCTTATGTCTTTTTGGTTATTTCATGATAAAGTGAATTATTCTGGAATCAGCCACCAGAAAGGATAGCCTTTGGCTTTATGTATAAACATGTAATGCAGAAATATCTTAATCCAGTGGCCGGCTAATCCGGCTTCTCCAACTGTATAGCTGATGTCGCGGCCCCACTGCGGGTATTTCTGCCAATTTGGAACAATCGGGTAAACGGTCATTGTAGCCGCGTTGCCTTTTATCATTCCATATCCGGCAGATACTACACAAGCAGCACCCATTTGTCCCATGGAAGCTTTATGTCTGAGCTCTGTCCGCTTTGATTTAATTAGTTCTACTATATTTAATGCTACTATTTTACCAATTACACCAGAAGGCATTCCTGTGCGGGGAGGAGCAGGTGTGATCAGGGTTCCATTCGGGCTCTTCATGGGTTTGGAAATCTGATGAGGAGGTGCAAATGCTATACCCGTTGCAAAAATATTTGAAAAAGCAGGACTTTGATAGGTTGAAGGCCAATCCTCAACACACCAATCTTCGAATGCCTTAGCTGAATAGTCGGCATCCACTTTCATGAAACCGCTGGGTGCAAATAACTGGTTCGTTATTTCATCGCCGGTTTTATTATAGGCTTTTAACCCAACACCTGCAAAGGCGGGAATGAGCATGGCAAAATCGAAGGCTACGGATTTAAATTCACCATCCAGGGTTTCGTAATTTGCAATGCCTTCTTCTACCTTAATAACTCCGGCTCTCTTGATCCAGCGTATTCCATATTCGGCAAAAATTGATTCACTGAATACTTTGGTTGGAGTGATATATCCTCCGCGTTTAATAAAAGCACCCCCCATTCCAAAATCACCCAGTTCATATTCATTGGATATCCAGGTAATTTCAGCATTATCCTGCAATCCACGCTCCCTGATCTGGTGTGCTACATTGAGTGCGTATTCGAATGCGGCCCCCTGGCATGTTGCTGTCGGATGACCGGTACCAATCAGAAAGCGAATCTTTTCTCCTTTTTCCATGCGTGTGAAACACTCCTTTAAAGCGTTCCATGTTTCCACGGCATGATTGCAGGAACACACCGAATGAGTAAACTTTCCAGGTCCAAGGCCTTCGGTGGCCTCAAAATTCAATTTTGGCCCTGTGGCATTTACGAGGTAATCGTAATCGATATTCTCAGTTTCTCCCTTTCGGGATTCATCGGTATATTCAATGGTCACAAATGGCCGTTCTGATCCGGAACCTCCTTCAGGGAAAACGCGCGTGGCTTTTGCCTGTTTAAACTCGATTTTCCATCGGTCATAGACGGGACGTAACTTAAACCTGACCTGATCTATAGCCATCTTTCCTACACCAACCCATATATTGGAAGGAACCCACTGATAGTATGCTGATGGGCTTACAACAACTACCTGATGGGCCGGGCCGAGCTTCTTTTTAAGAAATGCCGCAGCTGTATGACCCGATATTCCTGCGCCAAGTACCAGAATTTTTGCCATATAGAAAAGTTATATAAAGTAAGTCTTTAACTATCTAATCACGTACCCCGGCAATTAAGCATCAATTTATGGAAATTTTGAAGCAACCGGTCAATCATCAGGTCTTTACGTTAGCTGAATGATCAGGAATAAATAATGAATTCCCATTATTAAATTTCCTGTTAAGCAACAAATCTACCACCTGCACTCCATTCATCATGGTGCCATACAAACCATGGGCAAATTTTGGTTGATAGAGGTTTTTAACAGGGGTTTTCATAGGCAGGCGTTTTGGTCCGAATTGTGTAACCAGTGAAGCCATATCATAAATGCTGCCGGTTGGAGAGCCTGAAAAACGGGCATAGGTTGCAGGGGTGGCTATATCCTTTAATACAATATGTTTTTTGAGACCGGGTATAAAATACTTCTCTGCGATATCAATCAGGAAGTCTGCCCATTTTTCCTTTTCTGCCTGATACTTTTCATAGTTGCTTTCGCGTAGAGCTTTCCATCCATTTAGGGCCCAGGGTGTACTTCGAATGGTTATTGTATTTTTAGTTTTCGTGGTCAGCGAAGGACAGATGACCGCGGCATGAAAACAATCTTTTGAAAATCCATGATTTCCTGCCAGAAATGCATCAAATAGTCTTTCAGCTGTTCCTAGTCCTGTAGAGACTACATTGTAAGGATAATCGAGATCAAGTTCCGCCAGATTAATCCGATCATCAAGTCCAAGGGCAACATTAACTGACGAAGGAGACATGATGGTGTTTTCAAGTTTTTTAATATATTTTTCAGGGAGATGCTCATCTCCCAGTAAATGGCGCATTGCCAGCATAGGATCAACTGTTGTGATCACCTTGTCGGCAGTTATGAACGTGTTTTCACCTTTCAGCACCACTCCCGACACAGCGCCAGCTTTCACAGCTATTTTCCCGACTTCAGCATTAAAAAGTATTTCACCACCTGATAACTGAAACTTTTCAGCCAATTTAGCAGGATACTCATCGAAAAAACCAAAAGGTCGGAAGCACCTGGTCATGGATGAGAGCATTGCCCCGGTTGCGAAAATTGCAGAAGCACGGCTGGAGGGAACCCCGGAAAAAGAAGTAAATGTTTCCATCACCTCTCTTAACCTCGGATTTGTAATATTGAATTTATCGAGTAAACCGGAGTATGTGCGATTCAGGTTTGCAATAACTTTCGGCGCCTTAAACGGAGTTGCCAGGGTATCTTTTAGGGTAGCATTGACCTTCAGTTTTCTTACCTGTTTAAAAAGATCTACAGAATATTTCATAAGGGCTGAAATTTTTTCAGCATCAGCAGGAAATTTCTCCACAAGGTACCGGGTAAAATTCTCGGATCCGGAAGGAATCAGGTATTGTTCTATATGATCACCGTCAACGACAAGTCTTCGCATAAAGTTTTTCTCATATCTCTTCAGCGGTAAATCAATTTCAAGGTATTCCAGAATATCAATAATATCAGGGAATAGCTGGGTAGTTTCAAAAACATAACCTCCTTTTTCGTAGGAAGTACTGTATCCTCCGGGGTAGCTGTTCTTTTCAATGATAAGAGTTTTCATCCCGGTGGTATTCTTTAACCACATTAATCCGGATGACAGTCCGCTTAATCCTGAGCCAATAATGATCAGATCGTAATGGTCCTGGCGGGAATAATTCGATGACACTGCGTCCCGGGAAAGTTGGTGTGTGCTTTTCATTTTGTCTTTAATTTCTCGAGATCGCCCATAGGTTCAAGAACAATTGCATCCACAAAAAGACATCCGGGTGATCCTGGGTTTGAGGTCCCTCTGTAGATAGCCCTGATAGTATGTTTACCTTTCTTGAGATCATGCATATGCCCAAGTTTTAAGTCAGCAACAAAATGATGTTCCTGAAAAAGATCGTTCCCTTTTCTCAATTGCTGATCATCTAATGAAAAATCATAAATGCCGCCATCCCCGCGAGGCCATACGCGAATATATACAAGATAATTTCCACTTTCTGGAATTTCAAATGGCAATAATAAAAACTCTCCTTCATGGTGCGGAATAAATTGCAAACCCTTCTTGTTTGTATAAGATATATCTTCATGCAAATGTACATTAGGAGGCAATTTTTCCGCAGGGATTTCATCCACCTGGATAAGTTCAAAAAGTGGCATCCTTTCACTCACAGGGGGGAGTTCAGGAAACGGGTTGGGTTCCCCCTGCTGATACCAGAATGCAACCGATGAGAAAAAATCAGGGCGTTTGTCTGTATAGGCCTTTGCAAGGCTATTGTTCTCAAAAAATAAATTCCCTTTGTGCTCAATGGTAAATTTAAGAGAGTTTTCAAAAAAAACAGGATCTGTTACATGCCATTTGTAAGCAGTTATATGGCTGCCGGCGTTCATTCCTTCCCAGATAGAAACTCCATAATTGGGCCTGTTAACTACCCGGAATGCCCATGCGTCATTAAAATAATCCTCAGTCCCGGTTCCGTGAAGGGTTGGAATTGTATCCCCATCTACATAAAACCGGTCATCACCTTCCCCAAACCAACCGGGATGGCTTGCCCTTACCGAAAGTACTGTACCTGCATAATGTCCTTTTCCTTTGATATCGGCAATCAGATAATCACTACCTGGTTTAACCGGATTCTCCTGACGATACTGTGCATAAAAATAAGGAACATCCTCAGGAATTTCCCTTTTTTCCCATTCAATGTACCAATACAAGCCCATGGATTCTGTTGTTGATTCATTCGTTAGCGTTATCCGGGCTGATTTTCTGAACGGCATGGCCCAATAGGAATTGTAAGCCCTGCCGAATGAAGAAGTGGATATCCGGGTACTATTAATATCTACCTGCATACCGTGTCCGGCCGCAAAAAAATCACCTAATGGAACTTCTACCGCGGGTTTTTCACTGCTGTCCCAATAGATCCTGATCACAGCGGATCTTGGAAATCCACGTTCATTACCGAATGCAGTAAACCAGATGTGGGTGATCCGTCCGGGACCTTTCAGGTCATCGAGTATCCGTGTTTGTCCCGGATCAAGATTTCGGGCATCTGCATTCCCGTTCTTCCAATCCCTGTCGTAGCTCGATGCCCTCTGAGTAATAGCTCTGTCAGGATACTCCATGGAACCGGAAGGATAATTATCTCTCACGAATGATCTTTTACAACTACTCAGATTAAAAAGGATCAGAGGAATAACCAAAAAATACGATTTAATTATTTTCATATTTCATTCATCCGTAATGGGAAAACGCTGGTAAATAAAAAAGCCGTACAATATGACCTTATATGGCGAACCAAATTTGCCGCATCAAAAGGTGCTGTTTCCGAAAAGAATTTTCTTTATTTTTAAAGTAGCTATACAAATCTACTTTTTTTATTTTAAAGCCTTTGTTTCTTTGGCTCCAATTTTCTGCTTGATTTGTTATTTAGGGTCGGACCGAGATAAAGTATAGAAAATAAGCGTATTAAGTTAATAAATGTGCGAATTTTAGCCCTTAAACATATGTTTTTGGGCACGAAAAGAGGGCTTTAAGACCGTTTGTTTCACCATAACGTTCCCAAGTAAGGTAGGGTGTGTTAATTCCAGTTATCAATTTTCAAATCATGAGGTTGGGGTTTTCCTTTTCCTGTTTCAACATATTCCCGGAGGCTTAAGAGGAACACTGCCCACTTCATGCTGCAGTGAGCTGTAAATTCAACAACTTCACGCCAGTTTCTGTGACCGAAAAGTATAATGGTCTGGTTGTCATGCTGTGATAATTGAAAGCTAATATCGGTTCCAATCCATTCAGCAGGTCCCTCTTTGCAGCGCCACCGTACATAAATTTCAGGATTTAATTCGAGCACTTCCATAACTATTCTTCCCTTTATCTCTCCGGTTTCCGAGCGAAAAGTGAATGCTATCTTTCCTCCGATCCTCTCATCACCTTCAACCTCCTCAGTCCACCAATGGGTGAGACCGTTTATTGTTGAAAGCGCTTTATAGACCTGGGTTGCAGGTGACCTGATACCTACGGTGAATAATGTCAGCCATAATTGTTGGTGTTAAATTGTTCGATAACAGCAACAAGTAACATAAAAAAGTGTTTGATTTCCGCGGGCTGTTGCCGGTGCAGAAAGGGTATTATCTTTGAATTCAACCATGCCCGAATTCTATCTACCAAAGATGTAGCATTTCAATAAATGAAAGTGACTGTACATTTGCCATTACTTACAACGTTTGCATTTATAGGCTGTCCCTTTATTGTAAAGCTGACCGGCACAGACAAAGGATTTCTTTATTGGTCTATGTTTTTTGTTTATTATTCCCCGAACCTAAAAAATAGCATTCCGTTCAAAGTTTTACCAGTATAACTATTTTTCTGTCCCTGAGCTCCTTCTTCTTCTGCCGATGAAAACTTTGTTCCAATGCCACTTATTCCATGCAAAAATGAAATATTGCCAGCGGGAAAAGGTGGGTTCATGGTTCCTATTACTCCTTTGGAATATTTGGCTGGCTCAGGTGTAAACAGATGAAGGAACAAATCACTGGTTGCCGAAACGACTGTGATTGGCAACTCCGTGGTTTGCAACTCTACAGCATAAAAATTGGAGTAATAGCCTTTAAATTCAGGGTAATCCCAGGTTTGTCCTGTAATTGTGTTGTTATATGGTTTGTTGAAAAGACCAAACTGTACACCTTTTAAACGATTTTTCCAAACATGAAAAGGCCCATCTGCCAGAAGGGTCGCTCCTTTAACAAGGGCTTCGGGGTAGGAGAGCGTTATTCCAGCAAAATTCATTAACCCACTCGGACGATAATCGTAATCGAGTTGCAACCATCCGCCAGGCAGCATAGTCCATTTGGCATGACAGGCGCTATCGTACGTAAGCTCAACTACATATTTATTCTCCTGGGGGTAATGCTTAATCTCCTTTAACGTGGTAGAGAAACCTGCGAATTGAATTCCATTGCTGATAGAAATCGCATTGTTATTATTTTTTACACCTTCAATTAAACCGGTTTTCTTATTGTAAGTTACCTCGATTTTTCCTGAAGAAAGTACTAAAAGGCTGTCGTGTTCTGAAGTGGTTACTTTATCCTGATTCGTCTTTACCAATCGTGCAACAATGTCATTGGGTTGGGTAATATTCCACGACCAAGTATTTATATGACGGCCATATTGGTCGTTTGCAGTAACATAAAGTACATCATAATTATTCCAGTCGGAAGGAAGATTCAGGGTAAGGAATCCGCTATTACCAACAGCTATATCAGGAGACTGAATATTTCCGCTTTGCTTTTCAGTTTCGAATTTTAGGAAGGTCTTCCCATACTTTACCAATTCATAAGAGTAGGTACATTGCTTTAAATTGGTGTATAAAAACCGGTTGGTAACCTCGAATTTTCTATTGAAACCCGAATTAATAGCCGTTTCCTTAAAATGAACTGGCGACCATATTTCTTTTACCGTGTAAAAGCTACCTTCCTTTTCATGATAAGGGCCAAGTATGCCATCGGGAGCGGCATTCCCTTTGGTGTCGATAGAATCATTTATATCCCTGCGTTCAACGCCTTCATCTGCAAATACCCATAGAAATGCACCGGCAGACATGGGTTTAGTCATCATCAGGCTCCATTGCTCATCAAGCCCAGCACCATGGCCTCCATCAAACAATCCATGTAAAAATTCAGTTGGAAAAAAAATCTCCTTCTCATTATTTAAGGCATTTTCTACATAGTTGTATTTAGGGTAATGTTTTGTATTTGTTCCATTTACAATTGACCAGGGTTCAATAACAGTTCTTTTTTGAGGGTCGTAAAGTGCATAATCTTCTCTAACATTTTTATTGAATCCACCTTCATTGCCGTTTGCCCATAAAACAATGCATGGATGGTTAACGTCGCGTTCAACTGTCTGTTTTACAAGTCTTCTTGCGGTAGGCGTATCGTAAAACTTTTGCCAACCTGCCAGTTCATCTATGACAAATAAACCCATTGAGTCGCAAACATCCAAGAAATACTGGTCGGGCGGATAATGGCTCATCCTGACAGCATTCATATTCATGTCTTTCATCAGGTTAACATCTTCAATGGCAAGTTTTTTGCTGCTTGTTCGGCCAGATGAGGGCCAGAAAGTATGACGACAAACTCCCCTGAACATTATTTTCTGACCATTTACATATATTCCATCACTTTCTTTTAGTTCTATAGTGCGGAATCCAAATTTCTGAGTCATTTGATGAATAACTTTCTTCCCTTCATTAATTGTTACTACGGCCTGGTAAATGTTGGGAAATTCGGGGTTCCACAAAGCGGGGTTTTTAAACGACCCTTTAAGGATGGTTTTATCCTCAGTATGATCAATATCAGCAACCATAACCAATCCGAATGGTTTTCCATCTAATGTTTGCAATTGAGCTTTAACGGTTTTTGCTTTAATTGTACCTGCAGTATAAACGTCCATATAGAATGAACCATCTGCTTTGGCATCAATGGCAACATGATCAATAAATTGCTCCGGTAATACTTCCAGGTAAACCGGACGGAAAATACCACCAAATACCCAGTAGTCAGATTTTCGTTCAGCCCTGTTGATACTATCGTTCGATGATTCTTTGTATACTGTTACTTCCAATAGGTTTGACCCTTCGAAATTGAGCAGGTCGGTGATATCGTATTTAAAACGGTAGAATGCTCCCTGATGGATTTCACCTGCTGACTTTCCGTTGATTTTCACCTCAGTATCTGTCATCGACCCCTCGAAAACAATGTAAACCCTTTTCTTTGTCCAGTTTTTGGAAACAGAAAACTCGTATTTATATAGTCCTTTTTCATTGGCATCCATATCGGTGTTCCCATAGATATATGTGCCAAAACCCTGCAACTCCCAGTTTGAAGGGACAGCAATCTTGCTCCATTTGTTGCTATTCATACCATGTGTACAAAAGAAATCCCATTGAACTGTATGATCCTTGTCAAGTCCTGACAAATATTGCACTTCAGTTTTTTGGGCGCTTACTGAATTAAAAGCAAAAATGAAAAAGGAGAAGAAAAAAGCTGTTTTCTTTGCTTTCATAGATTAGTTTTCTTAGTATTTGCAATTGTTTATCAGAAATAAACTTTCCACTCTGCATCTGAACCGGTTGGCGAATTGTAATCGACAGTAAGAAGATTTCCCTCCGTCATAATAGTAGATGTAATTTTATTTGATAGTCCTACCTTTTTGACGCTAAAACCCTGCTCTGCAATTTTATTCATTTTATGAGTTAATATTTAAACTTAACTGAATAGATAAATTTAACTTTCATGAGAAAATTTATTATTTCGCATTTATTATGGCGGGTGAAAGCCCTGTGGCAGAAGCGGTAATTCGAATTTCTCCATCCGGAGCAGTTCGCAGTACCGCAATAAAAAGACGCCCCTGATAAGTGTTGCGTTTGTTGGTTTTAAACAAGCCGTCATAAACCAGATCTCCGGAGTCAATGCCAACAAAACGGCCTGCACCTTCAACATTCACGGTTACTGCAGCAGGTGTATCAATCACATTCAAGCCGTCTTTGTCGACCGTGGTGATTTCGAATAATTGGATATCACTTACGACCGGTATGGAAAGCGGTGTGAGTTGGAGTTTCGTTGCCGGGCCCGTGGTAAGCAGTTTTGAAGAAACTACTTGACGGCCTTTTAGATAACCAACTGCTTTAAGCTCTCCCGGTTTATAGCTGACGTGTTCCCAATCGTTCGTGTAAAGATTATGGGATACAGCCTTTCGCCCCAGTGAACGTTTGTTGAGAAACAATTCAACTTCATCGCAATTGGAAGTAACCCTAACTGTCACGGTTTTTTTTGTCGGCCAGTTCCATTTAAGCTCTGCCGACTGCGATTGCCAGGCATTATTTGTTTTTTCACCAGTGACTACGAATAGCTGTAACACCGGATCTTCACGCCAGTAGGCAGCCCGTTGATAAAATCCAAACTTTTTTCCTCCGGCAATGTCTATTAAGCCGGAACTACTGCCACGACTGGGGAATTTGCGTGTTTCTCCCAAATAATCAATACCAGTCCAAATAAAGTCACCAATGACGTAGTCATTATCGCGAACGCCAAGCCAGTAATGGATTTGTCTGCCAGTTTCAGTTCCCAGAATGAGGCGTTTGGGGAAGCGCCTTCGTTCGGGTATATAAGTGCTATCTTTGTAAAGACGGTCGATATAGTTATATCCAGCGATGTCAAGTACATCCATGAAACCGTTGCGCGAGGACACATAAGACTGGTCACAGGCTGAGGTAGCCAGTCGTGTAGGATCTTCTTCGTGACAGATGTCCATCAGTTTTTTTGCAAGCTTCCAGCCATCGTCATTGAATTGATCGGGAATCTCGTTGCCGATGCTGTAGAGAATTACACTCGGATGATTTCGGTCGCGTCGCAACATGGCGCGTAAGTCGGTCTCATACCACTGGTTAAAATAAAGGTGATAACCATATTTTGCTTTTCCACGGTTGTTTTCAGTGAAGTTGAGTGTCCAGTCGCGTGTCCACTCATCAAAAGCTTCATCAAAAACGTAAAAGCCAAGTTGGTCGCATAGATCGTAAAACTCAGGAGCAAATGGGTGATGACTCGGGCGGATAGCATTGCAACCCATCTCTTTTAGCAGACCGAGGCGATATGCCCAGATTGCAATTGGCACAGCATTACCAAAGGAACCAGCATCCTGGTGCAGGCAGACACCCTTGAGCTTGGTGGACTTACCGTTAATGAATAGTCCTTTGTCGGGATCATATTTAAGATCGCGGATGCCAAACGTTGTGACAGTCTCGTCGAGGGTGCGACCTTCGAGCATCAGTGTGCTGCGTATTTGGTATAATTCAGGGGTTTTATCGGACCATAAGCGAGGTTGATTCACAGTGAGTTTTTGAGTGGCAGATTGCCCCGGGTGCATACTTTGAAGGGTGAGTATAGACTCTATACTTTCAACAATTTTACCATTTGAATCCAGTATTGTACTACGCAAAGTGAAATCTTTACTTTGTGGTTTTACGTTCCATGGATCCTTTTTCCATGCCTGTAACTCGTTATCTGTAAAGAAATTAGGATCGATTATATAATCCGCCTTAACAACTGCCTTTTCGGCAGAAACTTCGGGAGTAGTGATACTGACACCGCCATCGAGCCGGAAATGAGTATAGCCTGTTGTGATTAAACGCACATGCCGGTAGATTCCGGAACCGGCATACCAACGAACAGACGGTTCTGCTGAATCATCGACACGAACTGCCAGCACATTGGCTGTGCCGTCTTTTTTCAGGTATTCAGTCAGATCGTAGCGAAAACCGATAAAACCGTAAGGTCGACGTCCAAGAAAGTGCCCATTGATCCATACATCGCTGTTCATATAAACTCCATCAAACTCTACAACTACCTTTTTAGTGGAGTCCTGATATGTAAAGTTTTTTCGATACCAGCCGATTCCATGCGAGAAAAAACCTCCAATCGCCTCACCATCCGGTGGTGGATTGATGGGAGCTTCGATACTCCAGTCGTGCGGAACACTCAGGATGCGCCAATTGCTGTCATCGAAGTTTATCTGTTTGGCCGAAGGGTCATCGCCTAACCAAAAACGCCAATTATCATCAAAAGGAATAATCTCTCTAGGGCTTGTTATTTGAGCATTTACTAATGAAATTGTTGTTATACCAATCAAGAAGAATAGCATCAGGAAAGAAAATTTCTTTGTTCCTGAATATTTAAAGAATAAATTAATTTCACTCATTGATTTTATTTTTAGTTTATTGACTAGCAACTCTAATATCTTTGTGCCTATTGCACAACTAGGTTAACTAAAATATTAAATATAGGAAAAATCTATTAAATATTGATAATTAAGGATATGCCATCCATTTTTTAAAATATTTGTCCCTGCTGACACCGGCTTTAGCGGTAGTGAAATCTGCAAGGACCGAGGTATAATTGGTTGTTTTGGGTCGGACCGAGATTTAGTATTGTATACCAGCCTTATAAGTTAAAAAATGTGAGAATTTTGGCTCTTAAACCTAGGTTTTTGGGCACGAAAAGTGGACTATAAGGCCGAAATTTAACTGCAAGTTTGACCATAAGCGAAAGTTCTATTAGATTTGGGGTATGATGATCATTTATATTGTCTTAAATTGACATATTTTCTTCTAAAAATAGCCTTCTAAGGATAAAAAATCAATAATAAATGATTTCATCTATCAGTATATTAATTAATTAGCTCGGTCCGACCCCAATAAGCATCATATGCACGATAAAATTTGCCTTGTCACAGGGGGTACAAACGGAATCGGGAAAAGTACTGCTCTTGCACTTGCCCGCATGGGTGCGAATGTCATAATTGTATGGCGAAACGCTCAAAAAGCCTCACAAATTGTTGAAGAGATACGCTCAGCTACCGGAAATATGAAAGTGGACTCACTGCTGGCAGATTTGTCTTCTCTGCAGGATGTCCGGAAACTTGCTGATGAGTTCAGAGCCAAATACTCTCAACTTCATGTACTGATAAACAATGCAGGTGGTTTCTTTATGAATCGGCAACTAAGTATTGATGGCATAGAAATGACTTTTGCTGTGAATCATCTCGCCGGGTTTCTTCTGACAAATTTGCTCCTTGATGTGATCAAAGCCATTGGCCATGCACGGATAATAAATGTTTCATCAGATGCGCATGCCTCAGGTAAAATCGAGTTCGATAACCTTCAGGGCGAACGGCACTATAGTTCCATGGCGTATAATAATTCCAAACTCGCTAATATCCTGTTTACAAATGAACTGGCCCGCTATCTTCAGGGAACCGATGTAACTGCCAATTCATTGCATCCCGGTTTTGTTTCGACTGGTTTCGCGAAGAATAACGGGAAGTTCATAGCCTTACTCATCAGCACATTGATGCCACTCCTGGGGCGGTCAGCGACAAAGGGAGCAGAAACATCTGTCTATCTTGCATCTTCACCCGAAGTTGAAGGAATTATGGGGAAATATTTCTTCAATTCACATCCGATCCCTACAGCACCTCAAGCTAACGATATGGGGATTGCCGAAAAATTATGGAATGTCAGTGCTCAAATGGTTCAGTTGACATAAATACCATTGAAGTGTTTGCAAAGGCATTGTTGTGTTTTAATGAGAATAAAGATTAAAAAAATGTTCTGTATCCCTAATGTCTTGTATTCCCAAAATCCAACAAGTTTCAGAAAGGTCTGAGAAGTCCAATCCACCTGATGAAATTGCCTCGTTTTTGTAACGCCCTTCTTTACCATTATAGTTGTTCCCTAATGCAATAGCCAACTTCCATATTTCAATTAATCCGGGGTCCGTAATTTTATTTTTCCAGCCGGTATATCCAGGTGTACGAAATCCCGGAGTACCGTTACCTGCTTCATTACCATCAGGAATTTTCAGATAGTCCGTATTAAGTTTAACGAAATGCAGGTTCTCAGGTGAGGTAACTTCTTCATTCCAATGGCTATGTTGAACGATATGAATACGTTGGGCGATATTCAAATCAGGCAGATCAACTTGAATATTTCTTACAAGTTCAGCTGAAAAATCAGATTGACCTGCCTCAGCAATCCAAATATCACCTTGATTTTCAAGAGTTGATTTTACTATGTTTTTAACATGTTCAACAGCCTTTTTGAAGTTTGCGTTTGCATCTGTCCAATTGTCTCCAAAGGCAAGCTGAAATAAATCATTGGGTGGAACATATAACCCTTCCTGAATCCCATATGTGCCAGCAACTGCATGATAATGTATTTTTGAAAAAGCGGAATCAGACAATAAAGTAACCAGGGCTGCAACAGTATGAAGGTCATCTACATCAGTTTTGCAATCAAATTGTGCCAGCAGCAGGTCTTTTTCAATATTAAAGCCTTTTGCCTTTGGAGACCTATTATTTACTGCATTACTATTTAAAGACATGAAAAAGAGCACTATTGCTATGAATATTAATGTTATATTTTTCATTTTTTTAAATGTATTTGTTACAACGAGCACAGTAATTATTCAATATTTTTCAGTACATAATTTCGCCAATCTGAAGCTAGTATGGGGAGTTCTAAATTATAAACAGACCTAAAACCTTCCGGTATGTCAGTATATTGATAAAATCTCTTTAACTTATCGATACCATAATTATCAATCAGAAATTTTACAAATAGTCCTGATATCGGATAGGATAGACATTGTCCATTTTTATATGGGCCCTTCCAGAATTCAGTTTTTCCAGTTATTAAATCTATTATTTCTAAATTATCCTGAATTAATTTACAATCGCTCGTAATCCGCTCAGGATGTTGAAATAACGCAAATGAGGAGGGAATACCTTCGTTAAAAAATGAATTTGGACTCCTCAAATTATAATTGAAAATAAAATGAACACCTTCATGTGATAATAATTCTATATCCATTCCCACTGTATGAATTAAACTGTCAATTACTAATCCTCCAGTAGAGCCAGGTTTTGGGTCACCACTGACTAAATTTATTTCTAATTGATCCCAATGAATAAAGAATTTCAGTTTTTGAGCTGGTTTCTTTACTTTATAAATCCTGCAGAAATCATTAAACGATTCTATTAAAGCATCAATTGAACTTTGAAACTGACTAATAGTCTTATATTTACAAGAAAAAAAGGCTTCTATATAATTATTATGAATTTTTTGGGAATAGTTTACATCCCGTATGAGAGCTAAATCCACAAGACTATCGGGTATAAATTTATTTTCCTTCAATTTACCCAGGTAGCTCATTTTATTATTTTTGAGTATATAATAATCATATAATCCCATGAAACGTCCAAATGACATACTTCTTAAGACTGCATATGAATTGCCAATTACAGCTGAACATTGTGCCTTTTCGTTAATTATTGTTATAGCATCATCATTATCTGTAAGTTCTATTGTTCCAAGGGTACATTTATTATCGTAAATTTTTACAGGCAGATCAAAAACAGACAGATCTTTTAGATTACGGGTTAACCCAATAATCAGGTAATGGCAATTCTCCTCTACCTTATTAACATCGTTAAAATTTACTATGTTAATTTTGGAGTCCTGATTTATAAACCATTGGGATAGCTGGGCAATTATGTCTTTGTTGGCTATAGTATCAAAACCATCGGTTAATACTATCTTAAATAGTCTACTCTGTCCAAACTTGTTTAGTTGTGTCATATTTATATCTGGTTGTGCCAATGAATGCAAATCAATTTTACATTCCTGAGCAGTAATCATCCCAGAAATAAGAACCATTATCGAAATAAAAATATTTTTCATTGCTTGTTTAATCAGAACTTTCCTTCTTTCCCTCTTCAATTTTTTCTTCCACCTCCGCTTCCTCAACTGCACTTGTATTTTCCAGACCTTCTATATTATCATCATCTGGTTCATAATGTAACCCAATAAGAAGGGGAAAATGGTCTGATCCAAAATCTTCAAGTTTCTTAAGGGTTAATAATCCAAATTCCCTGGAGTAGAAAATATGATCCAGCGGTCTTGGGAAATCTAATATTCTAATCCACCAGGCTGCCGAGTTGATCAAAGGCAAGCCAGTTGCAATCAGAACAAGAGTGCATAATATTAGGGTGGTTATTTGCATTATCAAAATCTGTAAATTAACAGTTGTCAGATAAAGTATGTCATATAAAAATACAAAATTTTCTCGTTGAATTAGGATTGATTAGTTACCATAACTGTTACCGGACTGCGGTATGCGACATGTGTTGATTTTGTGTAACGAACAATGGATGAACAGTTTACCGTAAAAAGCATTTGCCATAAACCTCCTTTTCAACCCCTTTATTTTTTCCGAAAATGTATACTACATAGTCACCTTTGTTGTCTGATGTATAAAAAGAGATAGTGGTTTTTTGACCGACAGAAAGTTGAATATCCGGATTCCAGTATAAAAGATTTCGCCGGTCCGGAATCCTTGAATCGTAAGAATTTTCCACAAAAGTGTAGATGGAGTTTTCATTCGAAAATAAATCAAAAGCGAAGAACATGCTGTTTTTGTTCAGATCTATTCCGGCAAAATCTTTATTCTTTGAATAAATGCTCACCATTCCACTGTATTTCATATTGCCTACTACATATCCACTTTTAATTGCCTCAACTCTTTCAATTTTGTTTAGCGGTATTTTTAACAGCCGATCATCATTATTAACCAGGATATTATCCAGAAAGATCAGGGGCGGATAATTTGAAAAGCCTGTATTACCTGTGTTTTTTAGCACAGTTTCCCCTTTGTTATAAACTACGAATGCTTCAGTGATTATTTCGACAAAAAACTCCTCAATATTCGGTAATTCAATATATTTTTTTGTATAGTAAGTATTCGTCTTGCTGCCATAAAAAGCAACCGGTTGGTGACGATTGATCTGCAAATTTATTGTTGTATCAGGGTGTGACAAAAATTTTTCATTCAGTTGCATGTTAACGATCATATCTCAGATAAGATGCTTATCATCTTCGTTGAGGCTGAATGCAACGTAAGGCAATAATACAGGACGATTGCAAAAGGCCTGTTTATAATACATTCCACTTGTTTGGTTTCTTTACCTCATTCAATCCGGATGTCATTAATGATTTCACCATTTACATTTAGGGGTCGGACCGAGATATATTATTGTATTTCAGCGTTATAAGTTAATAAATACACGGTTTTAGCTCTTAAACCTATGTTTTAGGGCATGAAAATGGGTTAATAAGGAAATTCAGTTTGTGCTAATACATAACCTAATACATTCAATACCGTTGCGATGACAATTATATAATGTCTTAAACTGACATATTTTCATCTAAAAATAAGCTTTTAAGGTCAAAAATCAGTAAATTAGAGGCTTCTTCAAGCAGTTTATTAGCGTATTAGCTCGGTCCGACCCCAATACAACATGATAGGTTTATTGAAAATATTATTTCTTGAAGATGTTATTTCAGATGCTGAATTAATCTGGAGGGAGATAGAAAAAAGTCAAATAGCTTTTGAAAAGCTGCTTGTGGATAACAGGAAAGATTTTGTTGAGGGTATAGCAACTTTCAATCCTGATATTATTATTGCCGATTACAAACTCCCTGATTTTGATGGTATCTCAGCCCTTAATTTTCGCAATGAAAATACTCCTTTGATCCCATTTATCCTGGTTACAGGATCAATCAATGAAGAAGTCGCCGTAGAATGCATGAAGGCGGGTGCAGATGATTATGTCCTGAAGGAGAATCTTTCACGTTTGGGACCCGCTATAAATAATTCGCTCAATAAAGCTAAGTTTCTAAAACAAAAATTGGACGCTGAAAATGCACTTCGGGAAAGTGAAGAAAGATTCCGCATCCTTTATGATGAAGCAGTAGCCGGCCTTTATAGAACAAATTTGCAGGGTGATATCCTGATGGCGAATAAGACGTTAATTAAGATGCTTGGTTTTCAGAACTTTGAAGAACTGGCATCCAGAAATCTGAATGTGGCTGGGTACGCCCCTTCCTATAAACGGAATACATTCATTGATCGAATCGAAAAAGAGGGTGAGGTAAGAAACCTGGAAGCTACCTGGATACGTAAGGATGGTAAGGCAATCCTTGTAAAAGAAAGTGCTAAGGCAATACGTAATTCTGAGGGTAAAATTATTTTTTATGATGGTATTGTTGAGGATATTACAGAACGAAAAAAGGTGGAGGAGGATCTGGATATTTCAAATAGACTTATTGAAGGGATACTCAATGCGATTCCTGCCAGGGTTTTCTGGAAGGATATTAACCTGGTTTACCTGGGCTGCAATGCAATATTCGCAAAGGATGCAGGATTAATTGAGCCCAGGGAAATTATCGGGAAAAATGATTATCAGCTCGTTTGGCGCGAACAGGCAGATCTGTATCGCAATGATGATTTGGATGTCATCAGGAGCGGGAAGCCCAAGTTCAATATCGAAGAATCCCAGTCGACGCCGGATGGAAATACTATTACACTTCTTACAAATAAGGTCCCCCTGTTCACTTCTAATGGTAAGATCAGTGGTATTTTAGGAACTTATATCGATATCACTTATCGCAAACGGGCAGAAGAGGCGTTATCAAAGAGCGAAGCTCGTTTTAGAAGCTATTTTAATTCTTCTATAGTCGGAATTTCTATAACTTCTCCTACCAAAGGCTGGATAGAAGTCAATGAGCACCTTTGTGATTTGCTTGGATACACACGAGAAGAACTCCTGCTGACAACGTGGTCTGAACTGACCCACCCGGAGGATCTGAATCTTGATTATGAAAATTTTGATCGTGTTGTGAAAGGAGAAATCGATGGGTATAATATTGACAAGAGATTTATTTGTAAAAATGGGGAAATTATCTGGACCAGCTTGTCGGTTCGTTGTGTAAGACATTCAGACGGGCAAGTTGATTATTTTATTGCTTTATTATTTGATATCTCGGAGCGCAAAAGAGCTGAAATTGAATTGATTCACTCCAAGGAAAAGGCTGAGGAAGGCGACAGGCTGAAAACAGCCTTTCTGAACAATATTTCGCATGAAATCCGCACACCCTTGAATGCAATTGTGGGATTTGCAACCATATTGGGAAGGTATGAACTGACCCCTGAGAAGAAAAAGGAATTTGTGGATATCATTTTTGCAAGCAATAATCAATTGCTGTCCATCATTTCAGGAATACTATCCCTGGCGTCGTTAGAAGCAGGCCAGGAAAAGATCAGCGAAGCGGAAACTGATTTAAATAAGTTATTATTGAATGTATATGAACAATTTAGTATCACGCATAAATCCGCTGAAGTTGAATTTAATTATCAGACTTCATTGCCTGATACACTGGCCTTTGTATATACCGACCCGGTCAAGCTGATGCAAATTCTTGTTAATCTGGTGGAAAATGCAATGAAATATACACATAAAGGAGAAGTAAGTTTTGGATATACGGTTTCAGACAATAAACTCCAGTTTTATGTAAAGGATACCGGCATAGGAATTCCACAGGATATGAAAGAGCTTATTTTTGAACGATTCAGACAGGTAGATAATTCACCTACCCGGAAATATGGAGGCACCGGCCTTGGTCTTTCCATTTCCAAAGGCTATGTTGAACTTCTGGGAGGTAGTATTATGTTAAGCTCGGAGCTCGGAAAGGGTTCTGTTTTCAGCTTTACGCTTCCATACAATCCGGTTACGCCAGTACCAAGTGATGAAAAAAATCATCTCAAAGATTCCGGGATATTGATCCCTCCCGGAAAAACTATTCTTGTTGCGGAAGATGAAACCAATAATTTCCTGTTGATCAACGAAATATTAGTGGACATGCAATTGAAAGTTTACCGGGCAGTTAACGGTTTTGAAGCAGTAAATTTTTGTTCTCCGGGCAATCTTCCTGATCTGATACTTATGGATATAAAAATGCCTGAGATGGACGGGATCGAAGCTACAAAAAAAATAAAAGGACTCTATCCCCAGGTGCCGATTATTGCTTTAACTGCGTATGCCCTTGAAGAAGATAAAAGGAACATTCTCTCGTCAGGTTGTAATGAATACATTCAAAAGCCCCTTAATCGTCAATTGTTGTTTGATACCCTTGCAAAATACCTTGCAGATTGATGAAAATTATGTTGGGTACAACGTGTTATCAATGCAGGGCTGAGACCGGATTACTCGCTGCCTCTCTTCTGTGAATCGCTACCATGTAGTCATTTTGTTTGCTGTCATTCCGTTGAAAATGAATCCGGTGACGTTGTATTCGCTATCCGTAAGAAATTTGAGATAACCCCTTTTTTCCTTTATGAAAAACTCGTTTTCAGAGGTAAAAAGGATATTGAAGTAAATATCGCCAACTATGTTTATCAGTAATCCTTCAGGACTTGTTTTGATTTTTATTATTCTGCCGCCTAGATCATAAGTGCCGGCATACCGGATTAAAATATCCGGCGATACATGAATCACTTCCTTCTGTTCAGGAATATAATAATCCTTCCAGTGATAAACGGTTGCTATACTATTGGCGATCTCTTCAAGAATTCCGTTATTGTCAGAATTGGTATTGGTCATGATGACAACTCCATCCCCGCTGTTCAAACAACCGATTGCTGTACAGCAAAAACCGGCGTTTCCCCCGTTGTGGTTGAAATATTTATACGAGCCCGTTACCCTTGAATTTACAAAGGTTCCTAGCGCAGCATCCTCTATTATTGGAGTCAGCCTTATTTTCGTCATTTCCGGCGTGAGCACCCCGGATAACTTCTCATTAAATGCAAGCTGCGTCTCGATAATATAACGGCAAAGATCTGACGGGGTAGTCCATAATCCGGCTGCTGCCCGTTCGGGATATATATGATATTTCCCGTTGATTTCTTTCCCATCCGCCAGGTAACCGGTAGCAAGAATTTTCTCCATAGAGGCCGGGGGAGGTTGGGTGAATGAGCTGCTGAACATACCCAGGGGATTCAGGACATTTTCTTGCATGAATTCATCATAGGGTTGTTTTGTTATATCGGAAAGAATCAGCTGCGAAATAGTTGTGCCGCCACCGGAATAGATAACTTCCCTGCCGGGTTCCTTTAGTGATCTTACTGCACTGGTATTAGCAGGTTCTGCCCCGTCAAGTATCTGGGGAATTGTGGGAATTCTGTCTCCTTTTTCATAACCGGGAAAACCTGAAACAGATAGTCCACCGGTGTGACTTAATAAATTGGTCAGTGTGATGATCTTTCCCTTGCTTACTATATCATAAGGAAACTTCCACGATATAAGGTACTTGTTAATATCAGTGTTCAGATCCAGCTTTTTATCCTGCACCAGTTTGAGAATACCAACACTGTTCAAAGACTTACTTATGGATGCAGCCTGAAAAAGTGTATTTTCGGTCACGGGACGCTGCTCCGATACATCCGCAAGTCCATATCCTTTGGCCCATTCAATCTTGTAATTGTGTATTACTGCAATACTCAGGCCATTAATGTTGTAGTTCCTCATTCGTTCCACCAATGTCCAGGTATCCCCGGTACCTGTCTGCACCCAGCCGGCCAGGCTGTTTTCAACAAGCCGTATTCTTTCATTCATTTCAGAAGACGAAGAGGTTGACTGGGCATTTAAATTTGAGACAACGGATGCCAAGAAAAAGCAAAAAAGAAGGGGACAGGTTTTCATAAGTGATGTATTAAGGAGGAGGCAGTCTTAATATAGCATCCGGGAACGGATAGTCCCTTCAATTGCTCTCAACTCTTTTAGAATGCTTTTGTCCAGGTTGCTGTCTGTATCAATAATTACATATCCGATATCAGAATCGGTCTGGAGATATTCTGCGGCAATGTTAATGCCCTTTGTAGTAAACAGGTAATTCACCTCTTTCAGCATTCCGGGAACATTTTTATGAATATGCAGGAAGCGCTGCACATTATGATTGGGTTGCAGGGAAACCTGCACAAAGTTGGTTGCTCCGATTGTGGAGCCTGTATCGCTATAGTTGACGAGCTTCACTGCCACCTCAGTCCCGATATTTTCCTGGGCTTCACGTGTACTCCCCCCGATATGGGGTGAAAGTATTACATTATCGAATTGCTGCAGTTCAGATACAAAAGAGTCTTTGTTTGAGGCAGGCTCCTCTGGAAATACGTCAAGGGCAGCACCCAGCAAATGTCCCGACCTCAGCGCTTCAGCCAGCGAGGGTATGTCTGCCACACTTCCCCTCGATGCATTTACAAGGTATGACCCTTTCCGCATACTCATCAATTCCTTTGTGCCTATCATGTTGCGGGTCAGGTTGGTTTCGGGAACGTGCAGCGTTACGATATTGGATATTCCCAGCAATTGTTCAAGTGAATTGCAGGCCACGGCTTTGCCAAGGCTGAGTTTTTTTTCAATATCATAATAATACACGTTCATACCCATGGATTCAGCCAGGATAGAGACCTGGGAACCTATATGTCCATAACCCACTATTCCGATATTTTTACCCCTGACTTCATACGAATGACTGGCAGATTTCAGCCATTGTCCCCTGTGAGCCGCTGCATTTTTTGCCGGAATATCACGCATCATCAGGATACATTCGGCAATAACCAGCTCGGCAACCGAACGTGTGTTCGAAAACGGTGCATTGAATACGGGTATACCCATCATTTTAGCTGCATATCCGTCTACCTGATTTGTACCGATACTGAAACAACCGATCGCAAAAAGTTTATGTGCATGGCTTAATGCTGCTTTATCGAGCTGAGTACGAGAGCGGATACCGATTATATTGGCATTCCGTATCCGGTCATTAAGTTCTTCAGCCTCAAGGGCATCAGGCAACAAATGCACATTTGTATAACCGTTCGCCATGAAATATTCCGGGGCACTTTTATGAACGCCTTCCAATAACAGTATGTTGATTTTTTCTTTTTTAAGGGAGTATTTGTTTGACATGGCAGTTTTCAGTATGTGTGGATGGGTTCCCGAAAATAGATTATAATTTGAATAGTTGGTTGTATTGGAAAGATAAAAAATAATCATTTTGAATCAACGTCGGAATATCCGGCGTTCCGGGAAAATGCCGGTTGGAGTTATGGGGGTAAATTCTAAAGTTATTGGCTCCGTATCAATGAATTGTGAAGCAGCCAACAAATCCTCGAATACGGAACATCCTAATCCTTCACAATCTTTCCAAGGTACATGTTACCTTCATTGTCTATTAGGCGGAGAATATAAAGCCCGGATTTCAAGCCGGAAAAATCAATTTCTGTCTCTCCGTTTTTATTCGTGTTTTTCAGCGAGTTAATCAACCTTCCTGAGAGTTCGTAAATTTCAATTAATTCCACTGTGCCCTTGTCATATGTTATCCATGCTATAGTGGAAACCGGATTTGGATAAACATTTATTTTTTGGTTTTCGGATATATGTTGGAAAGCGCTTGGGATTGCACCTTCCTGTATAATTGAAATTAACTGTGATACTACTCCTGTACCACTAAGCGTTATCCCGGCCGTACGTGAATTTTCGCTTGTATTTTCATCGTAGCTGACTGTAAGCGTGGTTGCATCAGTTTTTGCAGCTGTTAACCAGTCTGAACTTTCAACTACAGACCAATCAATGTTTGATGAAATGGTGAAAGTTGTGGTTCCTGATGCAGGGCTTACCGGTGCTGATCCGGGTGTAACTGCCAGGGTCGGGCTTGCACCTCCCTGCTTTAACACTATTATCTTTGAAATA
>JBGSSA010000002.1:0-12452 GCA_041737295.1 Bacteroidales bacterium | reverse complement strand
TTACTCTTGTTCTTTAATTCATTTCCGGTGCGGGTAGCTTTCCCAGTTTTGCCGGCCTGTTTTGATTTAGTTGTAGTTTCCATTGCCTTTAGCGTTTAATGTATTAATATTTTGCATCCGGCAAATGTACTTCGATTACTAAACCATAAAATCACAAATTTTGTTAAGATTTCGTTAATTTTTCGGACTGTGCTTACTCACACTTACTTTGCAAAAACAGCGACGTGGACCGGCTGTCCTGAATGGGTCAGCTCAAACCCCACTGAACCTTCTGTTTCAACGATACTGAAGGATCCGCTTCCCGGGTAGTTGTTTTCCGGGCGCCTTTCTGCAGCTTCGAAATCATCAAGGGCTTCAATTACCTTATAATATGCTTCATGATGATCTGGTTGCTTTTGACTTTTCACCCGACGTGCCATCCTGAAGGCTGAATCTCTGAGCATATTGAAATAATACCCGTAAACCTCCTCCCTTCCGAAAAGATCGATTGAAAAAACCTTCCTGTCAAGGATTACGGCCAACCCGTTGCACCCCTCTTCGGGTTCGCAAACAGGGAAATCTCCGGCGGCCCGGTCCATGTCATTTTTAATCAGATCCGCATAGCTTTCCGTTTTGCATTGATATCCTTTCTCCCTGATGCTCTCACGAACATGTGACCATACCGCTTGCTGTGTTTCCGGCTTTGGTTCCTCAGCATCATCCGTTATGCGAAATAATACCCGTGCTTTTTCTGTCCGGAGATCCGGATTTGCCACAGAATCGGGACTACTGAAATTCTCCGAGGTATAATTCCAGCGCAACCGTTCAATACACGAAACATCAATTGCTGTTTTGGTACCGGGAGCCAGTAACATGGATTTATTCAGTACCCGGTTCTGTTTTGCCCCGACAAGAACATCGGCATCCGTTAACAACAAGTACGAACCGCTATTATTCAGTGCAAGTAGTTTGCCCACTACCCCTTCTCCTGTATATTCAGAAAGGATCAGTCCCCCGGATTTTATTTCAGGCCCCGCGGGCTTGAAAAGAAAACCGGTGCCCGTTTCAACCCTTACCTGCACTAATGCAAGGTTTCCATACGTTGTGAGTTTTTTTGCTGTCGTTTTCATAATTCTTTTTTAATATTAAATTCTTACTTTTAGTTTCTCTTCTGCAAATAAAACACAGGGCAATGCAGCCTTTCTGCATAGTAAAAATAAATCAGGATGCCGGCGAATTTAAATGCACTGATACGGTACAAAACAATCAACTCCTGCCTCTACGGTGGAAACAGTAGATTTTCGATACAGGAGCTTATGGAGAAATGCTCCGCTGCACTGGCTGAATACCGGGGCCGGTATGAAACCGTTTCCGAAAGGACGATACGGGATGATATACGCGTTATGAGAAGCGAGATCCTGGGCTATAATGCGCCTATTGTGCAGCAGAAAGGTCTTTATTTTTATTCCGATAAGAATTACTCTATCATGACAATCAGCCTAACGGATTCAGGATTGTTAGAGCGGATAATCCGATTCCTGGATGCAATTAAAACCGAAGTCGCCCATCCCGAGCTGGAAATAATTCTTGAAAAACTCAATATCCTGAAAATCGGTAATTTTGAAGAAGCAAAACAAATTGAGGAGATTCAAACAGATTTGGAATATCCTGAAAATATTCTACCCATAGAACGCCGGAAACGCCTCAGGATCAAAGATTCTCCCAATATGGCTTCGGAATCATATATGTCAGGTTATCATGTTCCGCTAACATGGGCTGATCTGTTTCTCCTTATTAATTAACTGCTTTTAAGAGGGGGATTGTGATAATCTCATTTTCCGATGTTCTGATGCGACACCGGTAAACACCCGCAGGTTTATTTGCCGCATTCCACACAAACCGGGCCACACCGGGAATGCAATTTTTATGCACCACTGTTTCAATGCACCTACCTGAATTATCGAAAATACTCATCTCAATATCAGTTGATTTTAAGATCGTATATTCTATGGTGGTGGAATTTGAAAATGGATTTGGATAATTTGTAACAGACTTTATATTGCCCGGGGTTTGCTTCAATGTTGTCGGAATGTTTTCATACGGGTATTCATAGGTTACCAGCTCAATTCCATTACCCGTACCCAGGTTCCTGGTATATTGTTTGTCCGTATAATTATTCCAGTGCTCATGAACACCCAGACTTTGCAAAGGATCCGTCCCGGCCCCCGGATTGTAAATCATGCCTGAAGGAGGATCATCGGCCAGGGCGGCTTCATGCAGGTAATTATCAACGTTACCGTTAACATTTACAGCACAAATCGGTTCCGATCTCAGAAAATCAAGACAAACGGATTCAAGCGCAACAGGATCCTGCGAAAGGAAGATACTGGCAACATAATGATTCTCAAAAGCGGGAAATTTGTCTAGCTGGTTTTGTTGCTTTCCGGCATAAAGCCCATCCACAATATAAAGCATGGTTTTGTCATACAGGTCGGGATACCCCAGAAGATCAACAAGGTAATTATATGTCCCCATCTCGCGGGCGGGGAAAAGTCCCACATTGGCATCCTGAAAATCATGGACTGCTGCAAATTTATGCAATCCACTCTGTTCGTCCATATTTTTCGGACCAAATCCATCACCATAACTGACTGTTTCGACAGCTGCCGGAATAAAGATGGATCCATATAAATTCTTGGCGCAAAATGTGACACCGGCCATGGTATGTCCTTTCATGTTCGCCAGGTTAATAAAATAATCTGCTTCCGTCAGGGTCTTGACAAAATAAACGTCCGTTACGGAAGTATCTGCAAAATGGATTTTCGCATTCATATCAGCTTCGGCTGGCAGGTATCTTTCTTCTGTGATATATTTAGGATTGCCTACAAACCTTATTTTCTTAAGTTCGGGATTTGGGTTGTTTTTGAATGGATCCATAATATAATCGGGGATCCGGGCGGAAGCATCGTACACGGTGATCCTGTCTCCGGGAATATTCATTCCATCAACCAGGTCGGTCAGTATCGCCATAAGCAGCTGTGGGGTCGGACCAGGGCAGTCGGGATTATCCGTTCCCCCGGCAAGTCCCATCACCAGGTTTACTTTAATGGCAATTTTCTCCCCCGGTGAATACCCTATATCCGGTTTGCCCCGCCTCGCATTGGCATACCGGAACAGTATATCCCACGCGTCATCAGAATTCGTTGCCCCTGTAGTACCCTTCAACGCATAGGCCAGCATATCCGCTACTTTCGCCGGATTGGTATTTTCATCATCCCACCAGGATCCGTTTTCTTCCTCCGGAGCAAAAGTTATGGCATCCGGGTCATGGGCCCATACAACTCTGCCGGGGTAAATTCCTTTGGCAACGCCAAGGGGCTGATTAAGATCAGCAGGGGTGAAAATCTCAGGATCGCTCCTAAAAGCCGCACTTACATCCCCTCCGAAAGAAGTGACCAGGAAGGTTGAAATTCCGGTTGCCAATGCCAGAATCAGGAGCAATGTAGCAATGGATATTTTGGATTCTGCCAGCTTACCTCTCGCCTTTTTCAGCAACGTCACAGAAAAATAAGTACCCAACAGCCAGGTAATAAATGCAACAGTATTGGCAGCCGCCATGCGTTGGCAAGGGTAGGTTATCCGGCTGGGTTTTGGTATTACCCTGAGCAATAACCAGATGACGGATATAATACCCAATACAATTAAAAATATCGGACCTCTTTTTTTTGTCGTATTCTTCAATGGATGCATGGTATATGGCTGTAGATGGGTTCGTATTTAATTAGTTGATCCTGTATTTTTTTAGCAATATATGTTTACTTTAGATACATCATAAGTAATCAATATTTTTAATTATTCAAGAATGTTTTGAAAGATAATGAAAAATAGCTTCTCTTTTTACAGACTTTCTAACCGGGTCATCTGGCTGGTTATAACTGCCATTTTGATTACAGGATGTTCCTCCGGCAGACAAGATCAACAGATAGTGGTATTGACTTTTGATGATGCCACAAAGTCACAGCTTGAATTCGTTGCGCCGCTCCTGAAAGAAAAGGGATTCGGAGCTACTTTTTTTGTCACCAATGCCTGGATGGATGATACGGCAAATTTCATGCAATGGAACGATGTGGCAACCCTGTATGAAATGGGATTTGAGATTGGGAATCACAGCTGGAACCACCAGGCGATGGTAACGGAGGAAGACATTGCCGGTATGGAGACAGAACTGGCCCGGGTGGATTCTGCGCTCCTGGCAAACGGTGTACCCAAACCCGTCAGTTTCGCGTATCCGGGTAACCATTATGCCCCGGGTACAGTGGAGAAGATTCGTGCACTGGGCTACCGGTTTGCAAGGCGGGGAATGCAACCTGAAATGCCCTACGGGGGGGTTGCCCCCGGACCCCTGTTTGACCCCGAAGTGAATAACCGCCTTGTAATCCCTACCACCGCGGATGCCTATCCTGAATGGACTTTGGGGTATTTCAAAACTGTAATAAACAGGGCGGAGAAGGGGAAGGCATTGATACTTCAATTCCATGGAGTGCCTGATATTGCCCATCCCTGGGTAACCACCGATCCTGTACTTTTTGCGAAATGCATGGATTACCTTAAAGAAGCAGGGGTAAAGGTCATTGCAATGAAAGACCTGGACAATTATTTTAAAATTAAGGACGTGGATGATCCGGCCCTGAAGTATACCAATGGAGTTCCGGGTCAGTTCAATCCCTGCCCTGTGGATGCCGATGTCTGGGTTTTGGCCGGACAATCCAATATGCAGGGAGCCGGACGCACACCGGACACCCTTACAGACCCGAATATTTGGATGATGAACATGGATGACCGCTGGATGGTAGCCAGGGATCCCATCCACCGGATCTTCGAATCCACTGCTCCGGCTTATCCGATTGCCTTTTACCAGCTCTGGGGAAATCCGGAAAAAAGCATGGAAAAAACCCTTCAATTATTCAGGGAACAGGCACTGTTAAGCCGCCAGAAACCCATTGGAGGTGTAGGGCCCGGAATATACTTTGCCAGGCACGTGCTGGCCGGTACCAATCGCCCCATTGGATTGATTCCCTGCGCCCTGGGCGGATCCACCATTGCACAGTGGGACCCTGCCGGAAAAATACACGGAGACAGCTCCCTGTATGGAGCTATGCTCAACCGGGCCCGTTCAGCAGGACCTCAACATATAAAAGGCCTCCTGTGGAGCCAGGGAGAATCCGAAGCCTTCCTTGCACAACCTGGAACGTATAGTACCAAACTACTGGCTATGATCGATAGTTTCCGCCACGATCTCGGCATACCTGACCTTCCGGTGCTGATCGTGCAGATCGGAAGGGTGATAACCCGCGACACAGCCATGGACCGAAATTGGGAAGCCATACGCAATATTCAGTTGCAGGTGATCACGAAACGTCCCAACCTGTTCCTGACTACCGGTATCGACCTGGAACTGGACGACTGCGTACACTTCTCCACGGAGAGTAACAAGCGGCTTGGGGCCAGGCTGGGCGAAATTGGGTTGACACGTGTGTATGGCCTTCAGGGTCACGGGGACCAGATTACTCCCCATAGTATTGCATTAAAAAAAGATTCAGTATCCGGATCATCTTATCTTCTCCTGCATTACCAGGGGGTTACCGGAAAACTGAAAACCGACGGTATGCCAACCGGTTTTGAAATCCGCTTCGGTAAGGAGATCCGTCTCAGCCATGTCATCTCAAAAGTTCAAACCGACCCGGATGATACCGCAGGGTTAAGACTATACCTGTCCGCCCTCCCGGAAGAACCCGTATCCCTTGTTTGCGGGGCCGGATCCAATCCGTATATGAACATCACCGACGCCCTCGACATGCCTGTGCCTGCCTTCGGGCCCATTGAAATTAACATTGAATCCCTGAAAAAATCCCAACTTATCCTCAAATGACACGTATTTCACACCTTTTTTTAGTTGCCGCATTCCTGCTTGTTTCATGCGATTCAATACAAAAAGACCGGCACAACTGGCATAAGAAACCTTTAGACATGGCCCCTCCCGAATCCGTGGGTTTCTCCGCCGAACGCCTCCTGAGAATCGATACACTGTTCCGGGAATATGCTGACCAGCATAAGATCTCCGGCGCTACTGCCCTGGTGGCCCGCCGGGGAAAAATCGTTTACTATAAATCCACCGGGTATAACGACGTTGAAAATAAAATCCTGCTTGAAAAGGATGCTATTTTCAGGATTGCCTCACAAACGAAGGCTGTCACTTCCGTTGCAGCCATGATGCTGTACGAAGAAGGGAAATTTTTGCTGAATGACCCGATTTCAAAGTACCTGCCTGAATTCCGGAATCCACAGCTGGTTACAAGCTTCAACAAAAAGGATTCAGGGTATACCACGAAGCCGGCAAAGCGGGAAGTTACCATACATGACCTGCTGACCCATACCTCAGGTTACTGTTACCCGGGAAGCGGAGGAGAGGATATCAATGCAATTTATGCAAAATTAAAGGTAGTTGCCGGCGTACCCAGTCATGTTTCCACCCTGAAGGAGGAAATGCAGAAAATAGCGCTGGCTCCTTTGGTTCATGAACCCGGGGAAAGGTTTACCTACGGATTGAGTTCAGACATACTCGGATACCTGGTTGAAGCAATCTCCGGCCAGTCCCTTGACGATTTTTTCCGGACCCGGATCTTCGGCCCGCTGGGTATGTCGGATACATACTTTCGAATTCCGGAGGAGAAAAAGGAAAGACTGATGAATTTGTATACTGCCGGGGCGAATGGCGACGGGATTCAAAAATACACGGGCGAGTATGTAAATTTTCCGTTACAGAAGGGCGTTTATTTTTCTGGTGGGGGCGGACTGTCTTCTACTGCAATGGATTATGCCATTTTTGAACAGATGCTGCTGAACGGGGGAGAATATAACGGGGTACGCATCCTGGGTCCGAAAACCATTGATATGATGCGCATTAACCAGATAGGCGGGCTGGAAGCCGGTTCGCTTTATTTGCCCGGATTTTCCGATAAATTCGGACTTGGATTCGAGGTGATCAGTCCCCCCGGAAGCGCCATCGTTCCCATTTCAGAAGGATCCTTCGGCTGGGGAGGCGCCTTTGGCTCACTATTCTGGATTGATCCAAAAGAAGATCTTGTTGTTCACTTCGTTATTCAATATTTTGGCATGTATTCCGATATCCGGAACAAATTTATTGCCACCGTTTACCAGGCCATTGAAAAATCAAATAATGATGAATAATATGAAAATCCCGGGTAAAAGTGCGATGCTGGGAGTATTGCTTGCAATTCTTGTCAGCTGCTCCCCCCAAAAAACAACAAAAAACAAAGTCCCGTATTCATTGCAGAATGAATTTGTCATTATGGGGTATTCCGGGCCTCCCCCGGAAGAAACCAACCTGCAACGATTCCAGGAGATAGCCGAATCCGGCATCGAAGTGATGGTCCCCGGCAACGGAGTTTTTAATGCGGAGCAGAACCTGAAGGCCATGGACCTGGCCCGGCAGGTTGGCATAAGGATCATACCGGTTGATCTGAGGATATTTGAGCTTGGATTTGCCAAGGAAGTTTCCATTGACACGGCCAAAGTACTTGATGTGGTGAAAGACTACAAAAACCATCCTGCTCTTGCCGGCTATGTGATCATGGATGAACCCGGTGCCGGAGTATTCCCTGCATTGAAAGAAATCACCGGATTGTTTCGTAAGGCAGATCCCCTTCACGAACCTGTCATTAATCTGCTTCCCTCTTATGCGAGTCCGGCTCAGCTTGGCAAGGAGGATTACCGGGGGTATATTACCTCTTTCATGGCCGCCGTTAAACCCGGATTGCTCTCCTATGACAATTATGCCCTGAGAGAAGGAGCAACCTGGTATGAACCCTGGTACGCTGACCTTTCGGTGGTAAGGGAGGAAACCAGGAAGGCCGGGATTCCCTATATGGTATTTATCCTGAGTGAAGGGATCAGGAATGGCCTGCGTGTGCCCAACAGGGCTGAAATCCTGTGGCAGATCAACACTGCACTGGCGTATGGTGCCCATGGCGTGGGATGGTTCTGTTACTGGACTCCGAAATCCGACCAGGGATTTCAGCCGGAAGAGGGAATGCCTCCTCTCATAGTTGAGGCCCATTATAATGCCATGATCGACATAAATGGAAAGCGAACGGAAGTGTATGATTTTGTAAAGGAAGCCAACTTTTATCTGAAGAAAGCCGGAAAAGAATTGCTCCTGTGGGAAAATACGGATGTAGCCCGTTATGAGGCGGGAAAGCCGGCTGAACCCGGAACATCTCCCGTTGTAACCCTTTCAGGTGATTCGGCAAACCTGGTGATCGGCACTTTCAAAAAGGAAAACAGGTGCCGGATCGTCCTCTCTAACAGCCGGTGCGATATTCCTTCAGTTTTTTCGATCCGGGTATCACCTGACTGGAAGATAAATGGAATCATGACGTCCATAGACGCAGTGCCAACAGGAGATAAAGGTTCTTTCCTGCAATGGTTACTTAAACCTGGCGGGTCGGTCGTTTTAGAGCTTCAGCCTGATTGAAAAAATAGTTAAATCATACCTTGTAAACTCACATGTGCCATGCAAATAACAAACAAATACCCGACATTAAATAAACCCTCGCGGACTCAGGGAATCCTCCCGGTCATGCTGGTTTTTTTATCATTATCCCTTGTATCCTGTAACGACCACTCTTCGAAATTTCCGGTAAAGATTACTGTGGATAAAGAACAGGTAGACATGGGCAGGACGGTAATTGTTGAGGCGATCCTGAAAAACAATAACCCGGAAGACAGCATGGTTTTTTTGCCTTTCGTCAATGGCAGGCGATGGGGTTCCCATGAATTTGCCGGCAGGGACGGAAAGGCCAGCTTTATCATTCCCCTTCCAAATCCCGGACCTGCTTTGATCCAGGTAATTGCAGTTCCTGCCGATACCAATACATGGCAGGGAATAAAATCCCGCAATACCCTGTTGAAGGCAGGTGCTTATATTCCGGATAGTGTGACCGGTTCCAATACCCTTATTGTACAGGTAAAGCACCGTGAAGTTCCGAGAAAGACATCAGGCAATACGCTGTTCGGCATGCAATGGGAATCCTGGTTCACCCCCCGTTTTAATTGGGAAACTGCTCAGGGCGTTCCCATCATGGGATTTTATGACAATACAAATGCCGATGTTTACCGGCAACAGATCCTGTGGTTTATGGATATGGGAGTTGATTTCATTATCCCCGACTGGTCAAACCATATATGGGGAAAGAAACACTGGAATGAGCGGTCTGCCCGTGCAGATGAGATCATGCATACCACTCAGATTTTCCTGGAAGTATTGGCCGACATGCGCGATGAAGGACTAGACGTTCCAAAGGTGGCCTTAATGCCGGGGTTGACCAACGGACCCCCTTCCACGATGGAGGCGCTGAATGAACAACTGGAGTGGATATACCAGGATTATGTGCGGAATCCCCGGTTCAAAGATCTGTGGCTGATTTATGACGGCAAGCCCCTGATCATTATCCTGGATACTGGTATTCTTGCCCATAAAAAGGGGACCACGGAATCTGCTTTCCGCATCCCCTTCTTCGAATGGTCTTTAACAAAAGGCACCGCTTTTACGGAAGCTTCCATTGATGCACTGCGTCAAAAACAGGGACCGGTAGATACCACACGGTTCACGGTTCGGTGGATGTCTTCACAGAACCAGGCTACCCTGCACCATGAACTGGGTCACTGGAGCTGGATGGATGGTTCCCTGAAACCCATGGTCACTTACAGGGACGGGAAAGCAGAGGCGGTAACCGTTACGCCCTCATTTTTTGCCGAATACGGATGGACGGCACCCGAAGCCTATGGGAGAAGGAGCGGATGGACCTACCTCGAATCATTCAAGACTGCCCTGGAAACCCGGCCCCGGGTGATCATGCTTCATCAGTGGAACGAGTATAAAGGCCAACGAATAGGAAAGGGACACGGACCCAGCAATGATGTTTTTCTCGACACCTATTCCGTTGAACTCAGTGACGACCTGGAGCCCATTTCTCCCACTGCTCCCGGATACAGGGGCACGGATCCGTATGGGTTCTTTTACCTGAACCTCACCCGGGCACTGATGGACATTTACCGGGGTGATGCGGATGATGTGACGTTGATGGCTGTGCATGTGGCTGACTCCACAGGCACCGATCTGAAACTTGAATGGACCACCATCGGGGTACCTCCAAGATCCTTTACAGTGAAACTGGATGGGAAGACCTTCCTGGAAAATACAAACGAGCTGTCCTGCAGCATACCTAAAACTAACATGATACCCGGCATGCATACTGTTTCTGTCGAAGCCAACGGAGCCGGGACGCGGTATGGACTTTCAACAATTCAATATGATATGGTCTCAGACAACCTGATGCCGGTAGTAGTTGAAAAAACATTCCTGATTTCAAAATGAAAGAACCCATGATCATGAAAAATAATGCTTCAAGACAATCAGGTGCCATTATCCTGATCCTTTCATTCTTTTCGGGTGCCTACGCTTACGGGCAGGAAACAGGGAAGATGTCATGGACGGATACCTCCTATCCGGACTATATCACGAAAGTCACCGATTTCGGGGAACGGGCCGACTGGTCACACGACGGTAAGAAGATCCTGTTTATCGAAAAGTCGTTTGGAGATGTGTACGAATATACCCTTGAAACCGGAAAATACAGGCCGCTTACCCACCACTATTACCACGGGGGATATGTCCGCGCTCTTTACCTGAGCAATGGGGACATCCTGCTTTCCGGGCCGAAGGATTTTCCTGGCACCGATTGGGAGGAAGCCCGGTTTCACCTGTGTGAATTATGGGTGTTGGACAAAAACCTTGATAAACCCCCCGTCAGGCTGGGAGAATATTGCTGGGAAGGACCTGCCGTTTCGCGCACCCAACTGCGGATTGCCTGGGCACAGCACCATGGCCTTTACCCGACGGATATACGGTATTATGATCTGTGGGTGGGCGACCTGGATTACTCCACGGGCAAGCCCCGGATCATCAATCAGCGGGTTGTGCTGAACAACACGGAGGGGATTGTGAAAGACAAGGTGCTGGAACCCCAGAATTTCATCCCGGGCCGGGAAGATGAGCTTACGGTGCAGGCTTATTCCGATTGCGAGGTACTAGGACTAAACTATGTCACAGGAAAACTGATCAACTATTCTAATGAACCGCTGTCGTATGATGAACCGGAAGGAATTTTCCCGGACGGGAAGCACACGCTGGTGGAATGCAGCCGGCATAACAAGGGCAATTCCGGGGCAAACATCGACCTGTATAAAATGAAACTTGACCCGGCTGACCCGGCCTGGGAAAGGCTTACCTTTTTTAATGAAGCCGGGATTTATAAAGCGGCCAACCCGGTGGTCAGCGACGACGGCCGTTACATTGCCTTCCAGGTGGCACGCCCCGCTGAGATGGCCGGGATTGGCCATGGCATTTATATACTCGACCTGCAAAAAAGCAAGATTGTTCCTTAAAAAATCTCCCTGAATTTATTTTATTTTTCAGGAAGATGTATGGGCAGATCAATCCACGCCAACCCGATATCACGGTTCATATGGCTTTTAACTCCTGTTGGCATCACTGCATCTCCATTCCCATCATAGAGCAATGCCAGCCGGTTCCCGTGTTGCACCACTGAAGGCAGACCAATGATGTGCTTCGACCAGGTGGAATTTACCGGGTCAAGCACAATCGCTTTGTGTGACGGATCCCAGTTGTTCAGGTCCTTGCTCCAGTATACCCATACTGCATCGGTATACTCCAGGGTATCTTTTATACCTATATGATTGGTGAAAAGAAACCAGGTCTGATTCGACTTTTCGAAATAAAGCGAGGTGTTTTCTATTTGTTCTTCCTGGGGTAAAATGGGTTTGGCATCGATGGTCCAGGCACTGTCGAGATTTTTTGTCCGTGCAATGCCAATCGTCCGCAAAACCTTCGGATAACCAGTGGAAGCAGAAAAAAACATCAGGTAATCGTTTCCCTGTTTAATGATCTGACCCGGGCTGGCCGTTGCACCATAATAAGTGCCCTGTTTGGGTAAAAAAGGCGTAATATCATACCGCTTCTTCCATGCACCGGCAGGTGACTTTCCCTCCGCCTTCATGGTAAGATAAGGAAAGGCCGGGATATAATCGGGTTTGGGGGTCACGTTAGGGGTTCCCAGGTAAAACATATGCCATAGGAAACCATCGTAATAAGTTGTACCATAGGAAGCCGAAGCACAGTCCTTGCTGTCGGGTTCACCAAAGTCCAGGACAGCACCCTTCGCTTCCCAGCTTGCCAGGTCCTTACTGATGGCCAGGCAGGCCAGCCATCCTTTTTTCCCGGCGCCGTCGTAATGCATATAATAGACCCCCTTGTCCTCCCATACCCATACATCGCGGGCCCCCAGGTAATCACAGCTATCCGGTCCCTGCCC
>JBGSSA010000235.1:0-3537 GCA_041737295.1 Bacteroidales bacterium | reverse complement strand
ATAAATTCCGGCCATGCCGTCATCTTTGCAATCCTGTGTCCAATAGGCAGGATATTCCTCTTTGTTGTTTTTGTGAATCTGATGATTTTCCAGCCAGATATATTGATTCAACGCACCATTATCGATGTAGGGTAATTTAATCCGAATGGCATCGCCGTATGTCATAAAATCTCTTACATAAAATGTCTTTGCCCCATCCCTTGCAGATAAATCAGAATTTTCATCATTAACGGCTATTTCGTGGTCTGCATTGGATGGGCCCCTGTAATCAAGTCTCCATCTCTCGAAGCCATTGCAGGAAATCATACCGGAACCTGAAGAACCCAATAATGAATAACCTCCCTTATTAAATTCCAATGTTACGAGGTCGCCAACGTCAACAGGCCCTCCGCCTCCCATATGCATCGAGTTTGAATTTCCCAGGATATTATGGGCAAGTTCATGAATCTCTGTGGGTTGATATTCCGGATGAGCTAAATCCTGGTTCCCAACCTTACCCTGGTAGGTTGCCGCATCAAAAAAGTAAAACTCCTGATTAATTTTAAGCGGCTGCTTTATTTCAAAACCTGTTTTCCCGCCGTTATTATTTGATCCGTGCTTTTGTGTGCAATTGCGCACGAAGTACTGGGCCATGTCAATCCGGCCATTTGAACGCATTTCCTTTTTTTGGAAGCTAAATTTAGGGTTTAGCTGCATCCTGTCATAATCTTCTATTGTATTATGACCATAGATTGTAGTTAATCCATTAACATCCTCATTAATAAGTTCAATACACTTATTAATTAATTGTTTATAGGTAAAACCTGCACCCGGATCATCCGGTGTAATATAGGACTGGGCAATATTGATTATAACGAAATCACCGGTTATTATTAACTGATTAAATGATGCTTCTGCAAATCTTTTGGTAAATGAACCCCTTATGTTTTCCGGATCATATTCATTATCCATAAAACCGTTTAAAAAGGTGGGAGGATTATTATTGACAGAATTCGGAATTCCGGGCAGCCAAAGGGGAGTATCCGTATCTTCAACCGGGTCATCCCCGGGGGTCTGATCATATATAATATTTATAAAGAAGTTCAGGGTATGCAGCCTGCCTGTGGGCGGCATTTTATCGCCATAGTAAGTTCTGTACTGCTGGCCGAGACAATCCTGACTGTAAATAATCAAAAAGAATAATACCATTTTTCGGATCAGCGATAGCTGCATAGCCAGGCGGATTTTGTGAAGTGCTGGTTTAAGATAAACTATGTTGGATACCGGGCAATAATCTCATGCGGTAGGCATTCATTGCGGTTAAACCCAATTTTCTTATCATCCTGTAGTTTACCACAATTCCGACCGGGGCACCTATTATAGGCACCAGTTGAGCCATCTTTGCCAGGTCAATATAATCCCTGTATTCCTGCTGGAAATTTCTCCAGTCAAATTGGTTTATATCATCCGGGAGTTCTTTACTCTTCTGATTCCAATCTTTCATTTCAAGATAAATTTTTTTCCTGTGGGCATCACTTGAAAATGCAAGTTCAAAGATATGCAACAGGTATACCCTTTCCTTATAATCTTCTATATTAAAACCATAAATCGAAGCAATATCAAACAACAGTTTTATCTTGATTCCGATCAATATCGGAAAATCTGCCAGGCCAAGTAGGAATCCGCCGGCACCGGTTATTCCTCCTTCAACAGCGGCAGTATTCCTGTAAATCTCAATTCTGTGCAACGCAGTATTTTCGCGCAATTCAAATGACTTTTCCAAAAGTGGTTTTGCCGTGGTATGGGTTGCACCGAACAAAACAGCACGGGTCATCTGTTTTAACGCTGTGGTTATGGCTAAATGGACTTTCTCCGGTATCCATTTATTGATCCGGTTCTGTACCTGTTTTGATAATTTGTTCAAAATTGATGGTTTGCGCATCATTTCCCTCTGCCACATCTCCAATTCAGAATATGCTTTGTTCTCATAGTGATTCATGGGCATGGAAACAAGTAATTTCAAAAAATTGGCGGATCAACCGGTTAACACATTTCAACAATACTGTTTTCTTTTTGTTTCGAATTTGTCTATGGTTGCCTGTAATGATAAACATTTGGGCGGCAACGTGTGTTTTCTAATCCTGTAAAATATAAGCATCAAAAATATGAATATTAATAGTAAGAAGTTATCACCGGAACAACACGAAGAACTGCTCGCGGCATTGAAAACCCGTTTTGAGAAAAACATGAACCGCCATAAGGGTCTTGAATGGAATAAGGTACGGGAAAGGCTGGAAGCAGATGCAAAAAAAATGTGGACACTCTTTGAAATGGAAAGAACCGGCGGAGAACCGGATGTTATCAGTCATGATAAAAAAACCGGGGAATACATTTTTTATGATTGTTCGCCGGAAAGTCCAAAAGGCCGCAGAAGTCTGTGCTATGACCGGGAGGCGCTGGATTCGAGGAAAGAAAATAAGCCTGAAAACAGCGCTCTCGATATGGCGGCTTCCATGGGCATCGAAATTTTGACGGCCGAACAATACAGGGAATTGCAGGATCTTGGAAATTTCGATATGAAAACGTCGAGCTGGGTGAAAACGCCCCCGGATATCCGGAAACACGGAGGAGCCATCTTTAGTGATTTCCGCTATGGCACTGTATTCGTTTACCACAACGGGGCAGATTCTTACTATGCCGCCCGGGGATTCAGGGGCTCGTTAAGGGTTTGAATTTTAAATCTCATACCATGATTATACATCTCATCGACGGCACGTATGAACTATTCAGGCATTTTAACGGACATCGCAGTTACAATAAAGGCAAGGACAAACCATTCGGGGCAGTTACAGGTGTGCTGAACGGGGTACTTGAAATGATTGAAGAAGGAGCTACCCATGCTGGTGTTGCGACGGATCACGTTATAGAATCATTTCGCAACGAACTCTGGCCAGGGAATTAACTGCATTGCCCGATCAGAACCCAGATAACTATAAAAACCACAATAGTTCCTATACAGCCACCGCCTAATTTTTTTGCTCCGTAACCTGCAATTAAAGCCCTAAAAATATTGTTCATTGCATTGTGTATTAAGTTATGCTCCCTGGTGATCTGCTTCAATGGCATATGTTGCCACCTTTGATAGTTTTTCATCAACCACTTTTTCTTCCATGAATGTGACTTCAAGTGGTGATGCAGCTTCTGTTATTACAATACAAAAGTATAGTTGTTAATCAGGTAAAGCGTTACATAATTATTGGGAAAGTTTACATAAATGACACATTCAAATCTCTGGCTGCCTGATAATCGCTTTATGTTTTATATTAATTTCTTCATAAAATTTATTCAATTAATAAAACTAAATTTGGGTTAGTAGAGATAAAATAGATGGACTCGTGATTACCTTCCTTGAAATAACATATAATACTCCCCAAAATTCGGACCACTGGTTAAGTTGAAAAAGTAACTTAATTTTACAGTGGAACATGAAAGCAAACAGAAGAAAATTTTCAGGGGCATTTAAAGCCCAAGTAGCTATCGAGGCGCTCAAAGAGCGCG
>JBGSSA010000184.1:0-2532 GCA_041737295.1 Bacteroidales bacterium | reverse complement strand
GTAACAATCAACAAGGAAATGAGTGTCAGGGTAATTCTTTTCATTGCTTATCAGATTTATCTTTTACAATTTTGGCCTCAATAACCAGCTGATCTTCTGAAATTATTCTTAGCAAGTACATGCCATAACTGAACTCCTTAACGTTGATCTCATTGGTAATTGCATCAAGCACAACGGATAGCACCACCTTTCCTCCCATGTCGATGAATTCACCCCTGTAGTCATTTTCGGGCGCTTCAGTAAAAATTACATTAACAAAATCACTGGTTTTAGTAGGATAAACCATTATACCTGCTTCACCAAAGGAATCATCTGTAATGGCCGTAATGTAATCTTCCGTTTCGTTAAATCCCTGCAGCAGCAATAAATCTTCCTCGCCATAGCTCTCCACCAGGCTTTCGCCAATGGTCCAGCTCAAACTGGCATCTTCCCCTTTGGTTAGTGTCCCTGAAGTGATAATTACGGAAGGGGTAACGGTTTGTGCAATTCCCGCCAGACAGGAATTGACAGTGAACAGCAATAAGAACAAGTATTTCATCGTGGATAGGTTATAGGGTTTTACAGGTATAATTTACTAAAACCATTGGCGTAAGTCAACCATTTGTGCCGAACAACGTGAGATAGGGGTGTATGTGGAAAATTCAGGGATGAACGACAGCGAAGGCTGATATGCAAAAAACAAAAGAGGGATGCTAATTCTTAATAATATGGCAGGAACAGGCAGGGTGCAACCATCTGATAAATAGTTGACAGCCACTTAGAATCCACATCGCGCCAATACACATAAACACCCTGAGAATAGCTTTCAGCAGCAATTCCGGCACGGGCAAACATATCAATCTCCTGCATTTCCCTGGCCCGCAGGAGCCTCTTTTCTGTAATGAGATCGGTGGCCGGTTTACCGGTAAGTTAAATGAGCTTTCGATGGAGCATCGACCGGCTCAGGCCTGCATGCTGCGCCAGGTCCTCCACGGAAAAATGCTCGTTGTCCAGATTGTTTTCGATACACTGATAGATTTTACTAAGAAACTGATCATCCATTGAAGGTTGATTTTCCATCGTAAATATTCATTAACAGTGATCATATAACTTGTTGGCTGTAAAACCAACACGCTAACTTATAAATGTACAAAATTATCCGGATTTGTGTCTTAATCAACCCGGATCAAGTGCTATTGGACTTGATTATTTTATTCGCTTAATTAGTGTTGTTTTAAAATCCTTTTTTCCAATATTTTGTCTTGTTATAAGGTATTTATAATTGTCTAAATATTTCTCAATAAACGGTAAGTCGGGAGCATAATGGAAACTTCCGCCAATTTTCAATGAATTGAGTATGTCCATGAACTTTTTTGCATACCCAATAAAGTCACCATCTTCTCTCATATGATGATGGCTAAAGTGATTTGAGAATCCCAGGTTGCTGGTTATGGTGCCCCACTTGCTTATCCCGTATTCATATTCAAGCCAGTCCGACTTTGCCAGGTATGATCCTTCACCTGAAAACCTGTCAATTCCAAATGCCTCAATCCCTCTCCCGCGAAAATATCTTACCAGTTCTCCTTTTTTACCACAACCAATATCCAGAGCGGGTTCCATCAGTTCGGAAATGTCAATTTGAAGGATTTTCAATTGCAATTCAGCGCTATATTCGGAACAGGCTACCGGTTGAATTTTGCTTTCCCCGGTAGAATAAATTTTATTGGCAAAGGCATTCGAATTCCGCAGCCAGGTCTTTAAATTTTGAAAATGAATATGTGAAATGCTGTCCGGCGCACTATTCTTGTGTTTTAAATTTCTGAATAGCTCAGTATAAATGGCTTTCAGGTTGTTCACTGACTCTTTATCAAAGGAAAAATATTGGTTGATCCGGCAAAACTCTTCCAGTACTTTATGTGTTACATAATCAATCAAAACGCATTCATCCCCTTCACTCAACGCACCTGTCCGCTCTATTGCTACTAATGTTTTCTGCAGAAACCGTAATGAAGTATCGGTGTCGGCAGCAAACAGATTTTTGCCTTTGTTGGATTCAATTTGCCGGTCAATATTTTCTTTTAATTCATCCATTCGCAACGTAAGGTTTTTTATAACCCATCTACCTTAAACTCATAATTTCCTGAGCCTACCTCAAGGTTCACGATGCCATCGTTGGCATTTATAATTTTAATGCCTTCAGAGAGGTTAATTTTCTGGCCTCCCTCGGAAACCTGATCAGCGGATGTGGCGGGAATACTAACCAGGGCTGAGCTGTTGGGAGGTATTGTGATCTTCCATTTCAGGCCATTGGCGTCTTTATTCCACTCACTGCGGATTTCGCCATAGGGGGATTGATGGGATGCTTTTACAAAATTTAATCCGGCCGGAAAAAACGGCTTCATGATGATTTTTTTGAATCCCACTTCCTTCTGATCGGTCTTGATTCCGGCCAGGTTTTCATAATACCAGATCAGCAGGTCCCCCAGCAACATGACGTGATTCCCGGAGTTCATGGCCGGATTGGCAGTATTTCCGTTCCAGAGTTCCCAAATG
>JBGSSA010000151.1:0-64253 GCA_041737295.1 Bacteroidales bacterium | reverse complement strand
GCCTTTATTTTATATGGATTCCCAAACCGTTGCAGGTTCCTCCATTCATTCCATAATTTTTTTGTTTCTTCCTTTTCCAGTGTCAATTTACGAGTATCCACAATAAGCACCTTATTGCCCATACTTTTCAATAAAGCAACTGACAAACCCTTCAGCACATCAGATGCCTCAATGTAAACCGGGATAAAACTTCCATGAATTCCCGGAGACGCAGGATCAACTATAAAATCACTTCCAGGTACAAGCTGCCTCTTGTTCAGGGACAATTTCATGGCTCCGGGGAATGTATTGATGTTAATCGGAAAGGATTGGAAAAAACTGTTTCCCAACGGACGTATTCCTTCAACTTCTAACCTCTGGCGGATATACTCTGCAGCCTTCCTGTTTCCATCGCGTACATATCCCCTGCCATTCATGCTTTGATCACACAGGTGGCGGATCACTTCCCGTGCATACGAAGTATCCTGGCAATATACAGGGTGACCTGCCAGCCACAAAAAAAACACCAATAACACACGACACATGGTCATAAGCCCGGTCAATGGAAGTCAGAGAAATATTTCATGAACTGCGACCGTTCATACATTGCCGGGTCGTCAATATGGCTGTAATTCAGTTTGCCACGGAAATCCGAAATAGAATTGTACTTTTTCCTTTTCATCCATGACTTCAGGTCATCGAGCATCACTTTAAGCTGAGTCTCTCCCTGCTTGTAAAGAACCGAACAAACCTGGACGGCTTTCGCTCCGGCGAGGAGTTGTTTTATCACAGCCTTGCCATCGTGAATCCCGGTTGATGCAGCAATATCAATACTCTGAACTTTATCCGACAAAATACCCACCCAACGGAGGGATTGGCGAATATCCGCCGGTGTGCTCAACACGTCAGAACTGGTCAGCTTCATGGCTTCAATGTCCATGTCGGGTTCGTAAAACCGGTTAAAAAGAACAACGCCTTTGGCGCCTCTCAGGTAAAGATTGTTTACGGTTGAGGCAAGGTTTGTAAATTGAGAGCCGATCTTAACCGCAACCGGAATCGAAGCTGCAGACCGGATTTTTTGAAGAACGTCGTAATAAAGGTTTTCAATGATCTCACCGGATACATCCTTATGGGAGGGCAGGAAATATACATTCAGTTCAAGTGCATCGGCACCGGCCTCTTCAATATTTTTGGCAAAGGAAATCCATTCCGATGCGGATATGCAATTGAGGCTTGCAATTACCGGGATTTTAACTGCTTTTTTCGCGGATTCAATCAGGTTGAGGTATTCTTCAAGGGAATTGCTTTTCACATACCTTGAAATATAATCCTGTGCTTCGGGATAATCGCTTCGTTGAATCTGCATTCCTGCTTCAAACCGGATCTGTTCTTCAAATAATGATTTGAGAACAACGGCACCTGCTCCTGCTTCTGCAAACCTTTTGATTTTTTCCACATTGCCGGTTAATCCGCAGCTACTGACAATCAGAGGGCTTACAAGTGAAAGTCCCAGGTAATTTGTGCTTAAATCGATCATGTTGTACTGGTTTTATCGTAATATTTTCGTTCTCCAAAAATCAGGCTGCCAATCCGAACCATATTGGAACCGGCTTCCACGGCTGTTGCATAATCACCTGACATACCCATGGATAATACGCTGAAGGTAGGATCACCGGGGAAAAAAGCAGCGCGGAATTCTGAAAAAACAGCTGCCAGATTCTGAAATTCCTGCCTGACCCGGTCATTATTTTCAGTATTCGTCGCCATGCCCATAAGTCCTGTTATCCGAATGTTCCGGAATGACTTGTATTCATCGGATAATAGCAGTGTACCTGCCTCCTCCCGGCTCAATCCGAATTTTGATTCCTCAGTGGCAATGAACAGTTGTAAAAGACAGTTTATGCAGCGCCCGGCTTTTTCGGCTTCCGAATTAATTACAGAAAGAAGCCTCAGACTGTCCACTGAATGTATAAGCTGAACAAACGGGATAATCAGTTTTACCTTATTGGTTTGTAAATGCCCGATCATATGCCAGGAAATATCTCCCGGCAACCGGCGCTGTTTATCGACCATCTCCTGTACCTTATTCTCTCCAAAGTCACGCTGTCCCGAATCATAAGCTTCCCGGATGGCTGAATCCGGCATAGTTTTGGAAACTGCAATGATTTTAACGTGTGATGGTATCCCTTTATGTAATCCGTTCAGATTTTCAGCAATTCCCATGTCAGCTTTTTCGTGATTTGGCAGATAACTATTCAAAAGTAGTAAAAAAAGAATATCCCGCCGAAGGTTTTCAGGAAGTGGGCCTGCCAATATATTCAATGCATGTAAAAGACTTCCCTGAATGCTGAATCTTACATGAAAATTCTCTATTATTGTATAAGCCAATTATCAACTCCAATGCGCATCATAATAAAAAAAGACGGACCTGAGGTAGGTCAATGGGTCTCCAGCTACATTATCGACAGGATCAATAAAGCGAAACCTACAGATAACAAACCTTTTGTACTTGGACTTCCGACGGGTTCTTCCCCGGTTCACACGTATAAGGAATTAATCAGGCGATATAAGGCAGGTGACTTTTCAATGAAGAATGTTGTTACCTTTAATATGGATGAATATGTTGGAATTCCGGAAGAACATCCTGAAAGCTATCATTCTTTTATGTTCAGCAATCTTTTCAGCCATGTGGATATACCCCGTAAGAATATCCATATTCTAAATGGCAATGCACGCGATCTTGAAAAAGAATGCAGTGAATATGAAAAGAAAATAAAAAGTTTTGGAGGTGTCGAGCTGTTTTTAGGCGGGATGGGACCTGATGGTCACATTGCGTTCAATGAACCCGGATCATCGCTGACTTCCCGGACAAGGATCAAGACATTAAGTTACGAGACAATACTTGCCAACTCCCGGTTTTTTGACGGTGACCTGAAAAAAGTACCGACCATGGCGCTTACAGTTGGTGTTGGTACCGTTATGGATGCGCGTGAAGTAGTTGTGATCGTCACAGGATATAATAAGGCCCGGGCCCTCCGTGAAGTGGTAGAAGGGGGCATCAGCCATATGTGGACCGTTTCCATGCTTCAGCTTCATCAAAAGGCGATCATCGTTTGTGATGAATCTTCCACAATGGAGCTGCAGGTAGAGACCGTAAAATACTTTAAGGATATTGAAAATGTTGCGCAGCATTCACTTCCCTAGGATGAATTCTTTATCCGACTGACTCTGATAAGTCACCTGACTTATTTTTTTCTCTCGCAGATTCCGCAGATTTTCGCAGATTGATGCTCGCTTTGCTCGCATTTTCCGTTTCAGTTATATGTTTTGGGGCCAAATTGATAAGTCACCCTACTCCCTACTCCCTACTCCCTTGTCCCTCGTCCCTTGTCCCTCGTCCCTATATCTTCGCCAGGTCACGATCCTGGATCCATCCTTTATTGCCATCCGGAATTTTAACCTCTTTCCACTGAAGTACACTGTCCAATAAAACCACCCGGGTTCCCTCGTGCAACACAAACACAGAAGTACCTTGCTCATCGGGTGAACTTTTTACATTCACAACAGGAGCGATCACAATGGCACCCTGACTATGCCTGATCAGCTGTTTCCTTTTGTGCATAAAAAAGATCCCGGTCAAAGAGAGGGCAATAAGGATAACCCCGGTCGTAAAACCCACCTTTTTTATCGTATACCCATTGCTAAACATAAACAGGTAAAATGCGGACAGGGAAAAGGCAAAAACAAGCAAACTTATTAATGCCCATTGGTCAGGTGTAAGCTGAACAGCTAACCCGTTTATCCACCGTTTTAGAAAAAAATCAGGCATACTGTTAATTTTGTCGACAATTCTTGAATTTGCCATAGCCAGGTTTTGCAGTATATCTTCATCTGCAGGATCAAGTAGCCTGGCTTTTTCGTAGTAGAGGATGGCTTTTGGAAAATTATTCTGTTTATAAAAAGCATTCCCCAGGTTAAAATACAAGGATGGGGCACTAAAGCCCATATTGATCACCCCTGTGTAACATTCAATGGCCTTTTCGTAGTCCTTTGCCATATAGTGCCTGTTGCCTGCTTCCACCAGCGAATCTGCGCGGGCAGGAACTTCTGCACCCATGACTGCTTGCACTAAAAGGCTTAACAGCACAACGGATAATAAAATCCGGAAGTATTTCCATTTATTTTTCTGTATCATGGTGAATACCTTTTCTCCCTATTTTAATTTCTGTTGAAGCATTGTAATAGTATTCAATGTGTCATTGTAAAGTTTGTCCATTCCCATGTTTGCCGAAACCTGGCCATACCGGGCTACTTCACATTCATCAATAATCCGGAATAACTCATCCATCATAGTATCATCGATAGACTTTTCCTGAAGAGCGGATTTGGCTGTTTCTCTTGATAAGGATGAGAGGGGAATATTGAGTTTATCGCTAAGGTAACCCCATACAGCACCCAGTAATTCCTCGTAAAAACGGTTTGTTTCTCCAATTTTCAGCAATTCAGCACTCCTTTTCAGTCGCTTCCTTGCATAGCGGTCAGCCTTTTTCAATCGCATCCAGGCAACATCGGCATTATTTCGGATATGTCTCCGGCGCAGCCAGATGAGCAAAACGAAAAGACCCGATAGCAGGATATATATCAGGTAATACCACATTGAATCAGCCCAGAATGTCCTGTTTGCCTGAAGCGGGATGGGTTTGTTCCTGATAAAACGGATATCCTCATTCAGCAATTTGACATCCTCCCTGGTAATCCCCTGGTTCGCTTCGGCTGATCCATCACCTTGTCCCTTTTCAACCGTAACCGTAAAAGCTTGCGACTTGAGGGTTTTATACTGTTGTGAAGCAGGATCGAAATAGGAAAATTCAACAGGGGGAATCGAGAATGTTCCCGTTGCTTTTGGCATTAACAGGTATTCAAAAGCTTTTGTTCCCGAAAGGGAGTTGTCAAGGCGTGAATTAATGACAGGATCAAACTTTTCAAGATCACCCGGCAGTTCAAATTGCGGCTCATTGATGAGTTTTATGTTCCCGCTTCCGTTAATAACCAGTTTTAAGGTTACCGGTTCATTAATATGTGTTGAGGTTTTATTCAACGATGCATTAAATTTGAAACTGCCAACAGCACCCCCAAAGGAAGCTGGTGCTTTGCCGGGCAATGGTTTTACCTGGATTGTAATTTCCGGACTTTTAAGTTTAAGAGGTATTTCCTGAATATCAGGAATGTCAAAATCCTCAAAAAACGGATCTGCAATTCTTCTTCGCACCTCATGGCGCATGGTCACATCAAGATCAAATGATTTAATTGTAATCGGACCAGTTTTTTGTGGAATTATAACTGTTCTCCTTAATACCCCGGTTCCATAAATATCTCCCTTATATGCCTCACTCTGAAGGTTTCTTAATTGAGGAATCGCAAGAGGTTCAGTAAAAAAACCCGTGAAATCGGGACCTTTAAAATTTGGATCCACACTTGACAAATTTACTTTTGTATAAATTTTTACAGTTGCGGTAATTTGTTCTCCAAGATATACCTCCTTTTTATCGACAAGGAGATTAACAAACAGATCTTTGTCGCTTACCGATCCGTCGCGGGGCTGTCCTGCATCAGCGGTGCCCTGTGCTGATCCTGATTTCTGACTGTTTGCAGCCAATACTTCAATGGTGACCGGGTTTGACCGTACCGGCTTGTTTTTTATTTTAGCCGTAATGGAAGGAATAGAAAACTTACCTTCTTTAACGGCCCTGAGGAAAAAGGTATACTGATAAGTGGAGGTGGAAGTAATCTTGCCATTTACAGAATAGACGCTCTGGCTGTGTCCCTGCCTGGGTCCGCCCAGCACTTCAATATTGTCAACCTGCGGGAGATCAAGCTCCGATACTTCATTATCCGATGTAAAGGTTAAATTAAACTGATCCCCTACCCTCATCACAGATGGTGATACAGAAGCAGTTAATTTAGATTCCTGCGCTGCCAGGCAATAGGCCAGGAATGAGAAAATGGCAATAAAAAATAAAAGCCGCTTCATTGTAATTTGTACTATTAGTCTGCTTACCAGTTCTTTTCCACCGGTACTTTCTTTACTTGTTTTTGTTGTTCCTGTACCTTTTTCAGAACATTCTTTTCCTCATTTTCCAGCGCCTGGAGTATCCGTTCCGCATCCTGCGCGGAAATTTGCCCACTCACATTCTGATTATCCTGCTGCTGACCCTGTTTTTCGTCAGGTTGCTGATTATTACTGTCCTGATTCTGCTGCTGATCATCCTTCTTATTGTCCTGTTTATCATCCTGTTTATTATCTTCCTTATCCTGCTTATTTTGCTGATCCTCCTTATTCTTTTGCTTTTCCATATCGAGCATTTTCATGGCCAGTTGCAGGTTATGTTTTGCATCCATGTCGCCCGGTGTTTTGCGGAGTGCATTTTTATAGGCATCAATACTTTCCTTGTATTTTCCTGATTTATACAAGGCATTGCCAAGGTTATAATAATCGTTGTTACCCGTTTGATTATCTTTTTGTTTTTCCGATAGTTCCTTATAACGCTGGGCAGCAACATCGAATTGCTTCAGCCTGTATAACGAATTTCCCAGGTTATACCCGGCAGCGACCGAACCCGGGGATTTTTCAAGAGCTTTTCTATACTGAATCTCAGCTTCCTGAAATTTTTTATCCTCATATTGCCGGTTTCCACGCCGCACAAATTTTCTCTCTGCCTGTGAAAAGACGTTCAGTGTAAAGAGTGCCAGTATGATCACAACAATCCATTTCATAGTCGACCTTTGTTATGAGAACAATTTAATTTTACTCAGCCATTTATTTTTCCGGGACAACACTAAAAAATCAAGGCAGAGAATTCCGAGGGCGATCCATATGAATAGCGGAAACTGCTCTTCATAATTGCTGTATACCGTTGATTCCATTTCTGTTTTATCAAGCTTCCTCAATTGGGCAAGCATGCTGTTCAGCCCCATTCCCGGGGAATTTGCCCGGTAGTAATTTCCTTCGCCTGCCTGTGCAATTTCATTCAGCATTTGTTCATTCAGCCGGGTGATGATGAAATTACCCTCCTTATCTCTTCTGAAATCCTGGTTATATGAATCTTCCTTAACGGGAATCCTTGAACCCTGTGGTAAACCCATCCCGATGGTGAATACCTTGATGCCGCTTTCAACTGCCTTTTTACAGGCAATGTGCGCATCACCCTCATGATTTTCCCCATCGCTGATGATGATAATCGCTTTGCTGGCTTTTGATACTGAACTGAAACTCTTAATACCCAGTTCAATGGCCGCACCTATATCGGTTCCCTGGCGGGAGACCATATTTGTGTTTATTCCTGCCAGGAACATCTTAGCGGACAGATAATCGTTGGTAATGGGGATTTGGGTATAGGCATCTCCTGCAAAAACGATCAACCCGAACCTGTCATTCTGTAACTTGTCCATTAACTTTGTCAACTCCTGCTTTGCCCTTTCAAGCCGGTTCGGGCGAATATCTTCAGCCATCATGCTATTGGACACATCCAGGGCAACAATGATCTCTATTCCCTCATGCTTTACCTTTGTCAGTTTGGAACCAAACTGGGGTCCCGCCGCGGAAATAATGATCAATGCAAGTGCCATCAACAGAAGCACAGTCTTCAGGCTGCGTCTGAATTGCGAGTATTCCGGCATGAGTGTTGAAATCAACCGTGGATCCCCTATTTTTCTCAGATCCCGCTTTCTTTTAATAAACTGAAAAACAACTATCGCTGCCAGTAGAGGGATGATCAGCAAAAATGTCAAATACTCAGTATGTTCAAATCTAAACATGGTTTTTACATGATCGTTTTCAAAACTGTATTGCGCAAAAGAATTTCAAGGACAACCAACATCAGCGCCGCAATTGCAAACCGTCTGTATTCCTCGTGGGTACGTGCATACTTTTTAACATCGATCTTGGTTTTTTCCAACTTGTCAATCTGCGCGTAGATATCTTTTAGTTTCTGATTGCTGGTTGCCCTGAAATAGTCTCCCTTTGTCATTACCGCAAGCTGCCTTAACATGGGCTCATCAATATCAACCTTAACCTGCCTGTAAACCAGGTCACCGAATACGTTTCTGTATGGAAAGGGAGCTGTGCCATGGGTACCCACTCCGATTGTATAAACGCGGATACCAAAGGTCCTGGCAATTTCGGCCGCGGTCAGCGGATCTATTGAACCGGAATTGTTTTGTCCATCGGTTACAAGAATAATTATTCGGCTTCTTGCATTACTATCCTTTAACCTTTTTACAGCATTGGCAAGGCCAAGGCCAATAGCCGTAGACTCATCCTCTATCATCCCGATCTTTACATCATGGAGGAAATTTAATAATACTGCATGGTCCGTTGTCAGCGGACACTGGGTAAAACTCTCCCCTCCGAATAAAACCAATCCGATCCTGTCATTGGTGCGGCCAAGCACAAAATCGTTGGCTACATTTTTAGACGCTTCAATCCGGTTAGGTGAGAAATCGCCTGCAAGCATGCTGTTCGACACATCGAGCGCAAACATGATATCAATTCCCTCCACGGTCTCATTTTCCCACTTGTTTGTTGACTGGGGCCTGGCAAGTATTATAATAAGCAGGGCCAAAACCATCATCCGGAGAATAAACGGAACATGGCGGAAAATTACCCGGGGTCCCCTGCGCATTTTGCTGAAAGGAGAAATTTGAGGAATCTGCAGATCACCCTGAACGCGGTTATGCCGGTAAATATACCAGATCACGGCTGCCGGAATCAGCAGCAGAAGATAAAAATAACCCGGATGTGCAAATTGTATGCTATCCATTATAATTCAACATTACTTTGTACGGTATCCTTTTGTTTTATAGCACCTTCTCTTACATTTTCATCCGCCAGCGGCATTGTATTTTTAACAAAAACTATAGCTTCCTCTACTTGTATTCCATTTTCAACTTCATCGGGGATGAGCTTAGCAAATTTTACAAGGTCGGCCAGTCGCAAGATCGAAGCCAGATTTTCAAGATTATCGGAGGAACAGCCGGCTTTTTTCAGATCCTTCAGAATTTCAGCCGTGGTTTCTTCAAGTGCCATGATATGATATCTTCTTTCAACGTAATGCCGAAGGATATCGGTTAACGTAATATAATACACTTTTACCGGTTTTTGAATCCAGGGCTTTTCCACCCTTACCTGTTCCAACTGGCGTAACGCGATTATTTCTGCAGGTTCTGAGGGTGCGGAAACAACGGATTTTTTATCCTTTCTGCGAATCCTCCGGGCGATGAAATAAATCGTCATGATTACAAGGATCAACCCGATAAGTCCAAGAAAATAAGGAAAAACCTCTTGCACGTTAACCGGTGTTCTCATATTGGCCTTGATATCCCGAATGGCGGTATCAACGGGCAAATAGCGGATCAGTAATGCAATTGGAAGGGTATGCAGGGTATCCCTCAGCTGTCCTTTTTGAACGGTAAATGGCTGGGACGGTATTTCGACCAGGCCTGTGTCGAATACGGTTATCAACAGGTCCTGGCTGAGAATCACATTCCCCCCGGTGCCGGTTGTTGTATCGACAAGCGATTTGCGAAGAATTTCAATTTTTCCGGAGAGGGTATCTGCAAAGGCGGGAAAGAAAACCCGCGCTCCTGCTGATTTTTCGACCTGCAAATGCAGTGTCACCTGATCCCCGATAAGGGCATGGGAACTATCCAGGCGGGCGCTGACAGTAACTTCCTGTGCCAGTAAAAGGCCGCCGGAGAATGCCATCACCATCAGAAAAAAATAAACGGCTTTGTGCCTTATATTGTGAGAAATGAACATTGCTGCAATCCAGTTTATATTGTCTATTTTGCCCGTTTCTTAAATAACCGCATCAGTGGTTTAACATAGTCTTCATGGGCTGCTATGGAAACATAATCCACTCCGGCACGAACCAGCAGATCGTTTAATTCAGCCTGCTTCTTTTTATATATCTCTTTATAATTGTTTCTTACATGCAGGCTGCCTGAATCAATCCAAATAAACTGCCCTGTTTCTGCATCCTTCACTTTCATCAGGCCCACGTCGGGGAGTTCAGCTTCACGTATGTCATATATCCGCAATCCGACCAGATCATGCTTTTTGCCCCCTATTTTCAAAGCATCTTCAAAATTTTCATCCATAAAATCGGAAATCAGGAAGGCGATGCTTCGTTTTTTGATCACATTCACCAGGTAACGCAGTGGAATTGTGAGGTTCGTCAACCGGCTGGCAGGTTTAAAATCAATCAGTTCACGAATGATTTTCAGAATATGCTGCCGTCCCTTTTTAGGAGGGATGAACCGTTCAATCCGATCCGTAAATAAGATCACACCAACTTTATCATTATTCTGAATCGCGGAAAACGAAAGCAACGCGGCAATTTCAGTGATCATCGTGCTTTTATAGCGGCTTTGCGTTCCAAATTCACCTGAACCGCTTACATCCAGGAGCAGCATCACTGTGAGCTCCCTTTCTTCCTCAAATACTTTAATATAGGGATGATTAAACCGGGCCGTCACATTCCAGTCCACACTGCGAAAGTCATCTCCGTACTGGTATTCCCTGACCTCGCTGAAGGCCATTCCCCTTCCCTTAAAGGCAGAATGATATTCGCCGGCAAAAATATGCCGTGAAAGTCCCCGTGTTTTTATTTCTATTTTTCGAACCCTCTTGAGTAATTCATTGGTTTCCATAACCGTGCTAATTCTTTCGGAAACTAACTGTAAAATACCATTCTCCCTCTTCCAGCGTCACCGTATAATCATCTCCCTTATCGGTGTAGTTCCATAAATTGGCGCCACTTTTGCGATAGTTATGGTTTAACATGGCGGTCATATCACCCAGATTGGAATAATCCGAGATCCATCTGACATAGGTACACACATCCTTATCCGATAGAAAGAACAGCAGGGTTTGTTCGCTTACCTTATCCACAAATTTCAGGTAGCTGTACGCATGATTTACCGCTCCCTTATCGAGCTTAAACTGCGGATACCTGGTTTTAAGCAACGCAGGTATATCACTTTTCGGCATACCGATGAAATTTTGGCCATGCAATTCAGCCATGCCGGCTATCAAAAGTAAAAAGATGATTGTATAGTTGTAACCTCTCTTCATGTTATGGTACTTCGATGTTATTTAGAATATCGGTTATAATGTCTTCAGAAGTGATATTTTCGGCCTCAGCTTCATAGGTGAGTCCGATACGGTGCCGCAATACATCAAGGCAAATAGCCCTTACATCCTCCGGAATTACAAACCCCCTGTGCTTGATGAAAGCATATGCTTTGGCTGCCCTTGCCAGGTTGATGCTTGCACGCGGAGATGCCCCATAGCTGATCAGACTTTTATATGCGGGAAGATTATAATTCGCCGGGTTACGGGTGGCAAAAACAATATTCAGAATATATTGCTCGATCTTTTCATCCATATACACCTCTTTCACGGTGATCCTGGATTGCAGGATATCTTCGAGGCTGAGAATTTTATCTGCCACCGGGAATTCCATGGCTGTATTTTCACGCATGATTAGTTTTTCCTCTTCAATTGAAGGATAAGTAATCACCAGTTTAAGCATGAAACGGTCAACCTGTGCTTCCGGAAGGGGATATGTACCCTCCTGCTCTATTGGGTTTTGAGTAGCCAGCACCATAAATGGTTTTGGCAGTAGAAAAGACTGACTTCCAATGGTAACCTGTTTTTCCTGCATAGCCTCCAGCAACGCACTTTGAACCTTGGCAGGGGACCTGTTTATCTCATCTGCAAGTAAAAAATTGGTGAACACAGGGCCTTTTTTCACCATGAATTCCTCCTTTTTCTGACTGTAGATCATGGTACCGATCAAGTCGGCAGGAAGAAGGTCGGGGGTAAACTGAATACGGCTGAAATCAGCATTTATGGTATGAGCCAGGGTGTTTATGGCCAGTGTTTTTGCCAGTCCGGGCACACCTTCAAGCAACACATGTCCATCTGAAAGCAATCCGATAAGCAATCCTTCAATCAGGTGTTTTTGACCTACGATTACTTTTCTGATTTCCTGATTTATGCGTTCTATAAATGCGCTTTCAAGCTCTATTTTCTTGTTAAGCTCCTTAATTTGAATTGAAAGATCAGCCATATCACTTCATCATTAAAATAAGCAACAATAATTTTAAAATATTTTCCGAAATATCGTTATAATCACCGGTTTACTGTTACAGCCCGGTGTGCTTTTTTGAACACTGCGAAAGTAACAATTTTTGTTCCATCCCATGCACCGGATACCGTTAAGGTATGTTAATATACTGGCCGTAAAAGCCGAATGTTCTGTTAAAAATTGTTAAATGACTCTCCGCTGAAATATTTTCAGGCAAAACCTACCGAAATCCCGCATATAAATGCAATTTTGAAAATTCAAGAAGTCCAATGAATCGCTATTTCATCGAAATATCATACCTGGGCACGAATTATCACGGATGGCAATTGCAGCCCAATGCTACCACGGTGCAACAGGTTCTTGAGGATGCCCTGAAACTACTGACAGGTACTATTGTAAAAACCACCGGGGCGGGCAGAACTGATACCGGTGTGCATGCCAGGCATTTTACGGCACATTTTGATGGTGATCATTCTGTATTCAATACAATTGATCAATGTATTTACAAACTCAATTGTATTTTGCCTTCCGATATTTCCGTTAACGGTCTGTATCCCGTAAAACCTGATGCCCATGCGCGGTTTAGCGCGGTATCCAGAACGTATGAATACCGGATCAGCCAGTATAAGGATCCCTTTGACACCACGTTATCCTGGCATTATTTCAGGTCGCTTGATTGCAACGCCATGAACCAGGCCGCCCTGAAGTTGCAGGAATATTCCGATTTCTCCAGTTTCAGCAAACTTCATTCGGATGTAAAAACCAATATCTGCCATATTATGGAAGCATACTGGCACGAAGAAAGGGGAAAGCTTACCTTCACAATCAGGGCGGACCGCTTCCTGCGCAACATGGTCAGGGCAATAGTGGGCACTATGATTGAAATTGGCCGGGGAAATATAGATATCCGGGAATTTACGGAAATCATTGAAGCCAAAAACAGGGGCCTTGCCGGATTATCCGTACCTGCCCTGGGCTTGCACCTGGTGGATATCGCATACCCCGACCTTCGCCTTCCCGGAACCCTGTAAACTATCACATTCACTGTGAAATAACATTTTGGGGAAAAATTAAAACTATTCTGTTGGTTCACCCGTATAAACTTCAGGCAATAAAAATTCCTGAAATGAAAAAAACTTTAGCAGCTTTTATCGCAATACTTTTTGCATCTGTAGCCTATACACAGACTACTATTCCCAAGGCTCAAACACTTTTTATTTACAATTTCTCAAGGTTAATAGAATGGCCGGCCAATTACAGGAGCGGACCTTTTGTAATCGGAGTACTTGGGGCTGTAGAAATGACTAATGAACTTGTACTCTATACAAAAGGCAAAAAAGTTGGTACCCAGGATATTAACGTGATCAGGTACAAAACTGCAACTGAAATTGCCAATTGCCACATTCTGTTTGTTCCATATGAAAAGACAAAACAAATGCCTGAAATATTGGCCTCAACGAATGGCAAAAGTACCCTGATCATTACTGAAAAGGCAGGTGCCCTCGAGGAGGGTTCAGCGATCAACTTTGTAATCCTTGAAGATAAATTAAAGTTTGAACTCAAACCTGAAAATGCAGTCAAGCTCGGGATCAAATTCAGTTCAAAACTGCAGGAGATGTCTTCACAAACCAAATAGCCCGTTAGGGACTATTTCTCATTCCAAATTTCCCATGATCGTTCGGCTTGCAGATAAAGCATTTGCAGGCCATTTATTATTGAGGCACCCCGTGCTTTTCCTTTTGACAGAAAAAGAGTTTCCGTGGGATTATACACAAGGTCGAACAGAACATGATCAGGGGTGAGGAGTTCATAGGGGATATCCGGACAGCTGTTTATGTTTGGGTACATACCCACAGGGCTTGCATTAACGATTATGGAAGGGTAGCTTATCACGGTCCCAAGTTCTTTATAGGATATGTGGTTTTCAAGTCCCGGATTTCTCGACACAAAGATCACATTCATTCCCAAATTTTTCAATACAAAGGCAACTGCTTTTGAAGATCCTCCGGTTCCAAGGACAAAAGCCTTATCGTAACTTTTATGTATAAAAGGTCTGATTGCATTCCGAAACCCATACGCGTCAGTATTAAATCCCTGCAGCCATGTAATTCCCCCCTGCCTGAAAATCCGTATTGTATTTACGGCACCTATTTCAGCAGCTTCCGGATCAGTTTCATTCAACAAGGAAATGACCTGTTCCTTGAAGGGTATTGTCACATTCAAACCCGACAGGTCGGGATTGGTTGAAATCAGCGTCTTTAGTAAATGGATATGTTCTAAAGGATACGCGTCATAACGGCAGTCTGTTATTCCTTCACGTTCAAACTTTTCCGAAAAATATTTTTCCGAAAACGAATGTGACAGCGGAAAACCGATCAATCCAAAGCAGCGCATAATCGCTATCCTTTGCTAATCAAGATGATGATAAAGCTCTGAATCGGGTCTTTTTTCCTTCAGAGACGCCGGAAGGAAATCAAAAAAGGTATCACCACGCAGTCCAAGCCGAAGACATTCAAGCGGTATAACGTCATTGGGGGCAATATTTCCAAGATTCACCTGGGGTCCGATGAGTTTGATAAACCATGCCTGTTGCTTTCCGGTTGGAGCTTCCCAAAGAATATCGGAAGCGTTCAGTTTTTTATTAATAAGGCTTATCAACTCCACATTGGCACTTCCATCGGTATGATAAAGGCCGGTTGTACCGCTTTCCCGGGCTTCCCCGATAACCTTCCATGCGCCGGCATCAAGTTCAGATTTCATCATTTCAACCCAGATATCATCCGGAATTTCAACTCCTTTTTGTTTGGAACCTACTTCCGACAACACCCTGAATTGTTTAGACAGGCGATGGATATAGTCTAGTTTTTCGCTATGGTGCATGTACATCGAACCGTCGGAAACTTCAACCGTACTCAGACCCAGTTTATCTGCCAGCCTGATATAATCTTCAAGCATACCACGGATAACAAATGCTTCAAACAGCGTACCTCCCAGGTAGGTCTGAATATTCGCCGCCTTGTATAAGCTGATTTTTTTTTCAATCCGGGGACTGGCGACGGAAGTACCAAAACCCAGTTTGACCAGGTCAGTAAGGTGCGCGTTCATTTCAATGTAATTCTCCGCTTCACCTGTGCTCAATCCCTTGTCCATCATCATTGTAAGTCCGGTGTTCCGGGGTTTGGGAGATCTCTCAGGAAGGTAAGGTAAATTGATCTGCATATCCGTATTTTATTTTGTTTTCTTTACCACCGGTTGTGGCTGAACGTGCTCATCAACAAGGGTTTTAAATCCTGACACCACTTTGGTCTTTGGAAACTGCCTGAACATTTCATAATGTTCGGAATAATTCAGTCTGAGCCCTTTTTCAAAGTATTTATTTGCATTCACAAAATCAAGCTGGTACGCATGGTAAGCCGCCAGCCTGTAATTGATTGTAGGATTTTCATGATTGTGCTGATACAACTGGATAAGCATGTTAATAGCTTCCCCGATCCGTTTTTTCCTGAATAATACCTGTGCACATGCCATCCATGCTTCAAAATCGAGTGGGTTCAATTCAGCAGCCCTGGAATAGGCCTGAATAGCCTGGTCAAGTTTGCGGAATCTTGAAAACGCTTCTCCCAGCATAAACCAGAAATCAGAATTAGCAGGTTGAAATCCCACTGCTTTTTTGAAGGAGGAAATGCTGGGCCGGTATTTTTTCTGGCGGAAATAAACCATACCCTTGCCAAACCATGCATCTGAGCAATCGCAGGATATTTGAATTGCCCTGTCATATGCTTTTAACGCTTCAGGGTAATTGCCGCTTTCCTCATAACAATTTCCGAGGTCACTAAGAGCTTTGGTATTGGAATTATCCTGTAAAAGAAGTTCATTATACACAATAATGGCACCTGCAAGGTTGTTATTGAAAATGCACAGTTCTGCCTTGTTATAATAGGCGGAAAAATAATGCGGGTTAATTGCAATCGCAAAATCAAACGCCTCTGTCGCCTTCCCCGAATTTTCAACGGAGGAATAAATCAAACCGAGATTATTCCACACATGTTCGGCAAACGGATCAAGTTCAAGATATTTTTGATAATATTCAATACACTTATCCTGGCAATCAAGCTTTTCATAATTCAGGGCCAGGTCATATAGTACAAGCACATTTTCAGCATTTTCCTCATAGGCCAGCATGAGATATTTTATAGCACTGGAATGCTTCCCTATCTGCATAAAGGATTGTGCAATATTATAAGAGACTTCCTCCTTGTTTTCAGTGCACAGCCGGATAGCCGATTCAAATTCGGACAGCGCTTCCTTAAATTTACCCGTGAGATTCAGTGCAATTCCCTTGGCGAGAAAAAGTTCGTAGTTTGAGGATTCGGCATCCTGAATATTGCGGATCAATCCGAGTGCTTTGGCCGGTTTTCCGGTTTCAATAAGTAACTGGACGTGCTTGAGTTTAACCGAGGTAGCATAAGGATGTTGTTCCAGAGCATGTTTTACAGCAAGAAGTGCATCCTTGAAATTGAATTGCTCAATAAAGTAATCAATGATAAATTCGTATTCATACAGATCAAAAAACACATGATGGTTATGTGCAAGCATTTCCCTGTAGCGCTTTACAGCCTCCAGTGTCTCATCCTCCTCTTGAAAATTATCCCAGTCAGCAAACATTGTACCTTTACTTGGCAGCTAATTTAATAAAAAAGTTGACAAGTATACAAGATCAGGGATTGTAAACCATGGAGCGGGATAAATGTTCAAGCCGGGCCTTTAGCAAAGTGTTTACCGAACGGATATCTGTTATGAGCGGATGATCTGATCCTAACCATTTCTCAAGGTTTCGCGCTGAAACGGACATAGCAGCCAGGTCGCCCCGGATAATTTTCAGGTTCCGCTGGATCTGCTCATTTTTTTGAAGTTTCAGCTCAGTTTCGAGCATCATTCCGTTAAGGTTTGCAAAATGGATCAGTTCCCTGGCGGCATCCTCTCCATAGCGGGAAACAAGAACCTTCCATAATGAATAATCAGGATCATAATCATGGGTATTCCACATAAAATCTGCCGCGGTGGCCAACCTTATTATATCAAATTCGGTACCGGCAGGCTGGTTGATCCAATACATCGATTTATCCAGCCGGTCCAAATGATAGCGAATGCCTGCATTCATGAAGGGTTCAACAATATTGAAGAGCCTTAACTTCCCGGGATAATAAGGGAATGCCCCGTTATATTGTCCCCAAACTGTGGAGGTCAGCATTGAATTATCCATGAATACCGGATTTGAACGGGTATAGGCAATATACCTCGCAAAATCAGCATCATCGGTATTCAGACTGAAAAATGAACTGCCTGAATAAAAACGGGTTATTGATGACGGATTCCATGCAGATTGGTTCATATACTGCAAATAGTCGAGCAGAAAATTGTTATAAACGGGTGTAATCATCATTGATTGCGATGCCACCGACGAATCAGTTGCCAGGTTCATCGATCCGGGATAACACAGGGTAGAGTTTTCAGGCAGTATCCACCTGGGGGCAAAAACAAGCCTGTCGGCCTGAATACCCTGATCAGGCCTAACATTTCCGGAAATTATTCCAATGTCGAATACCGGTTGTTCGGATAGCTTGTCCCTGTATGAATCAAACGGACTACCCTGCCCCACCTCATTTTTTTCTCCGGCTGAATGGAAGACACCATTAAGTTTATAGTCAGCAAGTGTTGTTGAAATCAATGCAGAATGGACTGCTGTGGATTGATCAGGCAAGTCACCGATCGTGAAATAGCGATTTTCGAAATCAGGATAATCAATTACCTGTGCATTATGAAATACAGGTTGTTTTCCATCAATGAGTTGTATTGCTGTGAGCACAGCATAATAAATCCCCTCGCTGTTGTTGCCTCCCAGAAAAACAGTATTCGGATTATCGTGCGGTGTGAAAATATAATATCCCTGGGGATGACCTGTAATTTCAGCCAGTGGCAAGGCTTTCTGGTATTCCGGGTAAAGCGGTGTCTTACCCAGGATAAAAACCAAACCCCTGTTGATAGTATTCGCTTGATCGGAGGTTATGATCCTGATCAGCGGATTATTTCCCTTCTTTTTAATTTCGCGCGGGGACAATGCATTTTGAAGCCGGCTGGCAGCTTTCCGGATCAGGATATCCGCATCAACGGGAATTACAATCACCGGAAGACTGGCGGAATCATTTGGTTCAAAGTAGATGACCGATTCCAGCCGTTCCATTTTTTTCGGGGTTGGAATAATTACAAGCGGCATTTGATGACTTGTATCGGTAAACTTCAGCATTCTTTCTTCTACAGAAAAATTCTTCCTGGTGTAGCTGAAATCTACACTATCGATCCACATAGTGCCTGTACCTTTCAGACCGATGTATATTTTTACATAATGTGCATTAGTAGGAATATCCCCGTCGGGAAAAGGAAAATCCGCGGATTTACCGATGATCTTGCCCCACTCAAATGCAGGTATTGTGCTATAATTTGCAAAAGAAAGTGATTTAAAGGAATTGTCAATGGATTGTCCAAACTGCGGAAAACGGGCCTCAGCCGGGATGGAGTTTTTGTTCCGGTCAAAAAACATCAACCGGATATCCACAGCATCATTCATTTTAATTCCCAACCTGCTTTTGACAGGCATTACATTTTCGAGTCTTGTAAAAAAAGAAAAACTGTAATTGCCAGGGATGACCTTGAGAAATTCAGAAAGCACCCCTTCGCCCTGTTCGTCAGTTTCATTGGCATGACGCCTGACAATCTTTATTGACCGGGAACCTGAATATGCTTCATTTTTCCGGTAAATGTCCTCCTTTTTTGTATCCACCCATTCAACATGCTCTCCAACCTGATGCCAGCCATCGATTACGAAGGAAGTTTTCAGGCTGTCGACCTTAAGTATTTTGCCTGTTTCAAAGGAGCAGTTCCTGAGGAGATTTTCTTTCTCAAGGCGCTGTATCCTTTGGCGGTATGGAATGGAAAGGGGAGCCTCGGATGACCAGGATAATCGTTGTTCATCAGGATCCTTCTTACAGCCTGTAAAAAATATACCGGCGAGCACAAGCGATATGAAAATCAGTGATCTCATGTCTGACTGGCCAGTGATCGTAAATGGGCTGCCTTCAGGGTATTTTTCAACAATGAAACAATTGTCATAGGCCCAACACCTCCCGGAACAGGAGTAATATAACTGCATTTCGGTGCCACCTCATCAAACTTAACATCACCGATCAGCTTCCAACCCGATTTGGTGGCCTGTGACGGCACCCGGGTAATCCCCACATCAATAACCACAGCACCTTCTTTAACCATATCCCCGGTGATAAACTCCGCTTTTCCAAGTGCTGCAATTATAATGTCTGCCTTTCGGATCACTCCCGGCAGGTCAGTAGTCCGGCTATGGCACAGTGTAACCGTGGCATCCCCCGGGTAACCCTTCAGGGACAAAAGCATGCCCATTGGTTTTCCCACATTATTGCTCCGGCCCACAACAACGCAACTTTTCCCTGCCGTGGGAATCTTATACCGGCTGATCAGGTCCATAACGCCGGCCGGTGTTGCAGAAACAAAGGCAGGCAATCCGAGTACCATACGTCCCACATTTACAGGGTGAAAGCCATCCACATCCTTGGAAGGATCGATTGCTTCAATAACCTTTTGTTCCGATATATGATCCGGAAGCGGCAACTGCACGATGAATCCATCTATTTCGGCATCCATGTTCAAAGAACGAACTGTATCAAGGAGAGTGTTTTCAGAAATTGTGTCCTCATACCGGATAAGTGTAGACCTGAAACCTACCTCTTCACAGGCTTTTACCTTTCCTGCCACGTAGGTCTCACTACCGCCATCATGGCCCACAAGAACTGCGGCAAGGTGAGGTGCTTTATGACCCTGGGCCAGCATTTCCTTAACTTCCAGGGCAATTTCAGCTTTAATTTCAGAAGCAATTTTTTTACCGTCGATGAGTTGCATGGGAGATTTATTTATATTTTATTTTCCACGCATGGAGGGCATGTTGCCCATCATACGCATTGGGTTTTTGCTTGTAGTGATCGTCTTCATCAGTTTCCGGGTTTCATCAAACTGCTTGATGAGGCGGTTTACTTCCTGGATATTGGTCCCGCTTCCTTCGGCAATCCGCTTTCTTCGTGAACCATTAATCACGTCGGGATTTTCCCTTTCAGCCGGAGTCATCGAAAAAATGATGGCTTCAATTCCTTTAAAGGCATTGTCATCCATGTCCAGATTTTTCAAGGCCTTGCCCACTCCGGGTATCATACTCGCCAATTCCTTAATATTTCCCATTTTTTTGATCTGCTGTATCTGGCTTAGAAAGTCGCTGAATGTAAATTGATTCCTGGCAATTTTCTTTTGAATTTTCCGGGCCGATTCCACATCAAACTGTTCCTGGGCTTTTTCTACAAGGGTTACTATATCACCCATACCCAGAATACGATCTGCCATACGTTCGGGATGGAAAAGCTCAATGGACTCAAGCTTTTCACCTGAACTTATGAATTTGATGGGCTTTTCAACGACAGCCCTTATGGACAGAGCAGCACCACCACGGGTATCACCATCCATTTTGGTCAGAACCACACCGTCGAAATTGAGCCTGTCATTAAATTCCTTTGCTGTGTTCACAGCATCCTGACCCGTCATGGCATCCACAACAAACAGAATCTCCTGCGGACTGATGTGCTTTTTGATGGATTCAATCTCATTCATCATGGCAGCATCGATAGCCAACCGTCCTGCCGTGTCAACGATAACCAGGTCGTGACCCAGCCTTTTGGCTTCCTTAATCCCATTCTGGGCAATTTTCACCGGGTCGGTATTACCATCTTCGGTATACACAGGGATGTTTACCTGGCCGCCAAGCACCTTTAACTGCTCAATAGCTGCCGGCCGATATACGTCACCGGCGATAAGCATGGGTGATTTACCCCTCTTCTGCCTGAGATGGCTGGCAAGCTTTGCAGTAAAGGTTGTTTTACCCGAACCTTGCAATCCTGCAATCAATATCACGGCGGGATTTCCCCTCAGGTCAATATCCTCGTTGGTACCTCCCATCAGCGCAACAAGCTCATCATGGACTATCTTAACCATCATCTGGCCCGGCTTAACCGAAGCCACAATTTTTTCGCCCATGGCCTTAGCCTTTACATTATCCGTAAATGACTTGGCTATTTTATAGTTCACGTCAGCATCGAGAAGCGCACGGCGAATTTCCTTCAGGGTTTCCGCTACATTAATATCGGTGATCCTTCCTTCCCCCTTCAGAATTTTGAAGGATCGTTCCAGCCTGTCGGACAAATTATCGAACATAGATATATATATTTAAGAAATGACAGTAGAGACGGGTTTTAAACCCGTCTTTACATTATTTTTTTCCAAAGATAGAAATTTTACATTCTTTCCGGCATTTCAATGCCGAGCAGTTCCATCCCCTTTCTGGTCACATCAGCGACAACCTGCGATAAAATGAGCCGCATGTCGCGAATTTCCGGATTTTCCTCTTTCAAAATGGAGAATTCATGGTAAAACTGGTTATACTCCCTGACAAGGTCATAAACATAATTGGCAATCAGGGATGGATTATATGTATTCCCAGCCTCGCTTACGATCACCGGAAAATCATGCACAAGGCGCATAAGATTTTTTTCCTTGTCGTTTGGTTGTAAATCCGTTTTAACTGAAACCGGAATGAAAATTTTCATTTCACAGGCTTTCCGGAATACCGACCGGATCCGCGTGTAGGTATACTGTATGAATGGTCCTGTATTCCCGTCAAAATCAATGGATTCCCTGGGATTAAACAACATATTCTTTACAGGATCCACTTTTAACATGTAATACTTGAGCGCACCCATTCCAATGATCCTGAATATATTATCCTTTTCCCCGTCATCAAGGCCTTCCAGCTTTCCAAGCTCCTGCGACATTTCCTGTGCTGTTGCTATCATCTCATCCATAAGGTCATCAGCATCCACCACAGTACCTTCACGCGATTTCATTTTACCTTCGGGCAATTCTACCATGCCGTATGACAGGTGATGCAGGGTTTTGGCCCATGGAAAGCCCAGCATGTCAAGAATAATGGCAAGTACCTTGAAATGATAGTTTTGCTCATTCCCCACGACATAGATCATTTTCTGAGGCGAAAAATCAATTTGCCTGAGTTTTGCGGTGCCTATATCCTGAGTCATATAAACCGAGGTCCCGTCAGAACGCAGCAGCACTTTTTCATCCAAACCCTGGTCACGCATATCGGCCCACACAGAACCATCCTCATGCCGCACGAGCACATTTTTAGCAAGGCCATCGAGGACAACATCTTTTCCATGAACCCAGGTTTCAGATTCGTAGTAGATCTTATCGAAGTGTACTCCCAGTCTCCTGTATGTTTCATCAAAGCCTTTATATACCCATGAATTCATGGTTTTCCACAGGAACATTATTTCTGCATCCCCGGCTTCCCACTTTCTTAGCATATCCTGCGCTTCAAGGATCAAATCCGCTTTTTTCTCCGCTTCCTCCTTCTTCATACCTTTCTCTACAAGCAGGGAAACCTGTTTTTTATATTCCTGGTCGAATCTCACATAATACTCCCCGACCAGGTGATCCCCCTTTTTTCCTGATTTTTCGGGGGTTTCACCATTTCCCCATTTCTGCCAGGCAAGCATCGATTTGCAGATATGGATTCCACGATCATTTACAATATTGGTCATGATGACCTTTTTACCTCCGGCCGTCAATATATTACTGAGAGAATAACCAAGAAGAATATTCCGGATATGGCCCAGGTGCAATGGTTTGTTTGTGTTAGGTGACGAATACTCCACCATGATGGCCCCATCCTGCCCGCTGACCGTCGTAAAGCCAAACATACTATCCTGCGAGGCCTGATTCAGAAAACGCAGATAATAATTATCCGAAACAACAAGATTTAAAAAACCCTTTACAACATTGAAACGAACTATATCAGGTATATTATTTTGTATATAATTGCCAATATCGAGTGCAGTATTATCGGGGGTTTTACGGGATATCTTCAATAATGGGAATACCACAAGGGTGATCTCTCCTTCAAATTCACGCCTGGTTTTTTGCAGTTGAATTAACCGGGGATCCGGTGATTGCCCGTATAACGACAAAATACAATCACTAACTGATTTATTCAGAATACTATCAATAAGTTGCATGATCAGATTTTTGAAAGGCACAAAGATAACTGCATTTCCGGTCTCTCCGGTAGCAGCACGAGTGATTTTTGATTATCTTTCCCAAAAAAAAATCTATGGCGATTTCTATTAAGGAAGTCATTTCCCGCGCTGAACTGAGCACGTACATACATCTTCCGGATAAAATACATGCAAATCACCATGGATGGGTTCCTCCAATGTATTCCGATGAATGGGAATTCTATGACCCCGAAAAGAACAGGTTTTTCCAGGATTGCAGTACAGTATTGTACCTGGCATATAAGGACGGGGTGCCTGCAGGACGTATCATGGGAATCATCAACCATAAATACAATGCGGTTCAAAAGGAGGAATGCGGTCGTTTTTTTGCATTTGATTGTTACCAGGATGCCGCAGTGGCAAGTGCACTTCTCAGCGCCGTGGAGGTGTGGCTTCAAAAACAGGGAATGAAAAAAGTAATCGGCCCGTTTGGATTTTCGGATAAAGACCCGGAGGGTTTTCTGATTGAAGGATTTGATCAACCGGTTGTTATTGCTACCAACTATAGCCTGCCCTATATGGTGGATCTCACTGCAGGATGCGGATATACAAAAGAAATCGATTGCCTTGATTATATACTTCCCGTACCTAAGAGTATACCTGATTTCTATAAGGCTATTTATAACAGAACTCTTGAAAATAATCACTTCAGACTAAAGGAATTTAACAGCCGCAGGGAACTTAAAAAAATGATCCGCCCGGTTTTTGAATTGATCAATAAAACCTATGCCCATATATATGGTTTCAGTGAGCTGACTGTGAAGGAAATGGATTATTTTGCCAGCCGGTATATATCCATTATCAATCCAAAATTTGTGAAGGTAATATTTGATGAAAATAACCAGCTTATTGCCTTTGCCCTTGCCATGCCTGAAGTGTCGGAAGGCGTAAGAAAAGCACACGGACGGTTATTTCCTTTTGGGTTTATCCATATTCTGATAGCCTCGAGAACATCACGTCTTCTGACCATGTTATTAGGGGCCATACATAAGGATTACAGAAACAACGGGCTCGATGTGGTTCTTGGAATAAAAATGCTGCAATCTGCCCAGGAAGAGAAAATGGAATTTATCGACAGCCACCTTGTCCTTGAAACCAATACAAAAATGCGTGCCGAATATGAAAAAATGGGTGGAGAGATTAAAAAGCGCTTCCGGATTTTCAGCAAGCCCCTCTAATAATTACGGTTTAAAAGTATACTACAGAAAGTATAAAGACTGCCACAACCATATATATAAGGTTAAGTGGCAGACCAGCTCGCATGAAATCGCGGAATGAATACCCTCCCGGACCATATACCATAAGGTTTGTTACATACCCATGGGGTGTAATAAATGTACAGGCAGCGGCATATGCTACCGCAAGGATAAAGGGCGTGGCTGTAACATCAAGCTGTTGGGCTACACTTAGTGCAATAGGGAATACAATCGCCACTGCAGCTTTGGTTGTTATATAGGCCGCCAGTATAGCCGTAATAATATATATCCCCAGCAGAACTCCTATTTTTCCCAGGGGCAGAAATGCTGCAATTACACCGTTTGCAACAATACCAGCCGCACCCGATTTCATCATTGCAGTTCCAAGCGACAGGGAGAGTACAATTACAAGTGCCAGGTTATAATCAATCGTTGCAGGCAGATCCCGGGGTGTTGTTACTTTAAAAATCATTGATATGAGAATCATAATGATAAGTCCCATAAACAGGGAAATAATATTGAAAACCGAAAGGGTAATGACAAGAATGGTTCCCAGGATTAACGTGAGGGATTTATACCATTCCAGCTTCACAAATTCCGATACTTTGGAAATGAAATAAAAATCATGTGTATCGCGTGTACGGCTGATGAAGTTTTCTCCCGCAAAGAGTAACAGAACATCCCCCGATTTCAGGATTACATTTCCCAGTTTATCTTCTATTTTCTCACCGTTTCGATGCACAGCGATAATCGCTGTGTCATATTTGCCCCTGAAGTTACTGTCACGTACTGATTTATTGATCAGGCTCGAATTCTGCGAAACCACGACTTCATTTACATCAGCACGTTTAACACGGGTAAGCATTCCAACTTCCGGTAATACTAGTCCGGAATTGGTAGTGATCAGTTCGGCAATATTTTTTGTATCCCCGGCAAAGACAAGTATGTCTCCCTTATCAAGCACCACATCAGCAGGTACTGCATTAATACGGAATGATTTTCGGATAATTGCCGCCATTTCCAAACCCTGGATGTCCTGCAAACCGGTCTCCCCAACCGTTTTCCCTATTAAATGAGATTTAGAGCTGACCTTGGCTTCAATTACATATTCGCGTGAATGGGAGGTGAAACCTTCATCTATACCCGATTTTGAAGGAAGCAAAAGATTTCCGAACAATACAAGGTATATCCAGCCAATGATCATCATGGGTATACCAACCCAGGCAAATTCAAACATTCCCAGTGATGGAAGTCCCGGAATGACTTTCTGGTTGATGATCATACTGTTCACGATCAGGTTCGTTGATGTGCCGATGAGAGTGACGGAACCGCCCAGGATGGCAGCATACGAAAGGGGTATGAGAAATTTGGAGGGAGAAAAATTATTTCTTTTCGACCAACTGTGAATATAAGGCATCATCACCGCCACAAGTGGTGTGTTGTTTAAAAACATGGAAAAGCCTGATGTGGCAATTACCATTTTGCCAATAAACCCCCTGTAAGTCTTTGTTTTCCTAAAAATCCGGTCAAAGGTATTTTCAATTATATTTGTTTTTCTCAATACATCACTGAATACAAGCATTAATATAACCACGGCAACCTGTTCATTTCCAAAACCGCTTATAATTTCCGATGGGGTAAGAATACCGAATATGCCCAGGGTAACAACAGCAATCAGAAATGTAAAGGCGATACCGAGCAGATTCCTATAAAGTGAAATAAGAATAAACAACAGAACAATAAAAACCAGGACCAGATCAAAATTGATCATATACTGAACATGCTAATCCAAAAAAGTGCAACCAATACAATTAATTCCATGCGAAAGTATAAAAATTAAAGAATATTGGGAACCTGTGGATTACTGATGTGTTAATTAATAAACATTATATTTGATAATCGATACAAATCCTAAACCTCTTTTTTAATATGACAAAGCTTGGAAACCTGAAACCATCCGGTGTTTGGAAATATTTTGAAGAAATCACCAAAATACCCAGACCTTCCAAACAGGAAGAAAGAATGATCGCATATGTGACTGATTTTGCCAAAAGCCATAAACTCATCTTTGAAAAAGACGCAACCGGCAATGTATTGATTCGCAAGCCTGCCTCCCCGGGGTATGAAAACCGTCAGACCGTGTGTCTTCAGAGCCATCTTGACATGGTTTGTGAAAAGAACAGCAAAAGTCTGCATAATTTTGAAACAGATCCGATACGGGCAGTGGTGGATGGGCAATGGGTTAAGGCGGAAGACACCACTCTCGGTGCTGATAATGGCATTGGGGTTGCGGCCCAGCTGGCCATTCTGGCTGATTCAGAATTGGAACATGGACCTGTCGAATGCCTTTTTACCGTTGATGAAGAAACCGGATTGAATGGTGCCAAGGGACTACAAAGCTATTTTTTCGAAGCCAAAATATTGCTGAACCTGGATTCAGAGGATGAAGGAGAGTTATTTATAGGTTGTGCAGGAGGAATGAACACAGTTGCCACACTCAAATACAATACCCGTCGCACCCCCGACAGATCTTCAGCTTTCCGCATTGATGTTACCGGATTACAGGGTGGTCATTCGGGAACGGATATACACAAAAACAGGGGAAATTCAATTAAAATCCTAAACCAGTTCCTCTGGGAGATAAGGAACCGTTTCAGTGCACGGTTATCCATATTCGAAGGGGGTAACCTCAGAAATGCTATTCCCCGTGAAGCCTATGCAATTGTTGTTGTACCCGACACGCATAAGGAAGTATTTATAGATTATTTCAGGGATTATACACGCGTAATTCTGCCTGGTTTTGTTGCGGATGAACCCGGACTGCAGATAAATCTGTTGCCTGTTCCGGCACCTGAAAATGTACTTAAGAAAAAAGTGCAGGAAAAACTGTTGAATTCCCTGTTTGCCTGTCCCCACGGTGTAATATCCTGGAGCAGGGTAATGCCTGATCTTGTGGAAACATCTACTAATCTGGCCTCAATCAAATTCGAGGGAATGAATCGAATAGTGATCTCTTCAAGCCAGAGAAGCTCCGTAAATGCCGCTAAGACCCAGATAGGAAACACGGTAAAAAGCACTTTCAAACTGGCAGGCGCCCTGGTGGAACAAACCGAAGGTTACCCCGGATGGAATCCTGATCCTTCCTCCGCAATATTAAAAATTACTGTGGCAAGCTATAAAAAACTATTTGGCGTTGATCCGGCTGTTAAAGCCATACATGCCGGACTTGAATGCGGACTGTTTCTTGAAAAATACCCGTGGCTGGATATGATTTCTTTTGGCCCCACGATCCTTGATCCTCATTCCCCGTCGGAAAGGATCAATATTAAAACTACTGAAAAATTCTGGCTGCTTTTGCTGGATGTACTGAAGAATATACCTGCCTGAGGACCTGTAATATGATATAATACTATTCTGCAGGTTCGAAATCAGATTTTGAAACCCCGCATACAGGACATACCCAATCCTCCGGTATGTCCTCAAACGGGGTGCCCGGTGAAATTCCCCCATCAGGATCTCCCTCAACCGGGTCATAAATAAAGCCGCAAACGGTGCATTTGTATTTTTTCATTTTATACGAATTATCGAAAAAGCAGGAATATAAATCTTAAATTTATCGCAAAAAATCAAACCCGGTATCTGTGTGCACAAAACTATGAATTTATTGTTTATTAAATTTTATTTTCAGATATGAATCATTTTAAATACAGACATCTTCCGGTTTTCGCAATTATGCTGCTGATGACCGTACCAGTGAATGCTCAGAAAAAGAATGAAAAACCAACCAGTATTATCCTGATGATTGGTGATGGAATGGGAGTATCACAGGTGTATTCAGGGTTTACGGTTAACAAAGGACAGCTGAACCTTTTCAGATGCCCTGTAACCGGTTTCAGCAAAACGTATTCAGCTTCGGATTATATAACGGATTCCGGGGCCGGCGGAACAGCCATTGCCACGGGTCGCAAAACATACAACGGGGCAATCGGGGTCGATCATGATACTGTAATTGCGAAAACCATCCTTGAATATGCCGAAAATAAGGGATTGGCAACCGGATTGGTATCAACAAGTTCCATAACCCATGCCACACCGGCTTCATTTATTGCCCACCAGGCTTCAAGGGATAATTACGAAGGTATCGCGTTGGATTTTCTGAAAACAGACATTGATGTATTTATCGGCGGTGGTATCGATCATTTTTATCTGCGAAAGGACAAGCGTGATCTTATCAGGGAATTACGCCAGAAAGAATACCAGGTTGTTTTATCAATGGATAGTATAAAAAATATCAGGCAAGGCAAACTGGCCGGACTCACAGCCAGGGTTCACAATCCTTCAGTGCTGCAAGGCAGGGGCGATATGCTGCCCGCCAGCACTCAAACTGCTATCAATATACTGAGCAACAATAAGAAGGGATTCTTTCTGATGGTGGAGGGATCCCAAATTGATTGGGGTGGTCATGCCAATAATGGCGATATGGTTGCCACCGAGATGATCGATTTTGACAAGGCAATCGGGAAAGCCCTTGATTTTGCCAAAAAAGACGGCCATACCCTTGTAATAGTTACGGCTGATCATGAAACAGGCGGGATGAGCCTTGTGGATGGCAACATCCGGCAGGGAACCTCCGTAGCCAAATTTAACACAACGGATCATACTGCCGTGATGGTACCGGTGTTCGCCTATGGTCCCGGAGCTGATTTATTCCAGGGTGTGCAGGAAAATACCGACCTCTTCATCAAAATGATGAAACTGTTATCCATTTCAGCCGAATAGAAGGATTATGTTTTTGAACCATTTGAAATTGATTTCAATTGCCTGGCTTGCATTTTCGCTCATAACCTGCGGACATACGGAAGAACCCGTAAAAGATCCATCGCTCTCCAGGGTTAGCGGACTTCCTGAGGTATTAATTGAAAATTCCGGGATGACCGAATATGGAAATCTGCTGTGGAATATCAATGATGGCGGAGGAGAGGCAGCCCTTTACGGATTCAATCCAAAAGATACACTGCTGCAACAGAAAATAATTATCCGGGAGGCTGTTAACACCGACTGGGAAGATATCACGCAGGATGACAGCCATATGTATATAGGTGATTTTGGGAATAACCTGGGAGACCGGCGGGACCTCAGAATATATATCCTGAATAAATCCGATGTGCTGCCATCATCCGATAGCATAACCGTTGCAGGTATGATTAGTTTTTCATTCGGGGACCAGACCGATTTTACCACGGCGGCAAATTACACCACACCATGGGACTGCGAAGCTTTTGTTGCAATGGATGATTCACTGGTGCTGTTTACAAAGGACTGGCAGTCAGATCATACCAGGGTATACACGTTGCCTGCAACAGCAGGGAACTACACGGCCCGGTTCAGAAAAGAATATGACATATCCGGATTGGTAACGGCAGCTGCCTGGTCAAAATCAAACAGGGAATTACTGTTGCTTGGATACTTAAATTATACTTATACTCCATTCATTTCGGTAGTTCCGGACTTTGGACTTACAAATTTTTCATTTGCAGATACCCGAAAGATCGAATTTGATTATTTTGGAACACAGACGGAAGGAATTGCATATTCAGCGGACGGAACGGTGTATGTATCATGTGAAAAGTCGCCGATTGTTTTTCAGACCCTGTTCAAAGCGGAGTTTTAAGAAGTTCGGTATCCCGTGAGGGATAGCCTATCGGTAGAAAAGCAGTTCAGTATCCCGTGAGGGATAGCCTGTCGGTAGAAGAATAATCCCTGCACCCATAATCCTGTTCCATGGATTATTCATCTATAGAAAAATGCAATTTACTGTCTTACATGGAATATGAAAAATTTTACCGCGGAGTTAATGGAGGTGTGTTTAACTGTAGCTTTGGAGGTCGCCGAGAAATCTTATTGCATTCGATTAAACATTTCCAGAATTTAGCAATTGTTAATCCGCAAGATCAGGGAAGGATACGCTCAAAAATTTTAACGCAAAGGACGCGGAGGAATTCGCAATGTTCGCAGAGTTATATTTGGAGACACTTTGCTTTTTTGAGGTCGCCGAGAAATCTCATTGCATTCGATTAAACATTTCCAGCATCAAATCTCCAAATCAACAAATCAACAAATCAACAAATTTCCTACAGCCCAGAAGCCTAGATGCCTAGAAGCCTAGAAGCCTAGATGCCTAAGCCCCTTTCCTCATCAGTGTAAAACTGATGGCAGTTCCATGGCCTTCCTTGCTTGTAGCACGGATGCGTCCATTGTTCTTTTCTACAAATTCCTTGCAGATGATCAGACCAAGTCCTGTTCCTGATTCTCCCGATGTGCCAGAAGTGGAATAATAGGTGTCAATGCGGAAAAGCATACTGAGGTTTTCCCGGCTCATGCCTATCCCTTCATCCCGAATAACTACCTCAGTCATATCCCCATTTTCAAAAGATGACAGAAACACCTTACCTCCTTTATGCGAGAACTTGATGGCATTGCTGATCAGGTTCCTGATCACAGTATGAATCATATTCCTGTCGGCATACACCCGGGTTGAAGGCGGTACTGTATTTTCGATTGTTACCTGCTTCTTTTCAGCTATAAGTCCGTGTAAGTCTATAACCAGTTTAATCACTTCCGACAAATCGAAATATTCGGGATTGAACTTGATTTTATCAGTCTGGGTACGTGCCCATTGTAGCAAGTTATCCAACAGGTTATAGGCAGACTCCGAAGACAAATTGATAAGTTCGAGCAAACCGAGTTTTTGCTTATCGTCCATCTTGCTAAAATCGCTGCATAACAAATCGGAAAATCCCATAATGGCATTAAATGGGTTTCGCAAATCATGGGCAATAATTGAAAAGAATTTGTCTTTGGTTTTATTCAACCGTTCCAGTTCGGTATTTGTAACAGTGAGATTTTGTGCCTGTGCGGCCAGCACTTCAGACTGGTGAATAATTTCCTCCTGCCTTTCCTCAAGCAGCCTGTTAATTTCCTGCAGATCTTCCGTTTTTTTCCTAAGTTGCTTTTCAATACGCTTCAGGCGGGTGATATCCCTTCCGATTCCTACAATACCCATCACTTCACCATCCTTGTTCTTAAGGGGAACCTTGGATGTAGAAAGGATGATCCTGTTTCCATTTTCATCGAGGTGAGGCTCCTCATAATTGATCTTAGCCTCACCGGCTTCCATGATGGCCTGCTCATCATTATAATATCGCTGGGCCAGGTCAGGGGTGTAAAATTCAAAATCCGTTTTACCGATCAAGGCTTCCGGTTCCGCACCCATAACACCTGCCACCATTTTGTTAACCACAACAAACCGGCATTGCCTGTCCTTAATAAAAATCACATCCGGCATGCTATCGATCAGTGTCCTGAGCTGGTTTCGTTCCTGCAGGATTGATTCCCTGATCAATGTTTCGGTTCGGATCTTGTCTTTCCCGAAACTGTGAAAGCAGGAATAAAATCCATATGCAGCCATGCAGATGATTACAACAGACAGGATCACGATAATGGTAATTTGGCTGCTGGCAGGAATAAATATAATCGATAGTGGATTCAAATTTAATGGATAGATAATATTTGAATGGATAATCGGATACATTCACTGAAAATGAATCATGTATAGATGGGTTTGAAACCCGTCTCTACATTACCCATCTCCGGAAACAGTACCGTATACGGAAAATATGGGGTTTGGTTGATTTTTTGGGCAATAATCGAATTTCGGACAGATAAATTGGTAAATGAACGCGAATGCGTATTTTTGGACATTCCATTCCTAACCTGGCTGAAACCATGAATGAACAGCGGAGTTTATACCTTATACCAACAACGCTAGGGGATACACCGGCCCAAAAAGTATTACCGTCGCCCAATTTTGATATTATCCGTTCACTTGATCATTTTGTAGTCGAAGAACTCCGGACGGCAAGGCGGTTTCTCGTCCGCTGTGGCTATAACAAACCCATTGACGATGTGAAATTCTATCTGTTGAATGAGCATACCCCGGACGAGGATGTCCCCGCCTTTTTTTTATCAGCAGGATTTGGAAATATGGGACTTGTCTCTGAAGCCGGGTTACCAGCGGTAGCTGATCCGGGTTCAGTGCTTGTGAGGGAAGCGTACAACCTTAATTATAAAATAATTCCGCTGGTAGGCCCTTCTTCCATTCTTCTGGCCCTGATGGCATCCGGGTTGAACGGGCAAAATTTCGCATTTAACGGATACCTGCCGGTAAAAAATCCGGAACGTGCGAATCGTATCCGTTTTTTTGAAAAACGGTCGGAAAGTGAAATGCAATCGCAGATCTTTATTGAAACTCCCTATCGGAACCACCACCTCATTGAAACCCTGCTTGAAGTGTGCAAACCCATGACCAGGTTATGTATAGCGGCCAATATCACACTTGAAAATGAGTGGATTTGCACAAAGCGTATCCATGAATGGAAGATACAGCCTCCTCCTGATTTGAAAAAACAGCCTGCTGTATTTATCCTGCAATCTTAATTTCCTTATTTTGCCGGGGATTGAAGATCCAATACTTCTATTTCGTATACCACAGTCTGGTACTTGGGAACTATAATATACCCGTACTGGGAATTGATCAATCCCTTATCCCCGAAGGCTGTTACGGATGGCAGCAGGAATTTAGCCCTGGATCCCAGGCGGAGAGTGTCGAGCGAACTTCGCAACGCGGCCGGGAAACCCAGCATGAATGATCCTTTTTCATAGGTAGGCTGACCGTGTATATATTTTACAGTTGCGTTTGTCTCCATGTTTGAATCGAAAACACGTTCAGTTACATCCGGTCCATAACCATCAAGCAGTTTACCGGTATATTTGAAAAAGAGAGTATCGGCGGTTTGAAAATAATGATCGTCAGCCGGATTTGCCACGTGTGTTTCCTCTACATAAACATTCGTTTTTTCATAATAGTTGTTTATACTATCCCACCCTGCCTGGCTTAGGTACTTTTCCATCACAAGTGAATCATCAAGGGCTGGATCAGAAATCACCTTGAGCAATTCAATTTCATAGATCATGGGATTGAAATCGTAAAACGCTTTATCTGACGGAAGCAAAAGACTGGCTTTGCCTCCTTCTTTCATAAGGGAAAGTCCTTCATTGATACCCGCAATACTATAGCCATATTCAAATTTCAATGGTCCATATACAAAATAATCATAATTATCTGCATTATCCCATTCATCTTTCAGGGAATCATAACTGGTTTCATGAATCCTGTTTCCTTCCAGGTAGCGGCCGGTATAATTTATGATCACGTAATCATCCTCTTTAGGAGACAAGCCGGTTCCGGCAACTTCTTCAAGAAAATAAATCCCGTTTTCAGTCCTCTGTTCTTCCGTGATCCCATGTTCGCTCATATAGGCTGCAATGAGATCCTTTTCCTTCTGTTCTTTTTCCTCCCAGTCATTTTTAATACAACCGGAAACCGCTAATATCATTAGCATTGCAACCAAAATCAACCTGAATCTCCCGATCCGAATAATCATATTTTGAATTTTAATATTTTTAATTCACTCATTATTGATGAATATTAACGCAAAAGGTTGCGTCAAATTTTACCTCGCGAAGATACTTTTAAAATTTCAACCTCAAAAATCAGGGATGTAAAAGGGGGAATAACTCCTGTGGATGAACCTGTATTCCCAAATCCAAGTTCCGAGGGCATTATAAAAAGGGAATGCTCTCCTTCGCGCATCATGCCCACTGCTTCTTCAAGGCCTTTAATCACCTGCCATTCGGTGCCATACACAAACTGGAAAGGCTGTTTCCTTTTTACAGTCGAATCGAAAAATTTCCCGTTCAGGAAGCGACCTTCATAATTGATGGTGAGTGTATCGCCTGCTTCCACTTTTTTCCCTTTGCCGGGACGAATATTAATATAAAAAATTCCGGAAGGAAGAGGATTGATTCCGGGTTTTTCCGAGCTGATAAATTGTCGTAATACCACCTTCTCATACTCTCCGAAATCCTCGATCCAGGTCAGGAAGGCTTCCTTTTCCTTTTCATACTCTTCCAGGGTTTGAATATTCTGCATACCTGCCTTGATCTTCATGGAACCATCGGAAGGAATAAATACGGGAACGGAGGTTTTCAATGTCCGTGTAAAAAACTCATCTGCCATCAGTATAAATGTTGCGCTGTCGCCAACAGCCAATAGCGCAAAGCATGCATCCACAGAGCCCTCATACGCGGGAGAATCCACCTGCATTTTCCTTGTTCCTTTGAAAAAAATGGAATCATTCATTGTTGTATAGGCAAGGTTAACGGTGACATAGTCACCATGGCGGGGTTTCTCTGTATTTTCACCGATCTTATGAAGCCTGTAATATGTTCCGTTTCCTACTGCTGAAAATTCCGGATACTTTGTATTCCGGCGACAAGAATATCCGGCTAACAGGATCAGAAGAGTCAAAAGGGAAATAATCTTCATCAGGGTTCCAGCTTTAAAACCTCTACCTTATATACAATAATGGAGCGTGCAGGAATTTTATCCCCATCCCCGGGTAAACCTTGAGCCAGGTGCGGGGGCATGATAAACACAGCACGGTCTCCTTCGCGAAGCATTGCCACTCCTTCCTCAAGCCCGGATTCCACCCCGCCCCTGCCAACCGTAAATTGTTTTGGTCCCAGAGAATCGGAACTATAACAAAGCGTCCCATTCAGAAGTGAAACTGTATATTTAAGGGTGATCTGCTTACCAATCGAAGCGGTATCGCCGTGTCCTGTTTTATCGATCCTATACCAAAGGCCTGACTGGCTCTCAACCATATCCAGGTTATGCTGATCGGCATAGGCAATAATTTTTTCCTTGTCCTTTTTTAGCAGCAACCGATTTGCACCTATCAATGCCTTTTCAGTTTCCGCATATTCTTTTGCAGAATATGCAGGTTCCCTGTGACGGTTGCAGGACCATACCAGGGAAAACAGGCAGGCAATAATTAACAGATTAATCTTCATACTCTGACAATTCTGCCTTGTAATCAGGGATGAGTGATTTAAACCGTTCTATAGTTTCATCCATCGTTTCAAAGGATTCACCTCCCGATGCATTGCTATGGCCTCCTCCGTTGAAGTGTTTGCGCGCAATCTCATTAACGGGAAAACTACCCTTGGAGCGCAGGGAAATTCTTATACGGTCCCCGTTTTCAACAAACAGAACTGAAAAGCGTATTCCTTTAATAGAAAGTGGATAATTGACAAAACCTTCAGTATCACCAACCTGGAAATTAAATGAATTCAGTTCATCACGGGTAAGAGAAATGATAGCTGTATGATACCCGTTCAATACTTCCATTTTTTCATGCAGGCTAAAACCCAGCAAATGCATACGCTTTTCAGAATAATTATTGTATATCCTGTTATAAATGTCGTCTTTATCAATTCCGTAATCAAGCAGGGATGCAACGGTCTCATAAGTTTTCCGCCGGGATGAGTTATGGCTGAAACAGCCGGTGTCGGTCATTATACCGGTTAACAGGCAGGTAGCCACATCCGGGTCCGCAAATCGCTGCATCCCGGTTTCCATAATGAACCGGTAGACCAATTCAGCGGTTGAACTCACAGATGTATCAGACAACATGCAATCAACGTAAAGGTCTGGCCCCGGATGATGATCGATCAGGATTTTATATGCCGTTGCAGCGTTATATATTTCCTGTAATTTGATGATCCTTTTCAGTTCATTGCAATCCACAACAAAGATAAGTTCAGCGGTTCTCATGAATTCTTCCGCTTTCGCGAATGATTCGCTTAGAAGGCAAATTTCCGGTGCCCCCGGCATCCACTTGAGAAAATCAGGAAAATCATTTGGTGAAATGACAAGACATTCATGGCCAGTATTCGACAGCAGCCTGGACAAACCGAGTGCAGATCCGAGTGCATCACCATCGGGATTGATATGAACGAGAAGTGCTATTTTTTTTTGAGGAGCGTCCAGTAATTTAGCCACTTCTGTGGTTGAATCCCAGGTTAATGTGTTGGCACGATGCTTCATATTTCATTTTGTCGATTCCAAATTTAACCAACTTATGTTGTTTTTAGCCCTATTGCACGGCAAGATTTTAAATAATTTCAACAATGTGCTTACACACGGTGCAAAGAAGAGTACAATGAGACAGATTATTATTTATATTCGCCTATACCCAAAAACTAAATAATATGGCCGGAACAAAGACCTTTTTCATCATTAAGCCAGGTGCTGTAAGCCATGAATACGTAGGACCCATACTGGCTAAAATCAATGCATACGGATTTCACATTGCCGCCCTTAAGTTGATTCAACTCGATCCGCACCATGCTGAACATTTTTATGCCGTACATCGCAACAAGCCTTTTTTTCAAAGCCTTGTGGAATACATGACGTCAGGTCCCGTTGTAGTTGGTATTCTTGAAAAGGAGAATGCAGTGGAAGACTACCGGAAACTGATCGGCGCCACCGATCCTGCCAAAGCCGAAGAAGGCACTATCAGAAGGATGTTTGCCGAAAGCATTGAGCGGAATGCTGTACATGGCTCAGACAGTGATATGAATGCTTCCCTAGAGAGCGACTTTTTCTTTTCGAAGAGCGAACGCTATTCCAGGTTTGAAGAATGCTAACGATTATGTCATGATTGCGGTTGAAAAAGATTTTTATATTTGTGAAGAACTGACTTATTATTTAATCTAAACTTAATTTATATGTTCAAAGGACATCCGAAAGGGCTGATTGTTGCCTCACTGGCTAATATGGGCGAACGGTTCGGGTTTTATACCATGTATGCAATTTTTACCCTGTTCCTGCAGGCAAAATACGGGTATGATTCCAATAAAACCGGCATTATCTGGAGCAGTTTCCTGTTTGGAGTATATTTTCTGCCGCTTTTGGGCGGAATTATTGCCGACAGATGGCTGGGTTATGGTCGTACCCTTACAGTTGGAATAGTAGTAATGTTTGTGGGATACATGTTGTTAGCCCTTCCATTACGCGGTGAAGCAAGCCTGTGGCTTGTAATAGGCGCCCTGTTTACTATCGCGCTTGGAACGGGACTTTTCAAGGGCAATCTTCAGGCACTTGTCGGAAACCTTTATGACGAACCAAAGTACAGTGCGAAAAGAGATTCCGCCTTTACAATTTTTTATATGTGTATTAATGTGGGTGCCATGTTTGCCCCTACTGCCGCGGAAGCAGTCAATAATTACGTTTTAAAGGCAGCGAATTATACATACGATGCGAGGATACCCGTGCTGGCGCATAAATTTATTGAAAACAGGATTGATAATGTAACCGAGTTCCTGGGAATTGCACAATTACAGGACCCTGGTGTAACATTGGAAAACCTGGGAGCATTCAGCACTTCCTATATAGATGCCCTGAGTAAATCTTACCACTATGCCTTCGGTGTAGCCTGTCTGAGCCTGATTATCTCGACCATAATTTTCCTGGGTTTTAAAAAGCATTACAAGCATGCCGATTTTACCGAAAAGCAAAAATTGGCCAATAAAGACACCAAGGACAGTGTGATCGAATTGTCACCCGAAGAAACCAAAAGACGCATATTTGCCCTTTTCATGGTATTTATTGTAGTTATCTTTTTCTGGATGTCTTTTCACCAGAATGGACTTACAATGACATTCTTTGCCCGGGATTACACCGTACCTTCAGTAGGGAAATTCACCAATTTGTGGTTTGACCTGTTTACACTGCTGCCCATCCTCTTATCGGTAATAGGCCTTGTTATATTCTTTCGCAAAGACGGTTCGGCTAAGGTAAAATTACTTGGGATCCTGGCATTCGTAATCTTCGGATTGCTGGCATATTACCGATATTCCGGTTTCAGCGTGGTTAATCCTTTTACCCCGCAAAAATTCCAGCATTTCAATCCGTTCTTCATTGTAGCCATGACACCCATCATACTCGCCTTTTTCGGATGGCTTAGAGCGAGAGGACTGGAGCCATCATCCCCTAAAAAAATCGGGTTTGGAATGATCCTTACGGCCCTGGGGTTCTCCCTCCTGATCTTTGCATCCCTTGGACTTTCATCACCGAAAGAGCTCGGCGGAGAGGTATCAAAAACATTGGTTTCACCTTATTGGCTGATTTCTACCTATTTCATACTCACCATTGCTGAATTATTCCTGAGCCCCATTGGTATATCCTTTGTTTCAAGGGTATCGCCTCCAAAATATAAGGGACTTGCTCAGGGAGGTTGGCTTGCTGCGACTTCAGTAGGCAATATCCTTGTTGGTGTAATGGGTATTTTCTGGTCGGAAGTAGCCCTTTATGTATTTTGGACCATGCTTGTTGTATGTTGCCTGATTTCTGCCACCTTCATCTTCTCAATTCTTAAGAGGCTGGAAAAAGCATCGGGAAGCTGAGGAAGGGACGAGGGACGAGGGACGAGGGACAAGGGACAAGCAAAAAATCCCTTAGGGATTGCCAGTCGATAGAAAAGTGAAACATCTGTTATTTGTAAAAAACTCCGGGATTTCAAAAATCCCGGAGTTTTTTTGTGTGCAATAGAAATACAGGAAAGCATTATTCATTTACATAATATCTCACCAGCCTTTTTTCATAAATGTTTGGACTTTGAATATAAAAATACGTGTATAGTATTTTTCCCACTCCATCTGCGTAATAAATGTTCAAATATCTTGGATACTTTATACCCGGGGTATTCATTGAGGTAGTTACAGTACCCCTATAATTGAGTACATCAAAACTTCCTGCCGGAACTGTTATGATTTTATTCGTTTTATCCATCTGGTAGGTCATCAAAACAAGTGTATCACCATTCTCCATATCAGTAACTGCATGGTAAGCAATAGTATCGGTAAAATTATCCCTTGTAAAAAGTACCTTGCCATTTTGGTTTACAATATACCCTGAAGAATCCCTTAATATGTCAACAATACCCCAATTATCTCTGGCAGTAAAAGGATAATACGTCCCTTCAAAAACAAAATATGTCTTGTCATTAATAATGGTGTCTCTTTTTATAATGACACTATCAAGTTTTGAATTGGCTATTTCATTTCCGGAGGAATCAATCATGAATTCCTGATAAACCCAGTAATTACCGATACTAAGGGGCAAATAACCAATTTTTGTTTTTATATCGTCTTCTTTTTTACATGACGACATAAATGTTACAGCCATAATTAGTGCAATAAATTTTCTCATGTTTTTAGGTTTAATTGAATAGTGAAAAAAATTGGGTGAATTGTATGAATCCTTTGCACAAATAAGTAAATTTCACTTCATTAACGAATTACATTTTGAAAAATTATGTTTTGAGCGCCACAAAATGTCTATATTTCCTAAAGCATTTTGGTATTTCAGGTTGAGATTAGGCGTATCCAGGAGAAAATACTGAAAATCAAGGTTTTATCTATATATATTTGGCTTATATTTATAAAAAAATCCTTCTATGAAAAATACTGCCCTGGCTATCCCTTTGCTTTTGATTCCCATCTTTCTTTTCTCACAAAGCCGGGTTGACCCGCCCCGTTTAAAACGTGCCGACAGCTTTTTTGGCGTACATTTTGATTTTCATGCCGGGCCCGATTGCATTGAGATCGGAAAAACTGTCGACGAGGCCCTGATTGAAAATATTGTAAGCCAGGTAAGGCCCGATATTGCGAATGCCTTTCTGTATCGTTCCACTCCGGTTGTGCGTGAGTTTCTGAACGCCCTGATACAGGAAATGGATCCCGGTTTGATGACAGAAGTGAAAGGATCCCATTGGGTGGATGTCACATTGAACCGGCTGGGGGATTCAACAATCCTTAACCTGGTCAATTCCGCCGGACCCCATGATAACGATAAGGTGTTGGTTTTTGACGAGATACCCGCACTGGGTCCGATTCAAATCAGCATCCGGTATCCTTCAAAACCGAAACGGGTGATGGTGCAACCTGAGAATAAAGTCCTTGATTATACCTATGAAAAAGGAGTGATTCAATGTACCCTTCCCTTATTGAAAATTCACGAGATGGTCGTTATTGAATAATAATAAAATACCTCCGGGATTTTCATAACCCCGGAGGTATTTAACTCCCTACTCCCTACTCCTTACTCCCTACTCCCTACTTCTTCTCTTCAGGTAACCTGAACTTATCACCGCTTTGCTTCACCACTGCGCGATACCAGTCTTCACTATACCCGGGCTGTTCCACCGTTGGATTTTGCTGTCCTTCAACTTTTGTTTTTACGTTGCCATCCATATACCGTGCAAAAAGAAAACCATACAGTTTCTTCCATTCAGCTACGGTTTGATCACCGCTTTTAACAGAATAATCGGTGAGTAACGCAATTGCTTTTTTGGGGTCTTTTTTATAGAGATCTGCGGCTGTCTTATCAATATCCTTAATCTCAAGGATGAACTTTTGTTCGAGTTGTTTCTGTTTATCCTGAATGTAGGGGATCATAAGGTTATACCGCGTATATGCAAGGTTCGAGACTTCGTTAAATACCCAGAACGCTGCATTTTCATTAAATTCCATCAAGGAACCATTACCAACGGCAAATGAATGCGGAACTGATTGAATACCGCAATACATCGGGATGTATACGGTGCTGTATGTATCATCCACACCAAACCAGTGGATTCCACCTATTGGGTCAGGCAACCATGACCTTGCCTGGGAAATAAAGGAAAAGCCGGTCTGTTGGGTGGAAATAGCCCTTTCATTAAAATAAGTAACGCTATCCACCTCCCATGTCAACGGCCGCCAGCGGACAATACTCTGGTTGGGGCCGGCCCCAAAATCCTGAGTCATATCCAGCTCAGTTCCCTGGTAATAATCACGCATAATGCCAAATACATCACTTACGGTCAGCTTTTGCTTTACTTTGACCCAAAGCGGGAAGCGATGCTGGTTATTTTCACCCCTGATGTAATCGATATATTCTTCCATTCCATCGGCTACCTTCATGAATCCAGACCAAACACGGGCGTCGCAAAACCTGATAGCCTCAAAATTCAGGGGTGCATATGCATCCGAAAAGCTAAAATCCTCATCTTTCCCGGTAAAATATCCTTTTTCACGGGCAAATTTAATCACATCGGCTGCATACAGGCAGTTTTCAGGATCATTAAGGGGGAATGTGGTAATCCTGGCCTGGTTGGCATGGCCACAGATATAACCATCCGGCACCTTGCGGGCAACCCAGACTGCGCCCCTGTTCCCGGGACCTTTTCCGATCATTTCCATAATCCATACCTCATTCGGGTCGGAAATAGAAAATGATTCTCCTGAACTATAATATCCATATGCTGTAAGCAGCTGATCAATCGTTTTAATAGCCTCCCTGGCAGTTTTTGCCCGCTGAAGTGTAATATAAATTAGACTTCCGTAGTCGATCAAACCCGTTGAGTCCGCTAATTCATGTCTTCCCCCGTAAGTCGTTTCCCCGATCGATACCTGGTGTTCATTCATATTTCCCACCACAGAATAGGTATGACGGGCCTGCGGGATTTTTCCAAGAAACTTACCGGTATCCCACTCTTTAACATCCATCATTGCACCGGCCGGGTAATCAGCTGACGGCCTGTAATACAATTCACCATACAATACATGCGAATCGGCAGAATATGAAATCATTGTCGACCCATCAACGGTTGCGCCTTTGGTAATCAGGAAGTTGGTACAGGGATATAAACTTTCTGACACAAAAAACATGAGTGCAATAAGTGTGGCAAGATATTTGTTTGTCATAGTATTGAGTTTAGCTGATAAAATTAGTATTTAAATTTAATTAGAAGTGCTGATCAAAATCAGTAATTAAACGGGAAATGTTGTTCTTTGATTTTTATGTGTAAAAAAATGTACCCCTGTTTTAATGTAGTTATTTAACAATATTTTATATTTTTTAACAGAAGTACCCCATAAAATTCAGATATAAGTTGTATATTTGCAGTGTATTTAAATCATAGGTTACAAAAGTGTGGTAATATAGTAAGCTAAAGTTTGATTTTCATAATTAGTAGTTTTAGTTAATAATTAGTTTGTTTTTTTTGTAGTTAGGGTTAAGATCGGGTGAGTTCCTAGGGGTTCTCACCCGATTCTTGTTTTATGGAAGTTTCTTATTTTTCCTCCCTGCCCGCATGAATTGCCCCGGCCGATGAATCCCGGACAGCACCTGTAACAGAAGACAGGCAGTTAATTTCGTTCCGGAATCTAAGCAGGCCAAGAAAGGCAAAAATCAACCCTTCTTTAAACTTTACGAGTTGTTCATCAGGAATGACAAGGACACATCTTGTTTTTGACTGTATTTTTTCAATCAGGAAGGTATTAAAAGCCCCGCCACCCGTAACGAGGACATCTGCTTTTCCGGAAATTTCAAGATAGGCTGCAATCTGATCGGAAACATGCTCATATACGCTGCTCATTATATTCTCCGGTGGGATATTGAATTTTGCAAGCAAGGGCATATAGCTATTTTCAACCCATTCACGTCCCAGCGATTTAGGTCCTATTTTTGCGTAAAATTCAAGGCTGTTAAGTTCATTCACCAGCAGCGGATCCGGAATACCGCCGCGACCTATTTGTCCGTCCGGGTCATAATCTCTTCCCTGTCTCCTGGCCAGTTCATTCAGTACTATATTTACCGGACAGATATCAAAGGCAATGCGTTTTCCATCGCGGTGGGTTGAAATATTTGCAAATCCACCAAGGTTGAGGCAATAACCATACTGCGAAAAAAGCAATTCATCACCAACCGGTACAAGCGGGGCTCCCTGTCCACCCAATGCTACGTCCATTGTACGAAAATCGGATACCGTGGTCATTTGGCACCGGCTTACTATGGATGCCCCGTCACCCAGTTGAAAGGTAAAACCCTTTTCGGGCTGGTGAAAGATTGTATGTCCGTGCGATGCCACAATATCTGCAGAAAGCCTGTTATCAGTGAGGAATCGTGCCACATTATCACCTATCAGCCTACCGTATTCATGGTGCAGTTGCAGGAATTCCCCGGCGGGCAGGCGAAAAGCCTGGTTCAGTGCGGCGATCCAGTCCGGGGTATAGTCGTAAGTTAATGCCTTTTCTATATGGTATTGCCATACATCCTTTTCACGGCTGAAGCGGCAAAGTACCAGGTCCATTCCATCCATGCTTGTTCCGGACATCATGCCAACGACGGCATATTTTTCTGTCTTCATCCTATTCGGTTTTGATTTCAATAATAGAAAGTGCTTTCAAAGCGGGTGAAATTTTCACGATTATCGGAAACAATTACCTCCAGTTTATGTGTTTTTCCTCTTTGAATTTTTTCTCCATCAATTCTGTAAAAAAGGAGATCGTTTTTGGCGTCATATTCAAAAAGCGCCCATTCCTGATCGATGTATCCGCTGTATTTAGAAATTCCGGATTCAGCATCACGTATCCGGAAAGACAGTAGCTGTCCGTCGGTATATTTTCCACCTGTCCTGAATCCGGATGGGTTGACCTTTGGTGCGATGGTATCCACTGTAATAAAAAACCGGCCAAAGGATTTTACCTGGGCGGTGACATATCCGTTTTTATAACTCCCACCCTGGCTGACCCTGTTTCCTTTTGCCCCAACTCCGGTTATTCCGGCTTTACTTCGCAAATAGGACGGCAGATTGCGAGGTTTAATGGATAACGTGTATGATTTTTTAAGAGGGGTTTCTTCCATATGCACGCTGAAAAGCGGTGAAAATTTACCACTATCTGTTTCGGTCCTGGCAAAGCGGAACTTTATGTTATCGAACAGGGCATCCTTGGGAACCACTACCCTGATATCAGGAGCCTCGAATACATTCAGGCTGTCAAAGTAAAAACTGTCGACAATATCCGTATCATTCAGGGGAAGCGATGGAATTGCAACCTTATGGGCGGATGATTGCACGCTGAATAAAAGGTCTGACCTGTTATCATATGCATCAGCCACAGAAATGACTATATTATGCCGGAGGGAATCCGAAAACTGCATAATTCCCCTATTGATTGCTTTTTTAAAAATTGGCAGGTTGTTGTTCCGATCCACAAACATTTTTTGTATTACCCTACCGCTTCTTATTTTTTCTGCATAATCGATATAACCGGAAACATATGCGGTTTGTGAAAAAGGAATGCTGTCGAAAACACACCGGTAATGCAGAATACTGTCCATATACAAACTCGCAGAATAAAGTCCGCATTTATTCAGGGAATTGCTCAACAAATCATAGCTGACAATTCCGAAACCGATATTTCCGCTGACTATGGGGTTATTGGCCTTGATATAATAATTATTTTTCATGGCAGAAACGGGCAGGAGTAGCTTTTTGTTGAGGCCATTCACCGTGCTGCTGTCGTCGAGCGGGTAAATGCATAGCCATTCGATCTTTGGTTTCACAAGATCCTTAATCGGAAATGAATATTTCAACCCGTTGAGAGGTATGGAAGCCGACTTATCCCTGATCTCAAAATGGAGATGGGGCCCCCCGGAAGAACCTGTATTTCCTGAAATTCCGATCATCTCCCCTCTGCTGTACACAAATTTCTTTTGATCCGGGTTAAGGTCCACATTAAATGATTTCTTTCGGTATTGCTGTTCTTTAACCCATGTTTCAATTTCAGGGGCAAACTGCCTCAGGTGACCGTACACCGTGACAAAACCGGTGGGATGCCTGAGATAGAGTGCATGACCATAGCCTCCTGGCTGAACAGCGACACGGAATACATATCCCGAATCGGCAGCCATAACTATTTTTCCTTCTACCTGTTGCGTTTTCATATCAATACCCCCGTGAAAGTGAGTATTCCGTATTTCTCCATAATTTCCGGATAGAAACAGGGGTATATTCATGGGTGAACTAAAATAAACGGCCTTATTTGATTCTCTTATTGAATCCTGTAAATAAACCTGGTAATTGTCAAATACGCCGGCAAAAATCAAAAATTGTAAAATAAATTGCATATCTTTAAATATATCTTGTACATCAATTTTAACAAGGTTTGTAAAGCTAAATCATATTCTTTATTTTAAAGGAAGGATTAATTAACAAAATACTATTTTTGCGTCGTTGAATTGAAAAATTGAATCTATCTTTGTGTAAAATGGATGCGAGGTACGATGAAACATTTTCCAGCCTTAGACAACGGATCATGTCTTTAATATCCATGTACGAGGCTCAAAAATTGAAGGCTATGGAATTTCAGAAAAAAAGCACCGAATTGCAGGTCCAGGTGCAATTGCTGGAAGGAAAACTCGCAGATTTGGAAAAGAAACACGATAATCTAAAAATAGCAAAAGTGTTGTCTTCAGTTTCTGGTGAAGATGTACATGAAACTAAAATACAGGTAAACAGGATCGTGCGGGAGATAGATAAATGTATTGCTCTCTTAAACCGATAGAGGATGAATGAGACTATGGATGATAAGCTGTCAATTAAAGTAAATGTAGCGGACCGTTATTATCCACTGAAAATAGAAAGAAGGGATGAGGAAAAGATCAGAAAAGCAGCCCGTTTGATAAATGAAAAGGTGCTTCAGTATAAGCAGCGTTATTTGGATAAGGATGTTCAGGATTTTTTAGCCATGGCTGCACTGCAGTTTGTTACAAGGATCATCGAAATGGAGGACAAAACCGACATTTCACCCCTGGAAAATAAATTGCAGGAATTAAATGAAGAATTGGAAGAATACCTTAAAGGAGAGTAATAAGAGTTCTTTGTATAGAAAAGCATAGCCCGCATAGTTTCTTCAAATGCTGTGAAACTCAACACTAATTATATTGGAGATCCGCTCAGCATGTCAAGAACAGGCCATATTACCGGTTTACCGGGATTCCCACCGCTTTGCGTTGGGGACATTGGAAGTTCGAAACATATTGGCTTCTCCACCCATGATGTACTGGGGTTTTATCAACGTATGAAGGAATTTTTGCGGGTTTTTTTTAATAACCATATAATATCAGATTCAATGACCATACTAACCGATACAATTGTTATGGTAAAGGTCCTCGTCGCAGCCAGTCTGGCTTTAGTTGTTGGCGGGGGCCTTTCCTATTTTCTCTGGAATATTGCCCTGAAAAAAAAGAAGCTCAGTATAATCAAAGAGGCTGAAGCTGAAGGAGATGCTCAAAAAAGGGATAAGATGCTGCAAGCCAAGGAAAGGTTTCTGCAACTGAAAACTGAACATGAGAAATACATAAACGAAAAGAACAGCAAGATCATCGCCACTGAGAACCGGCTGAATCAGAAAGAAATGACTCTTTCGCAGAAAATCGAGGAACAACAGCGTGCAAGGAACGAACTGGAGATCTTACGGGAGAATATGAATTCCCAGTTAGGTCTTCTTGATAAAAGGACAGAAGAAACAGACAGGCTTCACAGGCAACAGGTTGAACAGTTGGAAACCATTTCCGGTTTATCTGCAGAAGATGCTAAAAACCAGTTAATTGAATCTCTGAAAGAGGAGGCTAAAACACAGGCTATTTCCTATGTTAATGAGATCATGGCCGAGGCAAAAATGACCGCCACACGGGAGGCAAAGAAGGTTGTGGTTGAAACCATTCAGCGCGTAGCTTCAGAAACTGCCATCGAAAACTCGGTAACTGTTTTCAACATTGAAAGTGATGAGATCAAGGGACGAATTATTGGCCGGGAGGGAAGGAATATCCGTGCCCTGGAAGCGGCTACCGGGGTTGAAATTATAGTGGATGATACCCCTGAAGCCATTATTCTTTCAGCATTTGATCCGGTTCGTCGTGAAATTGCACGGCTTGCCCTGCATCAACTAGTCACCGATGGCAGGATCCATCCCGCCCGTATTGAAGAGATCGTTGAAAAAACAAGAAAGCAGGTAGAGGATGAGATTGTTGAAGTCGGAAAACGCACCACAATCGACCTGGGTATTCATGGTCTTCACCCGGAACTGATCAGACTGGTTGGTAAAATGAAATTCCGGTCATCCTATGGCCAAAACCTGTTACAGCATTCCCGTGAAGTGGCCAACCTGTGCGCCATTATGGCCAGTGAACTCGGACTGAATGCCAAGCTGGCAAAAAGGGCCGGTTTGCTGCATGATATTGGCAAGGTGCCGGATGATGAACCCGAAATGCCCCATGCTGTATTTGGCATGAAACTCGCAGAAAAATACAAGGAAAAACCTGAAATCTGCAATGCCATCGGTTCACACCACGACGAAGTAGAAATGACTACACTAATTGCACCCATCGTGCAGGTTTGCGATGCTATATCAGGAGCCCGTCCGGGAGCCCGCAGAGAGGTGGTTGAATCCTATATCAAGCGGTTGAAAGACCTGGAATCACTGGCACTCTCCTATCCCGGTGTAATGAAAACTTACGCTATACAGGCAGGCAGGGAACTCAGAGTTATCGTGGGTAGCGAAAAGGTTTCAGACAAAGAGGCCGATAGCCTTTCCTATGAAATCGCCCGGAGAATTCAGGATGAAATGACCTATCCAGGCCAGATTAAAATAACCGTCATCCGCGAAACAAGGGCGGTAAGTTACGCCAAGTAAGGATAATAAAGCGAAGTTACAAACTTCGCTTAGCATCTCAGCTCGGCGTCAGTTCGGCGAAGTTTGCAACTTCGCCGCAATCCCCTTACGATTCCATAACCCGGAGAAGTTCTTTCAGCCGGGTTATTTTTTGCATATAACCGAGCTTTTCATATGACATGATCAGGTTATTGATCAGCCTGATTATGATATCCCGGTTAGAACACGGCATATAAAACGAAGGTTGCGGCTTTATCTGCTGCTGTGTGATAAAGTAGTCTATTTCCCTGCGTCCCAGGACTGCACCCTTGTTATATGGATTAATATAGAACAGTATATCCTCCTCATTATAACCCAGTTCATCGTTCCTGTATTCATCCAGGTAAGCCAGGATAAAATTCTTCGGAAGGTTTACTCCATAAATAGGAAGTCCGAGCTTCCAGGCCACAGCCAGGTAGATAATTGATAATGATATGGGATTTCCTTTCCTGGTTTCGAGTACCTGGTTGATATATGAATTCTGCGGTGAATAAAAATCTGTATTGTTCCGGGTAAGTTTATGCAGGTCAAAAAGGATATAATTCAGAATCTTCACCTTTTCAAGTGCGGTAAGGTTGCTGTTTAATTCGATCCATACATCTTTACGGATGGTTTCAATCTGCTCATTGATTTTCGACATGCTTATTTCCGGGAACTGGAACCTGGCTATATAAAAAGCTCCCTCGAGAATGTATTCGGAACCTGTTTGTATCCATCTTTTCAAATCATCGCGGACTGCATTGAACTGAATATCCTGGATGAGATTTTCAAGCCTGGTCTGCAGTTTTTCATCCAATGTCATCTCCCATGCCTTCTCAAGATCAGGTACAACGTCCTGGCCTTGTTTCATCAGGTTATCCGTAATTGCTGAAAGAACCTCCTTATCAGTATCATCCAGCAAGGCAATCATTGCCATGATCTCTTTTTTATCCATTTGTTCTGTATCAAGCTTTACAAAATTATTCAATTTCAATGTAACCCAAACGGGAAGATGTTAACAATCCGGTGTTTGTCCATACCCAACAATGTAACCACTATGTTGTTTTAAAAAAGTTTATTAAATTTGATCCTAATTTAAATCATTATGATCCAACGGAAACAGTCGGTTTATCTTTTTCTTGTTGCAATAATCATGAGCTGGCTGTTAGTCAGACCATACGCGGAAATTGTGCTGGTCGATGGCCGCTCCCTGATTTTCCACAGTCTGGTTATCAAAAGTTATTCAATACCAAATATTATCGAAAACTTCAAATATACTATTCCGCTTGCTTTACTTGTCTTTTTAACCGGCGCGTTGAACTTTGTTAATATCTTCCTCTTTAACCGCCGGATCATCCAGATGAGACTGTGTCTGCTAAGTCTGTCCATGTTAATATTGATCATATTAACAATGACCATATACTATTTCATGATCCGGAGTTCGATGGATTTCAAATTGCACTTTCTTCGAATGGCGGCGGGATTTCCGATCCTCGGAATAGTTTTTAATTTCCTTGCATACAAGTCTATTCAGCAGGATGAAATGCTCGTGAAATCATACGACCGTATCCGGTAATCCTAGATGATCTCCATATGCTCCTGGTCAGTGATCTTTTCACAGTAATGGCATTTCAGCCTTAATTCATGCCGTGAAACAACCCTGAATTTGGTAATAATCTTTTCATTGTTGGATATGCATTTGGGATTCATGCATTTAGCTATACCTATTATATCCTCGGGAACTTCCACTACCTTTTTCTCGACAACCAGGTAATTGCGGATTATATTGAGTTTGGCCTGGGGAGCGACCAGGGCAATCTTATTAATGTCCTTATCCTTGAAAAAAGTATCCGAAAGCTTTACAATGGCCTTTTTTCCTAATTTCTTACTGTCGAAATTTGTTCCAAAGGTAATCTGCCGGTCCATTTTATCCAGATTCAAAATGGATATTACTTTGAACAGCGCATTGGCCGGGATATGATCAATGACTGTACCATTCTCAATGGCACTGACTTCTAATTTCTTATCTTGCATATGCATGGTAAATCCTTTTTTTATTTTAATCCCAAAATGGATGAAATGATGGCCTGGCGGATAAATACCCCGTTCAATGCCTGAGTAAAATAATATGCTTTGGGATTCGCATCCACATCCTGGTCAATTTCATTGACACGGGGAAGAGGATGCAAAACCCGCATATTTTCTTTTGTGCCTTCAAGCATTTTGTTTTTAAGCACATAAGCATTTTTTGTTCTTTCATATTCAATCGGGTCTGAGAATCTTTCCTTCTGAACCCTTGTCATATATATAATATCGGCTGTTTCAATGTAGGTCCCGAATTCCTTCTGTTCTGTGTATTTCAAACCAAGACACTCGAGGTAATATTTATATTCGTCGGGCATTTTCAATTCATCAGGAGAAACAAAGTGGAAAGTGGCCTGAAACTGTGACATGGCCATGAGAAGGGAATGTACTGTGCGGCCATACTTGAGATCTCCGACCATCAAAATAGTGAGATTGTCAAGCTTTCCCTGAGTTTTGGCAATTGAATAGAGGTCAAGAAGCGTTTGAGTGGGATGCTGGTTGGCGCCATCACCTGCATTGATAACCGGTACGGATGTGATTTCGCTGGCAAACCGTGCTGCCCCTTCCAGTGGATGACGCATTACAATAAGATCACAGTAATTGCTGACCGTTTTTATAGTATCATATAAGGTTTCCCCCTTTGTAACACTGGATGAATTCGAATCGCTGAACCCGATAACCTTTCCACCCAGTTTCAATACAGCACTTTCAAAACTTAGCCGTGTGCGGGTTGACGGCTCAAAAAACAAGGTTGCCACAACCTTGCCGCTCAGGATTGACTGGTTTGGTTTTTTTTCGAATTCCTCAGCCAGCGAAATTATCCTGAGATAATCCTCTTTACTATAATCAGTTATGGATACTAAACTCTTGTTTTTCATCCGGGGTATATTTTTATTAATTTATCAATCAATTTAGAGCATTTTGAAATACGAGGCAATGATTTTAATCGTCCATTTTAAGTGTTTCGATTTGTAAATCTGTAATCATTTTAAATCTGACGTTAAGTTTGGCGACTGCAGATGACCTTACATTCACCACGAGTGAACATGTAGTATTGTATTCCGCATCTATGGGTGAGATTGACTCTTCCTTCAAAATTTTCATTACATTGTTCAACATGTCATACGGAAACATCAGTCTCATTTTTACTTCCACCAGACGAAGGATAATTCGGGAATGCAGAATCATATCGGCTGTTGCCGACCGGTATGCTGTGATCAGGCCTCCGGTTCCCAGTAAGGTACCACCAAAATAACGAACAACAACAACCAGCACCTGGGTAAGATTGTTTGACAGCAATTGCCCGTAAATTGGTTTACCTGCAGTACCCGAAGGCTCCCCGTCATCATTTACCCTATAGTGTTCTCCTTCAGGTCCCATCCTGTATGCATAACAATGATGCCGTGCATCATGGTATTTTTTCCTGAGTGATGCCACAATGGACCTTACTTCTTCCTCATTCTTCACCGGAAAACCGAAAGCAAGGAATCGACTTCCTTTATCCCGGTATGTACCTTCCGCAGGACCTTCCAATGTTTTGTAAGAATCATCCATGGGCCAGCCTGGTAAAAAAAAACAGGTTCATCGCTGAACCTGTTCTTATTAGAATTTGAGTTTTTTTTCTATTTCTTCTATCTGCGTTTTAAACTGCTTATCGGTCTCAACGAGATTATTTACAGTCTTACAGGCATGCAAAACGGTGGCATGGTCTTTCCCTCCAATCTGCGAACCGATGGTGGCAAGAGATGATTTGGTGAGGTTCTTGGAGAAATACATTGCAACCTGCCTGGCTTGTACAATCTCTCTTTTACGGGTTTTGGACTGCAAAGAATCAACCGGAACATCGAAATAATTGCATACAACCTTCTGTATATAATCAATAGAAACTTCACGCTTTGTATTTTTTATAAGCTTGTCAATCATCTCTTTGGCCAGGTGGAGAGTGATTTCCTTTTTGTTCAGGGTACTCTGTGCCAACAGGGATATCAGGGCCCCTTCAAGCTCACGGACGTTCTCTGTAATATGGGTCGCAATGTATTCAACTACTTCCTCAGGTAAAGAAATACCATCCTTGTACGTTTTTTGCTTCAGGATAGCGACACGGGTTTCGTAATCAGGAATCTGTAAGTCGGCTGACAACCCCCATTTAAATCTGGATAGAAGGCGCTGTTCAAGACCCTGGAGCTCAACAGGGGGCTTGTCGCAAGTGAGGATCAGCTGTTTGCCCGACTGGTGCAGATGATTGAATATATGGAAAAATATATCCTGCGTTTTTTCTTTCCCGGCAAATTCGTGCACATCATCAATGATAAGCACATCGATCATCTGGTAAAAATGAAGGAAATCATTTTTAGTGTTATTCCGGATTGATTCGACAAATTGTGTCTGAAACCGGTTGGCCGGTACATACAATACTGTCTTATCCTGGAACTTATCTTTAATTTCAATCCCAATCGCCTGCGCCAGGTGTGTCTTACCCAATCCTGAATCCCCATATATAAGGAGGGGATTAAATGCGGTTCCACCGGGGTTGTTGGAAACAGCAAACCCTGCTGACCGAGCCAACCGGTTACATTCTCCCTCAACGAAATTATCAAATGAATACTCAGCATTGAGCCGCGGGTCAATATTCATTTTCTTTATTCCCGGTATAATAAAAGGATTCTTTATGGCATTCTCCTCCATATTCATCGGGACATTAACCGGGTTATTCCTTATTTCAATCTGGTTCTTGGCAGGTAATTTTATTGTATACATCTTGGAACTCGATTGTCCCGGATTCTCCATAACAATACTGTACTCAAGCTTGGCATCATACCCCAGCTCCTTACGCAATGTTTTGCTGATGATATCAATGTACTTTTCTTCGAGATATTCATAAAAGAAAGGGCTTGGCACCTGAATGGTAAGCACTTTATTTTCTAGTCTCAAGGGAATGATGGGTTCAAACCATGTCCGGAAACTAATAGAAGGAACATTGTCTTTGATGATTTTCAGGCAATTGTTCCAAACTTCTTTGTGCATACTGGTATTTGGTTTAATTTAAGGTCTATAGGTAATTTGTCGGGTCGTGTAATTTCTTTCAGCAAGATTGTGAAAAAAAAGATAAAAAAAAAATCATTTTTCGCTTGCTTTTCTCTAAAAGCCCTTATCAATTTTGGTGTCAGGTCATTAAAAAAAATTCTTTTTATCAAATAAATTATTATATTGATTATCAATTAATTAACTTATTAAAATCAATATACTTTTGGATGTTAGAATATTATTGATTCACAAGTAAAGTTAAGATTCCGATAGAAGGCGATTATTAAAAATAAGAAACAAATGGAAAATGAATTTTGTTGTTTTTTTTAATTGTTAATAACTTGAATTTCGTTGATTGTTGATTGTTGATTGTTGATGGTTACCCAGGCTCAGACAAGGCTCTGCCTTGTCTGCAAATATAATGCTGCAATTCTCTTTGGTACGGACAGGTCGAGACCTGTCCCTTCGAAATTTCTCTGCGCAAATAACTGCAAAACTGCAAAACTAAATTAATACTTCTCCTTTTTCCCGAAAACCGAAACCCGCACATATCGTCCCGGGTGATCCTTCAGGTCAATAAGCAGGGAATCCAGGCTTGCCACTGCGCTATTGAGGTTATTATAGAGGGAGTCGTTTACTATAAGCTGGCCGGCAGTACCCTGGCCATCGTTAATTTTCCCGAACAGTTCGGAAGTTTTCACGAATGTCTCATCTGCATGCGTGATAAGTTTCTTCAGATCAGATTGTTTCAGGGAGTCAGAAACAGCCGCGAAATTTTGAAGGACTTTGGATATCTCTTCGTTATTCTTTTTCAGATTATCAGTAACCGATGCAAGATTGCTGAACGATGATGAAAGGGAACCATTCGGCTGAAGAGAAAGCCTGAGCGATTGTGTTGCGTTATTCAGGTTGGCAATTGTTCCCTGAAGATTTTTACGGGTATCATTATCCATCAGTTTGCTCAGCGCCACCATGACGGTATCTACCGAACGAATTAGTGATTCAACCTGGGCTCGAATGGGATCGATATAATCTGACAGTTCAACCTGCACAGAGGAAGGGAGGGTATCACCCGGTTCATAGTAGCCCGGACCATCACCCAGCAACAGATCTACATCTTTGGAACCGGAAATAAGGCTTCCGCTCCTGAGTACAATTTTGGTATCGTGGGGGAGCCTGATTTTCTTACCGAGAGATATTTCAACAACAATTTTTTTGAAATTATCTTCCTCAAATTCAATCTTACTGACATTCCCCACCTTATACCCGTTCAAATTAACAACGGCTGATTCGATCAGTCCTTTTACATTGGTGTATTCAGCATAGTACTTATTGGTAGGCTCGAGGATGTTGATCCCTTTCAGGAAATTGATACCCCATATGGCAAGGACTATAGCAAGAAGAGCTACAAGACCTATTTTAAATTCACGTGAAATTTTCATGTTTGGCTAATTAGTATTTTTATGTTGCGTTTCCTGCAATGCCTGTTCAAGCGGTATAATATCCGTGTTTTTTACCGCAATGATAAAAGCATCGGGGAAACGTTCCTTTACCTGTTTACTATAACTGATGATCTCCGGAAAAGTTGGACTGCTGCCTACCGCGTATTTATATATATCTCCAACGTGATACTCAGTTACCCCATTTAGTCCTTTAAATGTATGCGAATTAGGCGGAATGGGTTTGGATGAGGCAGCAATCTGCACCTTAAATTCCACCTTTGCAAGCGGTTTATCCGCGGCCGGAGGAGCAGTTTCTACAGGTATAATTTCCGTTTCAATTGAATCTTTTAAGAATACCGATCCAACAGGATCAGCAGGTTTATTATTCCTGGAAGCCAGGGCAAATGAAGATTTCGATTCTATCAGCTTCTTATAGTCCCTGAACGCCCTGAAAATAGCGGATGATAATACGTTTTGACCTTCTTCAGACATCAGATACTTTTCTTCTTCAGGATTTGTAATAAATCCTGTTTCGATCAGCACTCCGGGCATTGAAGTCTGCGCCAGAACAAGCAATCCCTGCTGTTTCACTCCCCTGTCCTTCCGCTGTGCCCTTTCCCTGAATTGGTCTTCCACCAAAGCTGCCATGTTGATGCTTTGCTCAAAATACAGATTCTGCATTAAGGAAAAGATTATGTATGATTCAGGTGAATTGGGATCGAATCCCTCATAACGTGTATGGTAATCGGCCTCAAGCAGGATAACCGAGTTTTCTTTCTTGGCAACCTCGAAGTTTTCCCCTGCCCTGTGTAATCCCAGCACCAGGGTTTCGGTACCGGTTACCTGCGTATTGTGATTTCCATTGGCGTGAATTGAAATAAAGAGATCCGCCTTGCTTTCATTTGCAATTTCTGCCCGTTGATGTAAGGGGATAAATTCGTCTGTTTTGCGCGTGTAAATAACTTTTACACCAGGTATTTCGGTTTCGATTAATTTGCCGAGCTTCAGGGCGATGGCCAGCACGACATCTTTTTCGTAGGTCAGTTTTCCGGGGGAACCAGGGTCCTTTCCGCCGTGTCCGGCGTCAATGACCACCGTTTTCAGCTTATACCCGTTTCCGTTATCCTGCGCAGCCAATGAAAGTGAGATAAATGAATACATGGCCAGCAATATTATAATACCCGGAAAACTCAGGCCCGTATATTTTTTATTCATTTCAACACGTTATTTTATTAGCTTTGCAGCCTATAACCAATTATAAGAATTGCAAAAATAGCATTTCTGTTTTGATTTCAATAGGCAGCATTTCCGGGAATCAAAGTTTGTATGTTTTCATTAAATACCCAACATATTATTTATCATTTATCAACATATATAATTCGACGTCTGCTGCTGCCCGGCTTAATTCTTATTTTGATTTTCATTCCTGCTACTGCCCAGGAAATACCGGATACGACAGATCAATCCCTCACTGTCATAACAGATACAATTATTTCAATAAATGACAGCCTTGTAGCAGATACGGCGGCCGGCTCCAAAAAGAAAACGCAACTGGAAGCCGAGATTCAGTACTCTTCCGATGATTCAATGAGCATGTCAATCAGCGGGCAGAGAGTTTACCTGTATAAAAATGCCGTGGTGAATTACCAGGATATCGGTCTGAAAGCTGATTATGTAGAATTCAATATGCTGGATCATACGGTTTCCGCAAACGGTGTGCCCGACTCTTCCGGGGCACTGGTCGGCAAGCCCGTATTTTCACAGGGGAGTGAAGAATTCGACTCGGATACAATGAAATATAACTTTGATAGCCGCAAGGGAATCATTAAATATATAGTTACAAAACAGGGCGACGGCTATTTGCACAGTGAACGCACTAAAAGACTTTCTGACGGGGAGATCCATGTAGCCAAGGGAAAATATACTACCTGCGATGCACCCCATCCGCACTTCTATATTCGCCTCACGAAGGCAATAGTCATACCGGAAAAAAAGATTGTCAGCGGGCCTGCCTACATGGTGCTTGAAGACATTCCCCTACCCCTCGCGCTGCCTTTCGGCTTTTTCCCGAACACTTCAACCAGGTCCTCCGGACTTATCATTCCGGTTTATGGTGAAGAACAGACCAGGGGGTTTTTTCTTCGCGACGGGGGATGGTATTTTGTATTGGGAGAACATATAGATCTTACCATCCTGGGATCCCTTTATTCAAGGGGAACATGGGGCATAAAAGGTAACTCCACCTACAGGAAAAGGTATAAATTCAAAGGGGATTTCAATATAGATTATGTTAGTAATAAGGTAAAAGATGATCCTAAATTTACGCCAACCAAAGATTTTAAAATTCTTTGGAGCCACTCCCAGGATGCAAAAGCCAATCCAAACCAGAAGTTTACTGCAAGTGTGAACCTGTCCTCAACATCCTATGACCGGAGACAGAGTTACAATGTGAATGATGTGCTGACCAATACGAAATCATCACGTATTTCCTATTACCGGCAATGGGGGAACCAGTTTAATCTCACTGCAAACCTCCAGGAATCGCAAAACAGCAAATCACGCATGATCAACCTGGGATTGCCTAACCTGGTTTTTAATATGAACCGGATATATCCTTTCAGGGGCAAGGACAGCGATGGCAAAAAATGGCTCGACAAGGTACAGGTAAGTTATAATTCCAAACTTGAAAATCGGATATTCACCCCGGATTCTACCTTATTTACAAAGCAGACTCTCAAAGATATGAAGAATGGCTTTTCACATTCTATCCCGATTAGCATGCAGGGCATCAAGCTACTTAAATTTATCAATATTACCCCTACCCTGGCCTATAACGGTGTGCTATATTCAGATTATACAACAAGAAGAAACACCCCCGATTCTTCAATATACTTAAATGGTTCTTCGGATACGGATATTGATACAGTTCGCAAATTCTCATATGCCCACTCGTTGTCAACTGCCCTGAGTGTTAGCGTGAGCCCTAAACTGTATGGTATGTATATGTCAAAAAAGCCCGATTCGCGTGTTATCGCGGTCCGTCATGTGATGACACCCAATGCGTCATTCAGCTTCATGCCCGACATGTCATCCATAATGCCCGATTATTATCGCAGCATTACATACCCGCATTCAATTACAAAACCTTCTATAACAGAGGAATACTCAATTTACGAAAACAATATATATGGGACACCTACTGTAAATGGCCGCAGCGGTTCCGTTGGACTCAGCCTCAACAATACTCTTGAAATGAAAGTCAGGGCAAAGACCGATTCCACAACGGAGGAAAAAAAGGTGAGCCTGCTTGATAACTTCAACTTTGGAACATCCTATAATCCCTTTGCCAAAAGTTTTCATTGGTCACCGGTTAACTTTACCGGGGCAACCAAACTATTCAACAAACAGATGGATGTGAGGTTTGGTGCAACATTTGATCCATATGCCCTTGACTCGACAGGTCGCAAAATTGACAGATACCTGATCAGGGAAAACCATAAGCTGTTTCGAACCACTACCGCCTATATCGATTTCGGATTCAACCTGAAATCACCTTCACGGGGTAAAAGTGAAAAAGAACCTGAAATCGAACCTGATCCCTATATGGATGAAACCAATCCGACTCTTGACCTGCTGAATGAATCCACAGCATATGCTTCAGGCGCCTACGTGGATTTCGATATTCCCTGGAGTCTGAATGTGGACTATGGATGGAGATTTTCAAAACAAAGCCTGAATACGGTGTATACACATACAGTGAGACTAAGCGGGGATGTCAGCATTACCCCAAAATGGAAAGTCGGGATAACTTCGGGATATGACTTTGTCAGCAAACAGGTAACACTAACAAATATCAGTGTTCATCGCGACCTGCATTGCTGGGAGATGCGGTTCAATGTGGTGCCTTTTGGGGAGCGGCGCAGTTATTCATTTACGATCAATGCAAAATCAAGTATCCTGCGTGACGTCAAGTATAATAAGGCAAAGAGCTGGCATGACAATTTTTAGTAGGGACAAGGGACGAGGGACTTGGGACTAGGGACGAGGAAGAAAATTCCCGGAGGGTATCGGTAGAATAAATGTTTTGCAGAAAATTGGCACAAAATCCACCCCCTGCCCCCGCCAGCGGGGGATACCGTAGCCGCGTCAGCCCAATCAACAAATCAGCAAATCAACAAATCAACAAATTTCCTGCCTTCAGCCTAATAAGCAATCGCAAACAGCACTCTCTGCCGCGAGGGTTTCCCGCTATAAATGCACTTTCCTTCTTCAGGTTTATTATCCAACGGAATACAGCGAATTGTTGCCTTTGTTTCATCTTTTATTTTCTCCTCAGTCTCAGGTGTGCCGTCCCAGTGCGCGCTTACGAATCCGCCCTTCGAGGCGATGACTTCCTTAAACTCTTCCCAGGTGTTGACTGGTATTGTATTTTTTTCCCTGAATTGCAGGGCCTTTTGATACATGTTCTGCTGAATTTCATCCAGGAGATCCGGAATCAGTGTATCGATGCCATCTACCGGTACTATTTTCTTTTCAAGGGTATCCCTGCGAACCAGTTCAACCGAATTATTCAGCAGATCCCGGGGACCTATAGCCAGCCGGACAGGTATTCCCTTCAGTTCATATTCGGCAAATTTCCAACCCGGTTTATGAGTATCACGGTTATCGTATTTAACCGACAAGCCTTTCGCGATAAGCGATTTTTTTATACTTTCAGCCTTTGCATTTATCTGTGCAAGCTCTTCCTCATTCTTGTGGATCGGAATAATGACTACATGAATGGGAGCCAGTTTGGGGGGAAGGATCAATCCGTTGTCATCAGAATGGGCCATGATCAAGGCACCGATAAGACGGGTGGTAACGCCCCATGAGGTTGCCCAAACGTAATCAAGCTTCTGCTCTTTACTCAGGTATTTTACATCGAAAGCCTTTGCAAAATTCTGACCCAGAAAATGCGAGGTACCACCCTGTAAGGCCTTACCATCCTGCATCAGGGTTTCAATTGTGTAGGTATCAACAGCCCCGGCGAATTTTTCGCTTTCAGTTTTCACTCCCTTGATTACCGGCACGGCCATATAATTTTCCGCAAAAGAAGCATATACATTCAGCATCCTTAACGTTTCCTCAAGCGCTTCTTCACTAGTCGCATGTGCCGTATGTCCTTCCTGCCAAAGGAATTCGGTTGTCCGTAAAAACAAACGGGTCCTCATTTCCCAGCGTACCACATTCGCCCATTGGTTAATGAGAATGGGAAGATCCCGATAGGATTGTATCCATCCTTTATATGTATTCCAGATTATGGTTTCGGATGTGGGACGAACGATAAGCTCTTCTTCCAGCTTTGCCGTTTCATCAACTACAAGGCCTTTTCCATTCTCATCATTTTTAAGACGGTAGTGAGTGACCACCGCGCATTCTTTCGCAAAACCTTCCACATGTTCAGCCTCGCGACTAAAGAAAGATTTAGGAATAAATAATGGAAAATAGGCATTTTCATGTCCGGTCTCCTTGAACATCTTATCAAGCACTTCATGCATCTTTTCCCAGATAGCATATCCATATGGCTTAATTACCATACAACCCCGAACAGCTGAACTTTCAGCCAATCCAGCCTTAATGACCAGATCATTATACCATTGGGAGTAGTTGTCCTGTCTGCTTACTAAATCTTTAGCCATAATCGCACTTTGGTATGGTATTTGTATTTAAATTTACTCGTTGAATTAGCTGCAAAATAAAGAAATAAAATTATATATTCACAAAATAAGCGGAGGCAGGTTATGAAAAAATTATATAACTCAATTTTTGTTCTGGTTCTCGGAATTGCCGCTGGTTCAAGCGTCATGGGCCAGAAATCTTCGAGTGAATACGATGATGTGTATTATATACCATCAGATAAGAAATCTGTTCAGTCAAGCGAAAAGACTGAGGTTGCTCCGTCTTCTACGGTAACCCCAAAAAAGGAAGAAATTTCGGATTATGAGCAGTATATTAATAGTCTGTCCCGTTCCGGACAACTCCAGCCGCAGATTGATGATGATTCACTGGAATACGCAGAAGATCCTAATTATGCCGGTAGTGAGTATGCCGAAAAAGACGGCAATACCTATGTAACCAATAATTATTACGCTAACGCTGATGATTATTACTATGCCAGCCGGATCAGAAGATTTTACGATCCTTTCTACTCTGCAGGATATTATGATCCCTTTTACAGCGATCCTTTTTACTATGGCGGTGGTTTCTCCATGTCAATGGGATTTGGATATGGTTTCGGCATGTCATTCGGTTACCCGTATTATGGATATGGCTATCCTTCCTATGGTTACGGCTATCCCTATTATGGATATGGCTATCCCTACTATAGATATGGCTATCCCTACTACGGATACGGTTATGGCGGATATTACCCGGGCCATGGTCATGGCGAAATATACTATCCTGATCACAGGCCTGTATACTACGGACCGCGCCGTTCCATTGAAGCGAACAGGATGGCTACATCGCGCACTTCCGTTGCTTCGGATGCACGCCGCCTGGGCACAACAGGCACTTCCCGCACAGCTGCCGGAACTTCGGCATATGGACGCAGAAGTTACTCCGATGGCAATGGTGTAGTGAGGTCCTCTACAGGGAATACTACTACCAAGTCCACAAGAACACTTGGAAACAGCAGCTCTACTGTCAGGCGCCCTTATGGAACTTCCACGGGAAGCAGTTCTGCAACCAGATCGTCCGCCACCCCAAGTAGAACAACACAGGGTACCGGTACGACTACTACCAGGAGCAGCAGCACACAGGACAGGCCCGTATATACAAGGCCCAGCACCACAACATCCCAAAGCAGGCCGACTTATTCCGGTACTCCCAGCGGCAACAGTTCATCAAGGTCCTCGGGAACATCCAGCTATAGCAGGCCCAGTTCTTCAGGTTCATCCTCCTACAGCAGACCCAGCTCATCAGGATCGTCATCCTACAGCAGGCCGAGTTCTTCAGGATCTTCATCCCGATCGAGCAGCGGTTCTTATTCCAGTGGCAGCCGGTCAAGCGGATCATCAGGTTCTTATTCCGGAGGCAGCAGATCGTCAGGCAGTTCATCCTATTCGGGTGGAAGCGGCGGTGGAGCACGGTCAAGCGGATCTTCCGGCAGTTCAAGTGGCTCAAGAAGATAACATAATAATGCCCCGGGGAATGCCGGGGCATTCATCCTCAACTCTCAATTTCACCAACACACATTTTGTTAAGGCTTTTCAAGACTAAGAAAAGTTAATGGTATTCGTAATTCTAAACCTATTAATTATTGAACTATGAAAAAGATAGTCGTTCTGCTTGGCATAGTTGTTTTTTTCACCACAGCACAAGGTCAGTATGTTTCCGATGCAATAAAATACTCTCAGAACTTCCCCGCTATCACTGCACGTAGTCTCGGTATGGGAGGTGCATTTTCTTCTCTCGGCGGAGACGTTTCAGCAGCATTAAATAATCCTGCCGGTTTAGGACTGTATAGAAAATCAGAATTGGTATTCACACCAGCCCTTAGTATCACCAGCACTTCTGCCGATTACCTGGGTAAAACAAATGAAGATTCGCGTACCAGCTTTAACCTGGGGAGTTTCGGCTATGTAGGTACCTACAATTCGAATAAGGACGATGGACTTGTAAGCGCATCCCTCGGACTTGTTTATGTCAGACAAACCAATTTCAACAGCCAGTCATTCATCCGGGGTACCAATAACAACAGCTCATTGTCCGATTATTTCATGGGAAATGCCGAAGGATACTTCCCGGAAGAATTGGATGCTTTTTACGAACGACTTGCTTTTGACAGTTATATTATTGATACTGTGCCCGGATTTCCCGATAGTTACCAGACCCCTGTATTTTTACCCATCGATCAGAAAAAAATTATTGAAACCAGTGGTGGAATAGGAAAATGGTCCATAGCCATGGGATTGAATTTTAGCAACATAGTATATTTTGGCGCTGGTTTTGGCATTCACCAGCTTCAATACGATAAAACTACAGTGCACTCTGAATTTGACAATAATCCGGCAAATGATTTTTCCCGGTTCGCATTTACTGAAGACCTGAATGTAGATGGCGTGGCTTATACCGGTAATGTCGGAATGATTGTAAGATTATTCAAAATAATGCGCGTGGGAGGAAGCATCCAGTTCCCGACAAGCTATAAGATACAGGAATACTATTACAATACTCTGTACTCAGAATTCAAGAATGGTGACTATTATAATGCAATACCTACTGACAGCGATGGGGAAGCAATACCCGGAGGTACTTTCGAGTATAAATTGCATACCCCGATGAAGGCTCAGGGAGGCCTGAGTGTACAAATCGGAACCGTTGGAATTATTTCAGCCGATTTGGAATTTGTGAATTACAAGAACCTTAAATTAAAAGATACTGACTATACAACCGATTTCAGCGATCAAAACGATGATATCAATACAGTGTATAAATCGGTGGTTAATTTGAAAGCCGGTGGCGAAGTCAGGTTCAGCAACTTCGCTTTTCGCCTTGGCGGCGGGTATTATCCCAGTGCGGTTGAGTCCATTTCCTCCCCGGCAATATATTCGTATATAGGAAGTGTTCCTGATGCATATACGGAATTAAGCAGTGGGTTGGGCTACAGGAACCGGAATTTCTTCTTTGATTTTGGATTTTCCTGGCTGGCGCATAAAGAAAAATATAATCTGTATACTGTGTATTTTGACAATAATCCGACTATCAATGTTGCCAATCTGAAACAGAACGAATTCCGTTTACTCGCCACCATGGGCGTAAGATTTTAATCCGGATGCATATTGATATTCTCACAATTCTGCCCGAACTGATCGAGAGCCCTCTTGGGCACTCGATCATTAAAAGGGCAAAAGAAAAAGGCATCGTGGAGATCTGCCTCCATAATATTCGCGATTACTCGCAAAACAAGCAGAAACAGGTGGATGATTATGCTTTCGGCGGTGGTGCCGGTATGGTGATGAGCATTGAACCCATCGATCTGTTAATTACTAAATTGAAAAGTGAAAGGGATTATGAGGAGATCATCTATCTGTCTCCTGATGGCGAACCCTTTAATCAGAAAATAGCCAACTATCTCGCTACAAAAGAAAATATTATCCTGCTTTGTGGTCACTATAAAGGGATCGATCAGCGGATTAGAGACAACCTGGTTACCCGTGAAATTTCCATTGGAGATTATGTGCTATCGGGTGGCGAACTTGCCGCGGCTGTTATAACCGATTGTATTGTACGTGTCCTTCCCGGCGGAATGTCGGATGAAACCTCTGCACTCACTGACTCTTTTCAGGACGGGCTTCTTGCTCCACCCGTCTATACCAGACCTGCTAATTATAAAGGATGGAAAATTCCCGACATACTCCTGTCAGGTCACCAGGAAAAAATTGATGAGTGGAGACATCAGCAATCGTTGGAACGAACCAAAAAATTACGGCCTGACCTCCTTTAAGGATCTCGGTAGAGTAGAACGGAAGGCAGAGAAAGTCTGCCCCCGTCCCCTCATCAAACCGTACGTGCGGTTTTCCCGCATACGGCTTTCCTATAAATTCATCTAAGCGATAACAAGCGAGCTGTCTGGAAATGCAATTTACAGGG
>JBGSSA010000149.1:0-5309 GCA_041737295.1 Bacteroidales bacterium | reverse complement strand
GGCACACAGGTCTGGATGATGGAAAACCTGAAAACCACTAAATTCAATGATGGAACTTCCATACCCCATGTATCTGGTGTTTCAGAGTGGAATAAATTAAACTCCCCTGGATTTTGCTGGTATGATAATGATAGTATTTCTTATAAGAATACATACGGGGCATTGTATAACTGGAACGCAGTAAATACCGGTAAACTTGCCCCTGCAGGATGGCATATAGCTACCGATGCTGATTGGACTACACTGGTAACCTATTTGGGGGGTGATAGTGTAGCCGGAGCTAAACTTAAAGAAAAAGGAACAAGTCATTGGGCAACACCGAATACAGGAGCTACAAATGAATCAGGGTTCAGCGCCATTCCGGGTGGTTACCGGCATATGAATGGAGAATTCTTCGAAATCGGCCAAAGCGCAAACTTTTGGAGTTCTACGAATGCCAACACAGATAATGGCTATTTCCGGGGAATGGCATACAATTACAAATATATTTCCAGAGGCTCCTATAATAAAAGGTTTGGATTTTCGGTTCGGTGTGTGATGGATTAACTCCCATATAACCCAAAAAAATATCAGCTATGAATAAAGGAATTACTGCAATGGTTTTTCCGTTAATAGCCGGAACCATTTTTGCCCGGAACAGCACTGAAGATGAAGCATCAATCAATAAGCAGATTGATGCGATGATCTCTAGCTGGAACAATCATAATTATGATGATATTGAAAATTATACTATGGAAAGTACGGATTGGGTGAATATGGTAGGTTTGTGGTGGAAAACATGCGAGGAATCATAATATGCACACCAGGTCTAGGAGAAAATGTTCACGTTGTTGAAGGAGCACAACCAAATGACCCTGTCAACCAAATGCCGAAGAAGTAATAGCCACAAATTAATTGCACTATCATAGTGCATTTTATTATCTATGCAGGAATGAATCCAACGGCAGGAAATAAAAATCAACTGGAAAAGTGTCCCATCTTTAATGCTGCATCGATCAATTCCTTCAGGACTTTCATATCGATATCCTCCAGCTTATTTATGTAGATGCAACCAACACCGGTCTTGTGCTTGCCTAACTTTTCAAGAGCAGCAGCATGCATCCTTACATCTCCGGTTATATACAACGACAGATTCGCTTTGCGAGGTGAGAAACCAATGCGGAGCCAATCTACTTCCCTTCCTGTGGCAGGGCTTTTCAGTCTTACATTGCCAAAACCAATGATAGAACTTCCCCACATTTTTGGCTCTTCTCCACTTGCCTTTTTCATCATTTCCAACATCACAAAACTATCCTTGCGTTTTTGTTCATCTTTAACGCTATTGATAAAATCCTCAACACTTGCAGAGGTTGGTTTTGTTTTAATTTCAGCCATCATAAATTCTTATTTATTTGACATAGATTTTGCACTTTGTGTACCAGGCAGACATTAGTTGGAATTATTAAAATTACAAACATATATTGTTGTGATTTTGTTCTTTTCTGTATTCGGATATTTTTTAGATCTTATAAATAGAATAGTTAGAATATTGGTTAATTTTATTGGACCTACAGTCTTGGATCCGCAATGGATTGTAAGAACCCAGTAAACAACGGTTGTCTCAATATGACTTGACATTATTAGTCGATTATAGTTAAGTATGAGTACTAAATTTTTAATTTTTTTATTAACATGAAACAACTCTTTACATTAATGTTGCTGCTATTTTCGTGTGCATTGAGCCATGCACAGAAGGAAACCCAGCAAAAAGCACCACAGGGGCAAATGCGTTTTAACTATGCAGAACAGGAAGCCATCGTCAAAAAATTCACAACGTCATTTGATTCCCTGACACCTATGCAACAGAATATTTTTTTTACCAATATAAAGCACATAATGGAGCCTGAAGTTGCTAAAATAGAAGCAGGTATAATGGATAGTGATCCACCATCAGATGCAATAGTTTTATTTAATGGCAAGGATCTTAATGAATGGGAAGAAATTACCTGGGGACCCGGTGGACCGGGTGGAAAAAAACCAATTACATGGATTATAAAGGATGGCGGTATGCAGCCGGCCGGTTCTTCGGGCACTGCACAGACTAAGCGCGTTTTCAGGGATTTTCAGTTACACATTGAATGGAAGACTCCGACCGGGTTACCGGCAACGGTCACAGGGCAGGACAGGGGTAATAGCGGTGTAATTATTCAGGGTATGTATGAAATTCAGATTCTGGATAGTTACGCGAATCGCACGTATCGTAACGGACAGGCTGGTGCGGTTTATATGCAATACGCCCCCCTGGTTAATCCGAGCAGAAAAGAAGGACAATGGCAATCGTATGATATTATTTATACAGCCCCCCGTTTTAAGGATAGCGCCACTTATTTTACCCCGCCCAGAATAACAGTTATTCATAACGGAGTATTGATTCAGAACAATGTAATTATTCAGGGCCGGACTGTTTTTCCCGGTATCCCTCAATATGTAGTCAGGGAGCATGGCGATGGTCCTGTCCAGTTGCAGCAACATGGCAATCCCACGGCTTTCAGGAATATCTGGATCAGGGAATTGTAAAAACCAGGAAGCATAAATTATCATGAAATCAAACAGGCGGAAATTCTTTCGGAATCTGGGCGCTGGCGCTGCCGGATTAACATTCGGACCATCGGCCATTTCATTTGCATCAGGAACATCAGTTCCCGCGAAGGATGAAGACGGACAGATACTCTTTATTGGCGATAACATTGCAGTTGCTGAAACTACAAATGGAAAAGTCAGAGGGTTCATCCACAAGGATATTTTTAATTTTCTCGGGATACCTTACGGTGCAAATACATCAGGAAAAAACAGGTTCATGGTTCCTCAAAAACCGGATCCCTGGAACGATGTTTTTCCCGCTGTCTACTGGCCTAATTCGGCACCTCAATTACTGGACAATTTCTATGCAGACAGATACCTGGCCTTTACTGACAACTGGCATTATGACGATGTAAGTGAAAACTGCCTTGGAATAAATGTCTGGACCCCGGGATACAAGGAAAACATAAAACGGCCGGTCTTGCTATGGATCCATGGGGGTGGATATACAAGCGGGAATTCGATTGAACATCCGGAGTATCATGGCGAGAATCTGAGTCGCCAGGGAAATATCGTTTTTTGTTCCTTGAATCACAGGCTTGGACCGTTGGGTTTTTCAAATTTTGCTGGTGTGGGGGGTGAGAAATATGCGGCATCCGGAAATGTGGGCATGCTTGATATTGTTGCTGCCCTGGAGTGGATAAGGGATAACATTTCAACTTTCGGAGGTGACCCGGCTAATGTTACCATAATGGGCCAGTCAGGCGGAGGGGCAAAAGTCTGTACACTGACTGCCATGCATTCAGCAAAAGGATTATTCCATAAAGCCGTCGCGTTGAGCGGGAATACGCTTAGTGGCGGACAGAAAGACTACTCTGAGAAACTTGGAGCATACATTCTCCGGGAGGCCGGTTTGTCAGAATCCCAAATTGAAAAGCTCCAGGAGATGCCCTGGAAGGATTACTATGCAATTGCCAGCAAAGCGGGTGTGAAATTGAGGACGGAAACAGGGGTTACCGGTTTCAGGGGCGGATTTGGTCCCGTGGCGGATGGCAAATACATTCCTCAACAACCATTTTATACCGGTGAATTATCATCCGATATTCCGATGATTGTTTGCAGTACGTTTTATGAAAGATCGCCGAGTTCATTCGATTCATCACTGGAGGATATCACGTTCGAAAAAGCAAAAGAACTGGCCAAAACGATGAGAGGTTTTGGGGTTTCATTGGCCGAAAATGCATCCAATATAATTGATGCATATGCGAAGGACTTCCCTGACAGGAAGCCAATAGAAATATTATCAATGGCATTAAGCAACAGACTGCGGACTATTGAAACGGCAAATGCAAAAGTCCAGCAGAAGGCACCTGTTTATCTCGCGTGGTTTGGATGGAATCCTCCTCTTTTTGATGGCAGGCTGAGAGCCTTCCATACTATGGATATCGGTTTCTGGTTCTATAACACGGATGTACAGATATCTCATACAGGCGGAGGAGCCAGGCCCCGGAAACTGGCCTTAAAAATGTCAGACGCACTTGTACAATTCATGAAGACGGGCAATCCTGCAGGTGCCGGACTGCCTGACTGGCCAAGGTACACAACTGCAAAAGGCGAGACGATGATCCTGGATGATACTTGCGGGGTAAAGAATGATCCCGACAGGGAAGCCAGAAAGACGCTGTAGGCTGAAGGCTGCAGGCTGAATTGTTGTGTTCGTTTGCCAATGAAATCAGGGAGTATGTTCAATGCCCGGTAGTTTGTCCAGCACTTCAACGGCAAAGTCAGCCAACGAGGGGTCCCGGGCACCCATTAGCAGGATGATATCGCCCGGTCGGGTCATTTCACTGAGCTTGGCGGGCAAGGTCGACCGGTCATTAACCAGCAATGCATTTTTACCGGCTTTTTGAATGGCGGTAATAACAATGTCCGATCCGATATCCCTGTTTACCGTTCCACCGGCATAATACACATCTGACATGATGAATTGATCCTCCTCCCGCAATACTTCAGTTACTCTTTCTGCAAGTTCTTTATGCATGAACCGCAACGGTCCGAAACCATGTGGCTGGAACCAGGCGAAAACCCGGGTGCCAATCTGCTGGCATGCCCTGACAGCAGCCGCAACTTCGGAGGGGTTATGGGCGAAATCATCAATTACCGTGATTCCGTTTTTTTGTCCTATCAATTGGGTTCTCCTGTATATTCCCGAATAACTTTCAAGGGCCCTGGCCGAAACGGCTACCGGGATGCCGACTGCACTTGCAACAGCCACAGCCGCCATGGCGTTCTCCATATTGTGCCTTCCCAGGGCCGGAACTATAAACGGGACATCGTTTATTGAAAATCTGATCTGGAATCCGTGCTGCGTAAAATCCTTTCCCTTGTAACCCACATCACCGGAGGTTCCAAAATCATATTTTGAATTCCGTGATAATTTATCAGTCATTGGATGGTCGTGGTTTACAATAAAGGTTCCGAGAGTGTGTTCCCTGAATATCATAAATAACTGCATGAGTTCATCAAACTCCTTGTGATCCCTGTCGATATTCAACACTACGCTTATTTCGGGATGGTAATCCACAATAGAGCCATCCGATTCATCCGCCTCAATGACCAGCCACTTGCTTTTCCCCACCCAGGCATTCCCCGGAAGTCCCTGTTTCAGCAATTCAGTCAACCCTGCACCTGTCATCAGGGATGGGGAATATCCGTTTTCCTGTAATATATGGAATATCATGGCTGTTGTA
>JBGSSA010000052.1:0-4269 GCA_041737295.1 Bacteroidales bacterium | reverse complement strand
GATGATCTTGCAGAAATAATTCGCTATAAAACTGATTTTGAGATATTGGAAGGAAATAAGGTGCTGGAAGTCAAAAGCGGAAAATATGATAAGGGACAGGCAGCAGATTCCCTGATAAAGGATGATAACTATGATTTTATTTTGGCTGCCGGAGACGATAATACAGATGAATTCCTGTTCCAGGCCTTGCCTGATTTTGGCTATAGTATACGAGTAGGCTTAAGTCCGTCCTTTGCCATGTATAATATACAGGAAAGTACCCAACTTTTAAAATTGTTGGAACTTTTTTGCTCAAGTGGTTCATTTATCAGTCTGGAATCTTGAAAATAGTCCGGAAACGGTTTTAATAAACTTTTCTTTTGAAATTTGTAAATTGACTAATGGTATAACCAATTTTAAATTTCACTTTTTTCGTGTTTAAAATGACATGTAACTTAGGTTGTACCCTTTAAACGGACATTTTTGGGAGTATTATAATATGCCCCTTGTCCTCGTTCTTCAGCGGTATATTCGAGGTTATTCATTGTTACGAGTCCTGATGCCAGAAGATTAAGACCTGCCTCGCTTTAATGGCTTTCTCCACATGGAATATATGCAATTGGGCAGAGATTCATTCCATGATTTCTTTTATTGTGACTGCACCGACCAAAATATACAGGCTGCAATCCCAGTATTGCGATTAATTTTACTGCCAAAGCGTTATATATGCTCTTTACTTGAAAATTTTTTTCAATATTTTCCGGATGTTATTCTTAAGCAAATTAAAGAGACTATTATTCCTTTCACTTACTTTTTCTTCCGGATCAGATCCGTTTTCATTCAACTGGCTGACACCTTCATGCTGAGGAATTGTTTCTGAATCCCCCGATTTTTGCGGTGAGTCCCCATAATCAGCAGCAGTCACATCATCGGAATTCCGTTTCATGTCACTTCCCGGCCTGTCAGGCAATACCTCAGTTAATGCGTTCACGGATTCCATAAAACCTTCAAGCATAACTTCATCCTTACCCTCTTCTTCAATGACACCGGTAAAAACTGATTTTTTGAAGTCGAGCAAATAGAGTATCCGGTGTTCTATGGAATTTTTGGAAATAAAATTGAACACGCTCACATGTTTTTTTTGTCCAATCCTGTATATTCTGCCAACTCTTTGCTCAAGAACTGCAGGATTCCATGGGAGGTCGATATTAATCAGTATATTGGCGCTTTGAAGGTTAACACCAACGCCTCCGGCATCGGTTGAAAGAAAGATCTTAATATCATCGGTTTCCTGGAATTTTTCTATAATTCTTTTACGCTCTTTTGCAGGCAAATCACCATTCAGGTATTCAAAAGGTATATTTAATTTTTGAAGGAGTTGGATAATCAGTTCAAACATTCGTTTCCACTGACTGAAGATGACAATTTTATTCTCCTTGTCTTCAAGTAAATCTCCCAGCAAATCGGATAATTCCCTGATCTTGTTATTATGGTCGGCTCTCCGGTTCAGAATGAATGTGGAGTCACATATCATGCGCATACAAGTCAGTAGGGTAAGTAACTCCTGCCGTTCTTCCTCTGATAGAAATCCCATCCGTTTCCACTTACTGACCAGTTTGCTGACAGCTTCGTAATAACTCTCATGATCTGAGATCTGTTCCTTTGTCATTTCAACGAAATAGTTCTTATCAACCCTTCCGTGAAGCTGATCGGCAATTTCTTTTTTAGTTCGCCTGAGGAGTATGTCTCCAAGTGTTTTATTAATAGTCCTGAGATTTTTATACCCTTTCAGTTTGCCCTTTTCATCAAGTACCTGGTGTGCATCGAGAAACCTGAATAGCGGACCGAGTTTGTACCGGTCGATATACTCAACAATTGAGTGTAAATCGTCAATCCGGTTTTCCAATGGAGTTCCGGTAAGTACAATCACAAATTCCGAATTTATTTTTTTTACAGACTGTGCCGTTTGGGTTTTCCAGTTTTTAATCCGCTGTGCCTCGTCTATGATAACAAGGTCAGCCTTATAGCTGTGAATTAACTCCAAATCGCTTCGGCAAACGCCATAGCTGATAATTTTGTAAAACGAGTCCGTAGCATACAGGTCCTTTCGGGTATGAATCAACCCCTCAACAACAATGGCCTCCCTGTCCGTAAATTTTTCTATTTCCCTTTTCCACTGAAATTTTAATGATGTCGGACAGATGATCAGAACCTTTTCAATATGCAGATGTCTTGCGAAAATTTCTGTAGCAGCAATTGCCTGTATGGTTTTGCCGAGTCCCATATCATCAGCAAGCAGAATTCTTCCGGCTTCGATTATTCTTTTCACACCTTCTTTCTGATACGGGTAAAGACTGGCGCGTATCAATCCATCGAAAACCTTGCTTTCCGTTCCATTGTGAAATAGTTCACCTGCAATCTTTTGCCTAAACAGATCCCTTTTGTTTTGTTCAAACAGTTCATATACATCGGGATATATCCTTATTCCGGGATCTACGGCAACAGTATAATTAATAAACGATTGAAGGTTTTCAAGCATCCCTGGTTTCAGATATCCATCCCTGTCAAAATAATGTTCTTCATTTTCAAATAAAGTAACGCCATCATGCTTCTTTAATTTTACTCTCCTTTCCCTTCCATACTGTATACTGATTGATGAATAGGCCGGCTTGAAAGGTTTAGAAATGTATTTCCCGTATTTTTTGTATTTCGAAAAATAATGCAATAAATATTCGATATGCTTACAAGTACCCAGGGCTGTTATAGTAAAATCAGGACAAGAGCAATAGTTAAAACTTTTGATATTATCCCGGATTGAAACCTTATATGTTTTTCCGGAGGCGGGGTTAAAAATTTCAAAGTCAGAAAATACCGGGTGGGTTCCTTTATTGGTGATCCTGAACTTCTGGTCCCGTGCAAACTGTTTCCGCAGTTCCGATTGCCATTCATCAAGCGACATTTCGTCCGGTTTCCGGGAATAAGCAATTCTCTTTTCTTGCATAGCGGTTTTCTTCCAAAGTTATGGATGTATCAATATCCATTAAAACTATCCGGCGAACTTTTGTACACAGAATATTAACATTCAATGTGAATCCTTACTAAGACCCAAAGGAGTTCCTTCATTTATATTTTACTTTTTATCCATGATAGCATTAAAGATTGCATCTGCTATTGCTGTCATTCCTATATCGTTTGGATGATAAGCCACTGATTGATTATCTATTAAATGCGGATTCCCTAAGGCGTCATAAACAGTAGCCCCCATAAATGATCTGTTTGCTGCAATATTTAATGATGATAATTCTACAAAAGTTAAATTATTCGACTTCGCGGCTGCATTTAATATTGAATCTTTTGGTGCAGATGTCCAAAATACCCCTGTAATTATTATCCGGGCCTCAGGAGCCTTTCCCTGTATATAATCAATTAAATCCTGAAGTGAAACATCCAAATTTGTGAGATTCGAAACATTTTCTCCAAGTCTGATAATAACTAAATTTGGTTTCCTTATAAAAAAAGTATCAAGATTAGATTTATCGTAAGCAGTATGATTCCGTTCCCAATCCGAAAAATAATAGCCTTCAACAGAACAATTTGGATTTGTTGTTTGTAACATCTTTTCCAATTTGTGAACAAAATCACTTTCCTTTTTCGATGCTGCCATGCCCCATTCGCCCCACCAGTAACTGGTAACAGGATGTTTTGTAATGCTATTTCCTATAACCAAAACATTTGCATAAGGAGAAGACGGGTCTTTTGTGCAGCCATTTAATAGAATATTGGTCATGAAACAATTTCCAATCAGAATCGAAAGAATTGTTGCCCTTTTCATTTAATTTTTTATACGTTTCCTGTAAATATTTTTATTCCTTAAAAAGTAAAACAGTAAAATAACAAAATTATTTGACGAAAGTCGCGGATAGCCTCCGGGATTTTAAAACAAAACACGGCTTCACAGGTTATTAAATTGTACTGTTATTGCATGAAGTGCCTATAATTTATTTATCCACTTTAAATCACAAGTAAATGAAAACAGGATTTTGTTTATTGCTGGTATTATTCTATATCACAGTAAGTTGTAAGAAGGATTCTGAAACTAATAGCACCGTAAAAGACATTGAAGGCAATGTATATTATATCGTTAAAATCGGCACACAGGTCTGGATGATGGAAAACCTGAAAACCACTAAATTCAATGATGGAACTTCCATACCCCATGTATCTGGTGTTTCAGAGTGGAATAAATTAAACTCCCCTGGATTTTGCTGGTATGATAATGATAGTATTTCT
>JBGSSA010000038.1:0-4914 GCA_041737295.1 Bacteroidales bacterium | reverse complement strand
CTTCCGGCCAATGGAAAAAAGACCATCCGGTTTTTGATTACCTGGTACTTTCCGAACAGAACAGCCTGGTCATCAAAACCCCTGAAGAATTATTATGCCACAAAGTATACGGGTGCCTGGGATATTGCCGGCAAGACAGTTGCGCAGTTAACTCAACTGGAAAACAAAACAATTGAATTTGTCAGCGCTTTCTGCAACAGCGATCTTCCTGAAGAAGTAAAGGAGGCGGCATTGTTTAACGTGAGCACACTGAGAACCCAGACCTGTTTTCGGCTTTCCGACGGAAACCTGTATGCGTGGGAAGGATGCGGCGATAAGGCCGGATGTTGCTTCGGAACCTGCACCCATGTCTGGAATTACGAAACAGCTACGGCCTTTCTTTTTGGGGACCTGGCGCGGACATTCCGCACTATTGAATTTGGTCCGGCTACCACTGAAAAGGGCCTGATGAGTTTTCGTGTTAAACTTCCCCTCGATGATATCCCCGGTTTTGCAAAAGTTGCTGCCGACGGTCAGATGGGATGCGTCATTAAATTGTATAGGGAGTGGCAGTTATCAGGCGATGATGCCTTCATGAAAAAACTGTATCCCGGGGCAAAAAAAGCATTAAGCTACGCATGGATCAAGGGTGGCTGGGATGGCGACCAGGATGGAGTTATGGAAGGAGTTCAGCATAATACCATGGATGTTGAATACTACGGGCCTAATCCGCAAATGACAATTTGGTACCTGGGTGCCCTGCGCGCCATGGAGGAAATGGCCATTTACCTGAAGGACCGGGAAATGTCGGCAAAGTGCAGAAAACTCTTTGAATCAGGCAGTCGCTGGACAGATGCAAATCTGTTTAACGGGGAGTATTATATTCATAAAATTATTGTTCCCAAAAAAGAGGATATTCCGACAGAACAGTTGCTGGGAATGGGTGCCTCGGATTACGGTAACCCTGATTATCAACTCGGAGAAGGTTGTCTTGTTGATCAACTGGTGGGTCAGTACCTCGCACATGTCAGCGGATTGGGATACCTGGTAAAAAAGGAAAATGTTTCGGCAACCCTGAAAAGCATTATGAAATATAATTATCAGCCTGAACTTTCCGATCATTTCAATTGCTTCAGAAGTTATGCGCTGGGTGATGAAGCAGCGTTGCTTATGGCCGCATACCCGCGATCAAGGCCTGTAAATCCCTTTCCCTATTTTACCGAAGTCATGACAGGGTTTGAATATGTTGCCGCTATAGGCATGCTCTATGAAGGACAAAAAGATGAAGGACTGTTATGCATTAAAAACATCCGGAACCGGTATGACGGAAGAAAAAGAAGTCCGTTTGACGAGGCTGAATGTGGTCATCACTATGGCAGGGCGATGGCAAGCTGGTCTGCGGTGCTTGCGCTTACCGGATTTCATTATTCAGGGGTTACCAAAGAAATCACATTTGGCAACATCTCAGGCCGGTATTTCTGGTCAAACGGGTATGCTTACGGTACCGTCGAAATTTCTCACAAGGAAGGATCGAAACAAATAAAAATCAATGTATTGAATGGGAAGCTCGATTTATTAAAAGTATCACTGGAAGGATATGGAGCAAAATCCTTAAAAGGTATGAAAACATTGAATTCCGGGGAATCATGGCTGGGAGAGATATGAAAAGGACATTCTTCCCTCTGATATTGTTATCCCTGCTGATGGGCAGGTTTCTTACAGGTTTTGCACAGGAACCGGTGCACGTAGTTATTGATGCAAATTCTACGGGTAAGGTTATTTCGCCCTTGCTGTTTGGACACAACCTTGAACATACCCGCCGGGCCATATGGCAGGGCATCAGTGCTGAAATGATTGATAACCGGAAGTTTGCTGCCACGGATTGTGGATTGCCGATCGGATGGACAACACTTACCGGCAAAGGCATAACGATCGACGAAAAGGTAGCTTATGCCGGTAACCATTCAGTGCGTATAGAAAACAACGAGGGTACATTCTGTGGTATATGGCAACAGCATGATTGGATGGCTTTTCGCAAAGACGTAAAATATGCCTTCCGGGTGTGGACGAAATCAGATGTCGATCAGACAGTTCACCTTCAAATAGTCGACCGGCCAGGTTTTCATGTTGTTTTTTCGGGTGAAACCCTGGCGAAGGCAGGTGACTGGCAACTCTGGAGCGGTGAATTTACATCGCCTGTGCCGGTGAAAGGCGGACGGCTTGAAATCCGATTAACAACACCCGGAATCCTTTGGATTGGTGCCATGTCCCTGATGCCGGCTGACAATTTTCATGGTATGCGCCGTGACGTGGTGGATTTGTTTAAACAACTTAAGCCGGGATGCCTGCGATGGCCTGGCGGATGCTTTGCTGAATATTACGACTGGAAGGACGGACTTTTGCCCGTTGACAAGCGGCCTCCTATCGGACCGGGACAATGGGTGGGACTGTTGCCTGACTCTCACGGTTATGACAATCACGAGATTGGCACCGACGAATTTATCGCCCTCTGCCGCGAGTTGAACAGTGCACCGGCCATCACTATCCGCTATGGGGAAGGCTCTCCGGAGGAAGCAGCATCCTGGGTTGAATACTGCAACAGGGGAGTGGATACGTATTGGGGTAAAATCCGTGCTGACAGAGGTCATCCTGAACCCTTCCAGGTTAAATACTGGTATGTGGGCAATGAAATCTGGGGGATGAGCCTGGTGAAGAATAAGGATCCGAAGTTTTGCACGGCCTTGAGTCGCCATTTTACAGAAGCCATGATGAAAGCAGATCCCGGGATTACACCTATTCGTTGTGCCCAGTTTCATGATCCTGCCTGGCAGTCAGAGATCATAAAAGAAATGACTGAATCTCCTGAATTTCCAGAATTGATCCAGGACGGCTATTATGGCCCCGATTATGCAGGCATGACGCAAATGTCAAAAGTGCCTACAATGAATATATTGCCATCGCTGATTTCGGAGCGGCAGTTGCTGGACCAGGCGAATACCGGGAAAAAGCGCGTCGGAATCGCTTTTTACGAATGGAACACGATGTGGGATCGTCCGGGAGATGTAATCAGCGGCGTTTTTGCTGCGGGGATGCTTAATATGTTCTGCAGGGAGGCGGAGAATCTAAAACTGGAACTGACAGGTTATTTTCAGCCTGTCACTGAAGGTGCTATTAAGGTCGATCCGCTAACCAGTGAGTTCGAACCGGATGGACAGGTATTTGCCTTATTTGCCCCGCACCAGGGTAACAGGTTATTGAAGACTTCCTCCATGGCCGCTGATGCAGACATCGATTTGTGTGCCTCATTAGCTCCCGATGGCAAAAGTATCTATGTTACTGTCATCAACCGGAACACTACCCATGATCGAATTTTGGAATTATCGTTGCTCAACTTTAGCCCACAGGCAAATGTTACGGCAAAGTTCCTGATTCCCCTCACACAGGAAACCGGGGGGGAATTTGTCCGGCAAGATGAGAATTTGAAAGTATCGGGCGGAAACAACCTTATATTAAAGTTACCGCCATGCACCGTTGTGGGCATGCCTATCAGTATAAACATTATAACTAAACAATAACCCATGAGCACAAGAAAGTTTTTCATACTAAGTATCATGCTGATACTTTTCTCAGAATATGCATTTTCACAGGAACGTTTACAAAGCAAGGGAGAGATTCCCATCCTTGCATGGTATAGTATTCCTGCCAGTGCAACAAGTGTTCCGCGTTATCAGGAAATGAAAGATGCGGGTATAACGCATTCACTCAGTTTTTTCGCTAATGCTGACGAATTGCAGAAGGCACTCGATGCGGCAGCAAAGGTTGGAGTCAAAATCATTGCTTCATGTCCGGAATTGAGAACGGATCCCGAAAAAACAGTCCGGCGGTTCATGAATCACCCGGCCCTGGCAGGGTATCACCTGGGCGATGAACCCAATATAAAAAAAATCCCTGAATTAGGGGCATGGGGCAAACAAATCCAAACGATCGACAATAACCATTTTTGTTATGCGAACCTGTTTCCGAATTTTGCAGATTCCAATCAGCTGGGTACAAAGAGCTATGAAAAATATGTGGATGAGTATGTTAAAGAATTACCGGTGCAATTTATCTCATTTGATTACTACCCGGTATTCAAAGACCACCTGGCTGTCAGCTGGTATCAGAATCTGGAGCAGGTTGCGGGTGCAGCGAAGAAATCAGGATTGCCATTCTGGGCATTTGCACTGACAACCAATTACGACGAAGATCATGTGACACCCCAGACTATTGCGGCCATGAGGCTGCAGGTTTACAGTGATCTTGCCTACGGGGCGCAGGGAATTCAATATTTTACCTATTGGTCCGCGACATCTGTTGACACACCTCCGGGCGAGGACCAACGGGGAGCACCCATCAGTGTAACCGGTAAAAGAAGTGTTGTTTACGACAGGGTGAAACTGATGAGCAGGGAGATACAAAGCCTTTCAGGTGTTTTCCTCGGGTCAAAAGTAGTATCGGTAAGGCATGCCGGGTTAGGCCGGATACCCATTGGCACCATACGGCTGAGCAGTCTTCCTTCGGCCATAAAGGTACTGGATTCCAATGGGGCGCCAATTCTCGTTTCAGTATTGGAAAACGGGGCAAATAACTTTCTCGTAGTTGTAAACAAGAATTTCCTCAACAGCATAAATCTTACTGTTTACGGTGACGAATCTGTAAAAAGAGTGTTGAAGGATGGAACTATAGTCCCTGCCAGCGTTTATGACAGTTCGATGGAACTCGATGCAGGTGATGCGGCAATTTTTATGTTCCAAAAATAGTGACAAGTCCCTCAGCATTTAACAATATGGCCCCATAACGAATAACTGGAAAAGCGCTAATTTTAAGCGTTGCCCCATGCAGAAAAAACCGTTATCACTATGATGCTTTGACATCCATGACAAGTCCGGTACTGTA
>JBGSSA010000256.1:0-18085 GCA_041737295.1 Bacteroidales bacterium | reverse complement strand
ACGATGAATTATGCGCTTTTGCAGGGTATACGGTCGCGTTACCCTGAATGGAAATACATTATTGACGGGGATGGCGGTGATGAAAATCTGAAGGATTATCCCATCGAGGAAAATCCCGAACTGACGATCCGCAGTGTGCTGAATAACCTGATGCTTTACCATGAAGGCTGGGGAGTGGAATCGATCAAACATTCACTTACCTATTCCGGCGGACTTAGCCGCGGCTATATGCGCACCTGTGCCCCGGCAACCGTGCTGGGTTTTGAAGGATTCAGCCCGTATACATTGCCCAATGTAATTGAAATCTCCGAAGGCATTCCCTATATTGACATGACGGACTGGGATCATAAAAAGCTGTATGATCTGAAGGGACAGATAGTCTCGCTCGGTGTGAAAACCATTACCGGCATGGATATGCCGGTTTTTACGAAGAGACGGTTCCAGCATGGTGCCGCTTCGGAAAAGGCATTCAACAGCCTTTTTCCAACCAAAGAAATCGCGTACAGAAAAGAGTTTCTTTCTGCCTATGATGAAAAATCCTGAATCGGGGATCAGCGATAAGTGGATCGTTTCCAAACGGGGAGGCAAAAATAGTGTTAATCCTTTAAGTCCCTACGGATGGCTTGTAGAGAAGGAATTTACTTCTTCGGGTAAGATTGAGGATACTGCCATTATTTTCCTGACAAACCGCGAGTGTCAGTATCATTGCCTGATGTGTGACCTGTGGAAAAACACAACTGATGTATCGGTACCTGCAGGATCCATACCGCGGCAGATTGAACTGGCATTGAGTCAGATGGCACCGGCAACCCATCTGAAATTATATAACAGCGGAAGCTTTTTTGATGAGCGGGCGATACCTTCATCTGATTACGAAAAGATTGCAGGGTTGGTATCCGGTTTTGAAACAGTAATTGTTGAAAGTCATCCCCGGCTAGTAAATGAAAAATGTCTTCGGTTCAGGGATATGCTGAAGCCCGAACTGCAGGTGGCCATGGGATTGGAAACCGTGCATCCGGAAATACTCCGGAAACTGAACAAAAGAATGACGCTGGAAGATTTTGAAAATACGGTTACCTTTCTTTCAACCCATCAAATTAAGTCACGGGCATTTATATTGCTTCGGCCGCCTTTTATGTCAGAATCCGAAGGTATATTGTGGGCAGAAAACTCAATTGACTTTGCGTTTAACAAGGGCGTTGAATGTTGCACAATAATTCCTGTAAGGGCCGGTAATGGTGCCATGGACGAACTTCTCGAAAAGGGGGATTTTACTCCTCCGCGCATACAATCGCTGGAGGCTGTCCTGGAATATGGGCTCGGGCTTAAGGCAGGACGGGTTTTGGCGGATACGTGGGACCTGGAACAGTTTTCCGCCTGTGGTGAATGCCTGGCTCAACGAAAGGAACGGCTGATGAATATGAATCTGCGGCAGGAGATATATGATAAGATCACTTGTTCATGTGAAAAGTTTTAACGCAGAGGCCGCGGAGTTATGCGCAAAGACCGCTAAAGTTTTGTTTACCAGGCTTTATTGAGGTCGCAGAGAAGAAATCTCATTGCATTCGATTTAACCGTTTCCAGGGCGATCAACTACCGCAGAGCGGTTAAGGTATTGTAGAAAAAGCATGATTCCCCGTCGATGTGTGGTTATATAAAAGTATTATTCATTTAATTTAAACAGATGCAGGTTTCCGTTATTGACGGTAACCAGAATATACTGTTGATCATTTATTGTAACCGGTGACAGATACCGGGCATCTCCCTTTACAATAAAACCGCTTTTTACAGGCATCAGGGCTTCATATTTTCCATTCCCCGATCCCAATAAACACCATCCCCGGGACGCATCGTATCGTCCGTAGGAAGGTCTAACCTCGTAATTATTCCCGACCAGGGCAAGATCAGGAATACCATCCTTGTTAAAATCCCGTACCAGAATATCACGAACAGGGGAAAACTGGGCTTCTGCCGGCAGGCTGATCCGTGAAAATGATCCCTTTCCGTTATTCAGAAAGATGCTGGATTCAAACAACACTGCTTTTTTCAACGTTGATTGCTGTATTGCTTTTTTGTCAAAAATGTCCTTTACCGTTTTACCCCCAAAATCTTCATATCGCGGATACTTTTTGTCCATGTAGGGCATTTGAGCTTTGAGCTCATCCAATGAGGCTACAGGGTAACTGATACCATTTTGGTAGGAACATATTACCTGGTCCAGCGTACCGTTATTATCAAAGTCGTTGAGGTATAGTTCAACGGGTTCAGATACAGTAGCTTTTAATATTGAATTGAGGCCGAGATTTCCCCCGATAAGATCCGGGTCGCCGTCCCCGTCAATATCTTCCACGCTGATGCAATTCCACCATCCGGAAGTTTCACCAAGTCCTGCCAACGAGGTTGCATCTTTAAAATAGCCTTTGTCATTTCTGAATATGCAGATATTCATCCATTCACCCGTTGCCACCAGATCAGGGTCGCCGTCCCCGTCAAAATCAATCCAGGCTGCATCAGTCACCATGCCCATGTTTTTCAGATCACCCAACCTGGCATCGGTAACATCCTCAAAATATCCAAGACCATCATTTTCAAGTAGATATTGTACTGGCGACAGGCCATAGGAACCCGGCACAGATCTCGAGCCCAAAAACAGGTCAAGGTCACCATCGCCATCAAAATCACGGGGACGCACACACGATCCGTTATGTGACAGGCCAGGCAACATGCCCTTAGTGAATTCTCCCTTCCCGTTATTTACCAACATCAAATCCGACAGCAGGGAATTACCGATGGGTTTCTCGTTGCCCCCCCTTACAATATAAAGATCAGGATCACCGTCCCCATCCGCATCAAAAAAAGCGGCATCCACGTCCTCTGCATAACTTTCCCGGACAAGTTGGGGTACATCAATGGACCTGAAAGTCCCGTTCTTTTGCTGCATAAAAATCCTGGCGGCCTGACCCCTGGCCCCTCCCACAAAAAGATCATCCATTCCGTCGCCATTCACATCCCCCACAGCCAGGGGAGGGCCCTCAGCTGAGAGACTATGGGGAATTAGTTTTTCACGGTTGAATTCCGTATAAACATCCTCTTTATGGTTGAATTCCAGTCCTGCAATTTCCGAGAATGTAAACAGCCTGTTTTCCTTACTGTCAGTTGTGGCGTTTCCGGATGGTTTGGCGGCATCCTCCATTTTCAATGTGATAATCTGATCTGCCGGAATATTTCGCAGGATCTGTACTGACAGGTCAGGCCAGCGAACCCTTAATGAATCAATTGTGGCCGTTTGCCCCAATCCAAAATGCAGCACATCGGATGTGGCAGATAAGAATCCCCGGGTTGCAAATTGTTCAGTGATCTGAACTTGGTCGTCGGAATAAATTGTAACCCTTGCGCCTGTTCCCCGGGTATTGAATCCCTTTCCCTTTAAGGCTACCGAAAGGAAATGATTATCCAGGCTGGCCGAGGCATTATTCCTGTAGAGAAATGCCTTTTCATTAATATTATTGACAACCAGGTCAAGATCGCCGTCATTATCCAGATCGGCATATGTGGAACCATTTGAATAGGATGGGACGGAAAGGCCCCATGCGGTGTTCTTATTGGTAAAGGTAAGATCGGCATTGTTCTTATATAAATAATTGACTTTCGGATACAGCGGCATTTGGTCATACAGCACCTTATCGGGCACTCCGCCCTTATCGGGTGGCAGAACAAATTGTTCGCCTTTGGTCAGAAACCGCACATAATCCAGGTCATTAGCCCTCCGGTATATACCGTTGGTAATGAAAAGATCCTTCCAACCGTCGTTATCCACATCGCAAAACAGGGGTGACCAACTCCAGTCAGTGGCGTAGACCCCTGCCTGAATTCCAATCTCACTGAACATGCCACCCCCAAGGTTGAGTTGCAGTGTATTCCGTACGTACTGGTGATCATAGCCGTATTTTCGTTTTATCTCAAAGAGTTCATAATCATCTTCACCTCCCGATTGTTTCCGTATCTTTTCCTCATCCGGCATCATGTCCAGTACAATGATGTCCAAAAGGCCGTCGTTGTTGATATCCCCAACATCGTTACCCATGGACGACCTGCTTGTATGAGCAATCATATCATTCAACCGTTCTGAAAAAGTACCGTTGCCGTTATTGATGTATAAGTAATCATTTTCGTGAAAATCATTCGATATATAAATATCGGGAAAGCCATCGTTGCTGATATCGGATATATTTACACTTAGACCGTAACCGATCTGGCTGCTGAATATACCTGACTGGCGGGTGACATCATGAAAAATGCGCCTTCCTCTTTCTTCATCATTCCTGTATAACCTGTCACCTGCAAGCGAATCCTCTTCGAGGCGAAGGTCAACACGGCCATAGCTGCGGGAAGTGTGCACCGAATGGTTTAACAGGTACATATCGAGATCTCCATCCATATCATAATCAAAAAATGCAGCCTGTGTGGAAAATCCCTGAAAATCGAGCCCATAATCCTGAGCTTCTTCCTTAAAGGCCAGGTTCCCCTTATTGATAAACAATTGGTTCCGTCCCTGCAGGTTTTTATAATTACCTACCTGGCATACATAAATATCCAGCAAGCCATCCCCATTCACATCGGCCATTGTAACACCGGTTTTCCAATCGCCTTTTCCCGCCACCCCGGCAGCATCTGTGATGTCCTCAAATTCAAGATTGCCTTTATTCAGGTATAATTTGTTGGGTGTTTGATTTGCCGTAAAATACAGGTCAGCCAGGCCGTCGTTATTGATATCGCCGGCGGCAACGCCTGCACCGTTATTGAAATACAGATACCGGATGATATTAAATTGATCGTTTTCTGTAAGCTGGTTCATAAAATCGACATGGGTGGCGGAAGGAGATAACAGCGAAAACAACTGTTCGTCTTCTTTTTCAGCAGTGCCACAGGAAAAGGCCAATAATACTATAAACAGAGTGAGTGCCGGGTTTTTCATTAGTATGTTCCCCAGGTTGAATTTTAATGAACAGGTTCGATTCCTAAATAAATCTTAGCCTTCCATTCCAGCTCATTTCCACCATTGTGCGGATCATTGAAATATACTTCAATCAGTTTATGATTGCTCCGGTATCCCAGTTTCCTGGCTTCATCAGCTAAATTATACCAGGTAACTTCTGTAATACTGTAGTTTCCGTAGAAATCGGTTTCTATGGCATCCATGCTGTCCACGGTCATGAATTTAATTTCAGGATGTTCAGGAACTGCATCTGTCCGGGCGATGGGAAAGCAAAAATCAAAGCTGATAGAGTCCTTGAATTCGTTCCAGTCATGAACAACTACGAAAGGCGGGCCATTCATTACCAGGTTGTTTTGCCTGACAAATTGATTCAACTCAAAAACACCTGACATCATAGCCTTTGCTTTACCTCTTGGCGTGCTTTTGAAGCTGATATATACACAGGATCTTCTCTCAAAGGGAAGAAACCCGGTAAATTCATAATGAAACGTATTCAGCATTACCTCCATCCTTGTTTTAATGTCAATCACGTTGCTCCTGACACTGTTTTTGAAAGTTGTGTTTATGAAGGGAGCAGTTAAGCGGTTGTATATTTTGCGTTCAGGATCAGAAGCATAAACCCTTACCATGGTAACTGAATCGTTTATTTTTTTTATTTCCCAGCTTAGAATCAACGTTGTATCCTTTAGTATTATTTTTTTTGAAATATGGCTGACCGGGGTTCTGCTCAACATTTCAAATTTGGCGTTTGTATAGTTTCGGTTCCAGGAATCCCAATTCAGAATATTAAAATATGCTACATCAGGGGTGGTTTTCACTCTAAAGTGCGCCCGGTAATCGCTGGGCCTTACAAGAAGGAACGCAATACATCCAATCAGCGCTATGAGAACAAGTAATGCAATAGAAATAAATATCTTTTTCACAGGTAAGTATCCTTTTAAGTGAATGTTAGAAAGAAGCGTCAGTTTCTGATTTTATACCATAGTAATGAATCATTATTTGGCACAGCCAGCAAGTATTTTTCTTTATCGACAGTAATTATTGAAATTCTTCTGATTTCTTTCAGGCTGAAATTTAGTCCGGTGACCAATCCATCCAAAATCCTGCCGTCACCTGAAAGAATGGTTCCCGTGTTTGACAAAAAACGACCATGGTACTTACTTACGCCAAGAAAATTAGGTGCGGAGAGAATATCCTCTTTGCCATCACCGTTTAGATCCTCTACTATAAAGCGGTTGACAGGCGAGATTTGAAATTCTTCATCAAGCGGTACAAAGCTGAAGGTTCCCCCGTTGTTGCTCAGGTAACCTGAAGCCAGCGTGGTAACTTCCAATAACGATGCTTTTGCCAGGGCCTGCTTTCCAAAAACCTGTTCCATGGTTTTACCTGCAAAATCCCGATAATTGGGGAACTGTTTTTTGGTTATATCTCCCATGAGTCTGTCAATTTCGTCCTTTGAATTAACCGGAAAATATAACCCTTTTTTTTCCAATGCAAGGAGTGAAACTACCTGGCCTTTACCCGTAAAATCGTCAACATACATTTTCAACGGAAACTTTTGAGAAGCGTGAAATCTACTGTTCAACCCCCAGTTTCCCAGCAAATAATCGATTTTCCCATCCTTATTTACATCGGCAGGTTGAATGGTTCTCCATAATCCTTCAATACTTTCAGGAAGATATTTTTCAGTGACATCGGCAAAAGTTCCATTTTCGATACTAAAAAACCGGGGAGACATCCATTCTCCAACCAGGATCAGATCAATCATTTGATCCCCGTTGAAATCGGTCCATACGGCATCGGTTACCATCCCTGCATTTTTAAGCGCCGGTTGGTCGCTTATCGAGAAATTTCCCTTTCCATCATTTTCCAACAGCCAGGAATCCGGAATTTTTCCAAATTGTCCGGAGACCGCCCTCCCGGCAATAAAAACATCGGTATCTCCATCCTTATCATAATCCGCCATTCGTGCAACAGAACCATTTTCAAAATAATCGGGGACAGCCTTTTCGTTTTTAGTAAAACGGCCTTTCCCATCGTTAACATAAATACGATCTTTCAGTTCCGGCCTTTGTCCGTTGAATTCACCACCGGCGGATACCACAAACAGGTCAAGATCGCCATCTCCGTCAAGGTCATTTAACTGTGTATCAACATCCTCCATATTCCGGTCGGCAATAAAACCAGGCGTTTCAATTACGGAGAATCCTTCAGCACCCTGAATAAAAAGTCGGGCCGGAATAAACTTTGACCCGCCCAGGAATACATCCTGTAATCCGTCACCGTTTACATCGCCAATTGCCAATGCCGGACCTTCAGTTGAGATTTTATAAGGGATGAATTTATTCAGGTTAAAATCCTCGAACCTGTTTTCCTCGTGGGCGGCCATAATGATTTTTGAACTGTCGGGCTTATCAAACCATTTATCCTGAACGGGTTTAATTCGTGCCCGGTCAAATTGCTTCAAATCTTCAGAATGACTAATATTCAAAGTCTGGTTGACATTTACCCGTTCAAGTTTCAGGAAAGAATTGTCGGGCCAGATGATTACCAGCGAATCAATAATTTTTGAAGCGCCTAATCCAAAGTGAATTACCGGATCAACCGAAGACCGGTATCCACGGGTACAGTTTAACTGGCGGGATTGCAACTTATGCTGGCTATAAAGCAATACTTTTGTTCCGACCCCAAACCTGTTTTCATCCCGGTAGTTTAATCTGATCTTCAGATAATTATTTGACCTGGTGTTTTTATTCCGGTAAATGACAGGAGGGGTTCCGTAGTTATTGACTATTAAATCAAGATCTCCGTCATTATCAAGGTCCGCATAGGCCGATCCGTTAGATATTAATGTATCAGCGGGTATCCAATCCCCCGACTTGTTTGTGAAATGGTTGCCATCGCCCCTGAATATATAATTGTGAACCTTACCCGAAGGCATTTCATTTAAGGCTTCCTTGTCCATTAACCGGGTTTTGTTTAATTTTTCCCGGACCTGCTTACCGGAAATGAATCTGATATAATCCAGATCATTTGGCCTTCGAGGAATCCCTGTTGTAATGAACAAATCCAATATTCCATCCTGATCCAGGTCGGCGAGCAGGGGAGACCAGCTCCAACCGGTTGCAGCGACCCCCATGATGTAAGCTCTTTCAGAATAGAATTTGCCACCGTGGTTAATCTGAAGCATATTACGCATATACTGGGGATGAAAGTCTTTCCTGGCGAACATTGGCTGCAGATCGGAAGGATCATTGGTGCCGGAAGCCTTCAGTGTTCTTTCATCTTCGGGTAACGCATCCACTGTTATGATATCAACAAAACCATCTGCATTCAGGTCAGCAATATCATTGCCCCTTGAGGAGCGGCTTACCATGCTGAAATGCTCCCTGAGCTGTTCCGAGAAAGTACCGTCACCATTGTTGATATAATAATAGTCGTCTTCGATGGCATCGTTACCCACATAAATATCGTCCCACCCGTCATTGTTAAAATCGGCGATTCCCAGTCCGAGTCCGCAACCGGCAGGACCATCCTGAATACCGGCCTTTTCGCTTACATCAGCAAAGTGACCTCCGAGGTTTTCCATTAACCTGTCGCCTGATTCATAATTACGCTGGTTTGGCAGGGAGGCAGGCGCGTATGAGCTATTGGACTGAACGGCCTGGTTCAGAAGGTACATATCGAGGTCACCATCCTTATCATAATCAAAAAAGGCCGCTGATTCTGAATAGGTGTCAAAATCAAGGCCATACTTTTTTGCTTCTTCCTTAAAAGTACCATTGCCCTGGTTAATAAAGAGTTCATTTCTTCCGTCAAAACCGCAAACACCCACTACAGCCATTACATATATATCCAGAAGACCATCGCCGTTTACATCGGCCATCACCGAACCGGTATTCCAATCGGAATGACCGGCAACTCCTGCCTGTTCAGAAATATTTTTGAATTTCATATTCCCCTGGTTAAGATACAGGGCGTTTTTTTGCTGGTTCGAAGTAAAAAAAAGATCCGGCAGTGAATCGTTATTGATATCACCAACGGATACCCCGCAGCCATTATAAAAATAGGGATAGTCCAGTATATTGGCATCCTCGCTTTCCACCACCTTATTAACGAAATCAATACCTGATTCGGATGACAGAATCAGGTCAAATTGCCTTTTATCATGTTGGTTGCATGCAACCAGGGCAATAAACGACGCCAAAAAGCAAAATATCCTACTTGTTGATTTTAAATAATTTTGATTTTTGATCATTAATTCCCAGTATTAAATATTTTTGACCATTCATCGTTATCTCATTGATGCTGTTCACTACCCCCTGAGCGGAAGTCCCTATTCGTTCAGGTTTTATAAAGCCGCTTTTGCTGCCCATAAGCACATGTGCAAAGCCTGCATCCAGTCGTCCGAACTGCGGTTTAAGACTGAAGTTGTTTTCGCCTAAAACAAGATCTATAAAATTATCCCCGTTCAGGTCTGTTGTCAGAATCACATTTACACAGGTAAACTGAATTTCATTTGGCAGCGGTTCAATTCTGTATTGACTTTCGCCCTGGTTGTAAGCCACAACGGTTTCGAAGACAGTAACCTCTTTTAAAATGGAGTTTTTAATAACATCATCAGGCACCAACTCATAAATCGATTTTTCAGCATACTCGGCAAAAGTCAGGTTATTCTGCAGGAGGGTAGGGACCTGATCTGTGAGTTCTTTTTTTAAAGCAATGGGTTTATCTTTGTCTTCGGTATACCGGGTTAAAAACTGTTCGAAGCTGCCATTGTTGTCAAAATCGTTCACAAACATTTTCACAGGTGCGGTTCTGCTTGCCTTCAGGAAAGTATTGTTACCCCAGTTGCCGAGAATCATGTCCATGTCCCCGTCATTATCCAGATCAGCAACCGACACGGCATTCCACCATCCTGAAAGGGAATCGAGCGAAGTAACTGTTGGACTTAACCTGCGTCCTGAATTATTATAGATCACAGGAGCCATCCATTGTCCTGCAACGACGAGATCTTTCAACCCATCACTGTCCATATCCTGCCAGACGGCATCTGTGACCATCCCCATATCACGAAATTTAAAGGCTTTAGCCTCCGTGACATCCTTGAATTTTCCATGTCCGTCATTTTCAAGCAGATAGTGTTTTGGGTTAATGCCATATATGCGGGAAACACTTAAACTCCCTGTAAACAGGTCAATATCACCATCCTGGTCGAAATCATAAGGACACACCACGGAAGTATTATACCTGAAATCGGGAATAGCATCAGCGGCAATTTTAAAAGCACCTTTGCCATTATTTATATACAGGCGGTCTCTTAAAAAATCAGATTCAGGTTCTTTATCATTACCCCCGGAACCAACATAGAGATCCGGGTCTCCGTCTCCATCGGCGTCAAAAAATTCCGCAGCAGTATCCTCATATTTTTTGTCTTTCTCAAAGTTATCATTCGTTTGAACAATCATTTTTCCCGAAGGCGACTGAATATAAATTTGTCCCGGGCTATCCGTGGCCCCGCCAATAAACACATCATCGCGACCATCGTTGTTTATATCAGCCACATCCATAGCAGGTCCTTCCCGCGATGACATTTGAGCAATCAGGCCTTCGAACTCAAAGTCAACATAAGAATTTTCCTTATGCGGATTAAATGGCGAATCCATTAATTTTTCAGTTACAGTTTTACTGTTTTTGCTAAGAAGTTCATTTTTTATAGCGTCCCTGATGTCGAGTGTTATCATCTGATCACCGCTAATATCTCTTTTAACCTGTGATTTATGATTGGGCCATATTATCCTAACGGAATCTACCCTGGTTGCCTTGCCTAATCCAAAATTCAATACAAAGTCGACCGAAGATTGAAATCCTCTTGACGGTACCAGCTCCTGTTTATGAGGCTGACCGTCAAAATAAACATAAACAATACTTCCGATGGCGAGGGTATTTTTCCCTTCCCCTTTAAGCCGTACTTTCAGATAATGATTACCGGTTTTCTCATTGGAATAATTCCTGTATGCCAGGCAGGGCTGGTTAACATTGTTAACTATCAAATCAAGGTCTCCGTCATTATCAAGGTCACCATACGCTGCACCATTAGAGAAACCTGGAATGTCGAGTCCCCATTCGGCGCTCATGTTAGTGAAAGTCAGATCTCCATTGTTTTTAAAACCATAGTTCGGTAAAGGAACACTGGGCATTTTATTGAAAATTGAATCGACTTCTGCTTTAATGCCGGAGATGATCATTCTCTGAACAATCTTGTTCGAAAAATAGTCAATAAAATCCTGGTCTGTGAGGTCATGGTAAATGCCATTGGTTACAAAAATATCGAGGTAACCGTCATTATCCATATCGAATATCAGGGGTCCCCAGCTCCAGTCGGTTTGTGCCACCCCGCTAAAAAATGCGATTTCGGAAAAGGTTTCATTCCCATTATTCAGTTGCAGTGTATTTTGAAGATACTGGTGGTAGAAGTCGCGTTCCACCTTCATGTTGTATATGCCGTAGCTTTCAAATTCAGTTGTTGTTTTTAATCTTGTATCTCCCTCCGGAAGCATATCTATCACACATATATCGGAGAAGCCATCATTATTAATATCAGCCATATCAACACCCATTGAGGAAAGGCTCAGATGGCCCATATAATCCTTTAAACGTTCTTTGAAAGTTCCATCCCCGTTGTTGACATATAAATAGTCGCGTTCATAGAAGTCGTTCGAAACATATATATCCGGCAGCATATCCTGGTTAACATCCCCTATGGTTACACCCATTCCGAATGCGATCAGGCTGCCATAAATACCGGCCTCCTCACTCACATCCCTGAATTTACCATTATCGTTCCTGAGCAGTTTATCACCTCCTCCTTTAAGAAATTCAGGCACGTCCCAATGCTGGCTTCTTACATCGCGCATATTGGAAAATTCGAGGCTATTCGCAGGAATGAAGCTGTTATTCAGGATAAAGGCATCCAGGTCACCATCCGTGTCATAATCAAAAAAAGCTGCATGGGTAGTAAGTCCGTTGTCATCTAATCCATATTCTTCGGCCTTTTCAGAAAATGTCAGATCCCCATTGTTGATGAACAGTTCATTTTTCCGGTTTTCGTCCTTACCCATTCCTGCAATGCATACATAAATATCCAAAAAACCATCGCCATTGACATCCGCCATAACCACACCAGTTGTCCATGCTTTTTCCCCTTCTGTTCCCGAGGTGGCAGTTATATCCTCAAATTTGAAGTTGCCCTGGTTTAAAAACAGTTTATTATCCTCCGTGTTGGATGTCAGGTACACGTCAGCCAGGCCATCATTATTAATATCCCCTATGCCCACACCTCCGCCGTTATAATAATTCCTGTAGAGAAATACATTAAGACCTTTTTCATTCGTTAATTTATTTATGAAACTGATCCCGCTCTCTTCGGAAGATATCAACTGGAACAATGTGTCTTTTCTGACCTGACCCTTTTTATCATTTTGACAACCGGCTATCAATAAGGCAATTAAGAATAGAAGAATTTTACCTCTGTGCATATTGGAATATTTGGAATTAACATCGGAATGGAAGCCTGTATAATGTGATTCAGGCGTTGAATTTAATCCTAAATAATTAATTTAAAAAATAAAAAGGGCTGTCTCAAAACTGAGACAGCCTTCAATTAAAAGAGGGTGTCCCGACCTTTGAGACACCCTCTTATAGCTATAGCATACGATCGTTAAATCTTATACTCTATTTACGTTTATTAATAGCCAGGATTTTGTACTAAACCCGGATTTGCCACTAGCTGGGCTGACGGGAATGGCCATAACAGGTTTCTCGGGTCTGAAGCAGGTTTTTCACTCCAGGCCTGAAGAAATTTGCCATAGCGGATAAGGTCATTGCGTCTCCAACCTTCCTGGTACAATTCACGAGCTCTTTCGGCTAATAATGAAGCTTCATCAAGTGAAGCCATGGCAGTTGCTCCACGAATTGCTCTTATTTCATTCACAATGGCTAAAGCTGCTGGGCTATCACCGGAACGCAGCAACGCTTCGGCTTTGGTTAACATAATATCGGAATATCTCAAAAATGGAAAATCATTTCCCGGTACATCTTCTGCGGTCATGTCCGGAATATATTTCATTACACGAACACCGCTGACTTCAAGAGCAGCACCTGAAACAATAATCGGACTTTCAAGGGTAAAGAACAGAGGATTTCCCTGGCGGTCTTCCAAAGCTTCGCCTGCAGCATTATACTGTTGTCCATAAAGTAAGCCGGCCATTAAACCGGTTTGCTCTTTTAATATGGGTATTTCAGTACCCCGGCGAATATCGGATTCTTCAAAAGAATTATAAAAATCAGCCAGTGTAGTAAAGCCATTCCATCCGCTGGGCAGTTGATTATAATGCGTTCCTGACATCCAGAATCCCCTCATGGTGTTTGACTGAACACCTGCCCTGTTATTGGTACAGAAAATTATCTCTGAGGAGGTTTCACCGTTATCGGAATCGAAGTTATCGTAATAATTGGCTTCCAGTTCAAATTGTCCCGAGTTAATGATGGCATCACAGTTTGAGATCACTGCGGTCATATCCGCTGCAGGGAACGTGAAAGTCTGACGATCTGCACTTTCATAAACTGCCTTATTCAAATAGGCCTTGGCCAGAAGAGCATTGGCTGCAGCCTGGGTGGCTACCCATGGATCAGCATCCACCGGAAGATCACCTTTAATGGCTTCCAGTTCAGATATTACAAAAGCAATAGCTTCGGAACTGCTCAAAACATAGGGAATATCAGCAAGGGGTGCACCGGGATCACGCATCGGAACCTGTCCCCATCCGTCGCAAATCCAGAATACAAAAAAGGCTCTCAGGTAACGAGCTTCAGCTGCCTGTTGCGTATTTGGATCGAATTGAAGAATGTCAATTGCCGAAAATAAGCCGGCATTCAACCGATTAAAGAAATTACGTAAAAAATTATGATCTGCATCCCAGGTATGCTGGTGCAATGCACGCCATGCGCCATTATCATCCCAGTCACCACCCCGTGTAGGTGCAATCAGAAGATCCGAGACATGCTCAGGCATAATATCCCCTCCACTTCCGTGGAAGTCAAGAAGGTCGTTGTAAACTTCGGTTAATAGGGCTGAAACATCAACTGTTTCACCTTCGGTAGATTCTTCTACCTGTTGCAATGTTAACCGGTCTTCTAATTTTTCATCCAGATCTGAGCAACAGACAGATACTAAAGCGATGAAAGCAATTATAACCGGAAATTTTATCTTAAAGTTTTTCATAATACAGTTTTCTATATTTATTATAATGATACACTAAGTCCGAATGTAAATGTTCTGGCAGATGGATATGGTGTATATTCGATACCATATGAGGGAACGTCGTTAATGTTTTTGTCGACATTAACCTCAGGATCAAACCCGGTAAAATCGGTGATCACGAAAAGATTCTGACCTGTCAGGGAGAAGCGCATCGATTTAAAGAACAGGGGTGCTTTTTTCAAGGAATAACTTAATGACAGGTTATTCAGGCGCAGAAAATCACCTTTCTCAAGATAGCGGGTTGAAGCCTTAAGTGCGTTGTCTACACTTTCACCCGGAAGTGTGTAATCCGGAGATGTGTTTCTTCCTTTGGAAGGATTACCAACTACAAGTACGCTGGTGGCTGTGTTATTATACACATATTGGCCGTATGCACCATTCATGTTAACTAACAGATCCCAGTTTTTCCATGTCAGATTGGTAACCAAACCAAGAATAGTTTTAGGATTAGGATCATCCAGGTATTTTTTTGATTCACTGTACATACCCAGACCGTTAGCATCCAGACCCATAAATTCCAGCATATAAAATACATTCAGCGGCTGGTCTTTAATAAAGCGCTGGGATGGGGTATCAGTTATACCCTGGCCATGTAATAAGCCGGTTTCAACAACACCACTGAAATTTTTCAGCTCGTTTTGTATGAAACTTATATTACCGCCAATACTCCAGGTAAGATCGCTCGTCTTAACCACCATAGCATTCAAACCAAATTCAAAACCTTTGTTCGTAACGTCAGCATCAAGGTTTGTCCACCTTCTGGCACCTGAAGGTCCTGGCATTGCAGCTTCCGCGTTAAAAAGAAGGTCAACTGTGTTCTTGTTGAAGTATTCGATAACCCCGGTAATTCTGGTTTCCCAAACTGAGAAGTCGATACCAACGTTCATGGTAGTTGATGTTTCCCATTTTAAGTCGGGATTATCATACTGCGACCTGGTAATACCGTCACGGGTGATTTCGTATTGAGCCTGGGCAGCACCTGCAGGGAACTCCTGGTTACCAGTCTGGCCCCATCCGGCACGGATTTTCAAATCATTGAAAAATTCGGGAATGAAACTTTCTTCCGAAATACGATAAGCTGCGGCAAAGGATGGGAAGTAACCATATTTATTATTGGGTCCAAACTTACTTGAACCGTCGGCACGAAGTGTGGCGGTCACCAGGAACCTGTCAAAAAGGCTGAGATTTACCCTGCCAAAGTAGGATTGCAACTCAGTCGTTGGATTCTTGTATGAAGATAAGTTTCTGTTAGCCTGTGAAATGGATTGCAGCTGGTTAATGTAAGAAACCTCGTTGTACTCAAAATCCCGACCTGACATACTGTTCCCCGAGCGATCCATTGTCTGGTATGAATAGCCTAACAAACCAGAGAAATTAAAATTGTCGCTGAACATTTTATTATAGGTCAATGTATGTTCAAGCAGCATACTGTTGGTATACAGGTCGTTTACAGCGGCATACCCCCTGTCAATGATGTCCTGGCGGTTTAACAGACTTGAAATTTCAACAGCTCTGGTTGAACTTGAACGGTCCATACCAAAGTTAAATTTGTAGTCCAGACCTTCGATTATGGTATATGTAGCGGACATGTTACCGAGGAGCCGGCCTGTAGTGGCATCATCGTCCGTATACTCCAGGAGAGCCAGCGGGTTGGTGTCACTCAGTGAGAATTGATCCCATGAGCCATCAGCATCCCTGAACTCCCGTGTCGGATTCCATGTGAGGGCAGCGCCCATCAAACTACCTTCGAAACCGGCACTTCTTGAAATAGGAGCATACTGGTCTTTTATAAGTGAAGTGAGCAGGCTGGCGTTTACTTTCAATTTGTGATTAAAAAACTCCTGGGTCACATTCAGATTTGCACTATACTTTTTCTGACCGCTTTCTTTGATAATACCTTCGGTGTCCTGAAGACCAAGAGAAAGGCGATATTTCAGATTTTCATTTCCACCTCTGAACGCAAGATTATGGTCCATTAGAAAACCTTGTTGCAGAATAGCATCCAAAGCGTCAACATCGCCACCCTGATCCTGTGCAGGAGCAATTGCGGCAAATTCGTCAGCGTTATGAAGTTTTATTTTGTTTGAAATAGTTGCCACACCGAAAGAGGCATCATAATCAACAGTATTGCTGCCTGCTGATCCCTGTTTGGTAGTAATAAGAACCACACCGTTCGCTCCGCGTGAACCGTAAATGGCTGTAGCAGAAGCATCTTTAAGGATGTCAATGCTTGCAATGTCAGCGGAATTGATAAAATTCAGCGGATTACGTGAATTGGACATACCAAGAGTCTGAAGGTCAGCATCTGCAGTGGTATTTCCTCCAGAAAGGGGAACGCCATCCACAACGATAAGCGGATCGTTACCTGCTCTTACGGAAGAATTACCCCGAATACGGATTGTTGAACTTGCACCGGGGTCACCGCTGCTGTTGGTGATCATCACACCGGGAGCCTTACCTGCGATCAATTGCGAAGGATTGTCCACAAAGCCTTTATTGAAATCCTCAGATCTCAGGTTGGAGACAGCACCCGTAATATCTTTTTTCCTCTGGGTACCATATCCGACAACAACAACTTCACCCAGTGAAGTTGATTCAGAAACCAGTGACACATCAATTGTAGTTTGATCACCTACAGTGATGGACTGGCTGGTATAACTAACAAAGGAGTACACCAGAACTGCATCAGGACCCGGAACCGAAATGCTGTAGTTTCCATCAACATCGGTGATCGTTCCTTTTAAGGTTCCCTGGATTAAAATATTAACGCCCGGGAGAGGTCCTTCTGTTTCTGATGTTACTGTTCCTTTTATTACTCTTTCCTGCGCATTGGCATTGCCTATGGCAAAGCTCAAAAGAAGAAGCATTAAAAGGCTTCCCCTTAGTAAAATTAAAGAATGTCGCAATGTTCCCATAATTAGTTTTTTAGTTGTTAGGTAATTTAATTAGGGTAATTAAATTAGTTTGGGTTATCAATAAAAATTAAAATAAGATTAAAAATAGGATTAAAATTTATCCTATGCAAGTTTATTTGCCATTTTACCGATTAAAATTGTTAAAAAAGTTTTTAACATGATTTTTATCAGGGCCAATGATATCGGGCAATTCAATGAATAAAAATTAATTTTAGGCTTAAGTTTCTGTTCCGTATATTGTACAATAACATATCAATTTCATAACTTTTACCTTACATTTATGGATAAATGTGACTATTGTATTTTATACAATAACGAGAAGTATTGTTCTGCGGTTTTGAAGTTTTGCAGTTTAGGAGGAAGATTTCTGGAATTATCGTTTAGGGGGTAATGTGTAAAAAAGTCTTGCAGTCGTGCAGTCTATTTTTCGGCAGTAACTTACGGAAGCTTTGTAGAACTTCTCCTATCCCGTCAGGATAACCTGTAGGTAGAAAAGGATTACACAAAATCCACCCCCTGCCCCCGCCAGCGGGGGATACAGGCCATGCCCGATCCATCGGGGGAACACCGAATTTCGAATCTCGAAGACGTCCGATCCTAAGCCCCTAGAAGCCTAGAAGCCTAGCAGCCTAGCAGCCTGGCAGCCTGGCAGCCTAGCAGCCTATCCCCCAAACTTCCCCTTAATTTCGTTTATGGTAACTCCAAAAACCTTTTCCGTGATCCTGCTCAGGTCAGCCTCATTTCCGGTAAAATGGAAGATTCTTTGCCTGTGGGTAAGTTTATCCCCGGGTTTCAGATCAGCGGCCGGAGAAGAGCTTTCAAGTTCAAAAAAAGGCCCCATTTGTGTTCCGT
>JBGSSA010000139.1:0-48588 GCA_041737295.1 Bacteroidales bacterium | reverse complement strand
TTTACCGAGTTGACAGAACAGTATTATGCACCGGATGAAGATGTTTTTATCATTTATGGGAATGATGATGTGTATGGCGACAAGGTGACTACCAATTATGACGGCACCTATGAGTTTGAATTCCTCAGGGAAGGTGACTACACAGTATTTGCTTACTCGGAGGATTCGGCAAATTATCCGACCAAACACATGATCCCGGTGATTATGCATGTCAGGGTATCCGGTAAAAAAGAAACAGTGCAAGCCAATGACATTGTTATTCTGAGATAAAATGTCCATGTCCGATCTGCAAACGGTACGCTCAATAGTCAGCCAGTTCAATCCGATATCCCTGGATGAAATGGACGCGGTTAAACTAATGGACCGGATCGACATGAAATTTATCCTTCCTTTTAATCAGTTTTTAGCCATATTTCCGCAGTTGACCCAAAATTACAGCGTACTTACAATAAGCAACAATCAGGTTTTCAGTTATCAGACTGATTATTATGATACCCCTGGCCTGGACATGTTCTATGACCACCACAACGGAAAACTCAACCGTTTTAAAATCAGGCAGCGGGAATATATCGAATCGAAACTCGGTTTTCTTGAAGTGAAAATCCGGTCAAACAAGGGACGGATCGTTAAAGAAAGGATCCGGTATCAAAACCCCAATATTCAGTCGTTTGATGGTTTTATTGAAAAATATACTCCCTATAACCCGGGTAATTTGTCATGTACCATAGTCAACCAGTTTAACCGGTTTACCCTCGTTGACCATCAGATGCACGAACGGGTTACAACAGACTTTAACATTTCGTTTACGGATAACTCGCGTAAGATTGCATTGAATGGATTGGTGATAGTTGAAATAAAGCAGGCACGTGCCGATAAAACGAGCCTTATTTACCAGGCCCTGAAAAAGAATAATATCAGGCCGGCATCAATCAGTAAGTATTGTATTGGAGTGTCACTGTTGAAAGATAAATCCAAAAACAACAATTTTAAACATACACTGCTTCAAATAAATAAATTAAGCCATGTTGAATACACTGCTTAGCATACAGGACTATACCCTGTTCGGTCTGGACATTATACATTTGGCAAATTTTAACGAACTCATTTTCAGATTTCTCCTGAATCTGACTGTGGTGGTCTTCATTGTTCGTTACCTCTATTACCCTGTAACCCGCAGAAAGGATTATTTATTCAGTTTTCTCCTGATCAGCATACTTGTTTTCCTGATCTGTTTTCTGCTTGAAAGCGTTAAACTTCAGATCGGATTTGCCTTTGGTTTATTTGCCATTTTTGGCATACTCAGGTACCGGACCAATGCCATTCCGATCAAGGAAATGACCTACCTGTTCATCTTGCTTGGTATATCCGTTATAAATGCACTTGCCAATAAAAAAATAAGCTGGGCAGAACTTCTTTTTACCAATGCAGCCCTTGTTTTTATCATATTCGGCCTGGAAAAGCTCTGGCTTTTGAAACATGAATCATCAAAGAACATTGTCTATGAAAGGGTAGATATGAATGCCCCTGAAAAACGCGAAGAACTGAAAAAAGACCTGGAAGCCCGAACAGGATTAAAAATAAACCGGGTTGAAATTGGCAGAATCGATTACCTCCGCGATACTACCCGCATCATTATATATTATTACGAAAATCAAGGGAAGATCAACATGGCCGATGAAAACGACCGTGCCTATAACCGGCTGGTAGATAATGATGACGATGATTAGAAAAAATATGATAAGCAAGACACCGGTTTCCCTGATCCTGATTTTTCTTCTTTTCTTTTGCAATTCTGCTTTGCATTCACAGCAAAAGGATTTCCAATTCTGGCCTTCAGCTAATATTGACCTGTCACTTAATAAAAATCTGAAGGTGATGCTGGAAGAGGAAATACGGCTAAAAGAGAATTGCACCCGGATGGAAAGACAAATAAATGATCTGGGAGTCAGCTATAAACTGAATAAAAGCTTCAGAGCCGCATTATATTACAGGATAGAGGCCAATTGGAAAAATCCGGGTGATTACAGGTGGAGGCAGGGATTATATGCTGACATAGCCGTAAAGCATTCTGCAGGCCGGTTTATAATGGGCTACCGGTTGCGTTTTCAATCCTCCCGTATAGAGTTTAACAATGATGAGGATAAATTATTGAGTAACTACGTAAACCGTCATAAATTCTCCCTGGCATACAATATCAAAAATATGCCGCTTCTGCCTTTCCTTGAAGAGGAATTGTTTTTAAATTCTATTAGCCATCAGATGGAGATGGTAAGCAGCAGAACGTGGGTTGGTATAACCTACTCTCCCGGAAAAATACATGAATTCAGTCTGAAATATGGCATCGATCACGAACGAATGGTACCGGAGCCCCTCACATCCTTTATCCTCGCATTCAATTATACCCTAAACCTCAAATTATAGGCTGTTAAAAAGCTTTGCCGATACATCGCTTTTCCTGATCGTTTTTGCCAGTACTGAGAGCTTATAAAGATCAAAAGCAAACAAATTGGGATTAATGCCCATCAGGTTTTTCAGGATCATGCGTTCAAACTGGTAATAGACCTTGAGATACAGGGGAACCAGTCCAAAACGGCTTATTTTGTTATATGCCCGAAGTATTCGGATGTCTTCGAATCCCTCCCTGTCTATTTTTCCCTGGGTAACAAGGATAACAAGGTTCTCTATTCCTTCGCTTGTCTTTCTGAGAAATTCGCTTGTAATTTCCAACCCCGTATGAATGAGTGGATTCTGAATATGAATAACCGGAATACCCCTCTTTTTCAGCTCAAATCCAAACAAGGTATCTTCATGGCCATACTGAATCAAACTTTCATCAAATTGAATCTGCGACAAAATGGAATGCGAAATCAGAAAATTATTAGTCATGAAAGAATGGTAGGGATCTTTACTTCGCACCGTTGCCGATAGCTGTTCCCTTTTTATTCCATACAACCAGCGAAGCATCATATCCGGCTCTTCAGGAGGAACAGAACGGTAAATTCGTCCCCCGCAGACAACAACCTCCTGGCCACAATAAGGAAGGAATTTTTTAATGTAGTCAGTATCGGGAACTTCAGAATCACAATCCATAAACAACAGGGTAGGATAAGCGGCCATCCCTGCCAGTTTATTCCTGATGCTTGCCCTTCCAATGTTTTTTTCAAGCTCCAGGAAACGGACACCCTCCAGTTTATTTACATCTTTATTCTGATCCCGCAGCAATTCTGAAGAACAATCATCGAGCACGATTATTTCCACGGGAACAGAAGCAACTGATGCCTGGTTATGGAGCTCATAAACAAGCGAAACAATATTGTAGTTATATACTGGGATCAGAACAGATATCATGGCAAACTGGAAAGAAATTTATAATTCTTATGATTCATGACGAAAAAATGTGGTCAGTTGGTAGATAGAATTGAAGGATCTCTTGTAGGTTGGACCATTGACATGCCAAACAGGAATGTCATTTTCGGCAATTACAGTGATTGTATACTCTGCGTCTTCATTTTTGGTTGTTTTAAATCCGATTCTTTCCATTGCTTTGCGCGTGAAAACAATATACTTTTCATCCGCCTGGATCTTTACCCGATTCTTTAAATCCCGGCTGAACCTGAATACCAACGTCCTGGCATCAAAATCCAGGTCCGAATTCTTAAACAATTTACGAAATCCGCGGTTCATTAACAAATCCTCCGGCGCTCCTTCCATCAAACCTTCCTCTGTCATAAGCCAAAGTTTATCAACCTCATCCATTGCGATGGACAGATCATGGGTAGAGAAAATAATAAGCTTGTTCTTTTGTTGAGAAAGGTTATTCAATAACCGTAATGTTTCATGACGTGCGGGAAGATCAAGAAAAGCGGTCGGCTCATCGAGAATAATCACGGGGGTATCCTGTACCAGGGCACGGGCAATCATAACCTTTTGCCTTTCTCCGTCGCTCAACTGGTAAACCGGTTTTTCAAGGAGTCGCCTGATCCCGGTTTGGTCAATAGAGTCCTCAATAATTTCATGGTCAATTCGGGTAAGTTTACCAAACCAGCTGGTGTGCGGGAATCGTCCTATGGAAACCAGGTCCAATACCCTTAGATTTTGAACATGTATCGCTTCGGTTGAAACATAACTAATAAGTCTTGCCCTGTCTGACCTTGAGATTTTGCTGATTTCCCTCCCCCTGATAAAAATTCTCCCGCTTATGGCATGTTGAATTCCAGTCAGGGTGCGCAACAATGTACTTTTTCCGATTCCGTTTCTTCCGATTATTCCGATCATTTCAGGAGTAGGAATTTCACTATTCAGGGGACCGTAAACGAAACCATCCCCGGGATTGGCATGTTTCCCATAGCCCACATACAGGTCCTGGATTTTTAAAATGAGATCAGCTTCTTTCATATGGCCAATACTAGCTGACATTAACAAATTTACGGTTAACCATTATAACCCATATCACCACCGGTACCCCGAGAATTGCAGTTACTGAATTAACGGGAAGAACGGATTGGGATCCGGGGAACTGTGAAATCAGGTCTGCAAGCAGCATGAGCAATCCGCCAAGTAAAAAACATGCCGGCATCAGCACTTTATGATCTGCTGTTTTAAATATCATCCGGGCCAGATGCGGAACAACGATACCTACAAAGGCGAGGGGTCCGCAAAACGCGGTGATACTTCCGGATAATATGCTTGTGGAAACAAATACAAGAAATCGAATGAGCCTGATGTTTACTCCCATAGTCCGGGAGTAATTTTCTCCCAGCAACAATACGTTAAGTGACCTGATCGACAAAACTGACAGCAGAAAGCCGATAAACAAACTAATGCCCAGTACCTGCAGCTGAGGTGCAGTAAGGTTACCCAGACTGCCCATGGACCAAACGACAAATGCCTTAAGCATGGATTGGTGACTGAAATACTGCATTATGCTTACCAGCGCAGAGGCAGCACTGCCAAACAGAATTCCGAGGATAAGTATTGTCATTATATCCCTGATTCGCAATGATACAAGTGTCACCAAAAAAAGCACGATCCCTGAGCCAATCCACGCCGCAATGATCTGGAGCCAGCTGCTTAATCCGGCTGAGCTGTTAAAAGAAAAAAAACTACCGAATCCCAAAACCACAAGTGCAACTCCAAGACTGGCTCCTGAACTGATCCCCAATACATCAGGTCCCGCCAACGGATTCCTGAAAACTGTCTGCATCTGAAGTCCGCTGATTGCCAGTGCAGACCCGGCCAGGATAGCTGTAATGGCCTTGGGCAGGCGAAACTCAAAAAGAATGGAACGCCAAACCTCGTTGCCTGCATCGGAATGAAAAAAAAGCGGGAAAATATTCCGGAAAGGAATCTTTACCGGTCCGGTCAGAAGATCGATAAGGAATAATAATATAAGCAGAATGGTCAGCAGTATAATCAGTAACCCGGATTTGTTCTTTCTGATTGCATCAAGAGATGCCAATTGTTCATTCATCGGTATTTTATTGCAGCTTCCTGTAATATTTTAACTGATGCGAAGGTAATAATTGCGGATGTAAGATGTATATTAAATCGGAAAGGATAATATCAGGTTCTGCGACACCTGTTTCAAATATGTCATTTCCTCCGGCGCTGGTGATCCTTTTGTTATTGTTAAAGATCTGATCCTTTTGTATGCAGGGTAAATTCCGGAACCGGTCATCTACAGAAAACAGGTCCTTTTTACTTAATGCATCGCCGGTATTTAACCAGAAATCTGCACCCAGGGCGCGTTCATAAACCTGTTCCAATGATATGGGCTGGCTATCCTTAAAATCAAGGTATTCAAAAATATATTCTCCGCCTGCATCCTCTACCAGCCGGGCAACATAACTTCTACCGCCTGAAATGAACCAGTTACCCCGCCATGGAAGTCCCAGCAGTACCCTGGGTTTATCACTGGCTCCTGCCGCCATTAGCCGCAAATGCTGATAGCTGGTATCAGCCGCATCAAACTTCTCCTCAGCCATCCCGCTCCGGTCATATAAGGCAGCGAATACTTTAATCCATTCCATTTTGGCCATGGGTTCTTCCTCAAGATACTCGGCAACAAGTATTGTGGGAATTCCCATTTCATTTAATTTTCTTACAGTGTTTGTGATACTGCCGCTTACCCCGTATGCAAAAACAACATCGGGTTTGAGTTCAAGGATCAATTCAAAATTGAGGTTTTCATCATACCCCACATCCGGCAATTGGTTTTTCAATATTTTATCCTGAAGGTTAGCATTAGCGACAAAATTGCTTCCGGAAACACCGACTATGGAGCTGGATTCATTAAGAAAGCTTATGAAACCGATATGCGTTGTAGATAAACATACAACCCTTGATACAGGTGTTTTAATCAGGCAGTGGTTTTCATCCTGTATCCTTGATTCCCGGAGGGTATCGCTGAGTAAATAGGAGTATTCAACATTCCTGGCATTCTGCCATGGATTCATAATAGTAATCAGCCTGTTTTTTCCGTCCGATCGTATCGTAAATCCTTTCGCATACCGAACCGGATTGACAATATGCATGGACTTGTCCTGAAATGTGGGAGATCCGGTATTATTGCGCCTGCAACCCGGCAAGAGCAGGCAACAACCTAAAAAAAGCCCCAGGTACCTTGTCATTACATATCAATTTCCTGGTAACTCTCACCCTGCCTGGTTTTAACCTGGCTTTGAAAATATTGCTGGGTTATCGGTTTGCCACTAACTGAATATTGGTATCCGTTATAGGTGAGGAATTTTATCTGCCTGTATTCCTGTGCTCTGTCCTCACGAATAACAATATAGCGCAGTATTTCTTTATACTGCTCAGTATATTTTTCAAGCGTAATGCCTGCAGGATATTTCTTTTTCAAATCATCAAGATAATTCTGACGTTCTGATTCGGTTTTAAAATTCAGTTCCCCCAAGGCATTTTCCGTCTTTGGCTTTTCAGCCGGTTTGCTGGCGACAACTTCCTTCTTAACAACTGGTTTTTTTAAGGAGAGCAGGATTTTATCGATACGGGCTACCTGTTCTTTTGCCAGTTTATCCTCCGGCATTAATTTAAGTGCTTCGAGATAGCTGTTTTTTGCCACAGCATAATTTTTACCTGCTAATTGCTTGTTTCCTTCATTCATGGCTTTCGTATACCCATCTGACCTGGCTTTAGCCTGTGCCTGCTCCTGTTCCTGGATTTTGATGATATTGTCAATATCAGCAATCCTGGTTTTAGGCAGGGCCTCTTCAGGCTTTATTGCCGATGCCCTTGCATATTCATCTTTGGAACGAAGGTAATCTTTTGCCTTGAAATATTTATCTCCACTGCTGATCGCAATGACGTAGGCATTCTCAACCGCCTGCCTGTCATTTTTGATTCTTTCCTGCTCGTTCAGAATCTGTGCGATCTCATCCAGTTTCTGGCGCGGATAGGATTCACCCGGCAATGTATTGAGGGCTTCCTCATATGATTGTTTAGCACCCGAATAGTTTTTTTGGGCCAGGTCCTGATCTCCCCGGGCTACGAAATCATCATAGCTTTTCTTCCTTGCCTTCTCCAACGCTGCCTGATTCTGATCCCGGGCAATAAGCATTTCGGCTTCTTTCAGTTTATTCGATGCATTTGGATCTCCTCGCTTTAATGTAAGTGCCTGGCGGAAAGCATCGCAAGCTTTTGCATATTCTTTTTGCAATACAAGACCAGTACCCTTTGACATGGCATCGCTATACGCATCCTCGATATCTTTTTGTTTTTTAGCCGCTTGTGCAGCAAGCTGGTCATCTATGGATGAAATCTTCTGACTTGCATATGCATCTCCCGGCTTAATCCGGTACAGATCGGTATAAGCGGACCTTGCAGCCTGAAGATCCCCTGCCTCCAATAACCTGTCTGCGGCAGATACTCCTTCTTTGTACTGATTTAATGAAAGCTGTTCCTGCTCCCTGGATTTCTGCTGCTCCCCGATCAGCTTGTCGACCTCGGCAATTTTACCAGTGGCATATGCATCTCCCGGTTTTATAGCCAATGCTTTTTGCAGGAATTCCTTGGCCTGTATGTAAGACTTTTTGGTCACGGCTGTGTTGGCTGCACCGATGGCTGCTTTATATCCGTCCTCGGTTACCTTTGTCCGTGCCTCCAATTCAGCAGCCACCATGTTATCAATCGTGGCGATTTTAGATCTGGCATATTCATCATCAGTCTTGACAGCCAGCGCACGGTTATAGGCTTCCCGTGACTTATCCAGTTCTTTTGCCTCCAGGTATTGATCCGCTGTGGCGATAATTTCTTTATATTGCTTTATGACCTGGTTTTCAAGTGTCTTTTGTTTTTCTGCCATCTGGGTGTTTTCAACCAGCTTAGTTCGTTGCGCGGGATACGGATCCGAAGGTCTCATAGCCAGGGCTTTGCTGTATGCTGCTTTTGCCTCATCATAGCTTTTTGCTTTGAACAATGCATCGGCATTGTTCAGGATCGCCTGGTATTCCTTTTCTTCTCCGGCCTTTCGTGCAGTTTCAGCAGCCCTTGCATTGGCTTCTTTAATGTGTTCGATTTCCTGCGATTTGGTTTTAGGATAGGCTTCACCCGGTTTTATGACTGAAGCCCTGGCATATTGTTCCTTTGCTGCAGTATAATTCTTGAGTTTAAACAGGCTGTCCGCTGCCGAAACAGCAGCTCTGTATGCGTTGTTTACCTCCCTGACTTTAGCATCTTCCGACGCTTTCTTTGCCAGAATAGTCTCAATTTCTACTACCCGGGATTTCGGCAGGGTTTCAGAAGGCTTAATCTTTAATGCCTCATTGTAATATTGCCTTGCAGCCTCAAAATCTTTTCGTGTATAGGCAACGCTGGCTTTAGCAAGGGCCTGGTTATAATTGTCTTCAATACTTTCCTGTTCCTGTTTTTCTGAATTTTCAGCTGCTTTTTGCTGCTTGTTCAACTGGCTGTTAATTTCATTGATCTGTTTGCCGGGAAAAGTTTCCTTTGGAAAAATTACCTGAGCTTCCTTGTATGCAGCGATGGCTTCCTGCATATTCTTCTGCTGGTAAGCCTGGTTGCCTTTTTTAATTGCCGCATCATATTTGTCCATAATGCATTCATCATATTTCATGAACACATTTTCAATTTTTGGCCTCATGCGGCCAACATAGTCTTTGTCAGATTCATATTGCCTGCGCTTCGGATCGAACTTTACGATATCCACGGGTTCTTTCAATGCCGAATAATCCACGCCATCACAATATTTCAGAAGGCCGATGGAAAACTCGTTCATCCAGGTACCCTTTTCTTCATCGGGCATTGTAGTATTAAAACTGATTTTTTTACCAACCAATCCGTCCTTTACAACCTCTATTGTATATTGTTTATTGATTTCAAGCCTGAAGGAAAAACTTCCGTCCGCTGCGGTCTGGATACTTTGTACCCTGTTCGTTCCCTCATAGAGATTTGCGGTGGCTTTTGCGAGTGGTTGCATTTCGAGTTCAGAAACGCCCCTTACTTCCAGGTAGCGTTCGCTTTCCTGCGCAAAAGAACTGATTCCTGTGCAAAAGAAAATGAGAATTACAGATATCAATATCCTGTGCATGATTTACTATTTGTGATACATCAATCTATACTAACAATAAACTAAAAAGTTACCTTTTGGGAGGGAAAAAATCCTTTGAATCAGAAGTCTAACGGATTATCAGCAGTTTTGCAACGCTGGTTTTATTTTCATGGTCGGCCCTGACCAGGTAAACCCCTTTGCCGAGGGTGGATGTTTTGATCAGCAGGGATCGCTGGTATGGCCCAAAATCAAGCTCTTGAATTATTTGACCCTGGAGGTTGTATATGCTAACATGAACCGGACCTACTGATTCTTCCGTTAGTTCAAGCCAGCAATACTGATTCGCCGGATTTGGATAAAGCTTTATTTTATCTGTAGGCGGAGGCTGATATGGAGTCCCGATCGAATCAAAGACCACCGGCATGATGGCAAAAGAAGAGCGGATCAGTCCCATTGACAGTTCATTGAGGGTACTCCATTCGTTATTAGTATATACATAGGCTGAATTCAATGTATCTGACTGCCTGTTGGCTGCCATGAAAGTGGAAAATGTATCGACAGGATTGCCATAGAAAAGTTCATAGCCTGCAAAAAAAGAACCTTCAATCGCAACAATACTATCGAATTCAATAAACTGTACCATATTGGGTGATATATCAATAAGATTAACGCTCTTCTCATAGATTACAGATCCGGGAGTAGATTCGTCGCGCCAGATTTTCAGCAACAGGTGCGATGAGGTCGAGGTAATATAATTTTGGGCAACATGCAGCATAATCCCCAGCACCCTCTCCTTTTGTGTATCTACAAAGTGTTCGGCAAATTGCGTGGTATTCCTGGAATTGTGCCCTGACCATGATCCCCAGGTAAGATCACTCATTTCCAAATCCAGGTTCTCGTCTTTACCGATGTTGGACAGTGTATCTCCCGATTGCCAGAATAAGGCATGCGGATCGAATCCTTCCAGTGTGGTTACCTTTAAATTCAAGGGATCCAACCAGTAAGCGAGCTGGTTTTCAGGAGCAGGGTAGTCTTTCCAGTCGTGACTGAACATCTGAAAATAATCGTTGACAGAATTGGCGCAATCCGCCTCCCCGCCCGTTAGCGAACCCCTGAGAAGGTTCCGGGAATCAAAAATTCCGGCACCCGATGAGCCGGCCTCCGTTGTGCCGCTTTCCCAGTCCCTTACAAGCCAATGTTTATTCCTGTCAAAGTCCTTTCCAAAACTTGTGATAGTCAGAGGATCTGTTTCGAAGCTGACCTTCTTTACATCGCCCTGGGGATGATGGATTGTATAGGAAGATGACGGCACGGTTGCAGTATTATCCCATCCTGCATAGTAGGGATGAAAATTAACCGGAAGGACATCAAGCAGTTCAAGAAGGGTAAAATCCATATTCTCACTGGTCGCACGTATGGTGGCTCCTGAAACCGAATGGGCATTTGATCCGTCGGGCCCGTTACAATAAGGACTCTCATAGGTAAAATAGAATAGTGCCGTATTGGCGATATTCTCCGTATTAATACAATGGCTTGCCGTGAGAACGTAATTCCGGCCGTCACGCAGGGTATTATTCAGCAGTGTACCCGTACACCGTTCATCACCCAGAAACACAATTCTGACTACCGCATTTTTAACAACCTGAAGGGATGAATCGGTGTTACAGTTAATGTCAATGTTGCATTCACCCGAAAACCTGAACCATCCGTCCTTAAGTTGCTTATTACCGCTTTTTTCTGCAAAATCACAACTTATGCCGGCTATGGTGAGTTTACTGTCCTTTTGAACATAAGAAGGCATCTGAAGCTCAAAAATCAATAGATCACCGGGTATGTAACCTGTTGCCAGCACCTGTATACTTTTATTATTCAAATCCGTGAATGCACCGAGAATATTTTGTTGCAGGGAATCATAGAGGAAGATTTTAACGCCCGGCTCAACATGATAAGGTTTCAGCACCAGATTCAGCAACCTGGCTTCCCTCACTCTGAAAGCGATTCTCCATACCCGCATTCCGTCAGGCAGGGTATCCCACGTACCGGAATTGCCCGGATCAAAATCGGTTTCAATCATCATTCCCGAACGGGCGGGCTTTAACCGGGGATCCTCCGCTATACCCTGGGATTGTTTTTTTTCCTGTTCAGAAACCGTGAATTCGTATAAGGAAGGATTTTTCAAGCCGGGATAATTCAGGGGAAATGGATTTCCCGGGCGGCTTAACTGTCCATGCAGCGCGGAGAAACAAAATAGAAAACCGGCAAGGACTACCTGCTGAATCAGTTTAAAAGGGGTGCCGGAGTGGATATTCATGATGTGAAATTAAAGATGTTGGGTTGATTTTTATACAAATCCGGAATAAAAATGCCAATTAAAATATTTATCTTGCTAAGGTATCGATCCATTAAACTAAAACAATCATGACTACATCACGAAGAAAATTTATCGGGAATTCAATGCTGGTGGCTGCCGGAACAGGCTTATATTCTACCCTTCCCTTCTCCGGTTTCAAAAATGTGACTGGCGCCAATGAAAAGCTGGTTGCCGGAGTAATAGGCATTAACGGAATGGGGTTTGCGGATCTCCAGTCATTCCTCCGACAACCAAATACGGAATGCGGGGCCATTTGTGATGTTGATGAAAATGTACTGAATAAAAGGGCAGCTGAAATTGAAAAAATTCAGGGTAAGAAACCTGCTCTTTTCCGTGATTTCAGAAAACTGCTGGAACTAAAGGAATTGGATGTGATTATCATTGGTACTCCCGATCACTGGCATTGCCTTCCTTTCATTTATGCCTGCCAGGCCGGTAAATCAGTATATTGCGAAAAACCACTATCCAATACGGTTGAGGAAATCAACCTGATGCAAAAAGCTGTAGGCCGTTATGGGAGCGTAGTGCAGATCGGTCAGTGGCAGCGGAGCGATGATCATTGGCAGGATGCTATAGCCTTTGTTTACTCAGGTAAACTGGGAAAAATACGTACCGTGCGCGCGTGGTCATACCAGGGATGGATGAAATCGGTGCCTGTCGTCCCCGATGAGCCGGTTCCTGCAGGAGTGGATTATAATTTCTGGCTGGGACCTGCTTCTGAGCGTCCATTTAACCGTAACCGTTTTCATTTTACATTCCGTTGGTTCTGGGATTATGCCGGCGGCATGATGACAGACTGGGGTGTTCACATTCTGGATTATGCCCTTTTCGGAATGAAGGTTAGTTCGCCAAAATCGATTATGGCCATGGGAGGCAAATATGCATATCCTGATGACGCCTGTGAAACACCTGATACCCTGCAGGCCTTATATGAATTTGATGGATTTACCCTGCTGTGGGACCATGGTATCGGCATTGATGGTGGATATTATGGCCGCTCACATGGCGTAGGATTTGTGGGAAACAATGGTACACTGGTTGTAGACCGTGGCGGATGGGAAGTTATTCCTGAAAAAGAAAACAACAAACCCAAGATGGAAGCAGTAAAGCTGCAACCACAGCATGGAAACGGACTCGACAACCATATGCAGAATTTTATTGCCTGCATCAAGGACAAGAGCCTTTCTCCTCATGCCAATATAGGGATAGGAGCCAATATTGCGAGGGTTGCAAACCTGGGGAATATCGCATTCAAGACCGGACGAAGATTATATTGGGACGGCGAAAATTCCCAATTTATAAAAGACGATGCTGCAAATGAATACCTGAAGGCGAAATACCGGGCTCCGTGGGAATTGCCGAAGGTTTGAAGAATTTCGTGATATAACGGAAATCGTAGAGACAAGGCAATGCCTTGTCTCTACGATATTTTTCAATTCACCGAATACCGTCCACCGACCACCGATTCACCGGTTAAACGCTGCCCCGTTGGGTGCAATGCCTACTGATCCCTGCGCAACCGGATTTCCCGCCAGGTCGAAAATTTTCAAACTGCCATTCCCAGTAAAAGAAGATTCAAACAGGTAAATATTATTATCATCAGGATCTACTTCAATTCCATAAAAACTACCTGCAATCAGGGGAGTGGCAGAAAGCGCCGGCTCTTCAGCCGAAAGGGCATATACACCGTCAGGGCGAAGGTAAAATAATCTGGTGCCGTCCCCGGAGACAGCCATCTTAGGAGGTGTGGCAGTATAATCACCGGCCTTCCCAACCGCTTGTTGCCAGATTATAGTACCGGTTTCATGATCCACCTTCTGCAGTAGGGCATCTGTTTCACTAACCAGGTTATAGGGGGGGTCCCAATTATACCGGGCATACCCTTTGCAGTAAACCCACAGATTGGTTTCCGCATCAAAAGCTAAATCGAGGGGAGCTTTTCCGACCTCGATCTGCTTGGTAACCTGATCTGTAGCCAGGTTAATTACAGTCACTGTTGAGTCAATTCCCCAGCCCCCGCTATTGGCGACATATACCTGTTCATCAAGTTTTACTATACTCTCAGGACCAAATCCCACCCGGATTGAATCTGCTATTTCCCGGTCATGCAGATTAATAATATAAACCCATCCCTGCATACTTCCGGCAGTCAGATAGCCTTTGTCCCCGGAAACCTGCATAAAATACCTTGGATAAAAAACAGGTATGGGAGGTGCACTGGTTTTAAAATCGTTGAGCCTCACAATTTCAACCTTGCCGGAACCATTAACAACAATATATCCTGTTGTATCATTCGCCACAGACATGGATTGCACTATATCTCCAAGGGGCCGGTTATTTGCAGCCTCAAATATTCCGTTAACGATCAGATTTCGAGAGGGGTCATAATAACTGATGGATCCATTGCTGGCCTGGAAGCCTCCTTCATTAACGATAAAAACCCCTTGCGAATATCCGTCGGGTTCTGGCTTGTCACCTGACTTCTCACATGACAGGATAGTTGAAACAAATGCCAAAGGCAATACATGTTTAATGAAACTCATAAAAGTAAAATTTAATGTGAATTATTCGGGATTGTTCCTGTTAAACCCAACGGAAAGGGCAAGATGAAAGGACCGGCCGGGCATGGGGTAAGACCGGATCACTTCATATTGGGTATTGAGAATATTATCAATATGACCATACAATGAAAGGTTCACACCGAACACTTTACGGTGGATCCCTGCAACCAGGTCAAGCAGCGCGTAAGGTTTTAGCTGCGCCGAAGGATCCCCGGTTTCAATTGTCTGCCTGCTTCCGGTGTATAAACCTCCCGCTCCAACTGAAATGCCGCGGTATTCAGCCATAACGTTTCCTTTACCGCTGTGTTTGGGAATGTACATTAACTGGTTACCGTTGTATAGTTGATTCTGATCATACGTTTCCATAATGACAGATCGGCTGTAGTTGTAGGCAACGAAACCGCTGAACCTTATAGGCCCTGCAGGGAATTCAAAATTGACGCGGTTCTCCAGTCCCCAGGCATGCACATTTTTATATTCAACGGGTGTGAGAGAATCACGAAGTACCCATTGAATCCAATTTTCAATACTTTGAAAATAGGCATTTGTGAGAAGTTTAATCCTGAACTGATCCTCGTTTCGATGCACTATATCCCAATCGGTACTCACTTCCCCGCCCCATCCTTTCTCCGGATTTAACCGGGGATTGCCTCCGGGCACCCAGTACTTTTCGTTAAATGTCGGCTTTCTGAATTTGCTCGACACGGCAGACCTGAGGATCAGTTTGTCGTTGGCCTTATACCGGATCCCAAAGGAATATTGAAATGGAGGATTAATATCGTTGTAAAATTCCTTTCTCACGCCGGAGTTCAGGATCAGATCTTTCAGCCTGACCTTCAGGTTTGCATATACCGCATAATCATGTTCTGTAATGTCTCCGCCATAATTGGCCGAATGACCGCGTGAAAGATAATACGACATGCCTCCCCCGAGAGTGACAGCCTGCGACAGATAATACCGGTAATCAGCTTCATTCATCAGCCTGCTGGAGGATATTTTAGAATTCAGCGAATAGATGGAATCTTCGGCACTCGCCTTATCTGTAAAATTCAGAAAATCAGAAAACCAGGCTGATTTGACCACAAACATGGATTTTTCGGTGGTTTTTCTGAAACTGATATAGGATCTGAAAAGGCTATCCCGCTGCACTGCGTTGCCGGGCTGATAGTATCCCATCAGCGGGGGCATTTCCTTCATTTTATGCTGATACCAGACACCTCCCTCAAGATGGTTCCCTTTTCCAAAATTCAGGTAAATATTCTGAATTAAGCCCAGTGAACGATAAGCATTATGAGTCGCTGTTGCGGGTGGGGAATTATACTTATAATAGTCATAATAGCGGTAATTATTTTCCGCCCTTCCTGATATCACAGAAGCATGGTACTGGACCTTGCGGTTTCCGGCTCTTACAAAAAGGCTGTTGTTGAATGATCCGAAGCTTCCCGCGCCGATTGTATATTCCACTGCCAGTTTATTGTTCCAGTCGGCTTCATTGCCCATATTAATTGAACCGCCAAATGTGCCGCTGCCATATAATGCGCCTGAAGCTCCGTTAATTACATCGATCGTCTGCATGAAACTGGCAGGAATTAATGAAAGATCAGCCTGTCCCGTTGTAGGTGAATTCAACGGAAAGCCGTTCCAGCTTACCTGTGTATGGTTACTGCCTGTTCCATGAAGCGACATCGATACAAGCGAACCCTCTCCTCCGTATGAACGGACCAGCACCTGGGATTCCCGTTCAAGAAGGTATCCGAGATTCTGCTGGCGGTTTAGATGTGAGGCATGGTCCATTGAATATGTCGGATTATCATCGGAGAAGTAATCCTTGTTGTTTTCCAAAATTGTGACCTGAGGAATCTGCCTGACGGGCATTTCATCTGTCTGGGCAGCGACAGTATGCAGAAAAGCCAGGGGAATAACAGTAAAAAATAAAAATGATTTTGACATACAAAAATTGTTTAATCCCGAACATTCCAAGATCATGGCAGGTCTTCTGACTCTCTCCTTTCCGGTCACCTTCCCATTCCGGTATATCGGAACAGTGGCGTGGTTTGACGGAAACAATTCCGGAGATTACAGCAGCGGGTACTGTCCAGGATTCACACCTGGTTCCCTATTATCCGGAATTATGATGATAATTCCGGAACCATAACGTGAACAAATATAGGAAAAACTTTAGCTTTCCGGGAAACTTTTTTCAGCAAATTGTTATTTATTGTGAGGCCCTTTGCCTGTTGATCCAATTTTCATAAATTGCTGACAAAAGAGGAAATACGATGACTGATGAAGAATTAATAATCACGATCAGGGAAAAGCTAAATCACCACAACTACCTGTATTACGTCGAATCCAGGCCAGAAATCACTGATGAGGAGTATGACCGGCTCATGAGGGAATTAATTGACCTCGAAAAGAAGCATCCGGCATTACTAGATCCGACGTCGCCAAGTCAGCGTGTGGGAAGCGATATAGAATCGGGGTTTGCCCAGGTAAAACACCGGTACCCGATGCTATCGCTTGACAATACCTATACAAAGGAAGAAATCAACGAATTTGCAGCTCGCATAAAAAGGCTAATCCCTGCTGAGATGGTGGAATATGTTTGTGAATTGAAATATGATGGGGTTTCGATCAGCCTGATCTATTCGCAGGGAAAATTGACGGGTGCCATCACGCGCGGGGACGGGGAAAAGGGAGACGACGTCACAGCCAATGTTAAAACAATACGGAGTGTTCCTCTTGTTCTGAAAGGAAAAGACCATCCGGATAATTTTGAGATACGGGGCGAGATATTCCTTCCCCATAAGGGATTTGAACAGATGAACCAGGAAAAGATCAAAGCGGGTGAACCATTGTTTGCCAATCCGAGAAATGCTGCTTCCGGAACACTAAAGATCAGAAATTCCTCGCTGGTAGCCCGCAGGCCCCTGGATTGTTTCCTGTATTATCTCCCCGGTGAGAATCTTCCATTCGATACTCATTATGACAGCATGATGGCGGCCAGGAACTGGGGGTTTAAAATACCTGCGTATCTGCGTAAATGCCATACCCTGGAAGATGTATTTGCATTCATTGATCATTGGGATAAGGATCGCGACAACCTTCCTTTCGATATTGACGGGATCGTTATTAAGGTAAATTCATACAGGCAGCAGCAAAAGCTTGGTTTTACCGCCAAATCCCCCAGGTGGGCTATTGCTTACAAATTCAAAGCCAGGGAGGCAACTACCAAATTGCTTACAATTGACTACCAGGTTGGACGCACGGGGGCCATAACTCCTGTCGCCAATCTTCAGCCGGTTTTGCTTGCCGGAACAACAGTCAAAAGGGCATCCCTGCATAATGCCGACCAGATTGCCTTGCTCGACATCCGGATTGGTGACATGGTAATCATAGAAAAGGGCGGTGAGATCATCCCAAAAATTACAGGAATTATAGTTGATAAGCGGCAGAAGGATTCGGAACCGGTGCAATTCATTACCCATTGTCCGGAATGTGGTACTGAACTTATCCGTCTTACGGGTGAGGCAAAGCATTTTTGTCCGAATGATACCGGTTGTCCCCCACAGATCAAAGGAAAGCTTGAGCATTTTGTCGGCCGAAAGGCTATGGATATCGGGCTTGCTGAGGCCACCATTGAGCAGTTATATAATCATGGCCTGGTTCGGAATGCAGCTGATTTCTATTCACTGACGCCCGAAATCCTTGTGAAGCTTGAAAGATTTGCCGCAAAATCGGCTGAAAACCTGGTAGTGAGCATAGAAGAATCAAAGAAAATTCCCTTTGACCGGGTATTGTATGCCATTGGTATACGCTTTGTGGGTGAAACCGTAGCGAAAAAACTTGCATCTCATTTCCGGTCGATGGAACGTATTTCCGGCGCCTCCCCTGAAGAGCTTATAGAAGTTGGAGAAATTGGTGAGGTTATCGCCGGGAGTGTACTCCGTTACTTTGATAATGAAGGGAACAGAGAGGTAATAAAGCGCCTGACCGATGCAGGATTACAAATGGAACTGTCAATTGATGCACTTCAGCCAAAATCCCTGAAGCTCCAAAATTTAAGCTTTGTTATATCGGGAGTTTTTGAAAAGCATTCCAGGGAAGAGCTGCAAAAAATGATCGAAGAAAACGGGGGTAAAAACATGGGTAGTGTTTCGTCCAAAACAAATTTCATTGTGGCGGGTGAAGGCATGGGACCGAGCAAAAAGGACAAAGCCCTGAAACTAGGCATCCCGATCATTTCCGAAGATGATTTTCTTTCGATGCTAAAATAAACCCTTAACCGCCATGAACATTAAACCCGATTAACAACCGCCCTGTAAGGGCGCTCTCATTTAAGCATGAAAAAAAACCCGGCAGAAAAATCTGCCGGGTTTTAAATTATATTCACATCTATTGTCTATTTACTGAAGCATGAAGATTACAGGAATAACGAACTGCTGTTTTACAGCCCGGCCACCCTGTTTTGCAGCACCCCATTTGGGTGAAGAATCGATCACACGTATGGTTTCCTTGTCAAGGGAAGGGTCAACGCCACGTAAAATCTTAACGTCAACTACTTCACCCTTGGAACTGACAGCAAACTGAACAGTTACCCTGCCAAAGATCCCGTTTTCAACAGCTACAGGAGGATAAACCAGATTTTTCTGAACCCAATCCCTGAAGGAATTGATGTCACCACCCTGGAAAGTTGCCTGTTCTTCAACAAATACGAAAGCAGGTTCCTCTTCAACGATCACCGGTTCAGATTCCTTTACCACTTCGATATTCTCCGGTACAGGTTCGTTTGAAGTTGTTTCTTTCACATCATCAACAATAGCAAGATCAACTTCTTCGGTTACCGTATCCACTACAACAGGAGCAGCGTATTTAACCTGCTGTTCCATTGCTGCGGGAGGAGGAGGAGGTGGTGGAGGAGGAGGAATATCTTCTTCCTGCTTTACACTTGACATTTCTGCTACGGTTTCTTTAACGAGAACAACCGTATTGTCCTTATTCATATAAGCCTTGATAAAAGGCACAGCAACGCCGGACGAAACAGCGAACAGGGATATGAGGAACGCGATAGCCAGGTATTTTCTAAACTTCCCGCGCAGTACATATGATCCGTATTCTTTGTTTCTGTGCTCAAAGACAATGTCATCAAGCGTGACCACCTTGCTGGTATTATTCTTATTATCCATAATTCAGATAAGATTAAGCATTATTGATTACTGGTGGTTCCAGATGCCCGGCTGGCTAAATAGTCAGCAACCATCTTTTTCTCTACCGGATTAATATCAACAAGAGCATACCGTGCGATATTGCAAATAGCCATTTCATCAATGATATCTACAATATTCTTGTATTTCACATTATCAGCAGCTTTGATCAGAACGACAGGACCTTTTCTGTCTCGTGTCATCATCTTTTTTCGGCGTGCTGTAACGGTATCCCTTGGAAGAGTAATGGTTCCTTCCGTTACCTCCTTATTCATTGTTTCAATTTCAACAAAGAGGTCCTTATTCCTCTGAAGCAGAAGCCGTCTGATTCCTTCGTTACTGAAATCACTTTCAGTGAGTGAAGGATAAGGCGGTTTCTCGGCCAACCCATTATACCAAAGTACTTTATCGCCTTCAATAAGAATAATATGTAAAGCCCTGTCTTTATCAAGTTTAGGCGCATCCTTATTGTTATTAGTCTTCTCAGGAAGTACGATTTCCATTACCTTGGCTTTGCTAAAAGCCGTGGTAAGCATAAAGAAAGTAAGCAGCAGGCAAGCAAGGTCCACCATCGGCGTCATGTCGATATGCGTTCCATGCTTCTTCGCACGCGCTTTTCCTTTACCTTTACCGTGGCCACCTTCGTTTGCAATTATTTCAGCCATGTTACAAATCTTTAAAGATTATCAATATTAACGTCAACGCTTTCCAGGTTAGTGGTAAGGTTAAATTTGTTGACATTGTTATCCTGCAATATATCTATCACCTTTTTAATGGTTGTATAATTGGCATTCTGGTCACCTTTTATGGCAACTTCAAGTTCGGAATTATACAAACGCGACATTCTGACCCACATCATCAGCTGATTATCAGTTGAATCAACAGGAACTCCCACATGCATGGCATCACGGTTTTTCGATTCTGTCTCATTGATCCAGGCTTTCATTTTGTCCAACGGTAATCCAAATGAACTCATTCCTTCAAATTTTTTAATCTCTTCGGGAGTGAATTTTATCTGGTACTGTTGGCCGACTGCCTGTAGGATCTTACCACGGAGATGTTCCGAGGTATCGATACCGTTATCAACGTTAAAGTATACCATATTATCCTTGGAAACCATGATTGTCATCACATGTTTCTCCGGAGTGGTCGTATTGGAAATCGAGGAAGGCGTATCAACTGCTACTGCCTCCGGTGCACGGAATGTGGCTGTCAAAATAAAAAAGATGAGTAGAAGAAAAAACAAATCCACCATCGGCGTCATGTCGATATTCGGTGGTTTTGATGGCATTTTAATTTTTCCCATTTGTCTTCTTAGTTTAAATATTCTACTTCTTTCCTGTCAAAAACACGCACAATCTTTATTTCTTTAAAGTAGAAGCAAAAGTCTGTGTCAAACTGAAACTTGCCTCATCCATTCTAAATGTCATACTATCAATACGAGTTGAATAGTAATTGTAGAAAATAATGGCAAGAGTGGAACCGGTGATACCAAATGCTGTGTTAATAAGGGCCTCGGAAATACCAGTTGCAAGAGCCAGGGCATCAGGGGCACCAGCAGTTGCCAGAGCGCCGAAAGCACGGATCATACCAAGCACAGTTCCGATAAGTCCAACCAGCACGGAAACCGAAGCCAGGGTAGACATGATAACAAGATTCTGGGAAAGAACCGGCAATTCAAGGGCGGTTGCTTCTTCAAGGTCTTTCTGAAGGGCCAGTACTTTCTGGTCATTCTGTAAGGTCTTGTCAGCCTGTAACTCCCTGTACCTGTGTAAGCCTGCTCTCATAACGTTTGCAAGTGAGCCCCTCTGCTTGTCACAAAGCTTGATTGCTTCTTCGATCTTGTCCTCATTAAGAAGAACCTGCATCCTGCGGATAAAACTGGTTAGGTTACCGCGGCCTTTTGCTCTCCATAACATGATGTATCTCTCCAAAACGAAAGTAATAAGGATAAGGTTTATGGCCATCAGGATAGGCACGATAAATCCACCCTTATACACAATACCCAGATAGTTGCCTGGAAGTGCATGGCCTTCCGGATTACCACCTTCGAAATTCACTGGATTACCCATAATCTGTGACCAAATGAGGTAACCAGCTACCAAACATAGCACGATAACCGCCAAGACGAATATCGATTTTAATGCTTCAGCTAAAGAATGTCCTTTCATGTTCAATTGTTATTTTAAGTGTGTTAATAATGGTTTACTATTATCGGTTACAAAGAAAGCAATTTTTTAAAAACTAATGCAACATATCAATAAAAATACAAAACTCCGGCCAAATTAGCATCAGGAATAGTAATAATAATCCTTATCGTTTCGATGCATTAATTACTTTATCGATATCCCTGATGGCCTGTTTAAACTTCTCGTTTTGCGGATCCAGGGCAAGCATTTTCTGATACGCCACTTTAGCATCCGGGTAGTTCTTCTCTTTGTAACTTATTACTGCAAGGGAACTTAAACCTCTCAACTGCCAATCCTTATTTTTTGAATCCAGACCGATCAGCCTGTTATACCAAACCTTGCTTGCTTCATACTCCTTTGTTTGCATCAGGTGATAGCCCATGTAAGAAAAAGCCTCGTAAAGTTCTGCCTTATATTTCACAGAATCCGTTTTGGCCAATTCGATAACCCGGGTGAATCCGGGTGCTGCCAATCCCAGTTCCGATGTGGAGTCAACCTTTGACGCATTCCTTGCCAGGTAAAGATGAGCCTGCATATTCTCCGGGTCTGCACTTACTATAGCGCTAAAAGCCGAATCCGCTTTTTCAGTATCATTCATGGAATAATATGCTTTGCCTATCTGCATTGCATCACTCGGAACAGCAAGGCCTTTTTCGGCTTTCAGTTTATACATTGCAACTGCCTCTTCATAACGGCGGGCATAATAATAATCCTGTGCCATTTCAGCTAAGACAGTGCCATCGCTTGGATCCAGTTCATAGGCTTTCAAAAGCTGTGCAAAGGCTTTGTCCTGCATAGCCGTGTCATTTTTTGCCAGCCTGTACAATATCCGTCCGTAGTATGCATAATCCCTTGGAATTATGTTTTCTTCCGCTGCATTCTTAAAGAATTCCTCGATATAGACTTTGGCTCCTTCCAGGTCCTGTGGTCTCTTGTCATAGGAACTATAAGCTGCGAGGCGGTTCAGATAATTACGTGAATGATCCACTTCCAATACCTCTTTGATAACAGTCAATGCACCTTCATAATCCTTTGCACGAAACAGGGAGTTACCATACCTGACTTTAGCCGGAGTCGTATTTCCCGACATCTGTACAAATTTTGCATAGTTTTCCTTGGCCAGGTCATAACGGCCGGCAAGGGTATAAAGCTCACCCAGGCTCCTGTAAACAGGCGCAAATGTGGAATCAATTTCCTTGGCATCTTCAAAATAAGGACGGGCTGCATTCAGATTGGGAACCCTCATATAAATGTTACCGATCCTGATCTTGGGCCTCGGAGACGAGGGATCCTTATTCAGTGCCTGGTTATAATTAAACAACGCATTAGAAGCATCATTCATTCTGATATAAACCTCTCCGAGAGCCATATATATATTTGCATCCTCGGGATTTATAACTTTTGCCCTGTTGAGATAACTAATAGCTGCTTTGTAGCGGTGTACCTTACCGAATAACTGTGCCAGGGCCAGTTTGGTGAGAACTATAGCCTGCTGGGGAGTATAATCCTTTTTCTTTAACTTCACAGGTATCGATGATTCTGCCTGGGTAAAAAACGGAAGGGCTTTAGTAGTATCGCTCGTTCTCAGCAATGTAACTGCACCCATTCCAACCTGGTTCAGAGCATTACCCGGAGCCGCTTGTATCCCTTTCTGGAACAACTCTTCCGCCTTTTGGGCAAATTCATCGAGGGAGTTGGAAAATGTATCCGAAAGGTAATCCTTCAGGTATGTCTCACCAAAGTAATAATAAATATCTCCATTTGATGCATCCTTTGACAGTAAATCCTGAAACACCTTCTCAGCTTCCTCATACTGCTCGCTATTTGCCAATTTCAGGCCAGTCGCAAGATCCTGACCAATTGCATTTAAGGAGATAAGACAACTAAATAAAATAATAATAGGTTTCATTTTATATACATATTAGTGATAGACTATTTATTCTTTTCTAACCTGGATCAGCCTGATTGGCATGGTTGCCGGTACCATACCCATTTTCAACACAATGCGCTGGCCCTGGTCATTGGCAACAAACTGAATGAAGCCCCGGCCAAGTCCTGAGAATGTTTCCCTGCTGATTGTATATACCTCCCGTATGAAAGGATATGATTTATCTGCAATAAACGCGGGATGTGGTTTTACAAAATCATCTCCTTCCGGATCAAATTCCGGGGATACCCCCATCACTTTCACTCTTTTCAGAAAGGCATGCGTGATGGAATCATCACTGTCACTGATCCAGTTCACACTGATAATTCCGATTGCATGGGGATGAGTTTCCACGTATTCGATAACCTGGTTATTCGTATTTGCCGAATAACAGTAATCCGGCAGCGTTCCAGTAATTCCGAATTTCTTCATGACCATTCTCACATTACTCGAGCCCTGATTGTCGAATACAACTTCGAGTTTTCCGAATTTTGATGCTGGATTCACCTCTTTCCACGAGGTAATATTTCCAAGGAAGATATCTTTAAGCTGATTATACCTGAATCCGGAATCCGGGTTTGACTTGTTTGCAATAAAAGCAAGGGCATCCCATGCAACATGGGTGGTTCTTGGAATGATCAGTTTCTCCTTCAGATAGGCTTCTTCATTTTGCGTGAGCTTCCGGCTTGTGATCATCAACCGGATCGAATCATCCATGAACAGTTTCAATACACTGTCCTCCGTGGCATAAATGGGATTAATCTTAGAATTTTTATACAAGCTGTGAAAAGTGGCAATTTCTGTATCCGCCAGTAACTGATAGGCATCATCCACGCCGATTTTAATATTACCACGCGTTGGAGTTTCTGTAGTGCTAATACGACTTCTGTTTTTGTTACATCCTGCTGCAATGAACATCAACAGAATGACTGAAATGATGAAAATAAAATTCTGTTTACTCATCCGAATTCCTCCGTTGTTTACTTTTTTGAAATATAATCACTGATCTGAACAATCCGTAAGAAATTACGATGACTCCAAAAATTGTCCGGAATTCTTTGGGGACATACGCCATTTGGTTAGAAAATAAAACATATAATCCGAATGCAAGAAACAAAACAGCAACTGCAAATCCCAAAATGGTCATAATGTCCGGCAATGAATTCTTTTTAATCATGTCTGTAATATCTGCATCATTCAAATCCTGGTCAACCGTAAACACATTGACAGCCGTAAATATATAAAAAAGTTACAAAAAAAATGCCAATGTATCAATTTACGCTTCATATATTAGATGCACAGAAGTCTAAAATTCCATAGTCATACTGAAAAAATATTCATACACGAAGCCAAAGAATCCAATCAGGAAGATACCTCCTATACAGATTATCAGACTAATACGAGTAAACATATCACTTTTAAAAAAAGTTATCGGGCTTTCATTTTTATCAATAAACATAGCCTTGATAACCCTGAGATAATAGTATAATGAAACAGTGGCATTCAAAACTGCAATCAGAACCAGTATATAATACCCCTTACTTGCGGCAGAAGCAAACAGAAAAAATTTGCCAAAGAAACCTGCAACCGGCGGAATTCCTGCAAGTGAAAAAAGAGCAAGCATCATGGTTAAACTTAGCAATGGATTTGTTCTGTATAAACCATTATATGAGGATATTGTTTGGTTTCCTGTTTCAAATGATATCGACGATACTACACCGAATGCCGCAAGATTGGTAAAGACATAGATGAGCATAAAATAAACTACTGAGGTAATACCGGCCTGGCTGGCTCCCATCATTCCAAGGAGTATGAAACCCGCCTGTGCAATAGAAGAAAAAGCAAGAAAACGTTTCATATTATCCTGCCGGATCGCAAACAGATTGCCCACCGTCATTGTAACAACTGACAGGATATACAATACGTTTTCCCAGGTTTTTTCAATAACTCCAAACACCTTATAGAGTATTATAACAAGTATAAAGACAGCTGCACCTTTTGAAACCACGGAAAGATAAGCGGTAATATTTACCGGCGATCCCTCATAAACATCGGCTGTCCACAAATGGAAAGGTACCAGCGAAATTTTAAAGCCCATTCCGGCGATAAAAAAGATGAAACCCAGCATTTGCAAGTTTCCGGTGCCAAATGCGGAAGCCACATCATTAAAATAGATGGACCCGGTTGTGCCATAAATCAAGGATATGCCAAATAACAGGATCCCGGTTGATAACGCTGAAGAGAAAATAAATTTTATACCGGCCTCAGCGCTGTTGTTATTTGATCTGTCATATGCAGCTAAGGCAGTTGCAGGAATTGTAGCCAGTTCCAGCCCGATATAGAACATAAGAAAATCTCCGGATGAAATCATAAAATCCATACCGATCAGTGTGCTGATGAGCAGAAGCATGAACTCTGTCGCCCTGCCCCGGTTGAGTTCCATACGTAACCATCGGACAGACTGAAGCAGGATGATAAAAAGTGCCACATTCAAGATGTTTTTCATTGATACAAGCAGGGGATTAGTCCTGAACATTCCACCGAAAAGCTCTCCTGAAGCAATAGGCAGGAATCCAACCACGGTGATCACACCGAACAGTATAAGTGTCACACGGATAATAATATCCCTGCCCTTGTCATGCAAGCTGATTTCCATAATCAGAATAATCAGTGCCAGCAGGGTTAGCATTACTTCCTGGCGCATCAGGAGGAGATCAGCAAATGTCATTTTCGATAGATATATAGTTAGACCATCCAGGCATAATTTACCCTTGTATTTTATTTACTCTTAAAAACCAGCCACAGTTTGTGCAAGCCGCACAACATAAGGACCCAGGCTCCCTGAAATAATATTTGAAAGCCACAGGGGAGCAATACCAATCCCGGTAATGGCAATAATCAGTGAACCGGCACTCAGCTTTTCCCACCACCGTGCATCATTAAGATGAAGATAATGATCATTCTTAATGGGACCCAGCAATAAAATCCCCACAACCCTGAGAATATAAACGGCAGTTACAACAATTGAGGTTGTTACAATCAGTATGGCAACACGGTGGAACAAGTCGGGATGCTGGAAAGCACCGATAAAAACAGTCATTTCAGCCACAAATCCGGAAAAACCCGGAAGACCCAGGGAGGCAAGTCCGGCGATCACATAAGCCACTGAAATGAAAGGAATAACTTTCATAAGTCCGCCCATTTCATTGATCATCCTTGTATGGGTACGCCCATAGATCATGCCGATCAGGGCAAAGAAAAGGGCTGTCATGAGTCCGTGGGAGATCATTTGCAGGACTGCTCCATCCATAGATGTTTTGTTCATCATCAGCAGCGCGAAAATAACCAGCCCGCAATGACTGACAGAAGAATAGGCATTGATATATTTAAGGTCTTTTTGCCAGATAGCCCCGAATGCACCATAAATTACGCTTATGCTTGTGAGTATGATGAATATCCATGCCATTTCATGTGCGGCCTGCGGCATTAAAAACATGGCCACTCTGAAGCATCCGTATCCTCCGAGTTTCATCAGCACGCCGGCATGTAGCATAGAGACTGCTGTGGGTGCAGAGGCATGACCGTCAGGAGACCATGTATGCAATGGAAACAAAGCACCAAGAACACCGAAACCCACGAAGGTGAACGGGAAAAAATATCGTTGTGCAGAAAGAGGCAAAGGGGTTTCAGCTATCTGCAAAATGCTGAATGTATGCTGCCCGCCAACCAGCGCAGAATTGAAATATATACCAAGCAATCCCACCAGCAACAGGGCTGATCCGCCCATCAGCATCAGTGTCAGCTTCATAGCCGAATATTCCTTCGGACCGCTTCCCCATATGCCAATGAGCAGGTACATGGGAATAACAGCAAGTTCATAAAACATGAACATTGTAAAGAGGTCGAGGGAGATGAAAAATCCAAAAACACCGGTTGCCAGAACAATCAGCGATATGAAGAATTCCCTTGACAGATCCTCCATTTCCCAGGAGGCAAAGATCCCGGCGAAGACTACAACCGCTGTAAGCAGGATCATGGCCACGGCAATGCCATCCACACCTGTAATAAAGTGAATATTAAGCGATTGAAACCAAACATGGTCGGTAAGGAAGAGGATATCTGCCGTATTTCCGCTATTGCGCTGCGCGTAGTACATAAAAAGCAGAACAACAGCCATCAGCAATTGAAGGAACATGCCTGATGCTGCCACCACACGGGCCGACTTATTATCACGGGTCATTATGATGGCCGAGATGGTCAGTACGGGAATCAGTATAAAATACCAGAGAATACTCATTGCACTAGCTTATGACATGTTATACAATACGATTAAAACGAGGATCACCGTTCCGGAAATAAAAACAAAGGCATATTGCTGCATTTGTCCGGATTGAAAACCCTTTATCTTTTCAGATGAAACGGTGACCGTTTTGCCGACCAGGTTCACTGCAGCATCCACTACATGGCGGTCGAACCAGGCTACAGGCCTGCTGACCAGATTAAACAGGATGCGTTTGGTAACGAAAAGATAAACCTCATCGATATAAAACTTATTATAAATTGTCTTGTAAAACGATCCCAGGGATTCGGTTATTCTGACAGGGACCTTGCTTTCTTTTTTGTACAGTGCAAAGGCGAGGAGTATACCAACCAGCCCGATTATTACGGAAGGGATTGCTATATTCAAATGCATTTCCGCATGAAAGGGGACCATGTCCGACGAAACCAGCTTGCTGAACGGAATAAAGCCGGTGAATACTGAACCAACCGATAATAACAGAAGGGGTATGGTCATTGTAAGCGGTGATTCATGCGGCGTATGATGATAGTGGGTTTCCTTGTTCCAGAAAATGCCAAAATATAACCTGAACATATAAAAGGCAGTAAGCCCCGCCACAAGATATTCTATTGAAAAAAGTATCCGGTTATGGTTCCATGCAGCCACAAGGATCTCATCCTTGCTGAAAAAACCTGCTAACGGGGGAACACCGGCGATGGTAAGACAGGCAATAAGAAAGGTCAGGTGGGTAACCGGAAGGTATTTACGCAGCCCGCCCATATCATACATATAATTACTATGCACGGCATGAATAATGGATCCGGCAGCAAGGAACAATAATGCCTTGAACATGGCATGGGTAAACAGGTGAAACATGGAGGCCATGTATCCCAGGCCTTCTTCACCGCCATATCCGGATACCCCGAGGGCGAGCATCATTAAGCCGATTTGAGACAACGTGGAATAGGCAAGTACCCTTTTAATGTCGTGTTGGGTACACGCGATCACTGCTGCAAACAGCGAAGTGAAGCCTCCTACCCAGGATATGACTGTCAAAACGCCTGGTGTATGAAATGCATAAACGGGAAACATTCGGGCAACAAGGTAAACGCCTGCAACAACCATGGTGGCTGCATGAATGAGAGCTGAGACCGGGGTTGGTCCTTCCATGGCATCGGGCAGCCAGATATGCAGCGGGAACATGGCCGATTTGCCGGCACCACCCATAAAGATCAGCATCATCGACCAGGTAAGAACCGAAAAACCCATAAAACTTACCGATGTAATCCCAGCAAAAACGGAACTTTGCGGATTGGTTATTTCTGAGAAATCAAAAGTGCCGGTATAATAGGATAGGATCAAAATGCCGATAAGGAATCCAAGGTCAGCAAAACGGGTAACAATAAATGCTTTTTTTGATGCTGCAACGGCAGACGGACGTTCATAATAAAATCCGATCAGCAGGTAGGAAGATACACCCACCAATTCCCAGAATATATACATCTGAAACAGGTTTGTTGCAACCACCAGACCCAGCATGGAAAATGTAAACAGTGAAAGAAATGAGAAAAACCTTTCAAATCCCCGTTCTCCCTTCATGTACCCCAGGCTGTAAATATGAACCATCAGTGAAACGGTAGTTATCACAATCAGCATCATCACTGAAATGGGATCAAGAAGCACACCCAGGTCAATATGCAGAGTATCCGTTAAATTAAGCCATGTGGTTTTTGCACCGATAATTGTTTGAAATGAACCCTGCTCAACGCCAACATTAAAAAAATACTTCCACGCAGTAAAAACCGATAAACCAAAGGAAATAAACAACCCTGCAGTACCAATAATACCGGAAACCAGTGGTTTAAACCTTCCGCCAAACAGTCCGGTCACCAGGAAAACAACCAGGGGCACCAGCACAATCCAAATTGTATATGAGTAATTCATGTGTTTATCGGTAAATCGGGAAATTAATATTTCATTTCATCAACATCATCTACCTCAATGGAGGTGAACCTCCTGTATATATTGATAATCAGTGCTATGGCGACTGAAGCTTCAGCAGCGGCGATGGCTACGATAAACAGCGCGAAGAATTGCCCCTGTAACTGATCAGGATATAAATACCGGTTGAATACAACAAAATTGATGTTCACAGAATTCAATATAAGTTCAACTGACATCAGCACTGTAATCAGGTTACGGCGCGTAAGAAAACCATAGATGCCTATAAAAAACATCAGGGTGCTTACGATCAGGAAGTGTGTTATCGGAACCATTTATCAGAATTATGAATTATTAATTTTAAATTATGAATTTTGAAGAAGAAGAATAAGTTTTGCAGTTTTGCAGTTTTGCAGTTTTGCAGTTAGCTGCATCAGCTCATCTTCAAATTTCAAATTCGTTCATTATTCAATGTTCATTGTTACACTATATGCGCTCTGCGCAACCTCGTCCCTTGTCCCTGGTCCCTTGTCCCTGGTCCCCAGTCCCTCTCTTCACTTTCCTTTTTTAGCAATTACGATAGCACCAATCATAGCGGCCAGCAACAAAACGCTTATCACCTCGAAAGGGAGGGCATAGCCATTGAGCCCGATTCCCATCAGCTGAAGGCCGATTACTTCCATATTTACTTCGGTTGCCGGCAGTCCGTTCGATACAAAAGGATAGCTCAACAGGGTAAAAATGGTTAATCCTCCGCCCACCACAACTACCAATAATCCAAGATAGAGATTTACCAGGGGAGGCCTTTCAAATTTATGACTGATATGATGGGTAAGCAGGATCGAAAAGATGATCAACACCACAATGCCGCCTGCATAAAGTGAAAGCTGAACCCCGGCAAGGAACTGGTAATTCAGCATAAAATATATGCCGGAAGTAGCCACCAGGGCAAATAAGAGAAAAACTGCAGCTCTCAGGATACGCCGGCTTGTAACTGCCAGAACTGAAAAAAACAGAATGGTTGCTGAAAACAAATAGAACATGAAAGTATTGTTTTCCATCACTTTATATCTTTTTTAATGGAGGAGCCTGGTTGATTCAATATTTTGGTGAGTTTGGTCCTGTCGAACACCGCGTTTTCAAATTCCGGTCCGAAGGCCAGGGCATCGGACGGACATGTCTTTACACATAATCCGCAGAAGGTACACATGCCAAGATGATAAACATGCTTGTCGATGACCCTGACTTCCTTTCCCTCGGGGGTCATTTCCTTTCTGGTTATAATTTCAATGGAACCATTCGGGCAATTCATCTGGCAAATTCCGCAGCCTGTGCAGCGATGCTGATTGTTATCATCATGCGGCATGATTACTTCGCCTTTGACGCCTTCAAACATTTTCAATTCATCCCTGTTTTCGGGATATTTCTGGGTAACAATCTCTCCGGGACTGACAAAATATCTCCCGGTGATGCGCATGCCTGTCCACAGGGTGCGGACGCCCGACAGGATCTCTTTTATATAGTTAATCACAGATCTCATAATTAAAAGTACCAGCCCATAAGGACCAGAAAGGCCACAAAAATTAAATTCACCAGGTTAATCGGCAGCAGGTATTTCCATTCGAGTGTCAGCAACTGGTCAATCCGCAACCGGGGGAAAGTCCATTTGAACCACATCATAATAAAGATCACGACTGCCGTTTTTCCCAAATACCATACAAAGGGAGGGATATAATCCATTACATGGTTAAACCCGTTTCCGCTGCCAAAGTGAAGGGGCATCCATCCGCCCAGAAAAACTGTTACAGCAATTGAAGCCACAATGAACATGTTCATATACTCAGCCAGGAAGAAAAATGCAAAGCGTATACCTGAATATTCCGTATGAAAACCCGCGGTAAGTTCCGACTCAGCTTCTGCAAGATCGAACGGTCCGCGATTGGTTTCAGCAGTACTTGCAATCAGAAAAACAACAAAGGCAATAACGGCCGGTATATGCCCTTTGAAAATCCACCATCCGTCAGCCTGGCTGGCGACAATCCCGGAAAGCTGCATAGTACCTGAAAACACAACGATAGTCATCAGGGACAATCCGACAGAAAGTTCATAACTGATAACCTGGGCTCCGCTTCGCATGGCCCCGATAAGTGAATATTTACTATTGCTTGACCAACCGGCAAGCAGAATTCCAACAACTCCCAGGGATGAAACGGCAATCACGTAAAATATACCTATATTGAAATCAATAGCGTGTAACCCTTTGGCAAAAGGTATAGCGGCAATGGCCATAAATGAGGCGATGATGACAATAAACGGGGCAATATTGAAAAGCAGCTTGTCTGCATTTTTTATTGGCACCAGTTCCTTCATCAGCAATTTGATGAGGTCGGCAATAGTCTGAAATATACCCTGGGGCCCTACCCTGTTTGGGCCAAGCCTGTTTTGTATAAACGCGCAGACCCTTCTTTCGGCATATACAAGGAATAATCCAACCAGCGCATAAAACAGGAGGAAGACAAGGCCGATGATCAGGTATTCGGTAAAGACCGCCCACCCCGGAGACATGGCACTTCGTAATCCGGCATCTATGTTCCGGGTGAGATCAGTGAAGTCATAAATAGTTAACGTCATATATGATATTTAAGCAGGCCCGCCATGGCGGGCCCGGGTCATTTATCTGTCAATATCGGGAATAACCAGGTCGAGTGAACCACTGATAGCTACAAGATCAGCTATTTTGAACCCTTCCGCCAGCTTACTGATTATAAATAAATTTGAAAAATTAGGGGATCGGAATTTGATCCGGTAGGGCGATTTGTTCCCGTCGCTTACAATATATACGGCAAGTTCTCCCCGGGCCGTTTCAACACGTTGAAAAAATTCACCGGCCGGAAGACGCAATACCGCTTTCATTTTGGCAGAATAATCGCCTTCAGGAATATTATCGACCAGTTGTTCCAGGATATTCATCGATTCATACATCTCGGCAATCCTTACCTTATAGCGCGCCATTACATCACCTTCAGTGAAAAGGATCTCTTTGAAATCAACCCGGGAATAAACCCCATAGGGTTCAATCTTCCTCACATCACATGAAAATCCGGAGCCACGGCCTGAAGGACCGGTCACACCCCACTGAATGGCATCCTCCTTGCTTAAAACACCTATACCCATTGAACGCTCCCTGAAAATGACATTGTCTGTCAGCAGGCGATCATATTCAGGAAGCTTTTTGCGAAAATAGGTTATAAATTCCTTTATTCTTTTCTGAAATCCGGGATGGATATCATGCATGAACCCGCCTGGCGTATTGAAACTGTGTATCAACCGGGAGCCAAGAGATTCCTCGAAAATATCCAAAATTTTCTCCCTGTCGCGAAGGCCGTAAAAAAAGGTGGTAAGGGCGCCCATATCCATTCCCATGGCACACCACCACAGCTGATGGGAGGCTATACGGTTTAATTCGTCCAGGATTGTTCGGATATAGGTCACCCGTTCTGGCACCTCCACTTCGAGAGCCTTTTCAACACACAGGCACACCGCTTCATTGTTGATGTGGGCAGAAAGATAGTCCATCCTGTCGGTAAGGTGGATGATCTGGGGATATGTATCCCGCTCACACATTTTTTCAATTCCGCGGTGAATATATCCGCAGTGAGGTACTACCTTTTTTATCCGTTCACCCTGCAGGGAAACTTCAAACCTCAATACGCCATGGGTGGAGGGATGCTGGGGACCCATATTGATGATGTAGTCCTCATCTTCACCCAAAATTATATTTTTTACAATTTCTTCCTGCATATGCTTATTTAACGATCATTCTGGATTCATCTGCAAAATCTTTCCTTAACGGAAATCCATAATCATCTTCCAGAAATAATCTTCTGAGATCGGGATGATGCAGAAACCGGATACCGAACATGTCATATACTTCCCGTTCATGGAATTCAGCAGTTTTCCATATGTCAGAAACAGTTTCTGCCTGGGGATTTTCCCTGTTATCGATGCGCACTTTCAACACAATGGTATGACGGAATACAGTGGAAGTAAGATGACAGACTAACATATAATGATCCTTCCAGTCAATGGCTGTGAGACTGATCAGGTAATCAAACAACAGGTCGGGTGATGCCTTCAGATTCAGGCAAAAATCGTGGAATTTACTGTCAGGGACTAATATTTCGGTATACTGTGAATTAACAGGAAATGTAGCCTCAGGGACTAATGTTTCCAATATCTGTCTGAGTAAATTATTCTCCATGTGCGTTACCTGGTTTAGCCTGTGCTTCAGCATCGGCAGTATCCTGCTTTTTAGTCATCGGATGTTCACTTTTTATTTTACGCTGAAGCTGCATAATTCCATACAGCAGAGCTTCGGGCCTGGGCGGACAACCGGGAATATAAACATCCACCGGTATAACCTGATCTGCTCCCCTGACCACTGAATACGAATTGTAATAAAACGGACCACCGCTAATGGCACAAGCCCCCATGGCAATAACATATTTCGGGTCGGGCATCTGATCATACAGTCGCTTTAATACAGGCGCCATTTTATGAACAATTGTACCGGCTACAACAATTACATCTGCCTGTCGCGGTGAGGCCCTGTATACCTCCACGCCAAAGCGGGCAAAGTCATGTCGGGGTGCTCCTGCTGCCATCATTTCAATACCACAGCAACTGGTTGCGAAGGTCAGCGGCCATATTGAATTTGAACGGCCCCAGTTTATAATATTGTCAATTGTGCTCAGTAATATATTGCCACCGGATTTTGTCAGCAGTTCGAGGGTTTCATTGTCTTTGAAATCCTCATATTCCATTGATTTTATCTTTAAACCCATCTGAGTGCATTTTTACGCCAGGCATACAGCAGTCCAAGCCCAAGAATAATAAAGAATATTAATATCTCAATAAAGGCGCGCAATCCCAACTTATTCATCACAACTCCCCAGGGGAAGATAAAAACCGTCTCTACGTCAAATATGAGATATACTATGGCGAAGAGATAATAGCCTACATTAAACTGTATCCAGGCCGGGCTCTGCACCGGGATGCCACATTCATAGGGCTCCGATTTCGCGGGATTTAAAGAGGAGGGGGCAACAAAACCTGAAAAAACAACCGCCCCGCCAACCAGCACAATGCCTATGATAAAAAATAGTACAAGTGATTCACTGCTCATGCCTTACGAATATTTAAAGTTAAATCCGCGAGATTTACGGCACTAAAATAGTGGCCAAATATACGAAAATAAATATATGTTGATTTTTGCAGAGCGGAAATTTGTATCACCGCCCTCCTTCCTCTGAAAGCAGGTCTTGACACTGTTCAACAGGCAACCGTGGCAATTGGCATTTATTTTACCGGTTGCAATTCCATTCTTACGAGTGCGCCTGCCTGAAAAACAGGCATGAGGGCTTCCGAGAGAACAGCTTCACCATATATAAGTTTTACGTTTACTACATCCGGAATCCGGTATAAAATCATATTATCGGACAGGTTGGCAAATGACGCTGATTGCTCAAGTCCCTTGATCTTGTTTGTTCCGGCGAGGTCGTACAAAATCGGTTTCCCCCTGGTTTCGCGGGCATCCAGAAAACCTTCACTGTCAGAAAATCTGAAAAGCACTACCCTGTCGGTTTTCTTGCCGCCAACCGGGGTAAAATGATAATTCCGGCGATGATGATACGTGGTTTTCTTACCTGTAAACAGAGCCAGATATGCTTCTTCCAGACGGGTCAGCTCCTGTATCGCATCAGTCATACCCTCTCCCTGCGGGGTGGAATCATTCATGCCGGCAACCATTTTAAACCGGCGTTTTTTTAATTTGATCAGGAAGTTTGCTGCTTCTTCCGCTTTCTGTTCCAGTGTTTTCTCGCGGAGTGCATTCTTGCCGGAGGAACGGGACAGATAATTTGAATCGGGCATCACCATGCTGATTTCCACATCTTTTTGAGCTTCAAAATTTCTTTTTATCGACAGATCTGTAAAATAAGGCTCGGTTGTTTTTTCCGGAACAGTATTATAAGTGACATATTCATTCGGGTTCCGGCTCAGGTCGAGGATCATACTGTCATTCATCAATTTTACAAGTCCGGGAAATACTTCCGGCCTGAAGGACCCCTGAGCGGCAAAAACATAATCCGGATCTGTTTCCATATGCATCGTAACCTTAACACCGGTCAGGGTCCATGAAGATTCAGGTTTTGCAGGTACATCATGAATACCCAGGTATTTGGCAGCATATTGCCTGTAAGGACCGGGCAAAATCTCAGTTTCAACTGCTTCCACTGCCACATCAAGCACAGTCTGGGGAAGGGAATAAAGTAACATTCCCGCCTGTCTGAATCCAGAATCATTGACGTTTGTAACTGATATTCTTCCGGTTGGTGAGCAAGCCAGTACCAGGGTGAATAAAACGGGCGCGATAAATTTGAAGTTATGCATAGTGTTCATGATTTTCAATTTTTAAAAATGTTTTTCCCAAATAGTCAATAATATCTGTAGCTATAAGTGCCTGCTGACCAATTTCCGACGCGGCTAAATCCCCGGCGAGCCCATGTATGAATGCTCCGAGTAATGCGGCGTCGGAATGCGGATATCCTTGTGCCAATAATGACAAAATAATGCCGATCAGAACATCCCCGCTTCCGGCAGTCGACATGCCTGGATTGCCGGTGCTGTTGTAAAAGCAGGTGCCATCGGGCATGGTAATGGATGTATAGGCTCCTTTCAATAAAACTATTACCTTATATTTCTTTGAAAATTCAATCTGTTTTTGATTCCGTAAGTATCCGGAATCGGATTTTCCAGCCAGCCTGTCAAATTCACCCGGATGGGGAGTCAGAATTGAATGTACCGGCAGATACCGGAGTAATTCCGGATTTTGAGACAGCATATTCAGGGCATCCGCATCAATTACAAATGGGCAATCAGCATTCTTAAGCATAGATTCAAATGCATTCAGGCTGACATCCATAGTTCCTATGCCTGGTCCTATACCAACAGCTGAAAAGTGTTTTGTGTTTTCTAATGCTGAAAAGAAATTTTTATCCTTGTCGATATCAAAAATAGATTCAGGAACTGCTCCCTGTATGATTGGATAAACAGAACCGGGAACATGTGTGGTGAGGAGCCCAACTCCTGCCCGAAGTGCAGCCCGTGCCGCCAGAATGGCGGCCCCGGCCATGCCATATGAACCGGCAATCAGCAAGGCATGCCCGTACAATCCTTTATGTGAGAATTTTGCTCTTTGCCTGAATACCTTCTGTATGTTTTCCATTAACAAATATTGGAAGGAGGTTGCCATCTCGGAAATGATCGCCGGATGCAGATTAATTGAAATGATATGCCACCTGCCTGTGAAGATGGCATTTTCAGCAAAGAAAAAGGAGCGTTTCGGAAATTCAAAAGTGATGGTGTGAGAGGCCTTTATTACAGCGTTTCCACTTTTTGCTCCCTGGTCATCGGTTCTCAATCCGCTGGGAATATCGATTGCAACAATATTGCATCCTGAGGCATTAATATGGTTAACCAGTGCGCCGGAAAGTCCTTCGAGTGGCCGGGAAAGACCCGATCCAAATAAAGCATCAATAATTATATCATTGTTATCAATAACAGGAAAATCACTTTCACGGCTGATTTCAAAAACCGGAACTTTCTTCTGCTGCTCAAGCCGGCGCCGGTTAACAACGGAATCCGCAGAAATAATTTTGCTGATTTGCAATAAATAAATTCCGATGTGCCTGTACCCCCTGGCGGCAAGAATCCGGGCAATAGCCCAACCATCACCCCCATTGTTCCCGGGACCTGCAAATACCTTTAAATGATCACCGGTTTTTACATATGAAGACAGCCAGTCGGCACATCCTGTTGCAGCCCGTTCCATCAGATCAATGGATGACACAGGTTCATGCAGGATTGTATACTCATCAATTTCCCGTATCTGACTGGCTTCAAATACTTTCATTTTCCTAACGGTTTCGAATCAACAAATTTCTACATCAAGTGCAATTGTAAGCTACCTGATGGTGGTAAAATAGCTTACCTGGTTTCCCCGGTCCATATAATGTTTTTTATAATCATACTGAAGGATCAGTGTGAATAAACCGGCCTTATTACTTTCCTGATACAGGCTGATCAGACCGGAATCAAGATATTTGTATGTCTTTAAAAGTCCTTCAGGTAAATCATTTCCGGTTACAGAAGCGCCTGATAGCCTACCCTTATCGTCATAGGTATATTCTTCTGACCGTTGAATTGAGTTACCGGTAAAGTCCTTTCCGGATATAGTTGCTTTATCAACCTTCTGGTTTGCATTATATGTATAGATCTTTTTCTCAGTTTTCAGATTCAGGTTAGAAACAGGTTTGGATTTCCGGTTTTCGGACTGAAGGTTCCCGTCGTTATTATATGCATAGCTTGTAACGGAACCGGCCTTCTTACCGAAATACACCTTCTGAAGAGTGACCTTGCCAGTTTTCCCATATTTGGTAACCGTTCTGGTGATGGCTTCCATGCCGCCTGACCGGGGTTCAAACCGGACTACCTCATTTTCCCTTCCGGCAGCGTCATATCCATGTTTAAGAATATACATCAGGCTGTCTTTCTGGCTATAGCATTCCTCTGTAAATAATTTTCCGTCCTTATAAAAATAGAATGTATAATCCGCAATCTGCCCGCTTTTCTCATTGTAGTTAATTTCACGAAACAACTGCTGTTCAGGTGTATAAAACTTCTGACTGACTGTAATATATCCTTTGGTGTGTCCTTCACTGTCCAGCCGGTGTTTATAAGTAAGATGTATCTTGAGGGTATCGGCGGCAAATACTGATGAGATATTCATCAATAAAAAGATCGCTATGAGGGCTTTTCCAAACACTTTCATTATTTCTCAGTTTGAATTATTGAATTCGAATCTCCGCAAAAGCTATTCAGCAAATCCTCCTGATCGATAAAACCCTGATCTTTTGCTTTTTTCAAATCCATACAGGCTGAATCCCTTTTTTGCAGATTTAATTCTGATTTGGCCCTTGCATAATATGCTTCCGGATAATGAGGTTGTAGTTTAATGGCCATGCTATAATCAGGGAGAGCCTGTTGGTGAAGTTTCAGATTACCTTTTGAAACGGCCCGGTTAAAATAAGCAAGGGTATATTCGGGGTTAATCTCTATGGCTTTGTCGTAATACGGTACAGATCCCTTAAAATCATTTTTCATTGAATAGCTTATACCCATAATAAAATAAGCCTCAGCATTTAAAGGCTCAATTTTAAGTAGTGCACTGATATCCCGGGCAGCATCATTGGGCTTTTGAAGTTGCAGATAAGTTTTCGCCCTATTAGAATATGCCAGGTTCAATTTATGACCCTTTTCAATGGCCTTGCTAAAATCCTTTACAGCGGCGGCAAAATCCCCTTTCCGGGCATAGGCAGAACCCCGGTTATACACAATGTCAATATTATTGGGACTAAGTGCAATAGCCTTGTTAAAATCACTTAAAGCACCATCAAGGTCACTGATATTGAGTTTTAAATAACCCCGGCTTGCCAGTGCATCGGCATTATTCAGGTCGAGGTTGAGCAGCCGGTCGTAATCCCCGATTGCTCCTTTATAATCATCCACAGCTGATTTGGCCTCAATGCTTTTTAAATAAGCTTCAATATTCCCCTTGTCAAGATCCATTGATTTTCTGTAATCGCTGACAGATCCGGTAAAGTCGGAAAGTGCAGCTTTAGCGAGTCCCCTGTGATAATAAGCGCGCGCATAAACCGAATCCATTGAAATCACTTTTGAAAAATCCGCGACAGCCTTTGCCTGGTCATTTGCTTTAAGACTCAGGAGTCCCCTGTAAAAATAGGCATCAGCCTGTGCACTATCGATAGCAAGTGAATTATTAATATCAATTGCTGACGCATCAAACTGGTTTAAATAGTATTCCGCCCGGGCTTTTCCCAAAAGTGCTTTTGCCGATCGGCCATACCATCTGTGCGCTTTTTGAAACTCATCCAGTGATTCAGAATATTTATTCTCCTGTAGTAATGCAGTTCCTTTTAATAAATGCTTTTCAGAAATATTCTTTCTTGAAAACCACAATACTCCTGCGGTAAAAACGAGGATTAAAACTAATATAATGCTAATTGTTAGCCCTTTACGCCTCATAATGGTGATTTTATAGTTCAGGTTAATATTAAGAAAAAAAAACGAATGTTAAGTATACCGCAGAAGTTCAATTGAGTGGAAGGATATTCGTTGATCTATATCATCGGAGGCATTCACTATAATCACACTGCTACTTAGTAAACATCATTAACTACGACCTTATTTATCAACTATTTACGCACAACAAAGGCCTGGACTGGACGTATCAGTATACAAAATCTCACGCCATGAACCGAATCTACTTTTTTGCATTTTCAGCGATGGTATTCTCAAGTACCCTGAATGCACAGAACCTTGGAAATAAGGAGAAAACACATTACGGGATCGAAATAACCCAGTTTTTAACAGGAAGTGGATTCAGCAGCGGAACAGAGGCTTACTTTATTGTTATACCCGATAATAAAAAACAAATAAGCCTGGGCATAATTTATTGTTCGGAATACAAAAAGATAACCGGAATTTCGGTCCATCATGAAAGAACGCTGATGAGAATAAAACATGGCAAGATCCCGGTCATTACTCCATATGCTTATTATGACCTGATCTACAGAAAAAATACAATTCGTGAAGTAATGATGGACAAAGAAAAGATTGGTGACATGGTTACATATACATCAATGGAACATCATTTGGGCGTAGGAGCAAGATTTCATGTGGGATCAGGATTCAGTCTGAAGACAGAGGCAGGATATGGCGTTTACCTTGGATCGATAAAAAAACCGTCATCTCCAAATCCTGTTACCGGTGAGATTTCGGGCACGAATGGATTTGGCATGTTAGCCAAAATCGGTTTATGTTACTCGTTTTAAAAAATACAGCATCCTATCCTTTCAGATAGTTTTTGATCTTATCCATCATCGCGTCGAGCCGGATTGGTTTGGCAATAAAATCAACAGCGCCGAGATTGCGAGTTAATTCGATCGTTTCAACAGAATCATACGCCGAGACAATGATAATTGGAATATTATCAATGTTAAGCTCGCTTTTCCTCTTTAAAAAATCGTAACCGGAAATCTCAGGCATGCTTAAATCCAGCAGAATCAGATCTGGAGTATGCTTTTCAATCAGCTTTGTGGCCTCCTTTACACTTGATGCAACAAGAGAAATGTAACCCGCTTCTTTTAAAGCGTATTCCATAAGTACCAATGCTGTATTTGAATCGTCAATAATCAGGATTTTCTTCTTGTTCTCCATTTTCGTTGTTTTCAAATAGGATTTTAAAAAATACCCTCCGTAAAAATAAGCCTTAAATTTGGATACTGGTTTACAAATGATATGGATTATTTCAACATGTCTTTCATTTTATGCTAACTTTAGCTCTCGAAACTTTTTAAAGCAAACACCATAATGGATTCGACCGAATATTTATGGCCTTCCTTTAGTGAACTATCCACAGAACAAATTGAAAAGATTCAAAAGAACAGTTATCTGGTCAGGCATAAAAAGGGAGAACAAATATTCAGGCAGGATCAGCCCATTTCGCATTTTATGATGATTTTTTCAGGGCTTGTGAAACTTTATAAAAATGTTGATCCCGATAAAAAAATCATATTGAAGATTGTGGGACCCGGCAGTTTTTTAGATCTGATTTCCGTTTTTTATGGAAACCGGTATCAATATTCCGCATCAGCGCTTGAAGACACCGAAACTCTTTATGCCAGTTTGACTGATATTAAGGAAATCATCGGTGAAAATGGAAAATACGGCCTGCATTTTCTTAAACAACTTAGTTCTGATGGCATTATGATGATTGATAAGATGATCAATCTTTCGCAAAAACAAATCCCGGGGCGTATTGCTGAAATTTTGCTCTTTTTTTCAAGGGAGGTTTATCACAGCAATGGATTTACCCTGCCCTTGTCGCGTCAGGAACTTGCCGACCTGGTTTCCTCAACCAAGGAAAGCATCAGCCGCACACTCACTGAATTTAAAAACGACAGGTTAATTGATATAGATGACAGGAAAGTTAACCTGAAAAGTATTGAACTGCTTGATATCCTGAGCCGTATGGGATAACTGCAGCATTTATTTAATGCAGCAACTTGTGCGAATCACATCATTATATAAATTTGAAAAATCCAATACCATGAGAATTTTTAGTTTAACCAGCCTGGCCGCAATTACGGTGCTTCTTTCGGGATGCATGGTAAATATCCAGGATTCAATTACCGGAAATGGTCATGTAGTCAAACAAACCCGTGACGTTTCGGAATTCAATAGGATTAAAGTAGGAAGCGGAATTGATGTTTACCTTACCCGGGGTGATGATCATACTGTTGAAGTAGAGGCGGATGAGAACCTGCAGAGTTGGATCAGAACAGAGACCAGTGGAAATGAATTGCATATTTTTACTGAAAAAAGCATCCGTTTTGCAAAAACCAAAAAAGTATATGTCACCTGTGAGACCCTTGAAGGGATAGATATTTCCAGCGCAGGGGATATAACCGGAATGACCCCGTTTAAAGCGGACAAACTGGACATTGAAATGAGCAGTGCAGGCGATCTGAAGTTTGAGGTAGAAGCCAATGAAATTAAAATATCCATTTCAAGTGCGGGAAATGCCCACCTGAAAGGGAAAACAAATGTACTAAAAGCCGATTTGAGCAGCGCCGGAGATCTGAATGCCTATGATCTGGTGGCTAAAACCGGAGATGTAACCGTTTCAAGTGCCGGCAATGCCCGGGTATATATTACAGACGAAGCACGTTTCCAGTCCAGTAGTGCCGGTGATATAGACTATCGCGGAGAACCAAATATCAAGGAGATCCGCACATCAAGTGCGGGATCGGTGAATAAGAAGTAGGGACGAGAGACTGGGGACTGGGGACTAGGAGGAACAATCCCGGAGGAGATTTACGATTTACGATTTGCGATTTACGATTTACAATCAGCAAAAAATCCCGTAGGGATTGACTATCGGTAGAAAAAAAATGTACAGCATCCACCCCCACTCCAACTATGGCAACACAAAGTGCAGGAATATTGCTTTACAGGCATAACAGTAATGTTTTGGAGGTGTTTCTTGTACATCCGGGTGGACCCTTCTGGAAAAATAAGGACAATGGGGCATGGTCGGTTCCAAAGGGTGAAATCACAGGTAATGAAGAACCCCTGGCTACGGCTTTAAGGGAATTTAAAGAAGAGACCGGCATAACTATATCAGGAGATTTTGTTAAACTGACTCCCGTTACCCAAAAAGGCGGAAAAAAAGTGCATGTCTTTGCCCTGGAACTTGACCCTGATACAACCGGTCTGATTTCCAATACGTTTACACTTGAATGGCCACCAAAATCAGGAAAGATGCAACAGTACCCTGAAATTGACAATTATGGCTGGTTTGATCCTGCTGCAGCCCGGGAGAAACTTAACCCTGCCCAGGCGGCCTTCCTGGATGAGTTGCAGGGCTTATTGATTTGTTGATTTGTTGATTTGTTGATTTGTAAACAAATCTTACTTTTCCCTCCGCGTTAAAATTTGGGATATCCCATTGTTATCCTGATTGATTTCTCCCGCACCCTGTAGATGGCGAACTGCAGAACTGCAGAACTACCTATTTCCCTAATCGGTAGTAAGGAATGCTGGCGCAGGGTTCGAATCCAAGTTTTTGAGCCAGCCTTACCGAGGGTGCATTTTCAAGTTTGCAGGCCCAAACCGGCTCAAATCCATTCTCTATACAATGATCTATCAGGGCGCAACAGGCATGGAAGGCGTATCCCTTACCACGGAATTCCTCCATGGTTTCAATGCCAATCTCCAGTTTTCTATCCAGAATGAATGCCGAATATGCCGTTGATGCCAGTTTACCATTACAGAACAGGCTAAAACCAATTCCTTTTTCAATAAACTGATCGGCATTTTTCCAGAAATAAGCCGGAACTACACTTCCTTTCATATCTTCAAAGAATTTGCCGGTTGTCCGAAGGATCATACAATCCGGGTCTTTCAATTCCTGCCTTTTATCTATGAATTTCGGATAGCTGAATTTAAAATTAATTCGGGTATTGAGCTCTACAATTCCTTCTTCCCGGTTCGAAATATTTTCAGATGACCTGATAAGGCGATTCTTAAACAATTTATTCAAAACAGGCTCCCAGTCAAATGGAAAAGCCTGCATCCATTCAAACCCGGTTCTCTCCCGGTTAAGATTAAATGCATAATCTCTGAATTCTTCATTGAATACCTGATTTGTACTATCCCCGAATAAAAGCGACATTCCATAAGGATGAACGACGTAAAAAGAAGCAGGACTAACCGGATTATCCGCAAATACTTTTCCCGATATGTGACCTTCTATTACCCACCGGGCAAAGAGGTTATTGATCATGACTTTATTCAAGGGTTCAAGTATTTGCTGATATTGCCGGGGATTAAGAAGTTTCATATAGTGATGAGATTGATTTTCATGCATGCCCCTGGGCATTTAACTACGTTCCGTGGGTTTCAAACCCACCTTAATCGAAATGTGGCCCTTCGGGGCCGTCAGAAACGCAGAACTTCAAACTACTCCTTTTCAAATGTAAGAACAAATGGCTACTTTTACGTTCCAAATTTGAATTTTCAGAATGGAAAAGAACTACATAGCAATAATTGCCGGTAATTTAGGATTACAACCCTGGCAGGTTGAAAATACACTCTCGCTTTTTGCACAGAAAGCCACAATACCCTTCATCAGCAGGTACAGGAAAGAAATGACCGGAAGTCTGGACGAAATGCAGATTGCGGATATTCAGGAACAGAATGGTCGTTACCTTGAACTTGACAACAGGCGCGAAGCTGTTATTAAATCCATTGAAGAACAGGGATTTATGACAGATGAGTTATTGGCGAAGCTTCAACATGCGGCTACAATGACTGAATTGGAGGACCTTTATCTCCCATATAAGCCCAAAAAGAAAACACGTGCTTCGGCAGCCAGGGAAAAAGGACTGGAACCCCTGGCTACAGTTATAAAAAATCAAGCTATAAGAGATGTTTACCAGGAAGCTGAGAAATTCCTGAATGACCAGGTTGAAACGGCAGATGATGCGTTGCAGGGAGCCCGTGATATTATTGCCGAATGGATCAATGAGGACCAGCGTGCCCGGAATTCAATAAGGAGGCTCTTTTCAACCGGGGCATTGATTTCTTCGCGATTAATTAAAGGCAAAGATGCAGACGGCATTAAATACAAAGATTATTTTGAATATTCTGAACCCCTTAACCGATGCCCATCACACAGGATCATGGCAATGCTCAGGGGCGAAGAGGAAGGATTCCTGAGACTTTCCATCGAGCCGGATCCGGAAAATGCACTGGAACAGTTGGATAAACAATTTGTCCGGAGCAATGGAGAATGCGCAAAACAGATGACCCTGGCGCTTAAAGACTCCTATAAACGATTGCTCGGACCGGCCATTGAAACCGAATTCAGAGGGCAATCAAAGGAAAAAGCAGATGAGCAGGCTATCCGGGTATTTGCTGAGAATCTAAAACAATTGTTAATGTCCCCTCCTCTAGGTCAGAAAAGGGTATTGGCCATTGATCCGGGATTTCGCAGCGGATGCAAGGTAGTTTGCCTGGATGCCCAGGGTAACCTGTTACATAACGAGACTATCTTTCCCCACCAGCCTCAGCAGGAAACAGCCATGGCCATAAAGAAAATAAATACCCTGGTCAATTCATATAAAATTGAAGCTGTGGCCATAGGCAATGGAACAGCCAGTCGGGAAACGGAAGAATTCATCCACCGGATTAAATTTGAACGTGATATTAAAGTCTATGTGGTCAGTGAAGCCGGAGCTTCCGTATATTCAGCCTCCAAGGTGGCCAGGGAGGAATTTCCGGAATTTGATGTAACGGTTCGGGGAGCTGTATCCATAGGACGTCGTTTAATGGATCCCCTTGCCGAATTGGTGAAAATTGATCCGAAATCGATTGGTGTTGGTCAGTATCAGCATGATGTGGATCAAATTAAGTTAAAGGATTCTCTTGACCAGGTAGTGGAAAGTTGTGTGAATGCAGTTGGTGTGGACTTAAACACTGCCAGTATGCATTTATTGAACTATGTATCCGGACTTGGGCCGCAGCTTGCCAGGAATATTGTTGATTTCAGGAAGGAAAACGGGCTTTTCAAATCGCGCGAGGATTTGAAAAAAGTTGCAAGGATGGGTCCCAAAGCTTTTGAACAGTCGGCAGGATTCCTTCGTATCAGGGACGGGATCAATCCGCTCGATAATAGTGCGGTTCATCCTGAAAGCTATTATATAGTGGAAAAAATGTCCCGAAGTTTTAAAAGGCCGGTATCAGATCTCCTGAAAGATGAAGATCTCCGGAAAAGTGTCGATATAAATAAATTCACGGATGAGAAAATAGGGATCCCTACTTTGACGGATATAATGAATGAACTCACCAAACCCGGACGTGATCCACGGTCAGGTATCAAAGTATTCGAGTTTTCTCCTGATGTCCATTCTATGGAAGATATTCGTCCGGGTATGGTTCTTCCGGGTATTGTAACCAACATTACAAATTTTGGTGCATTTGTGGATGTGGGAGTTAAACAGGATGGACTTGTACATATTTCCCAACTGGCCGATAAGTATGTTAGTAATCCGGCTGATGTGGTGAAACTGCATCAACATGTGCAGGTAAAGGTACTTGAGGTGGATGTGGCCAGGAAAAGGATACAGCTGACGATGAAAACTTCATAATCATCCTTAAAATGAAAACCGTCATTGCGAGGGAGGAACTCCCTCGCAATGACGGTTTTCAGAGTAATGATGTAACCTGAATAATTATCCTAAGTATCCTTTAAGAAGTTTGCTGCGTGATGTATGCCTGAGGCGGCGAATTGCTTTTTCCTTGATCTGCCGCACACGTTCCCGGGTAAGATCAAATTTTTCTCCGATTTCTTCCAGAGTCATTTCCTGAACACCGATGCCAAAGAAAAACTTAATGATGTCTCTTTCCCTTTCCGTAAGGGTAGCTAATGCCCTGTCAATTTCTTTCATCAGGGACTCACTGATCAGTTTTTTATCAGCCTTGGGCGAGTCATGATTGATGAGAATGTCGAGGAGACTGTTGTCTTCACCTTCTGCAAACGGAGCATCAACTGAAACATGTCTGCCGGAAACTTTCAGTGTATCCGAAATCTTTTCCTTAGGCAAATCAAGAGCTTCTGCAAGTTCTTCCGGAGTAGGTGTGCGTTCAAATTCCTGTTCAAACTTTGAAAATGCTTTATTAATTTTATTCAATGAACCAACCTGGTTCAGCGGCAACCGGACTATCCTTGACTGCTCAGCAAGGGCCTGCAATATTGATTGTCTGATCCACCATACCGCATAGGAAATAAATTTAAATCCCCTGGTTTCATCGAATTTTTCTGCTGCTTTAATCAAACCAAGATTTCCCTCATTGATTAAATCAGGCAGGCTAAGTCCCTGGTTCTGATACTGTTTAGCTACCGAAACCACAAACCTGAGATTAGCACGTGTAAGTTTTTCAAGTGCTGATTTATCCCCCTTCTTAATTCGCTGCGCCAGTTCAACTTCCTCTTCCACAGTAATCAGTTCTTCCTTGCCGATCTCCTGCAAATACTTGTCAAGTGAGGCGCTCTCTCTATTGGTTATTGATTTTGTGATCTTTAATTGTCTCATATTCCCGAAAAAATTTGTCCGAATTTATGCTATTTTATATTTATAATCCTACTAATTTTTCATCTAAAATTTTTAATAAAAAAAAAGGCTTGCAAACTGCAAGCCTTATATAATGATAATCAATATATTACTTTACAGTCCAAAAGCATAATAGGCAACTTCGCCATTCTGATATAGTCCTTCTAAATAAACTCCTCCCTTAATTGAATTAATGATCTTGCCAAGTTCATCAACCGAATTGACCGGTTTATTATTAATCTGGGTAACCACAAATCCGGGTCTTACACCAGCAGCTTTCAGTTTGCCCTCCTGAATTTCGCTGATCTTTACACCATTTTTAATACCGAGTTTGCTTTTTTCCCGGTCATCCAGATTAGTAAACTTTGCTCCAAGTGTGGTTTCGTAGGTTCCTGCTTTAACGACGCTCGTGTCGCCTTGTAGGTTACGTAATTTCACCTCGAATTGTTTCAAAGTACCCTTTCTTTTTACAGTAACAGAGATCTTATCGCCGGGTCGGTATCTTCCGACAATTTCCTGCAATTCGGAAGGACTGTTAACTTTGATATCATTAATCTGAACAATAACATCTCCCTTTTCAATACCAGCATCTCTTGCAGCACTTTTTTCATTGACATCCGTAACGTACACTCCGCCAAGTTCAGGGAGATCTTTTTCCTTGGCCATTTCAGCAGTTATATCATCAATGCTGACGCCCATAATCGCCCTTTGCACAGCGCCGAATTCAATAAGATCCCTGACTACCTTCTGCACAATACTGGAAGGAATGGC
>JBGSSA010000218.1:0-9691 GCA_041737295.1 Bacteroidales bacterium | reverse complement strand
ATAACCTTATAATAAACTCCATAAGATGTAAATTGGTGAATAGAGTATTTGCTGTTATTAAAAGACAGTCACCTTATGTGAATATTTATCAGCAAAATTTCAATTAAAAAATTTGCATATATCTTAGAATTCAGAACAATTGAACTGCAAAACTGCAAAACTTCTCACTCGTCCCTAGTCCCCAGTCCCTAGTCCCTAAATAAGGCTTTCTATCTCGTAATTCTTAATTCCAAAAGTCTTGGCTACTTCATTGTATACACACTGACCCTTGTATACATTTATACCAAGCTTTAATGCTTTTGAGTAGCGTGCTGCTTTTTCCAGCCCCATCTCGGCAATCATCAATCCATAGGGAAGGGTGGCACTGGTAAGCGCTTTTGTGGACGTGAGGGCCACGGCACCTGGCATATTGGCAACACCATAATGTACAATATCGTCTATAACGTACACCGGTTCGTCATGGGTAGTAGGCTTGATCGTTTCTACACAACCGCCCTGGTCGACAGCAACATCAACAATTACGGCGCCTTTTTTCATTATTTTCAGGTGCTCGCGTTTTACAAGTGTGGGTGCCTTCGCACCTGCGAGCAATACTGCGCCAATAATCAGGTCAGATTCACGGAGTATCTTTTCAATATTGGCGTCCGTGCTATAGAGTGTTGTAATTCTTGAACCAAAAATATCATCGAGGTAGGCAAGTTTTTTCGCGCTTACATCGAGAATGGTTACATCAGCGCCCATGCCGGCAGCAATCTTGCAGGCATTAGTTCCCACAACACCTCCGCCGATAATTCCTACCTTGCCGCGCTCAACACCCGGGACACCCCCAAGGAGCACTCCTCGTCCTCCAAAAGTTTTCTCAAGATATTTTGCACCTTCCTGAACAGAAAGACGACCGGCGATTTCACTCATGGGTTGCAGGCAGGGCAATTGTCCATCTTCCAGTTCAATGGTTTCGTAAGCCACCCCCTTAATACCGGCTTTCATCATGGCCTCAGTCAATATCCGGTCGGCTGCGAGATGCAGATAAGTGTAGAGGATCTGTCCTTCATGGAACAACGAATACTCTTCGGGCAATGGTTCTTTCACCTTTACAATCATTTCACTGCCATCGAATATCTTTTTTCTGTCAGTTTCTATTTTAGCCCCGGCTTTGATATATTCATCGTCTGAAAATCCGGCATCCTCACCGGCACTATGCTGAATAATCACCTGATGTCCCCTTGAAACATAAGATTTTGCATCCGAAGGAGTTAACCCTACCCGGTATTCATGTGTTTTAATTTCTTTCAGGCATCCGATTTTCATAATTGGCGTATTTAAAGTTATGACTACTTGCAGGTTGATTTTCTGTAACAAAGTAAAGAAAGCAACTGGATACCTTTTATGATTTTGGTCATTACACTGCTAAATAAAGTCTTGACATTCTCATTGAAATTTCGTAATTTGTACAAAATAGTCAAACCGAAGGAGGCATTTATGGCAAAACACTTGATTTCTTTGAGGGTCAAATGTCCCCATTGCGGAAAATCACTGATGGATCATACCTTATATCTTAATGCCAGTCCAAGTATTAAATTGAGGGTTGAGCAAAATGGAAAACAGGGGATCATCAATCTTTGTTCCGCATATGGCTGCTTCGATAAACAAAGCAGTCTGGAGTTGGTAAAAGCTGAGGTTGTAAAACTTTCCTGTATGCAATGCAAAGCGTCGCTGTCCGGTACACATGTTTGTGATCTGTGCGGTGCCCCCATTGTTGATTTTAAACTTGACAAGGGAGGAATGGTCCATTTTTGTTCCCGGATCGGTTGCGAAAAGCATTATGTTTCATTCGAGGACATTTACACCACACTTACGAGTTTTTACCACGAGTACGATTATGGCGCAAGGGACACGGATTTTTAAAATCCGTTGACCACCGGAATGTATCTTTCTGGAAGACAAATACTAACTTTTGGGATATTGTTATAAAAATAACACTAATCGTCATTTTCTGTCGCTTTCATTCTTTGCGCATAATTTACAGGTCAGGATTTTGAAATTCCTGCGGGAAGGCATGATTTAACTCAGGTTTGGCCTGGACATGTCTTTAGCAAAATCTTTAAAAAGAGCGGTTTACCTGCCAACCTTAAACTCATTCTAAATATCAGAATTCGTTTGTTATTCTAAATTTTCTATTCTATTTTTAATTGTGAACTAATTAACAATCGTTGAAAGCCTTTATTTATAGCTATTTTGACAGGTGTTCCTCCTGCCGGGTATGTCTGGCGGGGATATTGTATATTAATAAACAAAATTTCACAGAATGAAAACAGGTGTTCGGAAAATTTTGGAAAAATACAGCAAGGATAAGACCCGGCTGATGGATATTCTGATTGATGTGCAGTCAGAATATGGGTTTATATCACGTGAGATTACGGTTCAGATTGCTGAGGATCTTGGCATGTCTGAGGTAGACGTAGATCAAACCATTTCGTTTTATCATTTTTTCTCCCAGAAGCCAACAGGCAAATACCAGATCTTTCTCAATAACAGTGCGGTGGCGAACATGATGGGCCGGGCAGAAGTTGCAGAGGCATTAACAAAAGAGCTTGGCATAAAATTCAACGAAGTTACACCCGATGGATTGGTAGGCCTGTTTGAGACGTCCTGTATCGGAATGAATGACCAGGAGCCTGCAGCAATTATCAACAATCATATTTTTACCCGTCTTACACCATTCCGGGCCAAGGAGATTGTCAGGGACATCAAGGAAGGGAAGAGCATGGATGATATGATTGTAGCCGATTATGGTGATGGGGAAAACAGGTCGGACCTTATCAAATCGGTTGTGTCGAATAACATCCGGAAAATCGGACCCATTCTTGAACGTAATTATAAGGTAGGGCAGGCTATTGAAAAAATAACCAAGATGGCCCCCGAGCAGGTGATCGATGAAGTTAAAAAATCAAATATGCGCGGGCGGGGTGGTGCAGGCTTCCCAACCGGACTGAAGTGGGAGTTTTGCCGTAATGCAAGCGGTGAACGCAAATTCATCCTGTGTAATGCGGATGAAGGAGAACCCGGAACCTTTAAGGACAGGGTTATCCTGACGGAGCGCCCGCGGCTGCTCTTCGAAGGTATGGTCGTTGCCGGATATGCTGTTGGGGCAACCGAAGGAATATTGTACATACGCCATGAATACAAATATCTGCAGCAACACCTTGAAGCTATCCTTCAAAAGGCCCGGGATACCAATTACCTGGGTAAGGATATTCAGGGCAAGAAGGGCTTTGATTTTGAGATACGAATTCAATTCGGGGCCGGTGCTTATGTATGTGGTGAAGAATCCGCACTGATCGAATCAGCTGAGGGTAAGCGTGGGGAACCCCGCGACAGGCCTCCGTTCCCGGTGGAAAAGGGTTATCTCGACATGCCCACCGTGGTGAACAATGTGGAAACACTTTGTTCCGTGGTGAAGGTGGTACTGAACGGCGGCGAATGGTATAAATCCTTTGGAACAACCGAATCAACGGGCACCAAACTGCTGAGTATTTCAGGCGACTGTAAGTTTCCGGGGGTATATGAGGTAGTTTGGGGATTTTCGGTAGATGATATCCTCGACATGGTGGGTGCCAATAAGGATGAAACCCAGGCGGTACAGGTCGGGGGCCCTTCGGGAGCCATCATCGGACGGAATGAATTTAACCGGATGCTGGGTTATGAGGACCTTGCCACTGGCGGATCGCTCATTATCATTGGTAAACACAGGGATATTCTCACCGATATAGTTCTTAATTTCACTGAATTCTTTATTGATGAATCCTGTGGAAGTTGTTCAACATGCAGGATCGTTCCCACACTGCTCCGGAACAAACTGACAAAGATCCTGAATGCACGGGGTGTAAAACAGGATATTGACGATATGATCGAATGGGGCAAGATATTGAAAGCAAGCCGCTGCGGTTTAGGTCAGACCGCTGCGAATCCCATCCTTTCAAGTATAAAAAATTTCAGGCATCTGTATGAAGAGAAAATTCAAAAGAACAAAATATTCGATAACGGATTCGATCTGAGTGCTGCCGTGAAAGAATCATGCAAAGTAACCGGCAGAGTTCCAAATTTTTAAAATTATTGCATTATGAGTCAGTTTGTAAGATTTACCATTGACGGAACCGAGTGCATGGCCACGCGGGGTCAATTTCTTGTTGATGCGGCAAAAGAAAACGGTATATACGTTCCTACACTATGCAATTATCCGGGTGTTAAGCCCAAGGGTTCTTGCAGGATATGTACAGTTCGTGTGAACGGCAAATTAATGACGGCCTGCACAACCCCCGTTGCGGAAGGTATGAATATAGAAAACGAGGTTAAGGACATCAATGAATTGCGCCGGTCCATAATCGAACTCCTGTTCGTGGAAGGAAATCATTTCTGCCCGGCGTGCGAAAAGAGTGGCAACTGCGAGCTTCAGGCCCTGGCGTACCGGTTTAAAATGATGGTGCCCCGCTTTCCCTACCAGTTTCCGGTCAGAAAGGTCGATGCCTCCCATCCCAGGATAATTAAGGAACAGAATCGATGCATTCTTTGTAAAAGATGTATACGGGCTATACGTGATGAAAACGGAAAGAGCATTTTTGCCTACCGCAAGAGAAGTGCCAGTGTTGAAGTGGTTGTCGACCCGAAACTCGGAAAGCAACTCACCGATGAACTGGCCCAAAAGGCTATGGACGTTTGTCCGGTCGGTTCCATTCTTGTAAAGGAAAAAGGATTTATTATGCCTATCGGTGACCGAAAATACGATAAGGATCCCATCGGCAGTGATATTGAAAACATGCAAATTACAACCATATAAAGTTATTATCCATGAGCAAACCAATTGTAGCAACTACATCACTGGCCGGCTGTTTCGGATGCCATATGTCCCTTCTTGATATCGATGACCGGATATTGGAACTGATTGAACTGGTTGAATTCAATAAATCACCGATCGATGACATTAAAAAATTCACAAAAAAATGTGATATCGGTTTAATTGAAGGCGGCTGCTGTAACAGTGAAAATGTACATATTCTCAAAGATTTCAGGGAGCATTGCAAAATTCTCGTGTCTGTAGGTGAATGCGCCATCATGGGCGGCCTGCCTGCCATGAGAAACGGCATTCCCATCCAGGAATGTTTCGACGAAGCCTATATTAACGGAATAACGGTGGTTGCAAATGAGGAAAAGATAATTCCCAACGATCCCGAGTTGCCGATGTTGCTGGACAGGGTATACCCCTGCCATGAGGTAGTGAAAATAGACTATTTCCTGCCCGGATGCCCGCCACGCGCTGACCTTATCTGGGAAGCCCTGGTAGCCCTTGTAACAGGCGACGAAATGAAATTACCGTACGAAGTTGTCAAATTTGATTAAAAAAGCATACTATGGGACAGAAGATCACCATTGAACCGGTAACCCGTGTGGAAGGCCATGGCAAGGTTACCATTCATCTCAATAATGAAGGGAATATCGAGCAAACCCGTTTACATATTGTAGAATTCAGGGGATTTGAAAGATTTGTGCAGGGCAGGCCCTATTGGGAAATGCCAGTGCTGGTTCAGCGCCTGTGCGGAATATGTCCGGTCAGCCACCACCTGGCCGCGGCCAAAGCACTGGATGTCATAGTCGGGGCAGGTACCGGTGAGGGACTGACACCGACCGGGGAAAAAATGCGCAGATTAATGCATTACGGCCAGATGTTCCAATCTCATTCCCTTCACTTTTTCCATCTCGCATCTCCCGACCTGCTATTTGGCATAGATTCTGATCCGTTGAAAAGAAATATCATCGGGGTCGCCCTCCAGCATCGTGATCTTGCCGTTCAGGGCGTGATGATGCGGAAATACGGCCAGGAAGTGATCAAGGCTACTGCAGGCAAAAAAATCCATGGTACAGGGGCCGTTCCGGGGGGCATCAATAAGCATTTAACGGAAGAGGAACGCGAATACCTCCTGCATGGCGATGATTATATGAATATCGACAAAATGATCAGCTGGTCGCAGGATGCACTCGAATTTTTCAAAGGATATCATAAAAAAAACAAAGGCATCATTGATGGCTTTTGCGAATTTCCATCCAGTTATCTCAGCCTGATCAGGAAAGACGGCGCACTCGACCTCTATCATGGAGTTTTAAGGGCAGTAGATCATGAAGGCCATAAAATACTGCATGATGTGGATTACCAGGAATATTATAAGTATATCGATGAGGAAGTGAAGTCGTGGAGCTATATGAAATTTCCATACCTGAAGGAATTTGGCAAGAAAACCGGCTGGTATAGCGTCGGACCCCTGGCACGGATGAATACGGCTGAGTTTATAGATACACCGCTGGCGCAGAAAGAATTTGAAGAATTCAGACAATACAACGGGGGCAAACCCAGTCACAGGCCAATGCATTCACATTGGGCAAGGCTGATCGAGATACTTCACTCCGCTGAAAAGATGAAACAGTTACTGGCCGACCCTGACCTGATGGAAGGAGAACTGGTGACAAAAGGCACTAAACAGTATGAAGGGGTAGGATTGATAGAGGCTCCCAGGGGGACTTTGTTCCATCATTACAAGATCGAGGAGAATGATATGATTTCAATGGCAAATCTTATCGTATCTACAACAAACAATAATCAGCCGATGAACGAGGCTGTAAAGCAGGTGGCAACCAGGGTGATGACAGGCAAGAAGGAAATCACCGAGGGAATGATGAATGCTGTTGAGGTGGCTATACGCGCGTATGATCCATGCCTGAGCTGCGCTACTCATGCACTGGGAAAAATGCCACTGGAATTTGAAATGTATGATGCTGATAATATGCTCATCGAAAGGAAATTCAAGGATTGAAGCATCAAAAAACTTCTATACTTGTGTATGGATATGGAAATCCCGGGCGCCAGGATGACGGGGCCGGGGTGATGCTTGCCGAAAAACTGGATGAATGGATTCTGAGCAGAAAGCTGGAAGGTGTTCATACAGATACGAATTACCAGTTGAACCTTGAAGATGCGGCAACAATATCTCAATATGATTTGGTTATCTTTGCTGATGCTTCTCATGAAGAGATTGATGATTTCCGCGTGGATACCCTGGTGGCGTCAAACCGGGTTGAATTTACGATGCATGCAGTATCACCGGCTTTCATCCTTCACCTGTGCAGGGAGGTTTTTAATCATGAGCCGGAGGCCTACCTTTTGCATATAAAGGGATATGAATGGGAATTCATGGGCAGCATGACCGAAAAAGGTGAAAAAAACCTTATGAGAGCCTTACAAGCCGTGCAGGATTTAATCCTTCAACATGTGTCAGGCTAACCATTGAACCGAATTCACTAAAAACTAAAACTCCTGATATGGATCTTTCAACAACTTTCATGGGAATTAAGATTGCCAATCCATTGATTGTGGCAAGTTCCGGTTTAACAAATTCAGTAGACCGCGTAAAAGAGTGTGCAGACGCAGGTGCCGGTGCAGTTGTTCTGAAATCGTTATTTGAAGAGCAGATTGTCACCGACAAAAATATGCTGACAGCGAAAGATGATATGTATTTCTGGTATCCACAGGCTGTGGATTTCATAAATACATTTTCAAAGGAAGAAGGAATAAACATTTACCTGCGGATGATCGAGACCTGTAAAAAGTCCGTTTCCATTCCCGTAATGGCAAGTATTAATTGTGTGTCTCCCAGGGAGTGGCCAAAATTTGCCGCAGAATTAGAAAAGTCAGGAGCTGACGGAATAGAACTGAATATATTCATTCCCCCCACCAACATTAACCTCACCGGTTATAAGATGGAAGAAACCTATGTGGATATTATTCATGAGGTAAGAAAAAATGTAAGCATTCCTATAGGCGTGAAGGTTGGTTTTTATTTTACAAGCCTGTATCGTACGCTGTATAAGATCAGCAATCTTGATATTAACAGCCTTGTTTTGTTCAACCGCTATTTCCGTCCCGACATCGATATTGAAACCCTGCGTGTCGTAGCACAGAACGTATACAGCTCACCCAGTGAAATAACCCTGTCGCTTCGCTGGATTGCCCTTTTGTATGGAAATATCCAGGGAGAATTGGTTGCAGCTACAGGCATTCATGATTACCAGGGTGTGATAAAACAAATTCTGGCCGGGGCAAATGCAGTGCAGATTTGCTCTACCCTTTATAAAAATGGTGTGCCGTATATTGGTACCATACTCGCTGAAATGGAAAAATGGATGGGACAGAAAGGGTATGAGAATCTGAATTCATTCCGCGGTTTGATCACCCGCAGTGAAGAAAATACCGCTGCGTTTGAGAGGGTGCAGTTTATGAAAAAAACCACGGGGCAGCTGTTTTAGGCTTCTAGGCATCTAGGCATCTAGGCATCTAGGCTTCTAGGCTTCTAGGCTTCTAGGCCTTCGGTGATATATATTCAGTGCTTATTCAATGTAGAACTTCTGCCTTTCTTAGCAATCATACTCACTGGAATGATTTCCTGGAAGCCTAGAAGCCCATTAGCCTGGTAGCCTTTTCCCAAAACAGTTGATAAAAACTTACAAATTTCTTATCGCTTGATTACTAAGTAAAAAAATAATTAATAGCTTTAAATCGGAATTTAAAGATTTCAATTCTAATCTGCTATGAATATGAAAAAACGGTTGAATGCTATTTTGATAATGTGCCTTGTCACAACACTTCTCATCGGCTGTAAACAAGGAACTAAATCCGATCTTGCCGGTGGATCTGACAGCATTAACCTGGGTGATATAAAACCGCTGGTTCATGATTTTGACTCGTTAAGCGCTGGATTACCTATTTTTTATAATATGTATCTTTCGGTGGAGATGTCCTCCCTGTTTCAAACATCGGGAGCTGCATATAAACCTGAATTGCTGAATTCTGCCGATAAAGTAACTGATTATGTGACCAGTTCAAAAAAGGCACTCAACCTTGGCGTTTATGCTGTTGATCTTAGTTATGCCAAAGTGTTTGAACAGTATGAAACAGCTGCCCGATATTTTAATGCCATGCAACGGATGGCGGAGGAACTCGGTATCCCGTCCACTTATTTTGAGAACACGGCTAAACGGTTTGACAGGAATATCAATAACAAGGATTCCCTTATTTCAATAGCCAACGAGGTGTATATGGCAACCGACAACTATCTGCGGGAGAATGAACGGTACAGTGCTGCTGCCCAGATCATCCTCGGAGGATGGGTGGAAGCCCTTCAGATCGCACTGGATGTGGCAAATACTACAAAAAGCATTGACATTATCGAACGGTTTGCCGAGCAACGAGTTTCCCTTGGGAATGTAATTTCCATGCTGGAAGACTATTCCGATGATGTGGCCATCAAACAAAATCTGCAACGGTTGAAACAGCTAAAGCCCATGTTTGATGCCCTTATCATTGAACCTGGCAATAATTTTGACCCGGCTTCCCCAAGCGGGCAAAAGTCTATCGAAATGTACCTGATAAAGGTAAATGAGGTAGGCCGGAAAATTAAAGAAATCAGAAAGGAAATCGTATCCTGAAAACAGTTTTGCAGTTAGATAATTCTGCAGTTCTGAATTCTAAGATATATGCAAATTTTTTAATTGAAATTTTGCTGATAAATATTCACATAAGGTGACTGTCTTTTAATAACAGCAAATACTCTATTCACCAATTTACATCTTATGGAGTTTATTATAAGGT
>JBGSSA010000210.1:0-20233 GCA_041737295.1 Bacteroidales bacterium | reverse complement strand
TTATTCACTTTATTATTTATATTTGCCCAAAATAAAAACATGAGAAATATCATAATTAGCGTGAATCTTTTTATTCTTGTATTGGTGCTTAGCCAGACGAGTTGAGAATGGTTTACTCTATACCCAAGATACCGAGCCATTCTTTAGTAAGAGTGGCTTTTTTGATTTAATAAGAATTAAAATTGTAATATGCCCGATAAAAATATGAAGATAAAATTAAGGAGCGCTGCTACAACAGAGGGTCGTCGGATGGCAGGAGCACGCAGCTTGTGGCGTGCCGCCGGGATGAAAGAAGAACAGATGGGAAAGCCCATTATTGCCGTAGTTAATTCCTTTACTCAATTTGTTCCCGGTCATACCCATCTTCATGAGATCGGACAGGAAGTCAAGGCAATCATCGAAAAGGAAGGATGTTATGCTGCAGAGTTTAATACGATTGCCATTGATGACGGAATTGCCATGGGTCATGACGGAATGCTCTATTCCCTGCCATCGCGCGACCTGATTGCCGACAGTGTGGAATATATGATCAATGCCCACAAAGTGGATGGTATGATCTGTATCAGTAATTGTGACAAGATCACCCCGGGAATGCTCCTTGCTGCCATGCGCCTGAATATCCCGGCTGTTTTTGTTTCCGGGGGTCCTATGGAGGCCGGAACTGTCGGCACGAAGAAATATGACCTGGTGGATACCATGGTGATGGCTGCCGATGATACTGTTTCCGAAGAAGAATTATCTGTAATTGAGAGAGAATCATGCCCGACATGCGGATCATGTTCCGGTATGTTTACAGCTAATTCTATGAACTGCCTGAATGAAGCAATCGGACTTGCTTTACCCGGAAACGGTACGATAGTGGCTACTCACAAAAACCGTAAGGCCTTGTTTGAAAAAGCAGCCAGGCAGATTGTAAAGATCACCAGGAAATATTATGAGGAAGGCGATACATCAGTTCTTCCCCTTTCAATCGCAACGAGATCCGCTTTCATGAATGCCATGGCACTTGATATCGCAATGGGCGGATCGACAAATACGGTATTGCATTTGCTGGCTATAGCCCGTGAAGCAGGGGTGGATTTTAAGATGAAAGATATTGATCAGCTTTCGCGGAAAATTCCGGTATTGTGCAAGGTGGCCCCCAGTTCCTCTTATCATGTGGAAGACGTGAACAGGGCAGGAGGGATCCTTGCCATCATGGGTGAACTCGAAAAAGGCGGATTGGTTGACAAGTCTGCACGCCGGGTGGATTTGCTGACACTGGGAGAGGCTATTTCCTATTTTGATATTGCGGGTAAATCAGTTCATACTGAAGCTTCGACAATATATGCCAGCGCTCCGGCAGGTATTAAGAACCTGAACATGGGAAGCCAGGGAGTGATGTTTAAGGAACCTGATCTGGACCGCGAGAAAGGATGCATACGCGATATTGCCCATGCATATTTTAAAGACGGTGGTCTTGCTATATTATATGGGAACATTGCCCGTGACGGATCAGTGGTTAAAACGGCAGGTGTTGATCCATCCATATTCAAATTCAAGGGTACAGCCCGGGTATTCGAGTCACAGGATGACGCCTGCGATGGCATCCTTGAAGGCAGGGTACATGCCGGCGATGTGGTAGTGATCCGTTATGAAGGTCCCAAAGGCGGTCCCGGCATGCAAGAAATGCTCTATCCTACGTCCTATATCAAATCAAAAGGACTGGGCAAGGACTGTGCTTTGTTTACCGATGGCCGGTTTTCCGGTGGAACTTCCGGACTGTCAATTGGCCATGTTTCGCCTGAAGCAGCCGCTGGTGGCGAAATTGCACTTCTTATGGATGGTGATATAATTGAGATCGATATTCCTGCCCGGAGTGTCAATGTGGTGCTCCCCGCGGGGGAGCTTGAAAAACGCAAACAAAAACAGGCAAAGGAAGGTTATAAACCATCCAGCCGTGACAGACAGATATCAAAAGCCTTACAGGCATATGCCAGCATGGTTACATCCGCTGACACAGGCGCCGTGAGGGAACTTAAATAGATCCGGTTTGTTAGTGACTTTTTATAATGAAATATTTAAACGGTATTAATTTTCTTGTATGAAAGCGACAAAAGAAAATAAAGATGAAATCCTGGATATTCCCAAAACAATACGTGTAACAGGGGCGGAAGCTATTATGCTGAGCCTGATCAATGAAGGCGTTACCACCATTTTCGGATATCCCGGCGGGGCCATTATGCCAGCTTATGACGCCCTGATGAACTATCCCGACCAGTTACGACACATACTTACCCGCCATGAACAGGGCGCGATACATGCGGCCCAGGGTTATGCAAGGGTAACCGGACAGGTAGGAGTGTGCATGGCTACATCCGGACCGGGCGCCACCAATCTCATTACAGGAATTGCCGATGCACAGATTGACTCCACCCCGGTTGTTTGCATTACAGGACAGGTTTCTGCCGGACTGTTAGGAACCGACGCATTCCAGGAAACTGATGTTATCGGTATCTCTATGCCGGTGACGAAATGGAATTACCTTGTAACAAAGGCTGAAGAGATACCTGCCATAATGGCCCAGGCATTTTATATTGCCAGGTCGGGAAGACCCGGACCTGTACTTGTAGATATAACCAAGAATGCACAATTCGGGGAACTTGATTTTGAATACCGTAAATGCACAAAGATCAGGAGCTATGTTCCCAAACCGAAAATTGAGATTGAGCCGATCAGGGAAGCCGCTGCCCTCATCAATAAGGCAAAGAAGCCATATGTGCTGGTTGGACAGGGAGTTATTCTGGGTGAGGCTGAACAGGAATTCCTGAACTTTATTGAAAAAGCAGGTATTCCTTCAGCATGGACGATTCTCGGAGCCTGTGCACTGCCCCGGCAGCATCGGTTGAATGTAGGTATGCTCGGAATGCATGGCAATTATTCAACGAACCGGAAGACGAATGAATGCGATCTGTTGATTGGAATCGGCATGCGCTTCGACGACCGGGTTACCGGTGACGTGAAAACCTATGCCCGGCAGGCCAAGATTATCCACCTCGAAATTGACAATGCTGAAATCAACAAGGTAATTAAAGCGGATGTTGCCATACACGGTGATGTGAAGGAAACACTTCCTTTGCTGACCGACCTTATCCATAAAAGGAGCCATGATGAGTGGATCAATGAATTTCATGAAGAGGATAAGATTGAATATGAAAAAGTGATCAGCAAGGACCTGTTCCCGGAGAAACCCGGATTGACAATGGGTGAGGTGCTACAGATCATCAATGAAAAAACGAAAGGCGATGCCATTGCTGTTACGGATGTTGGCCAGCACCAGATGGTAGCTTCACGATACTTCAATTACACAAATAAACGCAGTTTTGTTACCTCCGGAGGCCTGGGAACGATGGGCTTCGGCCTCCCGGCTGCCCATGGCGCTAAGATAGGGGCACCGGATAAACAGGTTATCCTGTTTGTAGGTGATGGAGGTCTTCAGATGACAATACAGGAATTGGGTACAATTAACCAAACACAGGCTGCAGTAAAGATCGTGTTGTTGAATAACAAATACCTTGGAATGGTAAGGCAATGGCAGCAAATGTTTTTTGCAAAAAGATATTCGGAGACCTATTTGCTAAACCCTGATTTTATAAAAGTGGCTGAAGGGTTCGGGATAAAGGGGCAAAAAGTACTTGAACGTCCCCAGTTGGCTTCAGCTATCCAGGAAATGCTTGATCATGAAGGTCCTTATATTCTTGAAGTATCCATTGAAAAGGAAGATAATGTATTCCCGATGGTGCCGACAGGCGCGTCGGTTTCAGAAGTAATTCTTGAACCTAAACAGTAATTGCTATGTCAGACGGAAAAATGCTGAACGGAAGTAACGGAGATGGAAAACAAACGTTTACCCTATCTGCCTTTTCAGAAAACCATATTGGATTATTAAACCGGATCACTATTATTTTTACAAGACGGCAGGTGAATATCGAAAGCCTGACAGTTTCAGGATCTGCTTTACCCGGTATCCACAAATTTACTATAGTGGTTCACGACACACCCGAAAAAGTAGAAAAAGTAGTGCGCCAGATCGAAAAGCTGGTTGAAGTGCTGAAAGCCTTTAGTCATACCGAGGATGAGGTGATCCACCAGGAAATCGCATTGTATAAGGTCCCTACGAAAGCCCTTGTTGAGGGAGATATAATTGAACAGACTATCAGGGAACATCATGCCCGCATTCTCGAAGTAAGGCCGGAATATACGGTAATAGAACTGACCGGACATAAGGAAGAAACCCAGGCATTATTTGATGTATTGAACAATTATGGACTTTTACAGTTTACAAGATCGGGAAGGATTGCGGTGACGAAATCTAGTAAAGAACTGTTCACCAGTTATTTACAAGAGGCAGGAGATAACACGATCGAATATGCTTAATCATTTAATCAATTAATATTTATTACATTATGGCAAAAATTAATTTTGGAGGTGTAGTTGAGGATGTTATTACACGGGAAGAATTTCCGCTTAAAAAGGCACAGGAAGTTCTGAAGAACGAAATCGTAGCTGTTATCGGATACGGTGTTCAGGGACCTGCACAGGCAATGAACATGAAAGAAAACGGCATCAATGTGATCATAGGCCAGGCTCCTGAGTTCAAATCCGACTGGGACAAAGCAGTAAAAGATGGCTGGGTACCCGGAAAAACCTTGTTCTCCATTGAAGAAGCAGCTACAAAAGGCACCATTATTCAATACCTGGTGTCAGACGCGGCCCAACGCACAATCTGGCCAATTCTTAAACCCTGTCTGAAGAAGGGTGATGCACTCTATTTTTCCCATGGATTTTCGATAACCTATAAGGAACAGACAGGTGTTGTACCTCCTGCTGATGTTGATGTTATCCTTGTGGCCCCGAAGGGTTCAGGAACCAGTGTAAGACGCAATTTCCTTGCAGGGGCAGGGATCAATTCAAGCTTTGCTGTTTTCCAGGATGCAACAGGCCGGGCACATGAACGCACCGTTGCCATCGGCATTGCCATTGGTTCAGGTTACCTTTTCCCCACTACTTTTGAAAGTGAAGTGTACAGTGACCTCACCGGCGAACGGGGAGTGCTTATGGGTGCCCTGGCTGGCATAATGGATGCCCAGTACCAGGTGCTCCGCAAACATGGACACAGTCCCAGTGAAGCATTCAACGAAACGGTAGAGGAACTTACCCAGAGTCTGATCCGTTTGGTGGATGAGAACGGAATGGACTGGATGTATTCCAACTGCAGTGCTACAGCACAACGTGGTGCTCTCGACTGGAGGCCGAAATTTAAGGATGCCACCCTTCCGGTATTCAATGAATTATATGACAGGGTAAAGACCGGCGCAGAGACAAAACGCGTACTGGAATCAACCGGCAGTTCCAATTATAAAGAATTACTTGAAATAGAACTCAAGGAACTCCGCGAATCCGAAATGTGGCAGGCAGGTCAGCAGGTACGAAATCTCCGCCCGAAACTGAAATAGGGACAAGGGACAAGCGACAAGGGACAAGTGACAAGAGACGAGGGACAAGGAAATCCCACCTGTCATCTCGTCACTTGTCACTCGTCACTACTCGTCACTCGTCACTTGAAAAAAGAACCAGATATTGAATACAAAAGGTTCATCCTGAGCCTCGTACCCCCCGCCATTATCCTATTTTTCTTCTGGCTTGTATTCGGATACCAGATTGCTGATGGCATTGATCTTTATTATTTCGGGATTTATCCGCGACGTGCTTCGGGTTTAATTGGCATCCTTGCCTGTCCATTTATTCATGCCAATTTCAATCACCTGATCAACAATACAGTCCCGTTCTTTTTCCTGCTCACGGCTGTTTTCTATTTTTATCACAACGTTGCCTGGCGGGTTGTTCTCTTTTCATGGCTGGCTACCGGGATCCTTGTATGGCTTCTTGCACGTCCCTCATATCATGTGGGCGTCAGCGGCCAGATTTATTGCTTTGCTTCATTTCTTTTCTTCAGCGGTATAGTGCGTAAAAACATCAATTTACTGGCTATTTCGCTTCTGGTTATATTTATGTATGGAAGTATGGTTTGGGGTATTTTTCCTTATAAGCCCGATATGTCATTTGAATCACACCTGATGGGATTATTGGTGGGTGCAGTACTGGCGGTAAACTACCGTCATGAGGGTCCTCAACCCACTGTATTTATGAAAGATATGGAAGAGGATGATGAAGAAGGGACAAGTGACGAGGGGCAGATTAGTGACGAGGGACAAGAGACAAATGACGAGAAGGGACGAGGGACTAGGGACGAGTAGGAACAATTTGTCAAATTATCAAATTATCAAATTATCAAATCTTCAAATCAACAAATCTTCAAATCTTCAAATCTTCAAATTCTCTTCTAACGGATTATTATCTGGAAATGTTCCTGTTAAAATCACCTGCGGTTTCTTATTTTTTCTTTGCTGTTAAATAGATTCAGATAGAAGGATGCAAATATCTTTTATTTAGATTTAATTTAAATTGCAAAGCTGGGTTTATAATCTTTAATTATTTGAACTTCACATTATTAAATCCAACTAAATTTTTTATTTTATGAAAAGATTATTGACTATCTGCATGATTTTTCTGGCTGTAATAGCTGTGAAGGCACAAACCGTAGCGGTTGTTGATTTCATGAAAGTACCCGTTAACGGAGGTACAACGTATGTTGACATTGAAAAAAAATGGAAGGCTTTGCATCAAAACAGGGTGGAAGCCGGACAAATTATTGCCTGGGAACTCTATTACGTAAGAAATACCGGTACAAATTCGCCTTATAATTTTACCACGGTTACGATTTATGAAAATTTTTCAAAAACTGAAAGCTGGGCTACCGAAGCCGAATTGAAAAAGGTTTTCGGAGAGAAAATGGATGACTTTCTAAAAAAAACAGATGCATCCAGAAACCTTGTTAATACAGAGTCCTATTTTTTAGAGGTCGGAATTCCTTCTGATGTGCAGGATAAATACATCGTTGTAAATTCTATTCAAACCGACAATATGGATAATTATATTAACATGGAAAAAGTCGGTTACATGCCGATTCACCAGGAGGCAAAGAAACTTGGCCAGAAAAATTCATGGGGAATATGGTCCCGTTGGCCGAATGCTGACAACAACATTCAGGCTGTTGCAGTGGATGGATATAGCAAATTTGAAGATATTAACGGGGGTGATTATGGCAAAATTCTTGACAATATACTCCCTACGAAGAAATCTGCAGAATCATATGAAATGATGAATCAGTTAAACAGGACAGAACAGGCTCGTAAAATAGTCAAATCTGAAATTTGGGACATGGTGGACAGTACGACACCTAAAAAGAAGTGACCGTATGGCATTATCGCTGGCCCTTCCGCCTGCATTCCTGATCACATGCGCGTCACCTTCATTGAGCCCTGCAAATTTAGCAGGGTCGAGCCCGGCGTCCCTGCAGGTTAAAATCGCAGTTTTCCGGGCTGGAGGCATAACCAGGTCGAGCAATAAAAAAAGGCCCTTCCATTAACGGAAGGGCCTTGTCCTGTAAAATATTGATAATTAATTACATTATTAACCCTCCCGTTTGTTGTCTAAAACAACAAGCCGTGAAAGTCACATTCACAAAATTAACTAATATGAAGAAGGCTTTATTCATAAACGACAATTTATCAACTGCAAATATAGGGCAAGCAAGACCAGGAGAAAAGGATGCGGACTATTTCGGGGTTGTTTAAAAATAATGATTTAAAACCCAGATCAATAGAGTATTAATAATTCAATTGTTTGAAAATTAAATATAATTTATGGATTATTGGGGCATGATAAATTCCTATAATGGTACTTTTCAGCGATTATGAACCGGATGGCTGCTGTTCTTTCTTTTGAAGTACCACCAAAAGCCGGGTGCTAAAGATGCGGGGTAAGTGATCCAGTCGATTTTCAAGCGCCTTTATTTTACTGAAGCTTTTTGATGAAAATAATTGGGGTTTGCTGTATCCTCCTGATAATACATACGTCAACGCTGAATACTTTTTCTTCTCAATGATATTCCATTCACCCAGGTTTTCAAGATAGTTGATCCCAAAAAAGACCCGCTCCGCATTGCCTTGAGCAGCATAATACGGAGCTGTCCACGCATCAAATGGAATATCAGCTTTCCACCGGATTTTTTTTGTTATAGCCACAGGTTCATGATGAAAAAGACCATAAATCAGGTAACCAACCATGCTTATTGATGGATCAAAAATAATTACCCTGCCTTTTGGCTTGAGTACCCGGTAAAATTCTGACAAGGCATTACCGGGGTATTCAAAGTGATGAAACACATCGAAGAGAATCAGATTTGACACAGAATTATCTGGAAAACTCAATTGATACGCATTTTCAACCTGGTCAATCCATGGATTTTCAAAAAGGTCGGTACTGATAGCGTCAGGAATTTCAATCTTGATATTTCCAATGCCGGATCCAAGTTCAACTATCTTTCCGTCAATGGAATAATCAATATACCCATGAATTTTTTTATAGAACTCCCCGTAGATCTCTCTTAAAAGCGGTTTGTTTTCCCACGATTTTAAATTTTTCTGAATTTCTATATTGTGCTGATCAATGCTTTGTCTGTCCATCAGAAGCTAATTATAACAACCGTTTACCTGAATTTTATCTTAAAAGCAGCAAAAAAACTCATTTTAATGAGAAGCAACCCATGCCGGAACCTGTTTATCTGGGTAGATCCATAAAGCCGATCCTTATAGCGAACAATTATCTCAGTTATTTTCAAATTTAATTTGGCTGCACCAAAGATCAGATCAAAATCACCGAAGGGATCAAAATCCCCAAAATAGGCCCTGTTCTTCTTTATCTTTTCATAATCCGTTTTAAATAACACCTTGGTACCGCATAATGTGTCTTTAAGGCGCTGACTGAGCAGATAGGAAAAGAACAAACTAAAAAACTTATTACCCAGCAAATTCAAAAACCGCATAGCATCCTTTTCCATGGGATAAACCAACCGGCATCCGTTGATAAAGTCTCCTTTTCCTTCTGCAATTGCATTGTAAAACTTAGGCAAATCTTCAGGCGGGGTGGTAAGATCGGCATCAAGAATCATCAGAACATCCCCTGAAGCCATTTCAAACCCTTCCCTGACAGCATTTCCTTTTCCTTTTTCCGATTGCTTGATAATATGAATATTTTTGTCAGGATTGTCCGCTTTTACGTTGACAATTTCCTCAAAGGTACCATCCGATGAATGTCCTTCAACAAATATGAGTTCCATGGATTTTCCAAAGGAAGGAATTCTTTCAATCGCAAGCTTAATATTTCCTTTTTCATTTCTCGCAGGTATGATAATGGATACGGATAAATCAGATGCTTTTATATGTAGTGGTTTTGCCGTTATTATATTAACCAGTCCGAGATTATTCAGCAGGGGAAGATTTACAATTATTTTATTGAAGATAAGATTCACGACCGGAAAATAGAAAGGAATTAAAATCTTTTGAACATCAGTGATAACTTCAAATCCTTCCAACTCCAGGACATTGACAATATCATTATAGGTCAGCCAGTTTGAATTGGGAGATTTTTCCTTCAACCCGAGACTTTCAACAGTTTTCAATAAGGGTTCCCAAAAAAAATTGTAGTTTGAAATAACAATCCGTGTGCCTGAATGACAAAATTTTTTAATATTGTGAATTACCTTTTGTACATCCCACAGAACATGCAGCAGATCAGACAGAATTACATAATCAAATTTCTGTGACTTTAAATACATCTCAGTTTCTTCACTGATTTCTTCAGCATCCGAGTGTAAGAAAACCAGGCCGGAATGATTTCGACCTGCAAGGGACAACAACTCTTTCGAAAAATCAATACCTACTCCCACAGATGGCTTAATAGCAGCCAGGAGATCCCCTGTACCACATCCTAATTCCAATACAACAGACCCTTCAGGAATTATAAATGAAAAATATTGTTCAAGTGACTTGTGATAAAACCGATTCCGTTTATTCCATTGCAACCTTTTATTGGCGGTTCGATCAAAGAACTCTTTAATAGCTATTTTGGAAGTCATCTAATCAGGATATTTGTACTTGAAACTTGAATCTCATTTGCTATATTTGTGCCATACAGCGGCTAACGACAAACATACTAACTTTTCACAAATTCAGGTCATTATTAATTCTACAATATGGCATCACCTGGCAAAAACAATTCTAAGAAGAAACAATACGGAAAGGTTCAGCAAATCGAAAAAGCAAATGCAGAAGGGAATATCAAAAAGCCAAAACAGATACAACAGGAATCAAACCTGGAAAAGTTGGACAAATGGGTTGACCGGAGACTAAACCTTGTTTTTTACATATCCCTGTTCTTAACTGTATTATGTGGCATTTTTTTGTTTGATATTAAAATCAGTACCGGGGGTGACGATTCCCATTATATTGAAATGGCCAATGATTTTATTAAAGGTCGGTCTTTTCCATCCTGGCACGGTCCGTTATATTCAATTTTCCTTAGCATCCCCATGTTGATTTTCGGAGTCAAGGTTTTCGCACTGAAATTGTTCTCTTTTGCTTTTATTGTGGCACACCTGGTACTGTTTTATCTTACGTTTAAGCGGCATGTGTCTCCGGTTATATTAGCCTTGGTCATGCTGATAATCTCTGTTAATTCGTCCATTCTTTATTTTTCAAGTCAAACATACAGTGAAGCGATGTATATGTTCCTGCAATCGCTTGTTATTTTTCTTTTTGTCAGGACCTGGCTTGCCTTTAAATCCCAGGAAGCATTTCACTTCAGGATTCAGGCATTCCCTTGGTTTGTTCTTGGCTTTTTTGTTTTCCTTATGAGCATTACAAGGGACGTTGGCATTATGGTACTGCCCGCTATTGTTTTCGTGCTTATTATTGAAAAAAAATTCAGGGCATCCCTTGTAGTAGTTGCCTCCTACGTGGTTTTCATGATACCTTTCAAACTTTACAAAACAGTCGTTTGGCATACGGGCTCTCAAAGACCCTTTTCAGAAATTTTACTCAAAAATTTTTATAGTCCTTCAGATGGTTATGAAGATTTTTCCGGCATGGTGGTCAGAATTTTCGAAAACGCCAGGCTTTACTTTTCCAAGCACTTTATGATTGCATTGGGATTGCATGATCCGTTTTCCACTGAAAAAAGCTGGTTTGTGACCGGAATAGTGGTTGCCTTGTTTATTACAGCGCTCTATTTTGCTTTCAGAAAAAGCAGGATCATGTTATTTATAGCGGTTTATCTTCTGGCTGCAATTTCTGCCACTTTTTTTGCGCTTCAGCAGTCGTGGGACCAGATGCGTATGATCGTTATCTATATTCCCATGTTGCTGCTTCTGATTGCCTGGGGAATTCAGCAGTATTCCGAACGAAAGGGATTTGCTTTTCTGGCCTTGGTACTTCCATTTTTCCTTGTTTTCGTGTTTTTCAGGACTTTCGGAAATTCGGTAGAAAAGATGAAGGTAAATAAAAAGGTACTGGCTAAAAATCTTTCCGGAAATCTTTATTATGGCTTTACCCCCGACTGGCAGAATTATCTGATGATGAGTAAGTGGGTGGGGGATAATATTCCTGATACAGTGGTGGTTGCCTCGCGAAAACCTTCTATGTCATATATATACAGTAATGGCAGGGACTTTTATGGCATCTACAGGTTCCCGTCCAATGAGCCCGGCGAATTAGTCAATGGATTAAAATCGAGGATCGGAGACATGCTTGTAATTCCAAATACTGAATTCGATAAGAATTTTCCTGCGGCTGTAAAAATTTCGTTTAAGAGGGCTGCGGTGGCATATGTTGCCGAGGGAAGCACTATTTACGGACTTTATGAAATGAAGGAACCCATTGGTCCGGAATTGAAGAAAGCAATCGTTGATTTTAAAGTACCCTCTTTTTCAACGGATTCCATACTGAACAGGGTTAAGGTTTCGAATCAGCACTGTTTTGCCGTTTCCCCCGATTCCCTTATCAATGCCCTTAAAAAAAAGGATGTAAGTTACATCATCGTAGCCAGTCTGCGCGCCAATCCGAATATGAATACAGGCAATATAATCAACAATATTCAGCGGTACCTCTATTTTGTTGAACAAAAGTATCCGGGCATACTGACAATGGTTCACCAGGTTGGGGATAACAACGGTGAACCTGCCTGGTTATATAAACTGAATTATAATACATATAATTTGTGAAAAGTGAAGATGGGTGGAAAATTGCCCTGGTTGGTGCCGGAAACGTCGCGTGGCACATGGGCAAAGCCTTGTCACAAAAGGGTCATGCCATAACCCGTGTTCTCGACCGTACGGTCAGTGCTGCAAAAGAACTTGCACGTGAATTGAAAGTTGCCTCATGGGGTATACCCGGGGACGGAATTGAGGGCTCAACTGCATGCCTGATCTGTGTTTCTGATGACGCAATTGAATCTGTAACCAGGCAAATTAAGCCGGGTAACTGCCTTATCATGCATACAGCCGGCAGTGTATCGCTGGACATATTCGGTACTGAGATTGCCAATTCCGGTGTTTTATACCCGCTGCAGACATTTACAAAAGGACGTCCTCTCGATTATAGCCGGATTCCTTTTCTCACGGAAGCCAACACTCCTGAAAACCTGGCGCTGATCAACAAGCTGGCCGGTTCAGTTTCAAACAATGTAACGGAGGCCAATTCAGAACAACGGTTATTTATTCACCTGGCAGCTATTTTTGCAAGTAATTTTTCAAATCACATGTATTCCCTGGCGGCACAACTGGCTGATGAGCACAACATGCCATTTGAACTCCTTACCCCTTTGATTTATGAAACTGCGGTCAAGGCAACGGAGATATCACCGGATAAAGCGCAAACCGGGCCGGCAGTCAGGGGTAATATGCAGGTAATAGAAAAACATCTTGAACTCTTGAGGAAACATCCGGGGATGCAGGAGTTGTATAGGATGATCTCGAAAAGTATAAGGGGTTTAGGGGCTTAGGGGCTTAGGGGCTTAGGGGCTTAGGGGCTTAGGGGTTTAGTGGCTTAGGGGTTTAGGGGCTTAGGGGTTTGTTGATTTGTTGACTGCAAAACTGCAAAACTGCAAGACTTTTTACTGCTCGTCCCTCGTCTCTTGTCCCTTGTCCCTCTCTCACCCCGCCTTAACTGCCGTCACCTTTTCAAATGTCATGCCAACACTTACGCCTTTCCCGGGACGGGAATGAAAATCAACAATTCCACCCAGCGACTGGATCCTGCTGTGAATGTTGTATAGTCCCATACCTTTTTGTTTCTCCAGCGCCTCCTGCAAATTAAATCCTATACCATCCTCCCTGTATTTGAGTGTAACTTTTTTTGCCGACTCTGACAGCATGATGCTGATATTACTGGGCGATCCGTACTTTACGGAGTTTATAATTAACTCAGCTAACACCCTGTATAACGCCATTTCAACATTTTCAACAAAAGGATAATTATCGGGTATTGTCATTACAAATTTAATAGTCCCGTCGGGATTGATTTTTTCAATATAGCTGTTTAATGCAGCCTTGAGACCAAGTGACCTAAGTATATGCGATCCGAGATTTCCGGAAATTTCACGTATAGTGCTGATAGAAAGGTTCATCAGTTCAGATAATTCCTTTTTGATTTGAGCTGACTTTGAATCTGCATCTGAAAATTCCATTGACTGGATATATAATCTGGCAGCAGATAAATACGGTCCTACACTGTCATGAAGGTCACGGGCAATTCTCAGCCGCTCCTCTTCCTCACTGCTGATAACCGCATTCATAATCCTGATCTCGTTTAGCTTTGCATCTGACGTATTCTTTAAATGTGCGATGTACATTATGTCAGGATTGGTCTGAAAGAGAAGAAGGTTTATCTCAATGGGTATTGTAACATTTTTGTCAGAAGTTTTGACCTGGTGCTCATTATTATTAAAAAGGGATGATTGCATTTGTTTCTTGTCCAATATTTCCTGAAGTTTTCTTGTATCTGAAAATAATGTTTCAAAAGGGCTATTTATCAGACTATCTTTCGAAAATCCGGTCATTTTTAACATACCTTCATTTACATCAATTATTGTATATTTCTGATCCAGCAGAATGATCCCGTCTGAAATGATATTAAAAACATTTCTGAATTTGATCTCGCTTTGTACAAGTTGATATTCAGTAAGTTCCCTGTCTTCAATTTCCCTGGCCAACCGGATATTCGATTTATTCAGATTATCAGTTTTAATTGTCAGTTCGTTTACATAGTGTACCAGGTATTTTTCAAGACGTCCATAAATATATACCGCGAGTGAACTAAAAAAAGCGGCCATAAATATGAAAGCCAGCCAGGTGATGGGAGAATGAAAATAAGCAACTATGTCGAAGTTGTAAGTTAGCCAGTGCTGTGAAATTGACAAGGCGATAATTCCCGACGTGAGAACTGTAATGACCATGATGATGATTCCTGTTCTTATATTGATAAGCATGGAGGACAGGATCACAATGATTATGTAATACAGTAGCCCGTCACTCAGCAGCCCTTCCTGTGTCAATCCCTTGGTTCCGATTAAAAATCCGAATGAGATCAATATCCAGGCTTTGACAAGAAAATGAATTTTTTTCCGGAATATCGAAGATAACATCAAAAGAACAATCGCTATCACGCTTATATAAGGGAAACGGCCTTCCAAATGAGTGTTGAATATTACGATGGCCAGGTTGGGTATTCCAAGTACCAGGATAATAATGATCAGGGTATCCAGCATGGAGTTCTTGATCTCAGACAGTTTTGCAGGTGGGGGTGTTGTCATGCTATTTTTTTTCCAGTAAGACAAGAGTTTCAAGATGATGGGTATGGGGAAGCATGTCAAACGGCTGTATCCGGATTATCCTGTATACCTCACAAAGCTGTTTCAGGTCAAATGCAAGGGAAACAGGATTACAGCTTAAATACAGAACCTTTGTTGCGCCGGAGCCATTGATCGTTTTCTTGATCTCGATCAGGGTGCCGGATCGGGGCGGATCAAGGACGATCAGACCGGGTTTCCCATGGGAGTTGAGGAAAGGCGGTTTAAAGGTTTCGAGTATATCGCCGCATATAAAACGTGTATTATGTATGCCGTTAATAATGGCATTTTCAGTGGCATCTGCAATGGCCGTTGACGACCCCTCAATGCCTGTTACATGGCCGGCCCGGCCGCAAAGAGAAAGCGCAAGGGTACCCACACCCGTATACAGGTCGTATACTTTTTCATTACCCTTTAGGTCAGCCCAATCCCTGGCCATGGCAAAAATATTTTCTGCCTGTCTCGCATTTGGCTGAAAAAATGAGGACGCGTGTACCCGGAATCTTAACCCCGCAATTCTTTCTTCGAGGTACGGCAGGCTGTCCCCGAAGGGAATTATATCTCCCTGAAGCTGGCTGTGTTCAGCAGAAAGATGTATTGTGTAATTCAATGAAACTATTTGTGGAAATGTCTCCAACAGCCGGGTAAGCAAAACGTCCCTCATACCCGGATTATCCCCGGCTATGCCCAGGATTAACAATATCTCTCCGGTTGAATTTATCCTGAGTGAAAAGCTCCGGAGAAACCCTGTCCTGCTTTCATGATTATAGAAATCCATTCCCTCTTCCAGGGCAACCTTTTCTGTAAAATTGCAAATGTCACGGCATGGATCGGCCTGAAGATAGCAGTTGCGAATGGCATTTACCTTTCCGGGCTGGCCGGCCGGATGAAATCCCAGTCCGGGCCTCGCCGGCCCGTATTCGCGGTCTTCTCGGAATGCCGATGAACTGAAGCTATACTCCATCCGGTGCCTGTAATGCATTGTTGCAGGGGAAGCAACTACAGCGGGCAGGGGAGGGTAGATAATACCATATTTATCCAGTGCATTTTCCAGGATCTGTTTTTTCAGGTCCAGCTGATGGGAGTACCCGATATGTTGCCAGTCACAGCCGCCACAGGTTAAAAAATGTTCACAAAACGGAAGTGTACGGAATGGCGATTTTTCAAGTATGTTTTCGGCATTCCCTGCCAGGAAGCCCCTTTTTTTTCTTTCCAGGGTGTAGGTTACTGATTCTCCCGGGATCCCCCCTTCAAGATAGACATTTTTGTTGCCTGCCATGCCCACACTGCGGCCTGACGAATGAATTCCGCAAAGAGTCAGCGGACCGCGAATCAATTTATGCTGTTCCATTCCCGGATATAAATTAAGTCAAAGATAACAAGCCGTGAAAATGATCGCATATTTTACCTTTGTTAATTCAACTTCATCCTGCAACTTTTTAGTTCAGAATAAGTATCATTTATAGTTTCTACATTCTTTCACCCTCTCAGCCAATGATTCGATGCTTTCGGATAATTGTTCTTTTTCTTTGCTCATTTCCGGGATTATCTGCCCAACAGATTATGATCAACGAAGTTATGACGGCAAATGCTTCGTCAATTCTCGATCCGGTAAAATACAACTATTCTGAATGGATTGAATTATACAATGCCGGCGCATCATCTGTATATATTTCCGGTTACAGGCTTTCAAATGATCCTTCAAACCTTAGTTTATGGAAGGTTCCTTCCGGTACATATATTCCGGCCCGGGGATTTCTTGTGATCTGGATGGACAAACTTAATACGGGGTTACATGCCAATTTCAGAACCAGGTCAAATGATGAACTTATCTTTCTGAGCAACTCCAATGGGGATTTACTTGACAGCATCCATGTGAAGAGAATGTTTCGTAATGTGTCGTATGGCCGCAACCCGGACGGGGCAGCGAATTGGGATTTATTCCCGAATCCTACACGGGGCGTGAAAAATGCAGGAGATATTGTAAGAGATTGTTCGACGGAACCTGTTTTCAGTTTGCCCGGAGGCCGGTACGGTTCTTCCCAGACACTGACATTGACTAATACCGGAACATCAGGAAAGATATATTACACAACGGATGGCAGCGATCCGGGGTTGAATTCAAACCTGTATGCCGCACCCATTACCGTGAGTTCCACACATACTGTCAAGGCGAGGATCATTGAATCGGGAAAGGCATATGGACGAACGGTTACAAATACTTTTTTTATCAGGGAGCACAACTTCACCCTTCCGGTTGTTTCGGTTTCCACGGATCCGGCAAACCTGTGGGATGCTGTTAAGGGAATTTATATTGAAGGAACGAACGGGTTAGAAGGATTTTGCTATGGAAAAACAAACTGGAACCAGGAATGGGAGAGGCTGGCGACTTTTGAATATTTCACACCGGATGGTGTAAAAAAGGTTAGTACAGACGCGGGAATAAAAGTTAACGGGGGCTGCAGCCGTACTTTTCCGCAGAAGTCACTTGGAGTTTATTTCCGTGACAAATATGGTACGGATGAAATAAGGTACCCATTATTTAACAGCAAGAATACAGATCGGTTTAAGTCAATCATGCTCAGGAATTCGGGGAATGACTACAACCGCCTGCAAATGCATGATGCGATGATGCAAACACTGATCATAGGTGAAATGGATATCGACTATATGGCCTATTCTCCGGCTGTCCTGTACCTTAACGGAGCCTACTGGGGAGTGCAGAATATCCGTGAGAAATCATCTGCAGATTACCTGTACTCAAATTATGGGCTCGACGCGGACAGCGTTGATTTACTGGAATCATACAATACAGTGGTTGAAGGGGACAATTCAGGATATACACCGATTATCAGTTTTCTGAATAGTAATAATCTCAATACTACTCAAAATTATAACTATATAACAAGCCGGATTGACCTGGAATCCTATATTGATTATCAGATTGCCCAAATATATTTTGCCAATCTCGACTGGCCGGGAAACAATATCAAATACTGGAAGTCGAAAACTCCGGGATCAAGGTGGCGCTGGTTGTTATATGATACTGATTTTGGCTTTGGGTTGTATTCAAGTCCCGATCATAATACCCTTGCTTTTGCCACAGAAAACCAAGGACCGGATTGGCCTAATCCTCCCTGGTCGACCCTCCTTTTCCGCAAGCTTCTCGGGAACACAGAATTCAGGAAAAGATTTGTCGATAAATTCAACGTTTATATTTATTCCACCTTCAATCCCATACGGGTAAATGCCATTATTGATTCGCTGAGCGGGATTATTGCTGCGGAAATGCCCTATCATTTTAGCCGGTGGGGCGGTTCAATGGAACAATGGCGAAATAACCTGAATGTTGACCGTGATTTTGGGAACCGGAGACCCGCTTACATGATGCAATACCTGGCCGAATATTTCAACTTGTCTCCTCCGGTATCCCTGTCAGTAAGTTCAAATGTCGGGGAAAAGGAACGCTTTTCCGTAAACGATGTCATTGTGCGGGATACCTCATATACGGGTCAGTATTTTGGTAACCGTGAAATCAGGCTTAAGGCATTATCTTCCAATTCCAGTGAATTTAACCATTGGGAAATATCATCCTACAATTTGTTGACCGAAGAATTGATTGGTGCATCTTCCCAATGGAAATATTACGATCTTGAATTCCAACCGCCCATGCAATGGAGGTCACTCCAGTTTGACGATTCGGGATGGAAATCGGGAAATTCGCGCTTTGGATATGGCAACGGGAATGAGGCTACAACCATTAGCTTTGGAACGGATGCAAATAACAAGTTCATCACAAGTTACTACAGGAGAAACTTCACAGTAACAGATACCACCGGCATGGATTCATTTGTTTTGCACCTGTCGGTGGATGATGGTGCAGTTATATATCTCAACGGATCTGAAATTGTAAGGACAAATATGCCATCCGGAACAATTTCAGGCACTACACTGGCCAATGCGGGTCCGGCAGATGAAAATGCCTTTGTTGCTTTTGCCGTGAACAGGAACCTTCTTCTCCCGGGTGAGAATATACTGACAGCCGAGGTTCACCAGGTGTCTGCCGGAAGCTCTGATGTGAGTTTTGATTTGAAGCTGGTCATAACCCGAAAGCAGGATCAGAATGTGGAATTAAGCACAAATCCGGAACTGGTTATGAATTTGTCCTCTTCAACGAGTTTTAAGGCAATTTTCGATAAGGTACCTGCGGTGCAATATGTGTACATCAACGAGTTTTGCGCCAAAAATTCAATGATTCCCGATGAGATTGGTGATTATGATGACTGGATCGAATTATACAATGCAGGGGAAGACACTGTGAATCTCAGCGGATTATATCTGACCAATTCACTCCTGGAGCCACTCGGGTATAAAATACCGCCGGCAAGGGAATCAGAGACCGAATTGCCCCCGGGCGGATATAAAATACTGTGGGCAGATGGTCAGCCTGAAGAAGGCACATTGCACCTGGATTTCAAACTCGAAAAAAGCGGCGGAGAAATTGCCCTTGTGCAACTGCTGCAGGGCAACCCTGTTATCCTTGATTGGGTTAAATATACCTCACAATATACGAATTACTCCTATGGGCGGTACGGGGATGGAACCTCACGGTGGTTTGTCCTTTCAGGAATGACCCCTGGCGGGTCAAACTTGTACACGCATCTGCAGGAATTGCCCAAGGATGGAAAAATGGAGATTTACCCGAATCCTGTCAGTGATTTTCTTGAGATCCGTTTATTTGAGCCGGATGTAAATGATATCGATGTATTTATGGTTGACCAGATGGGCAGGGAGGTACTTCACCAATCAATTGATGGTCATGGCGGGCAGATTAATGTATCCGCTTTGCCTCCCGGCGTCTATATAGTGCGCGTAACTGGCTCCCGGGGCAGTGTTGTGAGCAAGGTGGTGAAGGATTAGGGATTTAGGGGTTTAGGGGTTTAGGGGTTTAGGGATTTAGGGGTTTGTTGATCTGTTGATTTGCTGATTGGGCTGACGCGGCGGGAAATTTGGAGATTTGATTCTGGAAAGGTTAAATCGAATGCAATGAGATTTCTTCTTTGCGACCTCAATAAAGCCTGGTAAACATTTCTTACTTTTAGCTTTGCGTTAAAAATTTGGGATACCCATTGTTATCCTGATTGATTTCTTCAGCAACCTGTAAAAGGCGAACTGACCCAAAGGGATGCCCTTGGCACAAAACTGCAAAACTGCAGAACTGCAAAACTATCTTCATAATTCATAATTCTTTTCTACATTTACGATTCATAAGAAATTCCCATGCCCAAAAAAGTACTTGTAGTATACTATTCGCAAACCGGACAGTTGCGGGAGATAGTTGATTCCATTATGTCACCGTTAAAGGCCAGTAGCGAAATTGCCCTCACAG
>JBGSSA010000200.1:0-2608 GCA_041737295.1 Bacteroidales bacterium | reverse complement strand
AGAGGGTCTTATCATTGCCGAAAATGAGGAAGCCGGTTTTGCGCTTATGAATGCCAAGTACGCGATTGTTGATAAAGCCGCTCTGCCGGCAGACAATAAGGCCGGTGTCGAATTCCTGGTGAGGCGGGGATTTGCGGATTCTGGCAAAAAGGGTACACGAATGGTCCTGGGTGAGGATATACCCTGGAAACCGGAAATGATTTATAGCCGGATCGGGGGGAATGTGGGGTAGTGAAGAAGTTCTGCAGTTCTGCATATGAATCAGAAAAACGTTGTAGAGACAAGGCATTGCCTTGTCTGTACGATTTCCAACACATGATAATAGCCGCGTGAGCCAAATCATCAAATCATCAAATCTTCAAATCATCAAATAAATTTTTCATGGAAATGAACATTGACAAATCAAAAGAGCTCAAAGCAACCCTGGTTCTTGTAGGCGATAAACTTCATTTTACCGGACAGGCAGATCAAAATCAGCCGGTTTCAATCGATTACACTCCCCCGTTGGGTGATAACCTGGGGTATACTTCACTTGAACTGCTTTTGCTGAGTTTATCCTCATGTATCGGAAGTTCGGTTCTTACCCTGCTCCGGAAAATGAGAAAAATCATATCCGGATTTACAATTGACTCCCGGGGTATCCGTAAGCAGGAACATCCCATGGGTTTTAAAACAATCATCCTTGATATCCGTTTAACATCACCCGACACATCGGCTGAAGATGTACAAAAAGTGATCATGCTTTCCGAAGAGACTTATTGTCCGGTTTGGTCCATGCTCAAAGGGAATGTGGAAATTGTGATTAACGTGCATTGAAGTATCCGTGTATGGCTGAAATAATCAGGACAAACAGTGAAAATGTGCATTTCCGGCAACTGGTCGTTTTGCTGGATGGTGATCTTACATCCCGGTACGGCGAACTGCAAAAGCACTATTCCCGGTTTAATCATATCGATTTTCTGGATACGGTTGTAATTGCCTACGAAAATGAGGTTCCCGCGGGATGCGGCTGTTTCCGGTACTTTGCACCCGAAACAATTGAAATAAAACGAATGTATGTCAGACCTGAATTCCGTGGAAGGGGCATATCCCGCCAGCTTTTGACGGAATTGGAAAAATGGGCACTGGAAAAGGGATCTAAGAAATCGGTTCTGGAAACAGGCAATCAGCAAGCAGAGGCAATTCATTTATATCATAACGCCGGCTATACGGAAATTCCCAATTATGGAAATTATGAAGGGAATGAAACCAGTATCTGCATGAGTAAAAAGCTTGTATAAAACGAAGTATGACACCATATTTAAACCCTATCAGAATGATTAGTGAATTCGAACCCGTGGCAAAGGAAATTGCCGCCCTGATTGAAGAGTGGGAGCCAAAACTAACTGAACTTTCAGATGAGGTATTAACGGGGCAAACAAACAGCCAGAACAGGAATATTAAACAGATCCTGGGTCATCTTATTGATTCCGCATCCAACAATATTCACAGGTATGTTCATCTCCAGTACAGGGAAAGTCCGATGGATTTTCCCAACTATGCCACTGAAGGAAATAACGACAGGTGGATTGCCATTCAGCAATACGAATCGGAGGATTGGGAAAAAATGATCCGGCTCTGGATATATATAAATCACCATCTCATTCACGTGATGCGGCATATTAATCCCGAAAAGCTCGGCCACGTATGGATTGCAGCGCCCGGAAGGAATATTTCACTGAATGATATGGTATTTGATTACCTTAGACATTTGAAACTTCACCTGTCGGAAATCGAAGAACTTATGCCAGGGGAATAGCCGTCGGGCTAAACAAAGTAAATCGCTGGATTGTTAAAGGATAAACTCCAATACCTGTTAATCCCTATGACATGAAAAAATCTTTCATCCTATGTTTTAGATTATGGAAACACAGCCTTTTGTAATAGAGATGGTTTATGATGTTCCGGTGGATAAGGTTTGGAAAGCCATAACCGACCCGGATGATATGAAACAATGGTATTTCGATCTGCCTTCATTTACCCTGAAGGTTGCTGTTCCGAAGGAGATTGAGAAGTTTGAGGATCCGGATACGATGTTCCTGGAAAAGTGCCTTGCCGTGGAAATGATCGAGGGGAAGAAGATATCATATACGTGGAAATATGAAGCATATCCGGGTAATTCCCTTATTACTTTTGAGTTATCTGAAAAAGGGAAAAAGACGAAATTGCTTTTTACCCACCAGGGACTGGAGACTTACCCTGTCAGCAATCCCGATGTGGCCAGGGATAACATTGTCTCCAGCTGGAGATATATGCTTGACACCGCGATTAAAGTATTTCTTGAAGACCGGTAATTGAATTCCCGTAAAAATGCGGATTGTCATAGATCGGAACGGTCCCTGATTATATCTTGTAAAAAAATAGGTGTTCAGTTTTCGGTTGCCAGTCCCTGGCAGGGGTTGTACTTTTGAATAAAAAAGCTATGTTGTCAGATGCGATCATGTACCAGGCCCTTGTTGAAAAGGATGGATCCTATGAAGGAACCTTCATTGCAGCCGTTAAAACAACCGGGATCTTTTGCAGGCCAACCTGTACTGTAAGAAAACCGAAAAGAGAAAATGTTGAATTC
>JBGSSA010000119.1:0-25297 GCA_041737295.1 Bacteroidales bacterium | reverse complement strand
AAATGACAAGGAAATATTCCCGGAGGATTTCGATGTAAAGCTGATTTCCTATGGTTATGGTATCGCTCCCAATGAGATGTTTTATCAGCTGGACGAAGAAGCAGCCGGAAGTACCATAAAAGCCAAATTCAAGGATGGTGGTGAAAACATGGGATTTCCTACTCCCTACACGGCCAATCTTTATTTACGACTTGAAGATAAGTTCTAAATGGAAAAGGTCACAAAGGAACGCCAGGAGAAATGGGTGATTATTCCCCTGAAAGTGGAAAGATCACAGCTCGTCCAGATTGAGCACCGGATGCCATCCAATGTTTTTCATTGTACTGGGGTATTTGTTTCAATCCATGGGGTTAAGGGTTATTACCTCCCCACGCGCTTTGGAGAGGTGAGCCTTCAGTTTAATAACCGGGCGTCCCATCCTGTGCATCTCCCTGGAAACTTTGTCCCTTACCGGACGAGGATGGATCAAATGCTTTATAAACTGGAAGAACCCATTACAGGAGATACCCGGGTAACGGGTTATTTCAGAAATATCCTTGAATTTCCTTACAACGTTCAAATTTACCTGCAATGTCTGTCGCAACTGAAAACCATTTTGCAAACCTGATCATGGACAACTATGCGCTGGCCTATATTGCTTCCCGGATGAAGCAAATGGGATATGAAAACTATTCATTTGAACCGTATGTGGTCGTCCTGGATAATGACAAGCTGGTATTTGATATCCAGGGCCAAAATGAATATTACTACCTGATATCAAAGGAGCTGACCTACGGTATGGAGATCCTGGCTGATAATAATTTTCTGCCGGTTTGGGATTATCACAGTTATATGGAGCTTCTGGGCGTGCATGAATTTACTGGACAAATCCACATCACCATTCCCATGAATAGCGGTCAGCAGGTTTTTGAATTTATCCGGGTAATACCCAAATATTAATTACTGGTTCGATTTATGGAACGCACTAAGTACACGCTTAATCTAAGCAACATCCGGACAAAAATCCGCACTTACCAGGAACAGGGAAAGGATGTTCTGTTTACGGCCATTTTCATTTCGGGAAGGGAAAAAAGCAAACTGATTGACAGGGCACCGGTACAGCAACTGGCCCTTATCACGAAGAACCTAAAATACGAAAATCCGGATAAGGTCAGAATTGAGCTTTATGATGGGAAGGATGCAGTAAATCCGCTATGGCTGAAGGAAATTTTACTTGCGACCCAGGAATCAGAAACTGAGACCGAATCGAGCGGTTTCCGGGGATTAGGTGAAGCAGAGATCAGCCGGATTGTGGATGAACGATTTCAGGAAAGGCAGCGGCTGGCAGAATATGAGCACCTGAAGGAAAGGGTATTGGAACTAACAGGTGAGAACGAGGAATTAAGGGATACGATCGAGCAGCTGGAGAATCATACCAGCCAGGTAGAAACCGAACTTGAAAGTAAAAAGCAGATCCGGTATTACGCTGGGATGCTGGGAGATATCCTGGAGAGTTTTGGAATTGCCAGGGACAAGGTAAAAAAGCCACTGGCAGAGCTGATGGGGCTTAATGAAACAGGGAACCCACAACCCATTTCTGGGAAACAGGATGACCGCTCGGGGATTGTGGATTCTCACCAGTCCATCACCACACCTTCTCCCGAAGACCAAAAGCGAAACGAAATCATTGCCCTGGTGGCTGAATATCTTAAAAGCACCTCCAATGAGATCCTGGGAGCCGTATTCACCATTTTTTCGGAGGTCGAACAGGATAACAGCCTTGCACCAGCAATTGTCGGATTCATTAATCAGAAAAAAGAGAAATCTAATGGAAAAATTTGATTTTACTGTGATGATTGAAGCTGAGAACAGGGAGGAAGCCCGTCAGGTGCTGCTTTCGATGTTCGATATCATGAAAACCATTCGCCAGGAAACCGGCACTACGGATTTCATTGAATTTGCTGGTAAGCTCAAGGCAAAACCTTCGCTGGTTAAAAAAGCAAAATTCTTTATTTGATGGCTGAAAAGAAAGATAAATACAGCTTTCTGGACCATCCCCAGCGGGTGCTCATCGGCGGTGCTGTTCTGGGTGTTGGTGGTTTTCTACTCTACAAATTTGGAAAGAAGATCATTAACGGATTCCAGGCACGCAATACGGCAAGCATGGCCGATGACAGTCCGGCAGTGCGGCAAGCCATGGCCCTTAGATCGGCTGTAAATCCATCGGGAGCCAGTTGGATGCGTTCTTTTGATTTTACCAATGTGAATGCCATCCTGGAAACGGCCAAGCAGATCACTAACCTGGATGAAGTGGCTGGTGCATACCGGAAGCTCTATAATTCGGAGCTTTTAAGAGAACTGCAAAATGAGCTGAATACAGGCGATTATCAGAAGGTATTAACGATTCTTTCCTCCAATACGAAGAAGACAACAGGGACTACGTTTAAGTTTGCTGAAAAAAACCAGTTGGTTGTAGCTAAAACGGATGTGTATCTAAGAAGTTCTCCGGATGCCAGCTATCATGGCGCCTTGTATGAGATTTCTGCAAACAAGAATATTATCCGCAAAGCCAAGGTTGGGGAATTCCTGGGATATGCTACCGGAGGTCAGCACTTTGATGAAAAGAACAATGTGAAATTTATCGAGGTGGCCTACCTGGTTAAAAAAGACGGGATTCCTGAATCCATGAAACCCTTTGCCGGAAAACAGTTTTCTTATTGGGTAAGTTCCAGCACAGAGTATGTTGAGATTTTTTCAGTCTACAAAGATATGCTCTCCAAATACCCGGCAACCCAGGCAGAAGTGGCTTATAAAAAGCCCCTGACATTTTATTCTGGCCTGAAGGGTATGATCATCAATCCGGTAATAACCCGCAAAGCGACACAGGTTCTTGATGAAAAGATGCAGCCATTTATCATGGTAGGGCCCAGCACACTTCTAGGGGAATACCTGATGGCACTGGATACAGGAGTAACCCGGTTTATCAAATTTAAAACCGTGGATAATACCGAGCGATGGGTCAGAGCTGAATATGTAACAACAAACAGTTAACAAAATGATACTAATAGAAAACTTTAAGGGGAACAAGGGAGAAAGTAAATCCGTGTTTGAACAGGCCGTGGAAGTGATCTGCGGAAGCCTCGAAATAAACCCCAGCTGGCTTATGATGGTAATGTGGAGTGAAAGCCGTCTGAATGCCCAGTCCGTAAACAAGCAACCAGGTGATCCGGAGGATCCCCAGTCGAGGTCTGCTAAACGGGCTACGGGCCTTATCCAGTTTATGCCGGATACCGCGTTAAAGCTTGGAACCACCAACAAAGCCCTGTATTCAATGTCAGCTGTTGACCAGCTGCATTATGTGTACAAGTATTTTAAGCCCTGGACCGGCAAAATGAAAAGCTACTTCGACTTGTACCTGGTGACATTTTTTCCGGCGGCTATTGGCAAACCCGATGATTATATTCTTCAAACCAGTAAACTGGCTGCTTCGACCATCGCAAAACAGAATCCATTTTTTGATGTGAATAAGGACGGAAAGCTTACCGTGGGAGAGATCAAGCGACGAATGCATGAATCCATTCCCAAGGCCATTGTCTCAAATGTGATGGCAGCGCTTGAAAAAAAAAGTTTGAATTAGGATTTGCCGGGTTTGTTGCTCTTGGAATCGGGGCGTATTGGATATTTGGCCGAAAACAACAGAAGAAGAAAAAGCGAAAATGAATTCATCAATTACAACAACCTCCTTCCTGGATCGGAGGACATTTCACCGAGCCATAGGAGCAAAATACACAGCAATCGCCGGGTTTTGGTTTAAGAACGCTCCGGCATGAAGTACATTCATAGAAAAACATACAGGCATCCACCGGCATGGTTTCTATTTGAGAGTGTCCGCACTCGGGGCATGTAATAACGGATATTAGTTGCATTTTAAATATTTATACAAAGGTAAATATATCAATCAATATGAAACTCTCTAAGCGATACAGAATAACTATTTCCGCCGGGATTATCCTCACTCTGCTGGCCGGATTTTCAGTTTTCAAATCCATGGAAGGTGTTGCTTCGGCCTGTGTTGCCGGTATTCTTACAATCCTTACAACTTACATCTGGGGAGAAACCAAACGTCCCTCCTAAAAACATTTTCAGTATGAAAGCAAAAATATTTTACAGCTCATTATTACTCTTCTTATGCTTTACAACCTTTGGCTTTGCAAGGCAGTATTTTAGGGAGAGAAAGGATAAGAACCGGATCCAGACCAGCTTTGAAATTGCTGAGTCCACTGTTCGCATCTATAGACTAAAGAACGGACAGTTAGCCTCTCAAAACCAGGTTATGCGGCTTCATTACGATGAGCTTGCTGCAATTTATCCCAAAATTCTCGAAGAAGTTAGGAACATCGAAATCCGGCCAAAATACCTGACCCAGTACTCCGAAACTGTTGTCAACCAGGAAAAAGAAATTCGTACTAATCTTAGGGACAGCATCATCCTGGATACGATTCCGGCCCGGGTTTTTAATTATGAGGATGAGTTTTATACTGTAAAAGGGATTGCTGTGGGAGAATCACAGAAGGTTAACATTCATTCCAGGGATAGCCTGATCCAGGTCATTTACCATGGAAAACGAATACATCCCTGGTTGTGGCTCCTTTCCAAAAGGCAAACCGAACAGGTAATTACCTGTAAAAACCCTTCCAATACAATTCTGTACAACAAAACCATTCAAATAATAAAAAAACGATGAAGAAGAAAATTGCAGGTAGAAAAAAGAATACGGTCAAAGGTTCCAAGAAATCCAGGACAGCCAGAAAGGTTGCTACCAAAAGGAAATCCACAACTTCAATGGGAAAGTCTGGCAACCTACCAACAGGGAAGACGGCCAGCCTGAAACGAACCATCCGGAGAATCAAAACCGGTTTAAAACAGCTTGAAAAGGTTGTAGGGAAATAGTTATGGCAAAAAATCAATATCAGCTTAATCAGGAAATCGAAGCCTTTATCCGGGATAAGGATATCAAAAACGAGCGTTTTTCCGCGGCTGATATTGATTTTATAGGTCAGTACGAAGGAAGCGGTGGACAAGGGAGCAAGGGGGCAAAAGGCGAAGGAATCCTGTATGAGTTTTATACGCCCGATTTTGTTGTGGATCTGATGTGGGAACTAGCCTACCGGTATGGATTTGATGAAAAAGGAACTGTTTTGGAACCCAGTATTGCTACCGGCAGACTGATCCGCCCGGCACCTCATAAGGAAAACTGCGTAGGGTTTGAGATCAATCCCATTTCCGCCAGGATTGCAGAGCTCTCATATCCGGGAGCTACCATTCACAGGGGATACTTTGAAACAGCCTTTTTACAGCCCTCCCGGTATACGGCCCGGTTAAAGGAAAAACTGACCTGGCTGCCGCAGTATCCTTTTTCCCTTGTCATTGGAAATCCGCCCTATGGAAAGTATAAGAACAAATACAGCTCATATTTTCCATCGCCTAAAATGCACCAGATCGAACTGTTTTTTATGTTCTATGGCCTTAAAATGCTGAAAGCCGGTGGGCTGCTCGTCTATCTCACTTCGAGCAATTTCCTTCGAAATGGGATCTCCTATAACTCGGAAAAAGAGGAAATCGGTAAAATTGCTGATATCCTGGATGCATACCGGCTGCCGCCGGTGTTCCGGTTTTCTCAGGTTCCAATTGATATTTTGGTTTTAAAACGAAAATAAAATGGCTGATTACAACATACCAAAAAGTAAACCCCTCTTTGTTTATGATGCTGACCTGGATGAACTGAGTAGAAGCATCAAAGAAATTGAGGAAGATTTTCGGGTGAAGGAAATTGATATCACTTTCCGGGAAGAACGGCTGATCCTTTCCTCCTTAAGGTCATCGGATGATGCATACAATTTTGTGAAGGAAGTGATTGGCGATGGTATAGAAATACAGGAACATTTTGTTGTCCTGTATCTGAACCATGCCAATAAGCTCATTGGGTACTACAAACACACCAAAGGCACTATCAATTCCACCCAGGTGGATGTCGAGCTGATTGTGGCCACCGGTCTAAAAATCCTGGCCAAGGCAGTGATCCTTTCACACAACCACCCTTCCGGAAATACCATGCCCAGCGAGGCAGACAAGACAATCACCAAAAAAATCAAGGAAGGATTTAAATATTTTGATGTCTCTGTGCTGGATCACATTATTGCAACCAAAAACGGCTACTACTCCTTTGCAGACGATGGAGAGCTTTCAGGCTTTGGTTCCAGGGAATCAGAGGAAAATGAAAAGCAGCTTCGGGATGAAATTCTTAATCAGCTTAAAAAGGTAACCAGGGTGAATTCACCACATATTTGGCAGAAGATACAGACCAGGGAAGGATACAGGATCCTGGAAGAACAAATTATTGGCCGGGTTCTTTCTCAGCAAATTGTCCCTGCAGCTATTATTCCGCAGATGGAATGTGAAATGGATGAAATCTGATGAATGGAAGCCCTTCATATTATCGGGCCAGGATCGGGGTCATTCAGAATCTCATTTCATCCCTGGATATAAACCGGATGGAAAAAGGAAATGATATTGTTTTGCTACGAAATGGAGTATTTCCTGAAAAGTTTAATGAAGAAAAGCTGATCCGGGAAAAACTATCTCAAAAATCTTTAAGCAATGAAACGCTTAGTTTTTCTGAGCTTACCCGGTTTAACACCTGGTTTTCGATCTATCCGGAAAAAGTCTGCGGAATGGAAGTAGTAACCACTTCCATTGAATTTCCAATCACAATCAAAGGAACCAAGGAGGACATTTTGAATACCATTCATAACGAAACCACGCCTGGAGAAATTGAACTGCAAGCCCTGGCAATAGAAGTAGAACTTCAATTATTAGAATTATGAGCTTTTTAAACGGTTTATCGGATATAACCACGCTGGGCGCTTTGCCCCTTGAAATTCGCCTGGACGTTCAGCAAAATGAGCAGATTATCCGGCAGGTATTACAGGATGCCAATGCGTTTAACGGTTTTGGAAAAATTGCCAAAACGGTTAAAAAGACAATGGGTTTTGACGAAGTGGTTGAACGTTATAATCGGGGTATTTCGTCCGATGAAATCAAAGCCTGGGTTTGGTACAAGAGGTCCCTGGGCGTTCCAATGACCGGCTGGGAGAAATTTTTTATCAAGGGAGGTGAAACGGTTCAGAATGTTGAAACCGTTTCCGCAGCAATGATCAAAGACAACCATTTTCGCGATCTCCGGAATGTTGATAAAGGAGTGATCCTTGGCAAATACATTAAAACCCATGATTATGCCCAGGGAGAGAAGTATTACATTTTTCGAAATAGCGAAGGGTTGTATTATGTTTCGGCAAAAGCCTGCAGGCTGGTTAAGTCTTCAATTACTTCCAATAAAGATGATCTCTCTGACCTGGTTAAAAGAGGAGCCCTATTTTACCTGGGAGGTGAAATGATTCCATTTCCTGTTTATACATATGGCAACATGTATGACAGGGAGCTGCAGCTTGAAAAAGACAAGGAAACTATTCTGGAACAATGGGGCCAGGATACCTATTCTAACCATCAGGAATCAATCCGGAAGGCCAAGCCCGGACTACTCACCGTAACCAATCCGGATGAAAAGGAACGCCCTATCATTACTGTAATTTCAGACTTTTCTTCTGATATCGAAGTTTTCTCTATTACCGAAGTTCGCGAGGAATTTATGGATGTTGAGACTGCCGAAGAGCTGAAAAAGGTGAATGGAAAAGTGGAGAGAAAGAGGGATAAGGAAAAAATAAATCTGCGATTTGATGGACTTCAAAAATACTCCCTGCAGGAAGTTTTTATCAAATGGCTTTTTACCCTGAATGCAGATTCCGACTTTGAAAAATCATCAGCCATTGATATTGCAGATTACTATATTGCAAATCGTGCTCTACGGGATGATAAGCTTACCAAAGAAGAAAAATCCGAACTGAAAGCAAATGCCCGGATCGAAGGAGAAAAGCTATTTTCAAGATTCCTGCATGAAGTAATCACCGCCAGGGATCAGGAACGTCTTGATTATTCCTGGAACCGGATTTACAACGGCCAAAGTGATATCAATTACAAAAAGGTCCCGATCGGCTTTGAATGCTCAACACAATTTAAAAGCGGGATCCTACAGCTAACTGATATCCAGCGGGAAGGCATTGCCTTTATGGAAATGATGGGCAGCGGGATCAACGCATTTGATGTCGGCGTAGGGAAAACGATGTGCAGTATTGCTACTCTGGCACACAACATATATTCAGGAAAATGCAAACGTCCACTCGTTGTGGTTCCGAAACCCACATATAAAAAATGGATGAATGAGATTATTGGGTATGAGGACAAAAAAACCGGGGAATTTGTTTCCGGAGTTCTCTCCCATACCAGGGTAACCGTGAATGACTGGTATAACCTGGGAACTGATATTGTAAAAAAAATTGACCTGAATAAGCCGGTGCCGGAAAACTCAATTACCCTGGTGACATACGAAGGTTTTAAGCGCCTTGGATTCGGAGAAAGTGTATCGGAAGATTTGTTTGTAGAGCTGGTGAATATCCTTGGACAAAGCAGCGAGAAATCGGCCCGTGACAAGGAAATCGAATACCAGAAATTTCGGGAAATGATCGGCGTAGGTTTGAAGGATACTGTGGCCGATGTGGATCTTTTAGGATTTGATTTTGTGGTCATCGATGAAGCCCACCGGTGTAAAAATGTATTTTCCCAGGTAAAAGCCGATGATGACGGGAATAAGCGGTATAATCTGCAATCGGCCACCTCGGAGACCGGCCAGAAAGCCTTTTTGATTCTAAATTACATCCAGCGGAAATTTGGCAGGAATACTATGCTGCTGACAGCAACTCCTTTCACTAATTCTCCCCTGGAAATTTATTCAATGCTATCCCTGGTAGCACACGAAAATCTGGTTAAAGGCGGCATCAATAATATTGATACATTCTTCGACCTTTTTGTACTTCCAACCATTGAGTGGACCGCCAACTATAAAGAGGAGATCGTGGAAAAGGAAGTGATCAAATCCTTCACCAACCGTCGAATCCTTCAAAAACTAATTTATAATCATATCCTCTATAAAACCGGAGAAGAAGCCGGGGTAAAGAGACCAACCAAGATCAATCTGCCGCTGCTTTATGATTTTAAGGCAGAAAACCGCCTGCGATTGCCACATGCAAAGCAGATACTGACCTATATCAGCATGACGGAAAAACAGCGGATTAATCAGAATAAGATTGTAGAGCTTGCCAGGAGTTCCACCAAAGGCAGACTGGATATGGGCAATCTGTTCCGGGCCCTTGCCTATTCCCTGGATAATGCACTATCTCCTTTTATATTAAATGGCAGTCCGGAGGACTGTCGAGAGTTTGTCCGCGAGAGCCCAAAGATCAATTATGTGATGGAATGCATCCGGAGTGTAAAGGGTTGGCATGAAAACAAAGGGGAAGAAGTCTCCGGCCAGGTGATCTATATGAACCGGGGTAAGCAGTTTTTTCCAATGATCAAAAAGTACCTCCTGGAGGAAATTGGATTTAAATCCGGGGTGATGTTTGATAAAACCAGGGTGGATGAAGTGGAGATCATCAGCTCCGAAATCAACGATACCCGGAAAGAAACGATCAAAGAAGCGTTCCTGGAAGGAATCGTAAAGGTTATTATCGGAACAGCTACAATCCGGGAAGGAATTGATTTGCAGAAAAAGGGTACAGTAATCTACAATTGTTATCCGGAGTGGAATCCTACCGATCTTAGGCAGCTGGAAGGAAGGATCTGGCGACAAGGGAATGAGTTTGGGTATGTTCGGATAGTCATGCCCCTGGTGCAGGATTCGATGGATGTATTTGTGTTCCAGAAGCTGGAAGAAAAGACTTCCAGGATCAATGATATCTGGTTCAAAGGTGACAGGGGCAATGTGCTAGATTTGGAAAGCCTGAACCCTGAGGAAATCAAGCTGGCCCTCATAACAGATGTGGACCGCTTGGTAAAAATGTTCTTTGACCAGGAAAAGGAACAGCTGCAGCGGGAATTTGGCAAAGTGAACAGGGCTATCCAGATGATCAGTGAAATCCAGGATGATGTCAGGGATTATAACCGGTACCGGGAAGAGTCTATAACAGCAATTAAGAACTTCTATAATACCCTGGTTAACTCCTCATTTCTCCGATCACAAAGCACCGATGCCTCCGAACCAGATCCGGTGGATCCCAAGGCAAAACTGATTAAAAAAGCCAGGGAACTGAAGGATGACATTGATACACTGCTTCAAAACTCAACTTTTGAAGACAAGGATATACTCTCTGTAGGTCGCAGGATAGAAAACAGTTACACCCATCTAGGCCTCTATTTTCAGAATAGCTGGACGATCCGATATTTTAAAGAGTATGTCTCCAAAGTTCGCAAGACCGAAAGAACCATTCTTAAGCCCAAGGGATACACAATTGAAAGTGATCTGACTAAAGTAATGGCCGAGTACGAACTTGAAAAGCAGACCATTCAGAAAAAGGCAGAGTTATACCAGGGAGAGGCAAATTCTGAGCGGTGGAATACGCTTAAAGAAGAAATCCAGGACAAAAAATCAGCCATGATGGTGGAAGGTCGTACACCGGTAGACCGGGCAGCCGAATTTTCTACCTTGAATTATCTCCTTGCATATAAGGCCGGGGACCAGGAAGCTCCAAAGGGTAAAGTAACAAAGAGTCTTCCGGATGAAAGCAACCGGGATATTTCAGTCCTGGAGCTAGAAGCCCTGGCACTCGAGGTAGAACTTGAATTATTAAGCATTTAAAATCCATAAAATATTCTCTTATGATCAATACTGGCAACTACTTTGAAACAATCAAGACTGTTGATTTCTCCAATCTTCCGGACGCTCTAAAAAACGGCGACAAGCTGACCCGGGGTGCAGCTCAAAACAACTGGTCGGCTTACAACAGCAATGATAACATTAAGCGGGTTGTGGATGCATACATGAATCATCTGGATGAATGGATCAGAAAATATATTGCCCCTGAAGAGGAAATCAAAAAACTTAAGCACCGGTCCGCCAACAAGGATAAATCAAAGAAGTCTGAATCTGATCAAAAAGTGAAATCAGACGAGCCTAACCAGGTCGAAAAAGTCGCTCTCGAGATTGCCTACATTAAGCGATATTTAGGCCTACATGGTAAAATCAAGGACCGCAGGCAGATTCTGAGCTTTATCAATGGCCTGCAGAGAGCCATAGTGGAGAAACGGATACGAAAGGCTTCAAAATATGCCAGGGAAATCGAAAGCATCCAGGATCAGCTTATATCATGCTATGAGAAAATGGATGAAACTGTTCAGATACAAATTGACGAAAAATCCCTGGAATCGTATACTGCAATTGCGCACAGCGAGAAGACCATGCAAACAATTGCCTTTGTCAAACAGTTCATTGGTATTCATGGTAAAAAAGCGGTTAAAGTTAAAGCCCAGCTCCTTCTAAAAAGAATTAACAAAGCCATAGAAGCCGAAAAGATCACAAAAGCAGATCCTCACTTCAGCCAGCTTCAGGACGTGATCAAGTCCCTGGATATATATCTTGAAGGTAAAACAACTGCTCCGGAAATAAATACTGCAGCATTGAATGGATTGATGGGTATAGCCGGGTTCGGTAGTAAAAAAAAAGTCCGGAGGAAAGCAAAACAAAGGAAGGTATCATAAGCAGTGTGGATCTTGCATCCATGCAATTTGAAACCATAGGTCTACAAGGAAAATATCGTGAACTGATCGGAGATCCCTCGGTCGGTTTTTCAGCCATGGTATATGGATTACCCAAAAGTGGCAAATCCACCCTTTGCATCGACTTAGCCCGGCATCTTGCCGAACATCACGGCAAAGTGTTGTTTGTTGCCTTTGAAGAAGGCTTTGGATATACCCTTAAAGAAAAATTTGAACGACTCAATGCAATCCATCCAAACCTGGTAGTCGCAGAAAAACTACCGGATGACTTATCTAATTTCCAATTCGTATTTATTGATTCTGTGAGTAAAGCAGGTCTGACCTCCGATGACCTTACCCTGTTGCGAAAACAAAATCCTAAAACTGCATTTATATATATCTTTCACACCACCAAAGAAGGCAATTTTAGAGGCAAACAGGATTTTGCGCATGATGTGGATGTGATTATAAATGTTGAAAATGGAATGGCAAAAGCAAATGGGAGGTTTGGGATAGGAGGAAGTATCAATATTTTAATATATTGAAAACGAGTTTATTTAAGGAAGTGGAGATTGTAGTTTATTTTCCCTATAGATTTTAACCTTGTATATCACCTTAGATTTTCATTTGGTACTATCAATTCTAAGCACAAGCTAAAATGGATTTTAGGTTTCTCTTACTTCTTTGTCTATGTGATGATTCCAATCTTCATAATTAATTATCTTTTTATGGTTTCTGAATAATTAGACCAAAATGAAATGGTTCAAGTACGTCAGGTTCCTTAGCAATCATGAATCCGTTTTGAATAGACCATTCAACGCATTGCTCGGGTGTGGGCCGAATAGATAATTCGGGTCCCCTGGGAGTTTCAATATCACTTCGCCAATGAATGATACCTGCCTTACCTCCTTTCTTTAGTATTCGGTATGTTTCGATTAGCAGTTCTTTTGGCTTGTCATGATGAAGAATATTGAAGAGCATTACATAATCAATAGAATTTTCAGATTTTCCTGTGCCGTCTGCTATAAAATCGCGGTTAAATAGTTCAATATTTCGAATATTATCAGAGAGTGCTCTCTGTTTGGTAGATGTGATCATTCCGGGATCAATATCAAAAGCAAATACTTTTCCGGTAATTCTTTTTGCAGCAGCTATCGTGAAAGTGCCATATCCACAGCCCGCTTCCATCAAATCATGTATGGATTCATCTACCTGCATGACCGATAGAATATTTTCTACATTGAAGAATTTAGACCATACTGTCTCTTCTGGCATTCCGCTATCTCTTACCTTCATGATAATAATCCATTTGAGTAAAGAATCCTCAAAACCGATGATTTATATACATCAATTACAAAAAGAATATTAAGTAAACTGGAATAGTAAGTCCTAAAAATAAAATTAATAACCCCCATTTATACTTTTTTCTTAATTTATACCACATGATCCAGCTGCTGATGCATAAAATGATGAATCCTATTGCAATGACATCCTTTGCAAATTGCCAAATACGGGTAACTATCCAGTTAGGCGGTACATCTGGATTCTCTTTGTTTATTCCATTAAATGTGTGAAGAATTCTCATCGTTCCCCACGCGTTAAATGTCAGCTCTTTCTGAGTACAGGTACCGTCTTTTATATTTATATGTAAGTTTCTTTCATGTCCGGGCATGGATATTCTGAAATCAATGCTGTCGGGGCTAATTAATACCCGAGATATTTCGCCGGATATTTTTTGCTGCCACATTATATTTTTCAGCAAAGCAGCACTATCCAGTTTTGAATCAATCAGAACCGGTGAAACGGTTGTTTTTTCCTTTCTTTCATCCCAAAAACTTGCAAATTTCCATTTACTGCCGTGGTTTAGCAGAAGTCCGGAAATTGAAAAAAGCCAAACGAACAAAAGCAAAAATAAACCAATGTGTATGTGAAATTTTCGACTCCAGAAATATAGATTTTTTGACTCCCGCTGCATTTCAGATGTCATAAATTGAAATTAGAATATTAATAGTAATAATCCTGCGAATGAGCATATACCCAGCGTAATAGTAAAAAGACCCAGATTTCTTTCAATTTTAAGGAAGTACCATAAAAACACGCCACTGGTACTAAGGAAGAGTAAGGTATAAACGGTAACATTTGTCAGCACTTTCCAAAACCTCATAAATAGAGAATTACCACGTATTTTTTCATTATGCGGACCAGGCATTTTGTGCAGGAAGCTCATTGCGCTCATATATCCCAGTTTTTCTCTTGTGATATAAACGCTATCATTGCGGGAGTTAATTCTTACCTGGGTTTTTAACCCGGGTTTATTTACCGGAAAGGAAATAAGATCTTTGTCTTTATTAATAAAATCAACTTCACCTTCAATACCAAGTTTTCGGATGATAATTATAGCAGTCGCAAGATCTGAACTTTCGTTCGGTATTTTGTCCAGTTTTGTTCTCACTTCTGGTAAATTTTTTACAGGTGTAATCTTGTTTAACTGGCCTTCATGGTTAAATGTCAGTGCACTTAAGCTATATATAAGAATGAGAGGACTAATAAACAGACCAAAATAAAGATGCAGACTTCGAACCAGGGGATAAAATTTCTTCATATTAACTTGCCATTTGTTCATTGCAAGTTTAATAAACTTTTAAACAGTTCTAAGGCCTAATAATTGCTAGTTTCTGGTAGCTTTCAGCAAATTTGCCTTTACTGTCTGTTATCCTAATACGGTATGGGTAAACCCCCGTACGCAGCATATTTCCGTTTTTATCTTTAAGATCCCATTCAATGGGTTCAGAGCTAAAGCCGGTCGTATACAACGATTGTTGAATGACAGCCACATTTCTCCCAGACATGTCAAATATAGTTATGGTTAGTTGGATGTCTTCGCCCGGTCTATTGTGCTCAATTCTAAACCATGTGACTTCCTTTGCTGGATTTGGATAATTATATATAGTAGCCAGCACAGGATTATTATTAGCAATTACTTCAAATTCAATCGTCTTTTCCGATGAATTATTTAAAACATCCCAAACCTTCACTTTTAATGAGTGCAGGCCTTCACTAAGATTTGACAACGGATACGCAAGTTTTCCGGAAGTAAAATCGTCAATTTCTGTTTCAAAAAAATCATTTAGGATAATTGGATTTGATGCATCATTATCCAATATGCCGGTAATGTCGTGGCCAATTCCATTTCCGACTGTATTGATACCGCTGGCATCATTAATTTCTGCGTAAATAACCGGATTTGTATTGCTGATTCCCTGATCTAAAAAATTATCATCATTTAAGAATAAAGAAATATCGGGACCCTGGTCGTCGGGCGAGAAAAATGGATTAGTTCCACCTATTATGAATTGATTGTAATATCCGTTGGCATCCATTTCTGAATTCTGAGAATAGTAGACTATTTTTCCATTTCCGAAATTATAGGTAATATCTTTTGGGATCATGAATTCAAAGGAAAAATATCCATTAATAACACTGGCTTTCCCTTTAAATAGAAGGTTTTCCTGCGTTTCAAATTGAAAAGGATCTCCTCCGTCATTTGCCAGCGTTGTTATGATATGTTTTTTATCAAACACGGATGGATAGATAATCCCATTGTATGTATTTGCAATATAATGATTGATGTCCTCAATATGTCCTGAAATTCTGACACGTGAAAAAGCTTTCATTGTATCAACCGCGGTAGATATAGCCATACCATTCAACGAATCGGTATGAACAGTAAACTCCGGAATTGCAAGGGTTAGGGCAGGGTCCCCCAGTAGGATAAAGCTCAATTTGTTCTGATTTATACCAGAGTTGTTCTTCGTTTTTCGAATAATATCTCCCAGTTTAAAATAATGACCGCTTGAATCTTTTTCAAATACTACCCTATAAAATTTATCATTCAGATAATAGTTCCTGTCAGAATATACAATTCGTGTAGTAGATAGGAGGGCAATATTGCCTCCGTTTTCGTTTAACAGCGATACTTCGCCTGCGGAAGTGCTTTCTACCAGATTGCCTTCATCATCGGATAGATCATCAAAGCGGCTGAATGAGCATGTTGCGGTTACAAATAGGGGCAAATTATTGGTATTGGTTTGTTTATTAAGATCTTCCTCCATCAGGATCTGTTCAGCTGTTATACCCCTTTCTCCGCCATGGCCGGTATAATTATATATTAATATCCCCTTCTGAACATTATCATTGACTATACGACTTACTTCCGGATATCGCGCTCCTGATGAAGTAGAAACCTGTTTATATGCATCAAGAAGTACTTTTTTAACTGCAAACTGAGGATAATTAGTTCTTACCCAATCTGCAAGGCTATTTGCCTGTGACATATGTATATTGCCGTCTTCATCATCGCCAATGAATAAAATATTATTCCTCCAATCGGCCATGTTACTGCTTATGTTATAGTTTTTGATCTTCTTATAAAGGACCATGGCCTCATAGGGTGTTTTTGAAGGCAAACGTCCGACACCAATATCAACCGTAAAGGACTCCATGGTTGTTGTACCTCCCTCCTCATTTTCCAATAACCCGAAGAAATCGTCTGAAGCATAAGAAGTAGATGCACTAAGCGAGCTTTCGGATTGATAAGTGGGGATATAATTTGGATTTCCACTCGAACGTGAAATATTATTATAGGATCCATCGCCCAAAAGCAGTAGATACTTAAGCCTGTTTTCATCCGATGCAGACCTGTCATATATCATTTTTGTAAAATCCCTGATGGCACTTACGTCCATAGCTCCCGATGAAAATTCATTGTAAATCTGATCCGTTGTTACAACTTGCACGCTCATATTATCCTTTATCTGATGGAACAAAGCAATGCTATCAGCAACCTCCCGGAAAAGTGGGTGGGTTATGATTAACAGTTGTGCCGGACTGATTGAATGCAGGTTTTGATTTGCAATCTTTCCCAGATCCCCCAATGAACTTGTGATTGCAGGTTTGGAGAAATTTCCGGCCGGATTCACCACAACGTATTCTTTAAGGGAATCAGCATTATCAATAAATGTAAGCGTTGTGCCGTCAAGTAGAGACTTCATTTTTTTGATTTTGGCAATATCAGTTACATCCCATATTTCGGTGAGATAATTGCAGTTTTCAATTGAATACATTGCCGTATTACCATTTCCTACCATTGATTTGTCACGGAAAAAAAGGTAATCCCCTGATAATGCTAGCTTTCTTCGCACATTCAGGGTTAAGTAATCCAGGAATCCCTCATCGGAACTTTGAGTCTTATTATAAGCAATATTAATAGATACCTGATCACCCGTAACTGAAAAACTGAATTGACCTGATTTCTGGTTAGCGTATATACCAGTGCTGTTGCTCAGTATAACACCACCTATTGAAATAGAACCTACAAATTTTTCACCGTTCCGGTAAATAAAGGTTTTTTGATTTGCCGACCTGCTAACTGCGTTTGATTTCAGCACGACAGGTACGGTTGTTATCAGGCCTGGAAAATTGAATACCGTATCGTATGAGTTATATTCAATACGTTCACCAAACCATTGACGTCCTGATTTTAAAAAATTGTATTTATTCTTCTCATGAAAATCATAGTCGTTGAAACTATTTGAAATCTTATTTGGAGTTTCCAATACCTCCGGTGCCTGTTCTATTTTATTTGGTTCTTCTGAATTAGTAGTTACAAAGTAATAAGAAGCATCACTATATTGATTAATCTTATGTTCAAAAAGATCTGAATTGGGATTATAGGTCCAGGTAACAGGACCCTTACCACAGAATAATATATAATCGCCTTCATTAAATATACCATCCTGGCCTTTGGACATATATATGCTGTTTTCAAGAAGATCATCCGGCCGGGGATCAGAATTCATTAAGGATAACATGGCACCACCGTTTCCAAAAACATGGACTTGTGAAGGGTCAGAGAATCCCATGCCTATAATGTCCTCAAAGGTTAGTTTATATATGCCACTATGATTAATCTTGATTTTGTACCATTCACCGGATGACAATACAGAAGTCCAGGTTTTTTGTGATATTAAAGAATATTCCTGTAAACTTTGAGATTGAACGGCTAAAACATTCAATAGCAACAACAGCAAAGAGATTATAATATATATTTTTTGCCTTGTCATGCAGGATTATTATGCAATTGTTTTGATTTTGAACATATAGCTGCAAAATTTTTCAAACCCTGATCCAAATCTTTTAACAAATCTTCTGTATCTTCTATCCCAGGGGACAATCTGACCAGATTATCCGTTACACCAATTTTTAGTCGGCTTTCCAGGGGAATTGAACCATGCGTCATCATTGCCGGGTAACATATTAAAGATTCAACGCCTCCCAGGCTTTCAGCAAGAGAAAATATTTTCAATCCGGAAAAGAAACTGTTTATATTATTCCTATTTGCATTTCTCAATCTGAAAGATAGCATTCCACCGCCTCCTTTCATTTGTGATTTAGCCAAGACATAATAGGAACTTGTAGGCAGTCCAGGATAAAAAACGTGTTCCACGGCATCATGCCTCTCAAGTAATTGGGCTAATGCAAATGCACTTTGCTGGTGCTGTCGCATTCTTAATGCCAATGTCTTTATACCCCGAAGGGTTAACCAACTGTCAAAAGGACCGGGTATTGAACCTATAGCATTTTGAATAAATTTTAATCGGGTATAAAGTAATTCATCATTAAGAATCACTGCTCCTCCAACAATATCTGAATGACCACTAATGTATTTTGTAGTACTATGGATAACAATATCGCTTCCTAAACTTAAAGGCTGTTGGAGAAAAGGTGTTGCAAACGTATTATCAACTGTAACTGCAATATGGTATAACTTTGCCATTACAGATAATTTGAAAATATCATATACTTTCAATGTTGGATTTGTTGGCGATTCAATCCAAAACATCTTTGTTTCAGGAGTAATAGCTGCTTCAAAATCTTTTATCGCACCGTCAACATAAGAAAATTTCAACCCCAGGGGCTTAAAGATTTCTTCAAATAGCCGATAGGTACCACCATACATATCCGCTGCAGCTATAACATGATCACCCGGTCTTAAAAGAGATAATACTGCATGTTCCGCAGCCAGGCCTGAGGCAAATGCAAGACCATATTTTCCATTTTCCAGTGCGGCGAGGCAGGTTTCCAATGCTGAACGGGTAGGGTTACCTGTCCTTGAATATTCATATCCTTTATGGATATTTACTCCTTCCTGAAAGTATGTTGATGTTTGATAGATAGGAGTAATAATTGCTCCTGTTGACTTATCTGGATCCTGTCCGGCATGGATGGCTTTCGTTGAGAAATTCATTTTGTGTTTTTTTGTTATGAAATACTTAGGTTTAGATAATTAATCAAATCAATACGGGTTATTAGACCCTTAAAGTCTCCAGCCTCACAGATAATGGGGACCATTCCGGAAGAAAATACATTCATCAGGTCCATTATTTTAGCCTTTGGGGTCAGAATAACCAGGTTAGATGTCATATATTCCTTAACGGTCGAACATAGCGAATCCTTCCGGTTTACAAGGGCATTCAGGATATCAGATTCATCGATAATTCCTACGATCTTTTTGTTTTCTATAACAGGCATTTGTGAAATATCATAAGTACGCATTGATTTATAAGCATCCTTTAGAGTATTTCCAGGTTTTAGTGATATAATCTCATTTTTCTCATAATTTCTTGAAATAATGTCAGTAATATCGCCTACCTGTTCACTTTTTACCAAACCGTTATCCCTCAACCAGAAATCGTTATACATTTTGGTCAAGTATTTATTACCGCTATCGCAAACAAATGTGACCACGTTTTTAGCTATTTCTTGTTCACGGCAATATTTAATTGCCGCCGCGATCAAAGTTCCCGACGAAGATCCTGCCAGAATACCTTCCGTTTTAAGCAATACACGGGCGGTTTCAAAGCTTTCTTCATCCGTTATAGTATAAGCACCTTTAACCATAGAAAAATCAGCTATCGGAGGGATAAAATCTTCTCCAATACCTTCAACAAACCAAGATCCGGCCTCACCATAGCATCCCTTGGTTACATAATCCTTTATGACAGAACCGGAGGGATCGGCAATTATCATTTCTACATCCGGTTTTATTTTCTGGAAATAATGAGTAAGACCTGTTAATGTTCCGGAAGATCCAATTCCCACTACTATTGAATCCACAGTTCCTTTCAATTGATCAAATATTTCAGGACCCGTAGTTTTTTCATGTGCCAATGGATTGGCCGGATTATTAAACTGGTTAATATAATATGCGCCAGGTGTATGCCGCGTAATTTGTTCAGCCAGATCCTGGTAATATTCAGGATGTCCCTTATTTACATCGGAACGGGTCAGAACTACCTCCACGCCCATAGCTTTAAGGTGGAAGATCTTTTCCCTGCTCATTTTATCAGGAACTACAAGAATAAGTTTATACCCTTTTGCAATAGCAACCAAAGCCAAGCCCAATCCGGTATTTCCTGCCGTAGCTTCAACCAATACTGATCCGGGTTTTATATGTCCCTTTTCTTCTGCATCCAGAATCATAGATAGCCCTATTCTATCTTTTATTGACCCCCCTGGATTGGTGTTTTCCAATTTTAACCAGAGCGAACATTTGCCGGTATCTATTCGATTCACTTTAACCAGCGGGGTATTTCCAATTAATTCAAGAATATTTTTCTTCATATTATATGTAAAATAAAAAAGCCCTTCGAGAATCGTGAAGGGCTCTTATGTTTGTAAAAGATTTGTTCAATCAATTATACATTACAAGCCTCCACATTGTATGATGGCAACAATAACATGCAATAAATGAGGTATATCTGCAGTAATTTGACATATTGATTGCTCTTTAAGTTTGATATTTCAAAAGTAAAATATCCATTGAATTCATCAATACCATGTTTGCGGTATATTAATTTTCTGGAAGGAGAGATCAACCCGGCAACCAGTTTTCCAAAAATAAATTATAAGTGAGGGTATTATTTTACGATGGTTCAAATCACCCGTTCCTCCAAATAATGCTACCACTTTTTTTTGCCTCACTATTCCATTCGGTATGAAAAACTCCTTCTTTGCCAAAAAGCTCATAATTATGTGCCCCGAAAAAATCCCGTTGCGCCTGTATCAGATTGGAAGGCATCTGTGCGCTTCTTATCGTATCAAAGTAACTTAATGAAGCAGCATAAGCCGGTATTGCTAAACCGAATACCATTGCTCCTGTAACAACTTCACGAACTGCTGGCAGGCTTTCCCTGAGAAGTGATTGAATGGTTTCATCGGTTAACAGATGTTCGAGCGTTGCATTTTTCTGATAAGCGCTAAACATATTTTCTAAAAAAGCTGCCCTGATAATACATCCGCCCCGCCATATTTTTGTTACTTCATCAAGTTTCAAATTGTACTCATAAGCCTGCGATGCTTTAAATAACAAATGCATTCCCTGAGCATAGGTAGTTATCATGCAGAAATAAAATGCCTGTTCTAATTTTATCAGGTATTCCTTTGTGTTGTCAGTTAAAGATGCATCTGCATTTTTTTCATTGTACAACTCTGCTATCTGTGTTCGCAATGATTTGTATTTTGATAAATCCCGCATGGAAACAGCTGTGTCAATGGCAGGAATTGACAACTGCAAATCAAAAGCAACCTGCGAAGTCCACTTACCCGTGCCTTTTGATTTGGCTTCGTCTTTAATATCATCAAGCAACAAATTATCTGTATCGGGATTTTTAAATTCAAAAACTTTATGTGTTACTTCCAGCAAGAAAGATAGCAGCCTGCCTTCATTCCATCGTTTGAATATATCATGAATGGCCTTGTTATCCAACTGAAGCCCTTTCTTTAAAATCTCATAAGTTTCGGCAATAAGTTGCATCAAAGCATATTCAATACCGTTGTGCACCATTTTTACAAAATGCCCGGCAGAGCCCGGCCCGAGCCAGGTAACACAAGGTTCTCCATTAACCTGTGCAGCAATTTTTTCTAAAACAGGTTTCACCAAATCATAAGCGTGTTCATTGCCTCCCGGCATCATGCTTGGCCCATTACGGGCTCCCTCTTCGCCACCTGAAACACCCATTCCAATGAAATGAAAGCCCCTTGCCTCCAAATCTTTGTAACGGCGATCCGTGTCTGTAAAGTGGGAATTGCCTCCGTCAATAATGATGTCGCCCATATTTAACATCGGAAGTATTTGCGTAATTACTTCGTCCACAGCCTTGCCCGCTGTAACCAGCAGCATTACAGTTTTTGGAGATTTAAGGCTATTGATAAAATCAATTAAGTCCGTAAAGCCCTGTACGCCATTTCCCTTACTTTCTTCCATCAGCAAAGTCACTTTATCACTGTGCCTGTTAAAACCGGCCACGGAAAATCCATGATCGGCCATGTTCAACAATAAATTTCTTCCCATAGTACCCAACCCGTAAATGCCAAATACATTTTGATTTTGAGTTTCCATCATAGAATATAATTTTTGTTTTTTAAATTTTTTCTTCAGTGACCTCAGTTATGGCCACTACCGCAAAAACGATCACGAGTGCTCCTCCCAAATGGTTCAAGTTGGCAGCGGATGTTTCTATTCCCATCCGAAAAACGGTCGGGGAAAACATCAACCAAAGCCCTATGATTAAAGAAATGATTAATTGCCAAGAGGCACTCATTCCCCACAAGGATGATTTAAAAACCTTCCACGGGTTGTCAGCAAAAGTTGCCAATTCAGGTGAACGTTGATCGTTTTCAGTAGAAAGTGCACCGCCACCTTTCCAAAATACTTTCCATAACGAATCTCCCTTTTGTTTTCGCTGTACCATATGCTGCCACATGGCAATGACTTCATCAATTTGTAATGGTATCATGGGCAGCATAATATTGGCGGAAAACAGACAGAGGGAATACCAAGCACCTATTGAGTCTGATGAACTTAAGTATTCTAATTATTGCCATTCATCGCTATTAGATTCATGTTGCAAACGGGGCAATGCCTGGGAGCATCATAGGTTTTATCACCCTCACATTTCATCGGGCATTTGTATTTAATTTCAGGTTGAGATTCGTTATCACTGTTGTGTGAATTGCCGGGATATTCGTGATTAATGGCACCATGTCCATAATAATTCTCAATTTGATCATGGTCAATGTTACCTTTAAAGCTTTTGAAAAACTTCTTTAGTGATTTCATAATATTACTATTTTAAGTTTATCATTCAATTTTTAGATTTTGACTTCTTTAATTCTTGTAAAGCTCCGAAGTTGAAAAAAAAAGATATTACAAATGAGGATATAGCTCATTTGCAAAATAGCAGAGAAAATAAATTTTCAAATTCGGAAAATACAAATGTCGGAGAGGTCCAGGCTGGTGGACATAAACGCATCGGGGGGGCTAACATTTGTATATATAGATGTTAAACCTGCGGAGGGGTAAACAGGTAATCCTACAGGTATATTGAAAACCTGTAAATTGTACCGATATAAATTTGTAATAACAGGAAATGAAGGAGCGTAATTATTGTCGGTTGCATATAAAGTTACAACGTCTTCACAGCAATGTTTAAAAAGGTTTGTCTCAGTAGAAGAGTAATCCCTTTCCATACATTTCATACCGCAGGAAGCCAATTTGCCGGTAAGTGAAACTTTGAACGCTGCTACTTTTCCACCGCAATAGTGTGTTGCCACAGTAAGGTGTAACATTGCTGTCAGCATTAAAAGTACCAATGATATGGAAAAAAACTTTCTCACTATTTTGATTTTTTCATCCGTACAAATAAATAATTATATTAATATTCAATGATTTACATCTAGGTTTTAATAAGCAGGTCGCTCACACATTTTTAAGAATTCTACTTTTTTTGTTTATAAATTATTTACAGCAATCATTTATTCGGATACATACCAGGGATAATTGGAGCAAATGTTTATTTTCTATTAATTGCTTGGAGGATAATGGATCAACTGCAAAGTTCACCACCTGGCTTGTTCTTTGTTCTTGACCAATCGCCTTAAAAGGCAAGATGGTTTATGCCAGTGAGCCGTTATGGGCAAATGAAAACTAATTACTAGGTGGATTTTGGTTTGTTGTTTTGACTCACGACTTTAACAACCAGCCAAATAATAAACGCAAGAACGATTAGGCCCATAATCCAGCTCCATCCCATTCCCCAACCATGATTTATTCCGTTCATCATAATAATTAGTTATAAATATTAAGAATAGTTAAAATACTTCAAGCTTGATTTCCAAAATTGTTCTATAAAAGATTATCGGACAAAGGGATAGAGATTTTTCCCCGTAATTTATTGCGATTAAAAGAATTTCACTTCGCTTTGTAAAAGCGAATTTTATGGATTGGTATTACATCTTCATGTGATTATGTTTCATGGACGTCGAATCGTGCATCATGTGATCCTTCTTCATCATAGTTGAATCATGCATCATTTTCATATCGTCATGTTTCATACTTGTGGAATCATGTGACTGATGCATATCCCCTTTTGGCAAATCCTTTTTCTCGACAAGCTTCATCCCGCATTTGGGACAATTACCAGGATGATCCTGAATTATTTCTGGGTGCATTGGGCATGTATACATAACAGTTTGTTGCTTAATCTGCTTATTTTGTTGTGTTTGACCATAAACCTCGTAAACTGAAAAATTTGTTAACATAAACCCTGCAAAGAGTATTACGGGAAGCAAAAATTTTCTTTTCATAACTTTGCTTTTTTTAAATTGTTGAAACCATCTCTGGTGAAGTTAGGCGGCTATTGCGGTGGAATCATTATACAATTCTTAATAAGATTTACATGATTCATACATTCTATAATTCGTGAAGGCTGATATTCCGAAGGTTTCTAAATAATTAACATATAAGCCTTTTTAACTAATAGTATAACTTATATTTTAACACTACCTCTAAACATCCCTATTTCATGCTTAAGTGTTATTTGATTTCTACCAATATCTCCACAGGTGTAGGATTTACCAGGTTATCATTTATGGGACAACGCTTTTTGATTTCAAATAACCACTTATTCAGCAGCTCCAAGGCCAATAAGACTATTTTTCACACTACTGTTTAACTTTTAACGTACTTGCATTAATAGCTACAATTACCGTACTCACCGTCATCAAAACTGCACCTGCTGCAGGACTTAATATTACGCCCAATTTGTACAAAACACCTGCCGCTAATGGAAGCGCAATCACATTATAGCCTGTGGCCCAGATAAGGTTTTGAATCATTTTTCGATACGTAGATTTACCAAATAATATCAGGTTTACTATGTCTTTCGGATTGCTGTTAACCAGGACAATTCCGGCTGTTTCTGCTGCAATATCACTGCCGGAACCTACCGCAATACCAACATCTGCCTGTGCCAATGCCGGTGCATCATTTACTCCATCTCCGGTCATGGCAACAAATTCGCCATTGCTTTGTAGTTCTTTTATTTTTTCTAATTTCTGATGCGGTAGTACTTCTGCCATAAAACTATTCATACCGATTGTTTCACTGACACTTTTCGCTACTTTGGAATTATCGCCAGTAAGAAGTATGGATTTGATGTTGTTTTGTTTTAAAGTTTGGACAGCGCCGGCTGATTCCGGTCTGATTTCATCTGAC
>JBGSSA010000105.1:0-68885 GCA_041737295.1 Bacteroidales bacterium | reverse complement strand
TCGGCTGTCCGGAAAAAATTGTACTTTTATCCATGTAGTAACATTATTTGTGGTAAAATAAAATTACTACATTTTCAGAGGGGCTTCGGCCCCTTTTTTAATATTTTATATACTTTTACCGGACAACAGTGTTCTGCAGTTTTGCAGTTCTGCAGTTATTAGTTTACAAGGAATATGTAAAAGTTTAACCGCAGAGTTATAGGAAAGTTATGTTTACCAGGCTATATAAGGGCGCTGAGAAATCTCATTGCATTCGATTAACATCTCCGGAATTTAGTTACTCTTAATCTGCGAGCAAAAAAGCCCCGTTAACTCGAATTAAATCTGCGAAATCAGCGAGATTTGCGAGAATAAACGCCACGTAAACACACTTTAATCTGCGAAATCCGCGAAAATCTGCGAGATCCGCGAGATTTTACATTATCCTTGATGAGACTATGGTGATGTCCGCATGTTTCCATGCCTGCTCAAACCTTCTTTTTGAATTCTCGTAATTCGATTTTTCACCCAGCTTATTGTAGGCATTCATCAACCCCACCAATGCCCAACCGTTTTCAGGATAAATTACAAGATCCTGATTATATACTTTAACAGCTTCGCTGTATTTTCCGGATTCAATCAAAACAGCCCCCAGGTTATGGCGAACTGAAAAAAACCAGTCAGGAGGTTCCTGATACTTCAATTGGTCTTCTATAGCCATAGCGCTCTCCAGCAATCTGACAGCACCCTCAGGATCTCCCTTTTTTGCATGTATCTCGCCATCCAATGAGTGAGATGCAATACGGCATATATCCATCAAGCTGTTGACACCCCATATAGTCATATTTTTTAATGAAGTATCCTGCATAATACTATTTATCGCTTTAAGATATCTTCCAGCCTTTTTGTCTTTGTTTTGAGCCAGGGCAGACATCCCCTGGGCATAATTCCAGATAATCCGCGGATATTTGAGGTCTGCATCAGGTTCAGGTGTGTTTCGGATCTCATTCCATAGTCCCAGCTTTACCTGCACAAAAAGCGGTATTGTATAAAAATGCTGCAATGTGGTATACCCGGTATGCAGCAAAAGCTTTTTATAAGCATGCGCCTTTGTCTGATAGGCACCGATCATAGCATTTCTGCTTTCACCACCTAAGGTAGCACATGCTGCCAGAAAATGGTAATTATGGGGATAGAGAGTGAGTGGATATGACCCAAAGGCATGACAAGCAGTGGTATAGGTACTGTCCGCCTTTACAGCGTTCATGTTGGAAACAACCCCTTCATGATAACGGCCTGTCCGGATATATGTGTGTGAAGGCATATGCAGCAAATGTCCTGAGCCCGGTACCAGTTCATCCAGTAATTGTGCACTGGGCAAGGCTTTGCCTGCCTCATTCGACATTTCTACTGCATGGATGTAAAAATGATTTAATCCGGCATGACTCGGAGCTGATCTCAGTGAACTTTCAATGACTGCAAGAATTTCGGGTGTCCATGGCCTGGCTGCACCATCGCTCGAGAAAAGATCCCAGGGATGCAGATCCATCAGCGATTCTGCAAAAAGTGCCGCAATATCTACATCCTTAGGATACTTTTCATACACTTTTCGCATTTCGGATGCGTATGTTGAATCCAGAACAGAACGCTTTACCGTTGCATCAATTGAATACCTGGTGGTAAGAGCTCTGATAAGGTCTTTTTCCTTTTGTGAGCATCCTTCTGAAAACTTTTTAGCGTTGCCGGCGGCCTCATATGCCCGTTGGAAGTTGTCGGGCTCCATGCCCGCATTGTAATTGGGTCCTAACACATAGGCATATCCCCAGTGACACATGGCACAGGTTGAATCAAGCCTGGCTGCTTCATAAAAAGATCGGGCTGCCTCCGCATGGTTAAACCCGTATGACAGCATCATACCCTGGTTAAAATAATCCCGGGACTCTTCTGATTTGGTAGTAATCTTAAAATTAATACCATCCAAACCCTTGAACAGTGGGGCTTTTTTTGAGGAAGTATACCAGACATTGTCCACCAGTTCAGGCATACAATAGTTTTCATACAGAGCTTTACGGTCATTTTGCACTGATGAAGCTTTTTTCTCTGATATGCTGCAGGATTGGATAATGAAATGGAAACTCAATCCATAAATCAGAATTGATTTTGGGATGAATATTTTTTTCATAATTGGCGGATTAGTCTTTCAAAACAGACTAAATCGGGATTTGTTCTTTGTTTATTTAAGAATCTAAATGACCTTAACTCATTTTATAACCTGGTATTCAATTTTGCAAGTGTTAAAAACAACACCCCGGAATAATCTGATCGAACTTTTTTGGTACTGCTTAGTTAATCATATATTCAACCTCAAAGTTATTTTAATCAGGTAAATAGGGAAATATTCATCCGGGTTGGAGAAATTTTCAGTACCTAATATCCGCATGCCTTGAAAAAACGCGCAATTTCTTCTGATGCTGAAATTTTGCGGAAAAAAGCAGAAAATCAACTTAGGAAAAGGATTTTTAGGATTGATGCATTTTCTACGGAGGAGGATGTGCGAAAACTGGTACATGAACTTGAGGTGCACCAGATTGAGCTGGAAATGCAGAATGAAGAGCTTATACTTGCCAGGGAACAGATTGCTGCCACAGCAAATGAAAAGTATAAAGAATTATATGACTTTGCACCAACCGCCTATTTTACGATTTCAAAGGATGGAAATATCAGGGAGCTTAATCTGAAAGGAGCCGGATTGTTGGGCCAGGAAAGGCAACTATTGGTAAATCTGAAACTCAGTATGTTCATTTCCAGGGATACAAATTTAATTTTCAATGATTTTCTCCAAAGAGTATTTACCCTCAAAAAAATTGAAACATGTGAGGTTACTCTGGCTGTCAATCCATCAGCTGATACCTATGTGTATATGACAGGCCATGTTATTGAAAATGGAGAGCAATGCCTTTTGTCGGTCATCGATATTACTGAAAGAAAGAAAGCAGAAACCGAGCTTAAAACCAAAATGGATGAGCTGACGAATGCTTACAAACAACTGGAAGAATATATAAGTCATAACCATGAATTGAAACAGTTTGCTTTTATTTCTTCACATGAACTCCAGCAGCCTGTTCGAACGATTTATAATCTTATACAATTATATGAAAAAGAATATTCAGGCGTAATTGATGAAAATGCCCATAAATATCTGAATATGATTAAAGATTCAGCCAAAAGGATTTATACATTGATACATGCCTTATCGGATTATTCAAAACTGGGACAGAACAAAACACTCCGTTTGATAAGATTAAATGAATTGATTGATAATGCAATTTCAGATCTTTATGCAACAATTAAAGCTTCAGGTGCAGAAATTCATGTTTCGGAAATGCCGGTGATTAATGCCTATGAAATTGAAATGCACCAGGTTTTTCTGAATCTGATTGGAAATGCAGTTAAATTTCATCGTAAAGATACCAAACCGATTGTCAGGATAACTTCCGAAAAAACCGGGGATGGATGGAAATTCTCGATAAGTGATAATGGTATTGGGATTTCTCCCGGGCATTTTGATAGACTCTTTACTATGTTTCAACGGTTGCATTCTGATGAAAGCGAATTTGAAGGTAAGGGGATCGGTTTGACAGTATGTAAAAAAATAATTGAAATACACCAGGGACGGATTTGGGCAGAATCAAACCGGGATAGTGGTGTTACGTTTCATTTTATAATACCCGAATTGGGCTGAGAATGTTACTCCTATTCTGTTTTTCGAGAAAGCATTGGGCATTGGTGAGATGGCCCAAAATTTTAACACAGAGGCCGGAAGTTTTGTTTACCAGGCTTTATTGAGGTCGCTGAGAAATCTCATTGCATTCGATTAACATCTCCAGAATTTAGATATTCTTTATCTGCGAAATATGCGAGATCTGCGAGATACTTAAGCCCTGCAAGCACAATCTACTCTACTTGATCCGCGGGAACTATTTACCGTCTAAAATCCCAAGGCGCTATAGGGTATGGCTGTGACCATAACCCCACCTTGTTCTGTTTAGCCTCTGCCTCGAGTCGGGCCAGTTCAGGATCCTTATTGTATTTTTTATAGTGCCATGCCATTCCCTGGATGATCAGTTGCTTATTGACACATACATCACCAACATAAATAAAAGCGAGGGTTCTCCCATAGCGGTCTGTACCACTTTTCCGGATCTCCACCTCTTTCCCGAAACATAATCCCGCTATTGCCTGTTTAGCCTTTTCTCCATATTCCTGATGCGATTCCGGACAATCGATTCCTTCGAGCCTGATCTTTATTTGTTCTTTGCTCCGGTTCAATACAACTATGGTATCCCCGTCCGTTATTTTTATTACTTTTCCGGTATAGGTCCCGATACCTGAAAAGGCTAATAACATTGCAAGTATGACTAATCTAAGCATGTTTTTTTTGATTTTCATGTATTCCTGTATACGTAGTAAAATAGAAAACGGCGCAATCGGTTAAGTTGCGGGATCAGTTGCATAAGTTAGTGATGGCTTTTGGGGTGATATTATAAAGATTTAAGTGATACTATAAAGATTTAATTGATTCTTAATCCTATATTTGTAAGATCAATTAAACCAGAGAAAATCCGATATTATGTTTGAATCAATAATGAAATTTTTCCGTTCGGCCGGGACCGACTATTCCGGGTTGATGTCTGAAGGGGCCGTTATACTCGATGTCCGAAGTCATGGTGAATATGTTACCGGACACATTGAAGGATCGATCAATATTCCGGTCAACAAGTTGTCAGAAAACCTGAATAAGCTTAAATCGAAGAGCAAGCCGGTTATCACGTGCTGTGCAACCGGATTAAGAAGTGCATCGGCAAAAGGAATACTGGAATCAAAAGGGTATGCCAGGGTTATTAATGGAGGGTCTTGGCAGCGTTTGGAAAGAAAATTAAATAAATAGAAAAAATGGATGCACACTATTATAATGTAGATGTAACCTGGATTCAGGATCGTAAAGGCTTGCTCAGTTCACCTGAGCTGAATAATCCGGAAAAGGAAGAAAATAACGGCCTCGAAGTGGCCACACCTCCCCCATTTCCCAAAGGCATACCCGGTATTTGGTCTCCCGAACATTTGTTTACAGCTGCTGTCAGCAGTTGTCTGATGACCACCTTTTTAGCGATTGCAGAAAACTCCAGACTCGAATTCACCCATTTCGAATGCAAATCGAAAGGCAAACTCGAGCAGGTAGAGGGAAGGTATATTATGTCTGAAATCATACTCGAACCTGTAGTAACTATTGTAAATGAAGTAGATAGGGAAAAGGCAGAACGGATACTGAACAAGTCAGAGGCGGCCTGCCTGATCTCGAATTCAATCCGGTCAAAAATTACAATGACCCCTTCCATCCTGGTTAAATAGAGATATGATAACTTGCTCCTTTTACATGACCCGCGAAAGGCTGATTTCCGGTAATGAAAATAATTCATGTCGTTGAACTAATTAACACGATTTTATGTTTACCAAATAAATTATATCTATTATGCTAAACAAAAATGTACAGGATATTTTAAATGTACAGGTTGAAAAAGAAGGTTATTCTTCCAACCTGTATCTTGCTATGGCCTCATGGGCTGAATCAGAAGGATATGCGGGAATTTCGCAATGGCTTTATGCACAGGCCGAAGAAGAGCATATGCATATGCTGAAACTTATTCATTACATTAACGACAGTGCCGGAAATGCCATTATTCCCGCATTCAGACAGCCCCCGGTAACTTATACTGATGTAAGGAAAATGTTTGAACAGGTTTATGCCCATGAACAGCATATTACGGCATCTATAAGTGAAATTGTTGCCGTTACAATTGCTGAAAAAGACTATACCACGCATCATTGGGTACAGTGGTATGTAAATGAGCAGATTGAAGAAGAAAAAAATGCACGTTCTATACTTGACAAATTAAAACTACTGGGAAGTGAGAGCCTGTATAATTTTGACAGGGACATTTTAACCCTGCGTTCTTCAGATTCTTCAAAAACGACCGCTGCCACCTGACTCCCTCAATCGATGAAATCATAAACGGGGGAAGCGCGTCCTATTTGTCCGGTTTATGCACCCTTACTGATTTTTGCCAGATTACCATATGCCGGGCATGAAGGCGCAATTCATCTGCCATATCCGTGTTTCCATCTTCTTCCAGAAGTTTGGCATAAAAACGTAAGGTAGAGGGGGCATAAACATCCTGGGCCCTTAAGAGGAAAACAGGTTCATCATCAGGAATTTTGCCGGCCGTATCGATGATTCTTTTGTTATAGTCATCCCGGGTAAACTTCATGTTGGTTAAAGGGTTAAAATAGTTATTTACAAAGGTATGGAATAACTATTTGAGAAGTAGACTATTCACTTCCTGTTCGCAAAAAGTAATCTTCTACTGCCTTCCAATCCCTGAACCTGCCTGATCCGAACAGAATAAGCTTGCCCCTGAAATTTCCTGCCCCGTTTTTCTTTCGGTCGTCAATGAGAAAATCCCCAATGTGCAAATCCTTCCGATGGGTTAAGATCAGCCTTTTATACGCGTTTTCACCAAGATGCTCTTTAACCCATTTAAGCTTATCCGACCAGGCTGAAGGATTTTCCCAGGGTGCCGTGGAAAGGATGAATACATCATATTTTTCAGCCAGCCTGTTGAATACTTCAATGGCGCCGGACACCGGTTTCATTAACGCGAAAATGCCAGGCGCATTGTCATAATTTTCCGCGTATTTTCTCCTGGATTCTTCATCCAGTTTTACAATGCCGCTTGGAAAGTCAACAAGAACGTTATCCATGTCAATGTATAATGTCTTTTTTCTTTCTTTATTCTGGCTTGTTTCCATTCAGGAATTGATAGTGTGATTACTGTATTGAACCTGAATATACGTTTATAATTGGAAAACGTTTACGAAAAAGTGCTTTTCAGGTTAAATCAGTAATAAATAAAACCCTGTTTGCCTGTGGGGACGGAAACAGCATACCAAGCCCCGGGGGGGTATGAATATATAAAATACATGGTTTAGTATTTATTTATACAGGTAGAGCGATATTCGTTGGATACTAACCCTGTCATCCGGAAACTTCAGACCGGTACCCGACCATGTACTGGCGTGTACCTCATCACCGTTCAGCCTTTTAAGGGGAACCCATTTTTCGCCATTGAAGATGCCCTCATCCACAACATCAATACCAACATGCATTGAATCGAGATACGAAGAAAAGAATACATCAAGTGATTTTCCTGCTATAACAAATTCTTCCGGACCGGTTTTAATTACAATTCCGCCCCCATTCTTCTGATTGCCGGCAAGTCGCGCTTCGATCCGGAAATTTCCCAAATCCGTCTGGCCCGTTGTGGAATCTTCACTGACCAGGAGACCCCTCATGGTTCCTTTGCCCTGGTTGCGAAGGATTATGGCTGACATATTTCGCAGCACTTTGTAAGTCTCATCCAACGGGTCAATTGTCCCCGGGGGAATATCATGGTCAATTCCGAAAGGAGCAAAACAACTGGCATTGAATTCTCCAAAAGCATAAAATGCCCTCATGGCCGCATTGTCTCCCCGCTGGATTTCAGGAATGAACAAAGGATTTCCGCTCCGGGTATACTCCTTGCATACCCAGGTAAATTCTTCCGTATAGATATCCGGTGCAATAAAATCGATTGAAGGCGCTGCTGCCCTCCATATATCGATAACCTGGGGCAACGGGCCTCCTGACGGATACCTTCCGGGCCAGTAAGTGGCAGGCTGCTTAAGCCAGGCATTTACATACATCGGGAGGTTATACTCCTTCTTTCCGGCCTCAACAACCTTTTGGATATAGCCGGCATAATTCCAGGCTGAGAAAAGTTCCTCCGTATAAAACGAAAAGAACTGCCAATCCTCAGCATTTGGCTTGAATTCACTTTTGCCAAATACCTCCTCCCATGTGCCGGAAGTCCTGCTCCCATTGTTTTGCCACACCCTGCTCAATTCCGGGTAAAGATTGTCTTTATGGGCGGAAAGGTATTTGATCAATTCTGCCGGTACCTGCCCATGGTAGGCCGCATTCGCCGGTGCACTGAAATCACGCCGCGCATTCCCAGGTGATTTACCCAGGTGATCAAGTATTCCAACTTCATTCTCAACCTGCATCATCACTATAGTTTGCTGCCTTGCATCAATTTCCCTGATATGCTTCATAAGTGCGGCAAAGGCAGCACAATCAGCATCGCGGGAGGCCTCACCGAATGTAGAAAGTATTTCCAGCGTCTTCCCATGTTCGTCCTTTACCCGGGGATACTTCAGGTAATCCCTCTTTACCCATGAGGGAATGTAAACCGAACTGGCATTTTTCCAGCTGGCAAACCAAATGAGTACCAACTTTAAATTGGCTTTTCGAGCGCCGGTAATGATGCTGTCTACAAGGGCAAAATTGAATTTTCCCTGCTCTGGTTCTACCAGTTCCCAGGATACGGAGGCAATAACAGAATTAAGATTTTTTTTGGCCATCCTTTCCCACACGGGTTTTATGCTTTCAAAACCCCCGCAGGTGGAATTATGAAGCTCGCCCGAAATCAGCAGAAAAGGTCTTTCTTTAACAATAAGCCTGGTGGCAGTACCTTGTTTTTCAAGATATGGGGGCCTGACTGTATCAACCTGTTGCGTTTTGCTTTTCAGGAAGCCGGGTGACTTGTCGCAACCCAAGACTGCCAGAACAGCATATAACCCGAAAATTAGCCTAAGAAATCTCATGTCGTCTTTTCTTTAAAGATAACTGAATTTAAGAAAAGACGACACGCAAATCCCCTGTAATATTCTAGGAACGGATTAAGGCCAGTTTCCTGAAACTGATCATTCGCCTTTGCGTTTCATCCCATAATCTCAGGTTAAGTGTTTTGAAACTGGCCCAGAACGTAAGAGGTTTTATCCTCCTGAAGTATTCATTTTCATAATGGCATCGTTCCAGGTTATAATTGGGAATCCTTGAGCTCAGGTGATGAACATGATGGAAGCCTATGTTCCCGGTAAACCACTGAAAAACAACCGGCAGTTTCAGGAAGGAACTGCCCTCAACAGCTGCCGTGGCGTATCCCCAATCGGGAGTATGATCCCAATATACATCATCAAACTGGTGTTGTACATAAAATAGCCAAAGGCCTGCCGTATGGGCAAAAATAATGATCGGCAGCTGGATCAGCAGAAATGCTTTCAGCCCGATTGTAAAACCAAGAACGGTTGCCAGTATCAACAAGCCTAAGTTGGTAAGGTGAACATTCCTTTTTCCTTCCCGGGTCATTCCGTTATGGGTTATCCGGTTCCTGAACAATACAAGGTAAACCGAACCGATTGTAAACATCAGGAGCGGATGGCGGTACAACCGGTAAAACAGCTGTTGCCTTTTTGGCAGGGCAAGGTATTCATTTACCGTAAGGGTCCATACATCTCCTATTCCGCGTTTATCAAGGTCGCCTGAAGTGGCATGATGTATCCTGTGATTGTTATGCCAGTGGGAATAAGGAGTGAAAACCAGTATTCCAAGGATCTTGCCGATGATATCATTTGTTTTTTTTGATTTAAAAAAAGAACCATGGCCGCAATCATGGAAAATTATAAATAACCTGATCAGAAATCCGGATGATATGAGAGCCAGGACCAGTGTCAGCCAATAAGAGTATTGCAGACTCAGTACCATGAAGTACCAGAGTACAACGTAGGGAACAAATGAATTCACGATTTGCCAGATACTTCTTTTCAAATCCGGCCTGTTGTATTTCATTATGATCTTTTCCCAGGAACGATCATCCTCTATTTTTTTTTCAATTATAGTTTCCATATTACATTAACCTTTTCGCCAGGTTGCACATCAACCTGGTCACAATTATATTTAATTGAAAATTATTATCCTGCTACAGGTACAAATTGACTTTTAGCAAGTGCAATACGATATAGGGCTGAGGCTGCAACATATTCAGAAACCAATTCACTGAAGACTTCTGAAACGTGCTGGATCTTTTTCGCGAGATATCCGTTCGTGCCGGAAAAAGCGAATCCTTCCGACATATTACCCTGGGCAGAGTTAAACAGAGCTTGTGCGATACAATATGGCGCTTCCCTGAAATTACATGAAGTCAGGCAGTGCCAGGTACATTTAAAAGGCTTTGTTTTCCCTTGCTGAATCTGGTTAATGAATTCATTTCTTACTGCACGGCCCGGCAATCCAACCGGACTGTCGATAAGAGTAATATCTTCCTTATTACAATTTATATAGGCATCCTTAAACTCCTGTGATGCATCGCATTCGTAGGTCGTTACAAACCGGGTTCCTAATTTAACACCCTTTGCTCCAGCCTGCATAATATCAAACATATCCTTGCCTGTATATATTCCTCCTGCAGCGATTACAGGCACGCTCTTTCCGAACTGCTTTTCAAAAACCCGCACAGTACTTACAGTTTCTTCTATTAACTGCTTCAAGGGTACCAGTTCTCCTTCAAGCTCGGCCTTTTTAAATCCCAGATGCCCGCCGGCCATTGGTCCTTCAACAACCACAGCATCAGGAATCAACTGGTATTTATTAGCCCAATACTGAAAAATGAGTTTGGCTGCCTTGGCTGATGAAACCTTCACTGCCAGCTTGGTATGATGATTTGTGAGGCCGGCTTCTGCAAGCATACCTGGAATCCTGAGCGGCAGTCCCGCTCCAAGTACAATAATATCAACACCTTCCTCAACCGCTACTTTAATAAGATTTTCATGATCGGTCAACGCCATCATGATATTTACCCCCATTATCCCTTTCGTCTGGCTCCTTGTCTTTCTGATCTCTCTCAGCAGACTTCTTTTGTTAGCTTCCCTGGAATTTTTAATATAATCCGGTTCATTCATCCCGATCGCCGCAGCTGATATGATACCTATTCCTCCTTCATTGGCAACGGCTGATGCCAGTCCCGACAATGAAATTGCCACACCCATGCCTCCCTGAATAATAGGAAACCTTACTTCAATATCTCCGATTCTCAATGCATCCATCTTCCACAAAATTTAAAATCCTCTTAGTTAAACCACAAAGTTACCCTGATGGATACCTGTTTTTAAATAAAAGGGATGATTGATAAATTATAGGGTTAAAATTCAAGTTTAGGGGTGAAAATTGAATTTTCAGGGGTGAAAACCCGGGAAGATAAGGTCAGAATATTAGATTAATTCCTGTAGTCTGCCTACAAGGTTTTTTGAAACCGGGATTGGAAAACCCACGTTTTCAAAAAAGAGCTTATAGCCCTGTGAGTTTCCTTCAAAGCGGTCAATATAGTTGATATTGACGATATATGAGCGATGACATTTGAAGATAAATTTATGATCTTTCACTACTTCTTCTGCCAGGGTTATGCTACAGCGAACCATCTGGTTTTTAATTACTTCCCCGTCTTTCCAGAACACTTCAATATAATTGTCCGCCGACCGGATGATCAACAGCGTATTAACTTTTAAGGCCAGGCTGTCTTTCTGATAATCCGATTTGAAATTGATCACCTTTTCCAGGTTCTGCTTGTGTTCTTTCAATTGCTTGTTGAGTTCTTCAGCATGTTTAACATTGGATCGCAACATTTTATTATGATTGATAATGATCATTACCGTAATGGGCAGAATGGCCGTGAGCACCATTTTGATCACCATATAAAAATTAAATTTCATCACGCCCAATGAATTGGTAAAAAAGAAATAACCTACCAGGATTGTAAACAATATCCATAGGTTCCAGGCAATTTCCTTTTTGATCGTCCATACAGCAGAAGAAAACTTCTTTGGGAATAGGCTTGGGATAAATAACAGGTAAATACTGAGGGTAAGAAACGTGATGATCGCGAAACCAACTAAAAGATAATACTTGTTTTTTGTATCAAGGGAATCGATTTCAAATGGCTGGAAAAGCCATAGGAATACAAAAATACCAATACTGATGAAAAAAATAACTTTAGTATTATATTTCAGATCGTCATTAAACGGATATGGCTTATTTAATATCTTGAGCATGGAAAGAACTCTCTTTAAATGGGCGGAAAAAGATGTAAAATTACAAAAAAAGATGAAGACCACAATCTTAAAGGTCTTAACCCGGCAGGCTGTTTGATTTTCATCAAACATCCCTCCTGCTTGAAATAACTCCGAAAAAAGAATAAATAAACGAGAGGACAATCAGGCAGGAAGCACAAAACAGGATCACACGTGTGACAGGCGACTCGAATAAAAACTCAAGGATCAGGCTAACAAACATGATAAACGCAATGGACGGACCAAAGTATGTCCGTTTTTCCTGTACCCTGTTCAACTGCAAAAGTGAGATCAGTAATACATAAAAATAGCGCATGTAAGCTGCGGGCAACAACCAGGCATCTATAATATTCCTTTCATACAAAATCATGGCTGTTAGCGTAACAAAAAGGGAATCCGCTTCCAGGTCGAACAGGGCACCAAACCGGGTCGAATGGTTCAGTCTCCTGGCAAGATAACCGTCCAGTCCATCGAGCAACAGAGGTATTGTAAAGAGCATCCCAAGGCTCCATAACGGCCATACGTCCGAAAAAGCTACGATCAGCAGCATGATAATATACCTAAGTAAGGTCAGAAGGTTGGCATACCCGCCTGCAGGTCTTAATTCTGATATTGTATACCACTGGGTGGTCCATAATAATACTACAGAAAGAAAAGCAACGGCAAGCACAGGCCAATACCAGCCGGTGAGATGAAAAATACTTAGCGCGATCAGAATGGCGATGCTGTGTATAATATTCCATTGCTTCAGACTCATAATTCGCTTATTTTTATGCCAAAGGGTCTAAACTCAGGCAATTGTGAAAGATCTGTGCCGTACAACCGAACAAATTCGCGCATGAACATTGAATAAAAGCCCTCGTGCCGTATTGGCAGGGCCTTTTCATCCGCTCTCATCCCCTCCCTGAATCCAAATTGCAGGAATGCCTTTGTAAATTCCTTATTCCTGCTGATGATGTGCACTGGTGTTTCAAAACCATCGTCAGCACTCGTAAAATAGGGCGGTTGGTGGTCCCCGATGAGAATAAAGATAGCATTGCTGTCGGGTACCTGCGTTATGAATTGTACAAGGGCTGAGATATCATATTGAATCGCCTTTGAATAATCCGCGATACCGGGCTTTTTTAAAAATACCGAGGCATGAAAAGATATGCTGTCCGCTTTCCCATTCAGGCTTTGCCAGTCGAGGGAAATAGAATCGGGACTATAGAACGGATTGTGTGTTGTTTGTGTAATGAAAAACAAGGCACGTGGTCCGGGACTGTCCTCATTAATGTAACGGCCGGCAAAATTGATTGAATACTGATCAGGGGGTGATGGTCCGAATCCATATAGCCTGCCTGTATACTTCAGGTCAGGAAAATTGATCCATTTGTCGATACTGTAAAAGCGGGAATAGGTTTCCCAGGGTACTTCAATGTTGGAGGCCTGGGGCATGGCATTGAGCCTGTATGTTTTGTAACCGTTGAAGTTCAGTACCCTGAAAAGATTATCATACCGAAACATTGCAGGATCTTTGAGAAGGGAATTAAAGGTTCCCTGGTTGCGGATGTTATACCCGAACATAACCGTGGAATAGCTTACCCATGATTGTCCTCCGGAAACGGGTGAAATACTGAAAGCGGTTACCGCCCCCAGGCCATTTTGCAGAAGCCCGGTCCCGCAACTGTCCATACATCGCAGATAAGGTTCACGCAACTCAGGGTTTTCATAGAGCAACCTCCCATATGATTCCACAAAAACAAGATAGATATCCGGTTTTGATTTTAGGCTTATCTGCCGGTAGTTCATTTGACTGTTTATCCTGTCCACGTTGAAATACATCAGATTCCTCCGGGCTTCGGCAGAAATCTTTATATTATGGCCAATCAGGGCAAATGCCTCCTGGAACCCCTGGTTTGACGCAAAGGTAAAACCGGATTTCACGGTATTCAACAGGATGAGAACAAAAAGGATAATGATAACAGACATACTGCATCTGCTCCATTTGATTTCATGCAACATCCTGATCATTTTCCTGACCATCAGGATCAATCCATATGACAGTAGCAGGACAAGCAGTAGAATTCCTGCAGGGATATACCAATTTCCACTAAAGATATTTGCAAATCCCAGTTTTATAAGGGAGATGTCATTATACAACATAGGAGGTATTAGATAGATCTTTTCGAATGAAACGTAATATGTAATGAATGCAAGGGTGATTACATAATAAATCCCTGCAAACCATCCGAACCATTGCAGTCTGAGATGTTTTCTCAAGGCGTAATACGTCGATGAAATCAGAACCAGGTCTACGAAGAGGCGAAAAATATCATAGTTTGAACGTACAAAAACAGTTTTTACCCTTTCGTAGATACTGCCCTGTAAAAAGCCCTGAACCGGAAAAAATGCAGATGAATCAGCATTAACGAGATAACCTGGCAGAAAATAGAGAAAATTCAGAATAAGAAACAAAAGCCAAAATCCTATCTCGTTCCGGCGCATTTTTTTCAGTTATAGTATAATTACAATTGTTGCCATCATTTGTTCATATAAGGAGGCGTATACAATATACAACAGGGAAACAAACAGCCTCAACAGGGTGGATCAGTTCAAAATAATGTTCCAATTACTAAACAGTATGCCTGCTCAATTGTATATATATTAAACCAACTTCATTTGATCATTCAGCTTGACATAATATGGAACATTTTGCTCGGATTCAGAAGACAATTTGTTTCGGATCCGTCAGGAACCGAATTGATAGCTGCCCTGTATCACAGGCCTGAAATTCAGATGTATGTTAATGATATCCCGGAAATTAACGGGGGTCAGCATGCCCTTGTGATTTCACTGAAAAAGATCTATAATCCGGGTAAAAGAGTCGCTATATTTTATGTGGATACTGAATTACGGGTGGAGGTACTGCAAACGGGTCAACTGAACCGGCCCGCCATTGAATTCATCAGTTCTTTTATTTCGTTGTGCGCGATGCCTGCCCGGGCGTTTAAAATGCATCGGGCAATTTCAGTACTTCACCTTGCTCAAAGTATTGATGGCAGGATGGCCACGCTGAATCATAATTCACGTTGGATCAGCAATACGGAAAACCTCATTTATGTTCACCGGATGAGGGCATTGTCTGATGCCATACTGATCGGGGCGAATACGCTGATAAATGACAAACCGGCCCTTACTGTCAGGTATGTTAAGGGGCCCAATCCCGTGAAGGTGGTTGTTGGAAATTCCGCAAGCTATTTTACAAGCATCCTTGAAAGCGGGGATCCTGTATTTCACCTTGTAACCACCTCTGTTCCCGAAACAAAAGGAATTGAACAGGTGATCATGACAGCTGATTCCGGAAAGATACATCCGGAAGATATTCTCGGGCAATTATATGCCCGTGGCATCTATTCGGTTTATATTGAGGGTGGAGCTTTCACAATATCTGCATTTATAAGGGAAAAGGCAGCCGACATGATCAATTTTTATATTTCACCCGTCATTATGGGTTCAGGTATATCCATTGATTTTAAGGGTATCGTCCGGGTTGAAGATGCCATATCCCTGCAGAACTGCAAGTACATTCCAATGGGTGAGGGAATGCTGATCAGGGGATGCATTAAACAGTGAGGATAATGAAAGCGAATGCATTATGGCATAATTCGTCCGAAGCATCGGTCATTGTGGAACAGGAAATGCCCGCCGGTGAAGATGGTATGCTGTTGATTGAATCGCTTTACTCTCTTGTCAGCATGGGAACAGAAAAACTTGTCGCTTCAGGGCTAATCCCGGAATCGATCAGGAAACAAATGGCAGTCCCTTATATGGAAGGATCATTTTCCCTTCCCTGTAAATATGGGTATTCACTTACCGGACGGGTTCTGAAAGGTCCGGCCGGTTATAAGGGAAAAACAGTTCACCTGATGCATCCGCACCAGGACCTGGCCTGGGTGAATGCTTCCTCAGTATATGAAATCCCCGGCGACATACCTCCGCGGCGCGCTGTGCTGGCAAGCCAGGTTGAAACTGCAGTAAATGCCATCTGGGATAGCCGGATATCAATTGGGGATTCTGTGCTGGTGGCTGGTTTTGGACTTATCGGGGCAATAACTGCTTTGCTGGTCTCCGGAATTCCGGGTGTAAAGGTCGCTATCCTTGAAAAAAATGAATACAGGAAAGAAATTGCAAGGCAGCTGCGCTTAGATGTGCCTGACATGCAGGCCCATAAGGACATAATATATGACACGGCCATTCATGCAACCGGCGATGAGAAAGCCCTGCAATTTTGCATTGACCATGTGGGTTATGAAAGCCGCGTAACCGAAGTAAGTTTCTATGGAAAGAAATCCGTTACCCTGAATCTGGGTGAATCCTTTCATACCGGACGCAAAAGTATTGTTATGTCGCAGGTTTCCCATATACCTTCACATAAAATGGCCAGGTGGAATCTGCTGCGAAGAAAAGAAATTGTATTTGATATTCTAAAAGATAAGCGTTTTGACTTGCTGGCAGATAAAATCATACCCTTTGAACAGGCGCCTGTACTTTTTAATCAAATCCGGTATGGCCTTGTGAACGATATGGCGGTGATATTTCAATACAAATAACTAAATTCTTATGTATTCTATTACGATCCGGGATCATTTTATGATCGCCCATTCCTTTGATAATCCTGCATTCGGACCCGCGCAATCTCTTCATGGCGCAACCTACGTTGCAGATGTCACCTTCTATTCCCGATCGATTGAGCCATTTAATACTGTAATCGACATTGGATTGGCTTCCGAAATACTGAGCCTGGTACTTGAACAATTCAGGTACAAAAACCTGGATGAACTTCCCGAATTTAAGGGAAAACTGACAACTACAGAGTTCATGGCGCGATATATTCACAATGCTGTGAAAGAAAAGGCAACCGGCCATTTTACCGGCAGGATTAGTGTAAAACTGGGTGAATCACCGGTTGCATGGGCATCCTATGATGAAGACTAAAACGGGAACCGAAGTCCGGTCGGTAAGGCGCAGCCTCGGCATGTTCAAAAGCCGCCTGATCTACGACTACAAGCCGTTTAACCGGAAAAGAATGGTGCGGTTTTACAGCGAATTCATCAAACCGGGAAATTTATGTTTTGATATTGGAGCGCATACCGGGAATCGCACCGCAACATGGCTCAGCATGGGAGCCATTGTTGTGGCGGTTGAACCGCAGCCGGCATTCATCCGGCTGCTAAAGAGAAAATTCGCCCGCAATCCCTCCTTTACCCTGGAGACTGCAGCCATAGGCCATAGACCGGGTAAAGCCCGGCTGTATATTTCAAGAATGAACCCGGCAATCTCCACATTATCAGGAAATTGGCAAAATATTATGGCAGAATTCGAACCCGAGGTTGCCTGGGAGGATTATGCAGATGTTGAAGTTCAAACAATGGATGATCTGCTAGCCCGCTATGGTAATCCTGTATTTTGCAAAATTGATGTGGAGGGATTTGAACTGGAGGTCTTATCGGGTTTATCGGTTCCCCTTCCTGCCCTATCCTTTGAACTTTTCCCAACCACCCCATTACGGACTATTGACTGTATAGAAAAATTGGAACAATCAGGCAACTACGAGTTTAACTGGTCCCTCACGGAATCATTCAGGTTCAATTCCCTATCCTGGCTGAATGCATCTGAAATGATCAGAACCATAAAAGAATATTCAGGCCGTAAGTCGGGAGATGTATATGCCCGGTTAACAGCGAATTCCGTAAGCCATGACCATACAATTTCTTACCCGGGGTGACATTTATTCGCTTACAGGTGGTTACCTGTATAACCTGCGCATGATTGAAGGATTGGAGCTAAAGGGTTATTCCGTGAATATTGTCGGATCTGACTGGCCATGGGATCAAATCCCCGACCTGGAAAAAACCAGTCACTATTTTTTTGAGAATCTGGGGTATGGATCGTGCATAATTGTGGACAGCCTGGTGGTGGGTTCCATGTATAAGGTAATCCGGGAATTCACGGACCGGTTGATTTTCTTGGGGTTAATTCATCTGCCGGCCAGTTATAATGTACTTTCCGGTGTCCATGGTAAACTTGCCGATGAAGAACTGCAGGGGCTTCATCATACGCGGATGGTGATCGTAACAGGTCAGTTTACCGGCGATCTCCTGCGCAATGCCGGGTTGATTCCGGCTAAGATACGAATTGTGGAACCCGGCACGGAACAATTTCCGCGAAAACGTCATTATAACGCAGTCCCTTCTCAACTGCTCTGCATTGCCAATTTTACAAAATTTAAAGCGCAGGATATTCTCATCCGTGCCCTTCACAAGCTTACCGGGTGGGAATGGACATTGCATTTATATGGCGATACGGACCGTGAAAGGGAGTACGGTATAGCCGTGAGATCGCTCATTCAGCAATTGAATCTTGAACACCGTGTCAAAATTCATGGTATTGTTGAGAGAGATGAGATATCCTCCGTTTTCCTAAACTCGGACCTGTTTGTTATGCCAAGCCTGTTTGAATCATACGGGATGACACTTACGGAGTCCCTGGCCCATGGGATACCTGTCGTATCAACCTTTGCAGGAAATATTCCAAATACTGTCCCGGATGGTATGGGACTGCTGACTGAACCTGGCAACGCGGAACAACTGGGTGATGCAATCAGGTCCCTTCTTGATGACCCTGTGAAATATTCAGGTTTGTGCAGGGCAGCATCACGATACCACCTCCGGGCACGCTCATGGGAGCACGCAGTTGACGAATTTGAACGGATCATCCGGAATTTAATTGCGGGATAATTGCAGAATTCCAGGTTATATGATGAAAATCGTACAGACAAGGCAATGCCTTGTCTCTACAACATTTTTCTGAATATGCAGAACCGTAGAACCGCAAAACTGCAAACTTCTTTTTTTGCATTCCTCCCTAATATTTTGTACATTGCACAAAATCAAAATTTCAATACTAAATACCTAATATTAATCTCACCCAACCTATTCAGATGAAGAAAAAGATAGTGCTTGAGTATACGCTCAATTCATCACCAAAGGTGATTTTTCCGCGGCTGAGCACAGCGGGTGGTCTTTCGGAATGGTTTGCCGACAATGTAAATATTAATGGAAGTTTTCTTTCTTTTTTTTGGGAAAAAACTGAACAGCGTGCCGAAGTTATACAGCGAAAAGAAAACAAATATGTGCGATTCAGATGGGTTGAAGGGGATGATCTTGATTCGCAATGGTTTGAATTCCGCATCAACACAGATGAAATTACAGGGGATACTGCCCTCATTATAACAGATTTCGCAGAGGACGATGAAAAAGAAAGCACGGTTGAACTGTGGAACTCACAGATCTCCAAACTCAGGCAGGTGATTGGTGTGTAAAGTACTTTTTCCGGTATTAAAAATATTTTAGCTTTGTGCGGTAGTTTCTACCATTGATCATTTATTGCAAATTATTGTGAAACGGCTGCATCGGCTGGTAATATCCTCCTTTCTGGGTCCTTTTGTAATGACCTTTTTTATTGTGCTGTTCCTCCTGCTAATGCAGTTTTTGTGGCGGTATATAGATGAATTGGTTGGAAAAGGCCTGGAAATAAATATAATCGGCGAACTGATGCTTTATGCCGCTTCCAGCCTTGTCCCCCTGGCACTTCCCCTGGCTATTCTGCTGTCATCGCTCATGACTTTTGGCAATATGGGTGAGTTTTATGAACTCACCGCCATGAAGTCCTCCGGTATATCCCTGCGCCGTATCATGTTCCCTCTTATAATCCTGGTCATGGTGATATCAGGGGGTGCATTTTTTTTTGCAAACAATGTGCTTCCTGTCACCAACCTCAAGATGAAATCACTTTTGTACGATGTGAGGAATCAGCAGCCTGGTGTTCAGATCACAGAAGGGGTTTTTTACAATGGAATCGCGAATTACAGCATACGCGTGAATCGCAAGGACGCGAATACAAATATGCTGTACGATATAAAAATATATGATCATTCCTCCCGAAAAGGAAATGTGGTTGTAATCATTGCCGATTCAGGGAGGATGAAAATGACAGCTGACAGGCGAAATCTTGTTGTTACACTCTGGAAAGGGTACAAGTATGAAGAAATAGACGAAAAGAAACGAAAAAGGGAACGAAGATTCCCGCATGAATTGGATAAATTCGGTGAACAGCGCATCATTATTGAAATGTCGGGTTTTGAACTGATGCGATCGGATGAAAGTATATTCAGGAATTCATATAGCATGCTCAACCTCACCCAGCTTAACAAGGCGGTTGATTCACTGAAATACGGCCTCAACCTGCGTAGCAGGCAGTTCTATAATACTGTTATCCGGAACAATTATTTCAGGATGACCTCTCAAAATTCCATTAATTTTAATAAGACGATTTTTCCGAGCCAGGATCAACCTGCCCCGACAATAGAAGCGAATCCGAATGCCCCGGTGTTAGGCAACAGGAGCCTGCCGGGCAGTCAGGTTAAAACCCCTCGCCGTATTAATCCCGACAAGGCGCCTTCTGCAGTTAAGAAACCTCGGGTAATACTTATTGATTCTGTGAAAACTGCAAAACCCGTGACCAGGGTGCAGGATTTCGACAGCCTCTATAATTCATTTAGCACAACCGGCAAATACGCCATTGTGAGAACAGCGCTAAACTACACTTCCATGAACCAGTATATGGTGGTAAGTACTGCAGCTAACCTCAAATATGACATGCGTTATCTCCGCCGGCATGAAATTGAATGGCACCGGAAATTTACCCTTTCGCTGGCCTGCCTGATTTTCCTGTTTATCGGGGCCCCGCTGGGCGCAATCATACGCAAAGGCGGCCTGGGGATGCCAACTGTAATCTCCACATTGCTTTTCATTCTGTATTACATCATGTCGCTCACAGGTGAGAAATTTGTACGTGAAAGTGTTCTCACTTCTTTCAGTGGCATGTGGCTTTCTTCCTGGGTCTTAATCATTGCAGGTATTTTTCTCACCTATGAAGCCACAAACGATTCAGCAATATTGAATTTCGATTCATACCTCACCTGGTTGCGCGACAAACTGGGATTGCGAAAAAGTGTTCTGCTGGATCGAAAGGCTCACCTTACCGGCAAATTTGAGATCATCGAAATGCCCAGGAAAGAACTCCAGGATGAATTTACTTCCATTGGCAAACAGGCTGTTTTATGCGGGGTACAACTACGTAAGGAAATCAGTATAGTCAGCTTGTCCCGGAAGATCTTTTCAAACTATGGGTATACAAATCTCATTGAATTTGGTGTTCATTATAACAGTATGATTGACCGGATTATTCTTAGTCAGTGGTTCCGGGTACCCTATTTCAATAAACGACTCACCGAGTTTCCTTTTCTCAATGGCCGTCTTACAAATAGCTTTTTGCATAAACCTCTCATTAAATGGGGTTCCCTGATACTTTTTCCGGTTTGGGTCCTTATTTTTATAATAACATGGATCAGGGTTCAGCGTATGAAAAGAAGCCTGAGTCTTATTCATGAACTCGCAATGGGTATGGTGAACCTGTTAAACAGCTCGGCCATAAAGATTGAATTTGAATATGCATGATGAATATCCTACTGGTATGTAATAAGTCGCCTTATCCGCCAAACGATGGTGGTTCACTCGCCAGTTACAGCCTTATGCGCTCCTTCAGCCGGCTGGGACACCAGGTAACACTGCTTACCATGCTCACACCCAAACATAATCTCACCCCGGAAAATAAAGAGATTCTCTCATCCATGGTGAAGTTATATACGGTAGATGTGGATACTTCGGTACGGACCGGTCAGTTCCTGAAAAATCTTGCTTTTTCCCGTTTGCCTTATAATGCTGAAAGATTTATTTTTCCTGCATTTAAAAAAGAACTGGGACGTGTCTTACAGTCTGCCCCATTTGACATGGTGCAGTTGGAAGGTCTATACGTGATGCCTTATGTGGAAACAATACGGCGATTTAGCACCGCAAAAATTGTATACCGGGCTCATAACATTGAACAGGAAATCTGGAAAAGGATCTCGCAAACTGAAAAAAATCGGTTGAAGAAATCCTATTTCCGCTTACTGGCAAACCGTCTCCGGCTTTTCGAATATGACGCCATTAACCGCTATGACCTGCTGGTTCCCATAACCCAACGCGACAAAGAAGAATTTGGCCGTATGGGGAATCTTAAACCGGCATTTGTGTGTCCGGCCACACTTGACAGGGATGATACCCTGATTCCGGTTACCATTACTCCGGCCAGTTCACTGTTTTTCATTGGATCGCTCGACTGGAAACCTAATCAGGAGGGATTACTCTGGTTTATCAGCCAGGTTTTTCCGAATATAAAATCACGGCACAGGGAAATCAAGTTTCATGTCGCCGGACGGAATGCACCCGAATGGCTAAAAGAAAGGATACAGGATAAGGATATTATTTTCCATGGTGAAATTCCGGATGCGCCGCAATTCATGCGGGAACACGGAATATTGGTATCTCCCTGTTTTTCAGGAGGAGGCATGCGTGTAAAGATTATCGAAGCCATGACATTGGGAAAACCTGTTGTAACCACTTCTATTGGCGCGGAAGGCCTTGATGCTGCTGATGGAAAAGAGATCCTGATCGGCAATTCACCGGCTGAATTTGCAGATCACATTGACCGTTTGCTGAAATTTCCTGATTTTTACGTGAAAATCGGAACTAACGCCTTGTCATTTGTTCAGCAACATTTTGACAATATGAAGATTACATCTGACCTGGTTTCATTTTACAAAAATCAACTATGACGATGTTGTACATATTGTTTTGGATTTTTCTCGGGATAGTGGTATATGCATATTTCGGCTATACGATTGTATTATTATTGTTAGCCGGTATTCACCGGCTGTTTTCAAAAAGACAGGCTGCGAATGCCCATATTTTCGAACCTGAAATTACGCTCTTTATTCCTGCCTATAACGAAGATGAATTTATCGACCGGAAAATGCAGAACATCCGGAATCTCGATTATCCTACTGATAAACTAAAAGTTATCTGGATTACGGATGGATCAGACGACGCAAGCCATGAATACCTGGGCCGTTATGATGGTATTTCCGTATTTCATGAACCGGAAAGACGTGGAAAGATCCATGCCATGAACAGGGGAATTTTGCTGACAAATACTCCAATTGTGATATTTACGGATGCAAATACAATGATGAATGCGCGTGCTTTGAGGGAAATCGTTCAGTTTTTCAAGGATGCAGATGTTGGATGCGTAGCCGGGGAGAAAAGGATCAGTGAAGCCCATACCGACAAAGCAGTGGGTGCGGGGGAAGGTCTTTACTGGAAGTATGAATCGCTCATTAAATGGCTGGAATCTGAGACAGGTTCGGCCGTGGGAGCCGTGGGCGAATTATTCGCCATCCGCCGGGAGTTGTTTGAACCGGTTTCAGAAGATACTCTCCTCGATGATTTCACCATATCCCTTCAGATTGCCTGCAAGGGTTACAAGGTTAAATACGCGCCCGGTGCCTGGGGGGTGGAAACAGCGTCCATCTCGGTGACCGAAGAAATGAAACGAAAAGTAAGAATTGCAACCGGGGGCATGCAAACACTTTTTAGGATGACAGGACTTCTCAATCCATTCAGGCATGGATTGTTGTCATTCAAATATATATCGCACAAGGTGTTAAGGTGGACCCTTGTTCCATTCAGTTTCCCCCTTGTTTTTTTTCTTAATGCTGCAATTCTTTTTCAACCGGAGAGTCCGGCATTTTATACCGTATTTTTTATTCTTCAGTGCATATATTACCTCTTTGTAATTGCAGGGGCTTTGCTTCATAATGTAAGATTGCGGATAAAAACTGTTTTTGCCCCTTATTATCTTCTGGTAATGAACTACGCTGTAGTCGTGGGTATCTTCCATTTCATGTCAGGCAAATATTCCGTGAACTGGCAAAAAGCCAAACGAAGCTGATTATTTTCATTGCATATGACCGTTTAAATTGATTAATTCGTGATATCCGGCCTCAGTTCCGGTTACAATTTGTAATTTTGGCTTTTGTTTAAAAAAAAGAAATGATGCACATGCCTGGTAAAGTAAAAAATAACATCCTGATGGAATTAAACACGATCAAAGATGCCCTTGATGATTTGAGGGCCGGAAAGGTTTTAATTGTTGTGGATGATGAAGACCGGGAAAATGAAGGAGATTTTATTTGTGCGGCTGAATTAATCACGCCGGAAATAGTAAATTTCATGGCCACCTATGGACGTGGCCTCATATGCGCCCCGATACCCGAAAAAAGATGTGAACAACTGGAACTTGAATTGATGGTCAGAAGCAATACATCATTTCATGCCACACCATTTACCGTATCTGTGGATTTATTGGGCCAGGGCTGCACTACCGGAATATCGGCAAGCGACAGGGCAAAAACAATCAGGTCACTTGTTGATCCGAATACAAAGCCCGAGGATCTCGGCCGGCCCGGACATATATTCCCGCTCAAAGCAAAGACGAAAGGTGTTTTACGCAGACCGGGACATACAGAGGCTGCCATTGACCTGGCCCGGCTGGCAGGACTAAAACCAGGAGGTGCACTTGTAGAGATAATGAATGATGACGGAAGCATGGCGCGCCTTCCTGAGCTGATCACTTTGGCCAAAAAGCATAAACTGAAGATCATTACGATAAAAAGCCTGATTGCCTATATGCTTGAACAGGAAAGCCTGGTCATACGGGGTGAAAAGGCCAAACTCCCAACCAAATACGGCACTTTTACCGTAATTCCCTTTATTCAGAAATCAAACCGGCTTGAGCACCTTGCCCTCATTAAGGGTACATGGAACAGGGATGAACCCGTGATGGTGAGGGTGCATTCCTCGTGCATGACAGGTGATATTTTCGGATCATACCGGTGTGATTGCGGCTCACAGCTGCATGCTGCCATGAAAATGATTGAATCGGCCGGCCAGGGCGTCGTCATTTATCTGAACCAGGAAGGGAGGGGAATCGGATTGTTCAACAAAATACAGGCCTATAATCTCCAGGAAAAAGGACGTGACACAGTGGAGGCCAACCTGGACCTGGGATTCGAGGAAGATGAACGTGACTATGGAGTGGGTGCCAGTATTCTGCATGAACTCGGACTGGGCAAGATCAACCTCATTACCAATAACCCGGTGAAACGGGCAGGACTGGAAGGATATGGCATCACCATCGTGAAAAACATTGCCCTCAATATTCCTCCCAATGAGCACAATGAATTCTACCTGAAGACCAAGAAAAATAAAATGGGTCACCTGCTGGAATTGCTGGAAGACAAAGACTTTAAAATCGCTAACGGAGAATAAAATGGCATCTGCTTTCCCTCGAATTGTATTCATGGGAACACCAGAATTTGCGGTGGAATCATTGAAAGCCATTATCGGGGCCGGCTATCCTGTTCGAGGAGTAGTAACCTCGCAGGATAAACCTTCAGGAAGGGGACTTCGGATGCATTCTTCACCCGTGAAGGAATTTGCACTTGAAAATAACATCCCTGTATTACAGCCCCTGAAACTTAAGGATCCTGATTTCCTTGAAGCGTTGCGTAAGTGGCAGGCGGATCTTCAGGTAATTGTAGCTTTCCGGATGCTTCCTGAAGAAGTCTGGAGCATGCCCCCCCTTGGTACCTTTAACCTCCATGCATCCCTGTTGCCGCAATACAGGGGAGCCGCCCCCATCAACTGGGCCGTTATGAACGGCGAAACGAAAACAGGGGTGACCACCTTCTTTCTGAATCATGAAATTGACAAAGGTTCTGTCATACTCAGGGAGGAAACTTCCATATCCCCTGATGAAACAGCAGGAGATGTGCACGACAGGCTGATGGTCATCGGGGCTGAACTGGTTGTAAAAACCATTGAAGGAATCGCTTCGGGAAAGGCAGGCGCCATTGATCAGCAACTGATGGAAAATACAGCTCCGCTTCGGCCTGCGCCAAAACTATTCAAATCGGACTGTAAAATAGACTGGAACCGCGATTCTGTTTCGATTTCCAATTTTATCCGCGGACTGAGCCCGCATCCCGCTGCCTGGAGTGAACTCCAAACCCCTGGTGGGGAAGTGCTTAAGGTTAAAGTTTTCTTTGCCCGACTGGTAAACGTGCACGGTGTCCAAAATCCGGGAACCCCGGCCACTGATAACCGGAATTATCTTCATGTGTCAACAGGCGACGGAACGATTGCCATTGAACGGATTCAGCTTGAAGGGAAAAAACAGATGAATATTCCGGAGTTCCTGCACGGATTTTCTGCAGCAGGTTGCCGGTTTCTGTAATAACGGTTAATCAAGGTTCAGATCAATTTTGATCCCCTCTTCCTCCTCACCGCCCCGGACTTTTTCTTTTAATTCCGGCTGTCTGGGAGCACCGGTCTTTAATGCTTTTCTTAACTGAAGGGTTGTTCCTGGTTCCGGCTGCGTCCCCGGTTTAAGGTTATTCATCCTGTAAAGGCTTTCGAGTTTGATGGCATACAACTGGGAAACCATGCGCATGGTCTCGCCTGTTTTAAACACATGCTCCTTCTCACCAGCCTGTGCACGGTTTCTTTTTGGCTGTATATACACAACCTGGCCCTTGAGGATTGAATCCCCCACAGACCCATCGTTGTACTCCGGAATTTCCCAGTCAAGTTTCCCCAATTCCGCAGTAATCGTTGCATACGAATCGCCCTCAGCTGCCCTGACGAATTTTACACGATTTGTTTCCAGCACCTCCCGCATCGCCAACTTTTCCTTAGTATGGCGGGATTTTCTTTCTTCATGTTCCTGCGGAATAACCATATCGTCATACCGGAAAAGATCAAAATCTTCAATTATCCTGATAAGTCGCTCAGCATAGGTTGGACTGGTGGCATATCCTGCTTTTTTCAACCCTCTCGCCCATCCTTTATAATCAGCAGGATGAAGTTCAAAAAGGAAGGCGTATCTCGATTTTGCTTTCAGGTAATCGCTGTGGTCGCGGTAGGAATCTTGCACTGAAGGGTATTTTCTGAAACATTCATTTCTCGCATCATCATCCTCGAAGACCTTTTTCCCGGACCAGTCATTATGACATTTTATCCCGAAATGATTGTTCGCCTCACGGGCCAGCCTGCTGTTCCCGTCTCCTGATTCGAGCAAACCCTGGGCCAGTGTAATGCTGGCAGGAATTCCACTCCGGTGCATTTCCACTACTGCCATAATGTGATATTTCTCAATATATTGCATGCGAGTCATTTTTCCGCCCGTTTGGGACCAGGCAACGCATAAAACCAGGTTGAGCAAGAGCAACAGTATAGATCGTCTCATAAACAGCTTTAAATCTGCAAAAATAACGAGGGATACTATGCGGATGTTGTTAATAATCCGAAGGTTTTCAACAGTTACCCTTGATTTAACACTTTTTTTGACGGTCCGGTAGGGTTTCAGCGAAAAACAAGGTCTTAATCCATTGTTATTCTTGAACCGTATTTTTTGTTTTCGAGTTTGGTGGCTTCCGTGATGACACTTTTCTTCCCGCCGTGTTCAATAAAATAAAGTGCCGCTTCCATTTTAGGGGCCATGCTGCCTTCTCCAAACATTCCCATCTTAATATACCGGCGGGCCTGGTCACGGGTGATGAATTCGGCAATCTCCTGGTTCGGTTTTTTGTAGTTCAGGTAAACATAAGGAACGTCGGTAAGGATATAAAATTCATCCGCCTCAATGATGACTGCAAGAAGGGCAGATGCCATGTCCTTGTCGATTACTGCTTCCACAGGCCTGTAGTTTCCGCGGCTGTCAATGTATACAGGTATACCACCGCCTCCTCCCGCAATTACTATATTCCCTTCTGACACCAGTTGTTTAATGATAGTACTGTTTACTACATCAATGGGGTCAGGAGAGGCTACAACTCTGCGAAATCCGCCTCCTGATTTGATTTCTTCCTTAAACATCCATCCTTTTTCCTTGCCCAGCTTTTCCGCCATCTCTGCCGGATACATTCTTCCCACACGTTTCACCATATTATGAAAAGATTTCCCTTTACGGTCCACCACCACCTGGCTTATCAGACTAACCACATTCTTTCGGATCCCATGCTTATGCAATGCGTTCAGCAGGATCCTTTCGATCATATAACCGATTTCACCCTGCGTGCCGGCGACACAAATATCAAGCGGCATCTGCGGTATACCGTAATTCAGTTCTCCTGCATCATTTCGCTGCAGCGCATCACCTACCTGAGGCCCGTTACCATGCGTTATGACAAGGTCATACCCGTCCTCCAACAGAAAAATAAGATTCTCCAGGGTCTTGAAAGTGTTTTTTTCCTGTTCCTCAATGGTTCCCCGTTGATTGTCCCTTTGAAGGGCATTCCCTCCTAATGCGACTACTGCCAGTTTACTCATAATTGCTGATTGTCAATAAGCAGAAAAGATAGGACAATTTAGATCTGTAAAAAATGATATTGCTCCATATCCGAACTTTACATTATAATGTTAATCGTTATATTTGATTTCTCAGATCAATATTGAATTAAGGTATGGGATGGCTCAGACTTTTACTATTAACAGCACTGCTTATGACTGCCGGTTGCCGAAAAGATGCGGACTTGCTTGTATACAATGGTACGATTTATACTGTAAATGACCCATTTCATGTGGTCAGCGCCATGGTGATCCTTGACGGGAAAGTAATTGCCACGGGCAGGGAATCTGATCTGAGGAAGGAGTTCAACACCCGGCAGGAGTTTGATCTGAAAGGGAGCCCTGCTTACCCGGGGTTCATTGATCCCCATTGTCATTTCTTTAATTACGGACTCACACTGCGGCAGGCAGATTTGTCAGGTACCACCTCCATGAATGAAATTGCTGAACGGCTTGTTCAACACGCTGAACTGAATCCGGACAAATGGGTTTTGGGAAGGGGCTGGGATCAAAACGACTGGCAAACCAAAGAGTTTCCGGATAAAGAATTACTTGATTCCCTGTTTCCCGGAACACCTGTTTACCTGGTAAGAATAGACGGACATGCGGCATGGGTTAATTCCGCCGCTATGGCAGTAGCGGGGATCAGTAAAGATACCCGTATTGAAGGAGGTGAAATTGTTTATGACAAGCACGGACCTTCGGGTATCCTTATTGACAATGCCATGGCCCTTGTTGAAAAAGGGATCCCGCCGGTAACCAATGATGATAAAATCAGGGCCTTGCTGATGGCCCAAAAGAACTGTTTTGCCGTGGGGTTAACCTCTGTGGGGGATGCAGGTCTCGACAAAGAAATTGTTGAACTTATGGATTCATTGCAAAATAAGGGTTCCCTTTTTATGCATATCAATGCAATGCTTAATCCAACCCGTTCAAACATTGATTTTTATATAAATAAAGGGATCTTCGAAACAGACAAACTAACCGTACGGTCCATCAAACTTTTTGCCGATGGGGCGCTGGGATCGAGGGGCGCCCTGCTCAAACAGCCATACACGGATGAACCGGCCAACCGCGGATTGCAGGTAGGTGAAACAAAATTTCTGATTGACATATGCCACATGGCGTTTGATAAGGGATACCAGGTCAATACGCATTGTATCGGCGATTCGGCGGTAAGTCTTATGTTGAAAATTTATGCATCTAATTTATCCGGACATACAGACCTCCGGTGGCGAATCGAACATGCCCAGGTAGTGGATCCTTGCGACCTGGAGAAATTCAGGCAATATGGGGTAATTCCGAGTGTGCAGACTACGCATGCCACATCCGATATGTATTGGGCAGAAAGCAGGCTCGGCCCGGTGCGGATCACCCATGCATATACCTACAGGTCCCTGCTGGAACAAAACGGGTGGATGCCCAATGGCAGTGATTTCCCGGTTGAATCAATCAACCCGGTATATGGATTTTATGCTGCCGTTGCCCGTAAGGATTTGCAGGGAATGCCGGCAGAGGGATTCCAAAAGGAACAGGCACTTTCGCGGGAACAAGCCCTCAGGGCAATGACAATATGGGCTGCCAAAGCCTCTTTCGGAGAAAATCGACGTGGTAGCCTGGAACCCGGCAAGAATGCGGATTTTGTTGTTCTTGACAGGGATATTATGAAGGTACCGGAGGATTCAATTGCCGGGGCACGTGTGCTGGAAACTTGGATTGCAGGAAAATCTCAATAATCCACCCTGTGCCTTTACACCTTATGCCACCTGTGAACTTCCGCATCACGATAATTTATTGCCGGTGCGGGTTGAAGCAGGAGAAAAGGCGGTTCATATTGCACAGGGTCATTAGGTGGGCCTGATCCCAAGTTTTTTGACCGTCATGAATAACCGGACGTATTATTCGTTATTTTTGTTCGCACGTTGAAAAATCCACATTATTCTATGGCTATTGTAGGAACTATTCTTCACGAGGTTATCAAGAAGAAAAAGGGCAATCTTGAAAAAAAACAAATCAGCTTTGACGTCCAGGAATTGACTCTAAAACAGCTCCTTGATAAAGCAAAATATACTGAATTCGGTATGCAGCATCATTTTGCCGAAATGATTTCTTCACCCGATTTCCTTAGGAAATTTCAACAAAATGTGCCTGTTTATGAGTATGAAAAATTATTCAGCGAATACTGGTATAAATTACTGGAAGGTAAAGAAGATGTAACCTGGCCCGGGAAAGTGAAATTTTTCGGTCTTACCTCAGGCACCTCGAATGATGCGAGCAAGAGAGTGCCCCTCACCAGGGATATGATCCGCTCGATACGTCGTGTAGGCATCAGGCAGCTGTTATCGCTGGCTGAACTCGACCTCCCTCCATACTATTTCGAGAAAAGCGTACTTATGCTTGGCGGCAGCACCACCCTGGTAAAAATGGAAAAGTATTTCGAAGGTGACCTTAGCGGGATCATGGCCAGCAGGCTGCCCTTCTGGTTTAACCGTTTCTATAAACCAGGGGTTATTGCGAAGGAGAAGGACTGGAATACCAAAATCGACAGGATTGTCAAAAAGGCAAGTGACTGGGATATTGGTGGTATTTCGGGAGTTCCTGCCTGGGTGCAGATCCTGCTCGAAAGGATTATCGAACATTATGGACTGAACACTATTCATGATCTTTGGCCGAATTTCAGGGTTTACACCCATGGCGGTGTCAATTTCGCTCCTTACAAAAAGAGCTTTGAAAAACTGATGGGCCGTGAAATGTTCTATCTTGAAACGTATCTCGCCTCAGAGGGATTCCTTGCCTATCAACGCAAACAGGATCATTCAATGCAACTGGTACTCGACAGCGGTATCTTTTTTGAATTTGTTCCTTTTAATTCAGATAATTTCAAACCCGATGGCAGAATGGTTGAAAACCCGGATGTATTGTTACTCGACCAGGTAAAAGAAGATGAAGATTATGCCATACTCATCAGCACCTGTGCAGGGGCCTGGAGATACCTGATCGGCGATACAATAAGGTTTACATCGGTAAAAGATTTTGAGATCGTAATAACCGGCCGTACCAAACACTTTCTCAGCCTTTGCGGTGAGCATCTCAGCGTGGATAATATGACCCGTGCCATCAGTGAAATTTCAGAAAAGCTAAATATTGACATCAAGGAATTCACCGTGGCCGGTATTCCATACCAGAAGCTATTTGCCCATAAATGGTACATTGGCACAGATCAGAAAGTGGATGATGTACAGAAATTAAAAAAACTGCTGGATGAAACCCTTTCGAAACTGAATGATGATTATGCTGTTGAACGTAAAGCTGCCCTTAGGGATGTGCTGGTAGAAATTCTTCCTTCCAGGGCATTCTATGACTGGCTGAAATTGAAAGGCAAAGAAGGCGGACAACACAAATTTCCGCGGGTTATCGGCAGTTCTTTGTCCGAATGGGATGTATTTGTGAAGCAATATAAATAGCAGATGGGTATTATTCTGGAAGGGATTATAACAGGTCTGCTGTTGAGCATTTTTGTCGGGGCTACTTTTTTTGTACTGATTGAAACCAGCATGTCCCGTGGCTTCAAGGCTGCGCTCTGGTTTGATTTGGGTGTACTGATTTGCGATTCCCTGATAATTGTGGCAGTATATTTTTTTACGGCTGCCATTAACCGTGTTCTTGTCGGTAATTACTTTTTCAATATTGCCGGTTCAATCGCATTTATTGTTTTTGGTGCAAACTACATTCTTGCAAGGAAAAAAGAAGAGCCTCATGTTGCTGCGAACAGCACAAAGGTATATAAACTTATACTTAATGGGTTTTTTATAAACCTGCTCAATCCGGCCGTAATCATTTTTTGGCTTGGAAGTATGGCCGTGGCGCTAACCCACTTCAAATTATCAGGTAAACAGGCTTTCGTTTATTTTGCCACAATCATGTCTGTTGTTGCCATCCTGGATGTGACCAAGGCATATTTTGCCTACAGGCTTAGCCATATTTTGAATCCCAGGTTACTTCGCGGGATAAAAGTCATTTCGGGAATCATCATGATCGGATTTGGAATTTATATCCTCTTCGGATAATCCCCGGTTTACCACCTTATAAATGGAAAGATCCTCACCCCGCGGGTTGCATCGGTAAGAATATTCCTGTCGACCGGCCGGTTAACGAAATGTACATTTTCAATTGTAAAAAATGCGGAGGGATTTTGCTTCTGAATAATTTCAATGGCACTCTTCAGATTTTTCCGGTTAACAACAACGTAAAGTATCTCAACATCGCCTTCCATGCCCTTTGCATTTACTGTTGTGACGCCGTATCCCGATGCCCTCAGACTGCCTGCAATGTCACCCGAATTCAGTTTGGCAATGACCCGGATGATTTCATGCCCGATCGCCAGCTTTTCGTCAAGCAGCATCCCTACATAATTGCCGGTGGCAAATCCACCCGCGTACGCGATGTAATACAGCCAGTTGTTATTCAGGTTTTGCATGGTCCGGCTAATGGCGACAATCCAGATCAGTATCTCGAAAAACCCAATTATGGGTGCAAGATTTTTAAATCCCTTTGTCATGAAGATAATTCGCATGGTGTCAAGCGTAACGTCACAGATGCGAAGGCAGAAAATGATCAGGGGCAGTACCAGGTAAGTAAAATAAGTTGAATTCAGGAATTCCATGACAGTAAATATTAAGATTGCGGATAGCGGCAAATATATAGGAATTTGAAAAATCTAAAAAACTATTGCCTGGTTGCTGGCGGCATAAGCCGTCGGTAACCAGGCAACAGGAGACGGAACTGTAAAAATTTCTGTTACATTTTCTTTGAAATCATTGCTGCCAGCGTCTTTGCCATCTTGGCATAGGATTCTTTGATGCCGCCAACCCCGGGAGCTTTTTCTGCTGTTATAACCGCAACACTTTCCCCGGTAGCAATTTTTGTAAACGTGATCTCAGCATTGATATAGGCAGGTTTAGAGGAAATGCCTATAAAATATCCAACATCCGTAAATGTAGTGTGGATCGTCATGGAATACACGGCATCTGTAGCTTTCTGGTTGCAAGACAGCCCGTTTTTTTCCAATCCTTTATTGAATAATTCCTCAAAACTCGGTTCATATGCCGAAGTTCTTTTGCCAAACCAGTCTTCTTTCCACTTGTCGCCTTTGCCGGGTTCAGCATCATTTAATTCCTTTACTTTGGTATCAATATAGTCGGCTTCCTTATCATACTTGCCTACGGCCATGTTACTGTAATCGTATTTAACAAGTAGGGTCTTCTGGCCCTTTAGAAAATCAAGAGATCCGCTTTTCACAACCATTTTTTGTGCATTCAGGCCGACTCCTGAAAAGAGTAATAACGCCAGGGAAAACAAAGCAATTTTTTTCATAATTGGATATATTTAGTGATGTAAACAACTGTACTAATTTACAACTTTGAAAAATTAACTTGAAAATTTTTATCAACCGTGTACCGTCTTTTCTTTCCGTAATACATACAGAATATTGGAAGTAAGGGTTGTACTGTCAACGATCTCCAGGTGGAGCCCATTCTCCCCGGCAATTTCCCTGATTCGGTTTCCTGAAAAGAAATACAGCCGGTTATCCTTTGCTTTATTAAAACCTGACCTTGTTGAAAAGAATTCGGTATAGCGTGTACCGAGATGCCTTTTCCCGAGATCCTTGTCCGCATCCCTGATCATGATCATACCACCCGCGTTCAAATTTGAAATACACCGCATCAGTAATTCTTTCTGTCGATCTTCAGGCATGTAATGAAGCATGTCATTCATAATAAACACGTCACTGTTTTCAAACGCGTAAGATGTTGCATCTGCCGCCACAAAGGTAACCCGTTCGCTTTTGGATATACAGTGATTTGCCAGTTCAATTTTTTCGGCATCATAGTCGATGCCCAGAATTTGCCTGTCTCGCGAAATAAAACTGAGCATGTAGGCCAGGTATCCGTAACCACAGCCTATATCCACAATCTTTGCCGCACGGGGTATATAGTTGTCGTAAATAGTGTAATTGTCCTCAAGCCTTACTTTAATCCGGGTATACCACTCCAGCAAGGGGCCCTTGTAGATATAGTTCCTTACCAGCTTCCTGCTGAAATAACCGGGCGTTTCAAGTTCTTCGCGAATCCGTTCCCATTCCTGCCGGTAAAACGCGAGCATGTTTTTGGTCAGCTCGTGATAGTCGTTTCCATATAAGGGATTATCCGGCGCTATTCTCGGATATATCTTAACAGTGACAACACCTCCGCGCAGATGATTTTCGCCTTTTGTCATGCAGTCCCCCGCCCCATGGATGAATACGGGCAATATGTCAAGCCCCAGGTTACGGGCCATAACAAAGGCACCTTTATGGAATCTGCTGATACTCATATCAGCCGAACGGCTTCCCTCCGGAAAAACAAGTACCGAATATCCCTTACCTACACTTGATCTTAGCTTTTCCGTATTTTTCTCATACCCATTCATGGTGGGATAAAAATCAAGATACCGGATTACAAGGGCATAGATTGGGTTATTCCAAACCCATTTGGTTGTGATCACAATGATGCGGGGATTCAGCATCAGCAATAACAACAGGTCAATGTGCGACTGATGGTTGCTAATGATGAGGGCCGGCTTCTTAAAATCTTCCCCTTCACTATTTATGACGGTTTTCCGGATATGAACCATGGCATATACAGGCAGTTTGCAGCAAAAGGCCATTGCCTGGTGCATGAAATACTTCTTTTTCGGGGATGCGACTGGCATGATGATGACGAGCAGCAGTACCACATTCAGAACAAGGCTTCCACCGACAAATATGCCAAAAACCAGTATGGTTGTCAGAATATCCATAAGCGTTACTGGCAAAACGCGCCTGGTTTTATTTTTACTTACCAGGTAGTTGAACAGCAATGGTTCGATCGAATAAGATAACAGAACCACCGAGAGCATTCCAACCACCGAAATGACCGCGATCGAATGCAGCGAGGGATGCCGTGCAAGGATCAGCACACCCGTGCCGACTATTGTTGTAAACCCGGAAAGAAAAATCGATGTCCGGTAGGATGTCATTTCCCTGCGTCCGAAACGGTACTCAAGCAGGAGCCCGCGCATCATCAGGATACTGTAATCCACACCCAGACCAAAGATAAAAGTGGACACAATTATATTGATAATGTTGAATTTAATATCAAAAACACCCATAAATCCAAGCGTCCATAACCAGCTGACGAACATCGGTAACGCAGCTATAAGTCCGGTTTCAAGCCTTCCGAATGTAAGGATAAGTGCAAGGGTAACAAAAATGAGGCATAATTTAACAAGAAGATCAAAATCATACCGGACATCCTCGACCAGGGCAGTGGTAATCTCCTGCCTGTCGATCACAATCGTGTTTTTTTGTCCTGAAAATCCCGTATAAACCTGGTGGCGGTTTTCATTTTTCATTTTCACAATGGAAATTACCATGGTAAAACCGGGCATTTCAGTGATCATATCGTTCAGAAAAAGATTCCGGACCGGGCTAAACCGGCTTACATCCAATGTGTGAAAATCCGATACAACATACTGATGGAATGGTAAAAAGGCTTCCTTATTAAAACCGTATTTTGCTCCGGTCTTGGTAAGAATGCCTTCTATTTCGGATCTCCTCCCGACGGTCCAGTAATTCTTCCACCTTTCAATTCTTTCCCGTTGAATTGAATCGCTGATTAAAATGGTTCCTGCAGTAGAAAACTTGCTGACGATATGTAATTTCTTTAATGAATCCAGTTTTTCATTGACCCTGGCATTTGCCACCAGTGCCTGATCAAGGTTTTTGCCTGTGGAAACAACATATACCGATTTCAATGACAGGTCATTGATGCTGTTCAGGTGTTTTTCAGCAGACTTCATCTTTGGAGAAAGATAATTGATCGCATACATATCGGTTTCGAAGGCAGCTTTCGGGCTGAAATAAAAGAATCCGGTCAGGATTAATATTACTGCAATCAACATGCGGCTGGATTCATAGGGATAGGAAGCCATTCTGATCACAGGGTTGGCCCTTTCATTTTCGCCCTGTTTCTTTTTTAATTTCACCAGGTGAGGGAGAATGACAAGAGAGAACAACGCGCTTCCAAGAATGCTTAGCCCGGCAAATAATCCAAGATCCCTTAAAACTTCCGATTTCACAAACATAAGGCTGAAGAATGCGATAGCCGATGTAAATGAACACATGATAATTGAAACCGTCAGATCGCGGATGACGGATTCAATGGAACCTTTTGCCTTGTAAAGACTGTAGAAATAAAGCGCATAATCTACGATAATCCCAAGTAAAACTGACCCGATACCCAGCGCTATTGTAGACATGCTTCCTTTCAGCAGGAAGATAATTGCCAGTGCACCTGTTCCGCCAAATACAGCAGGCAGGAAACTGATAAAGGGGATGCTTGCTCTCCTGAAAAACCATCCGGTAAATATAAGGATGATTATGATGGACATACTTACAGTAAGGGCTATGTCTTTTTTAATCTGTTCCGCGTTGCCCACAGCCACGGCAGATGCCCCATAGTATTCCGCACTGACCTGGCTGTTTTCTCCAGCCGAAAGGTCAACCAGTAACCTGTCAAGCTTCCTGAAAAACAGCGCATTTTCCCGCGTTTCACTGGGCGGGTTGGCAGGATCGGTGATGATCAGCAGCGTTTTTCTGTCGCGGGTAAATATATACCCGTTGAGAATGTCGTATCCTTCTTCAATCTGGAATTGCCTGAGCTTTGACAGAGCAAGTCCGCCAATGCCCAGCGGATCCTGCAGGATATATTTTTTAAGCGCAAAGCCTGTTGGCGACGTAAGGGTCCGGATATTTTTCTGAAGCGTCCTGTCAATTGTTGAAGGCAGCAACAGACTATCCATTTTTATATAATCTTCCTCTGTAAGGAACAAGGGAATGTTATCATAAAACAGGGCCATCATGTTTTCAACCGCTGTATCGCTGACTGAAAAGGCAGAGGAGGCAAGAAAGGAAGAAAAGCCAGGTCCCCGCAGCGAGTCAGTTAACTGGTTTGCAAAAGCAATGAGCTTATCAGGATCAGGTTCAGCAAGAGTGTCACGAAGAAAAACAGGGATGATCAGTTTGTTGGTTAGCTTCGAATTGTTTATCACCAGGGCGATCTGGTCATTATCACCGGGCATGGATTTGGATATATCCTCCTCCAGGGTTATTTTGGAAGCAAAATACAGGGCTATCAGAACAACCAGCCCCACAAAGGCAAAGAAAAGAAAACGCCTTGAATTGAAAAACCGGTATAATGCCAGGAGAATAACTTCCATGTGTCAGGGTGTTTTTAACCGGTTTCTGCGAATCAACTTCATAAAAAAATACATCATCAGTCCGAAAAACAATGACAGGATTATGGCCAGCATGATGCTTCCTATGATATATTGAAACAGGTTATTTTTTATATACGCGAAAGTAACCGGGGATGAAATAGTCAGGTGGACGCCGTTGCCCAAAACGATACTTCCTGTTAAAAAACTCAAATACAGAATAACAGGGATCATGGGTGGTATACTTATATTGGCGGCTACAATAACAAGAAATTTATTCAGTTTCAGCAAATAGGCAAGCGAGATGGCTGTGATCAACTGGTATCCCCAAATGGGTGCTATGCCCATAAAAACACCCAGCATAACGGACAAAGTGATTTTTGCCGTGGAGTCCTGACTGTGAAGAATATGCCGGTTAAAAAAACCTTTTATATTCTCCTTCCTAAGGAATTTCAGGAAAGAGAAAGGTTTTATGTAAAATACGGCAACGAAAAAGAATACCGTATATAAAATGCTGATTCTAAAAAAATCCCTGAAAGGCCTGAAATGACTAATTCTTTCATCCTTTGGAGGGTAGAATACGCCGATTGGAATGCTGGTTACCGGTATGCCTCTCCAGGCAGATCTTACCAATACTTCCAACTCGAATTCATACTTGCGTGTGTAAAAATGAATATCTTTCAGTTCAGCAAGTGGATAAAGCCTGAACCCGCTCTGGGTGTCGGGAATCGAAATTCCGGCTATGAAATTAAACCAGAAATTGGAAAAGCGGTTGGCAAAGCCACTTCCCTGCCTCAGCCTGTCTTCAGGTAATTTGCGGCTTCCAACAATGAGGGCATCCGGCTGATTAAGCGACTTCTCAATAAATGCAGCAATATCTTTTGCATAATGTTGGCCGTCAGAGTCTATTGTGATCGCATACTGATACCCTTCATTTATGGCGCATTCAAATCCCTTTTTAAGAGCATACCCTTTCCCCTGGTTCTGTGCATAGCTCACCACACGGATATTCCTGAATTTATCAAGGATCAGGGGCGTTGAGTCAGTAGATCCGTCATTCACAACGATTACCTCACCTGTAACAGCTAAAACATCCTGCACTACTTTCTCCAGCGTCTTCTCATTGTTGTAGGTAGGAATCACAACACACCAGTTCATCTTGATTTTATCCCTTTCTGATCTTTTCTTATTAAAAAAGCATTTTGATGCAAATATAAATTTAATTGCGGTCAATAGGAGGATGGAATGACATGATTATGCCGATTAGACCGGTGGTGTAGTTCATCTCAAATGTATTTTCCGTGAAATCGCCCATAAAATTGTCTTTACTTTTTGCATAAAGAAAAGAAACATTAGGCTGCATATTAAACCTGCCGAATTGCATGCTGACTCCCGCCCTCAAACAGAATCCGGGGTTACTTGCATTGAAATCTTCAAATTTCATGAAATGATATTGTACCCCACCACCTAAAAAGAAGTCCATCTTTTCAGATTTCATCGGTATATAGTAATTTGCAGATATTCCAGGAGAAACCCGGTTAAAATAGAAATTCATATTTTCACCATTTTCCACTAAAATCCATTTTGGAGCAAATGCAAAGGCGAGTTCACCGGAGAAATCCATCCTTTTCAATCGAAAGGTCACACCGCCATGAATTTCATAATTCATAAACATGTCTGTGGTTCCATATTGTTTTTCAACACCTGCAATGGCCATTGATGCGGCGATATAATCGTTCACATCGCCCGGATAGAAAAACCCTGCAGCAACTCCAAATGAAGGATAGATCTTCATATTTCCTTCACTTGTTTCCTGGGCAAGCAGCATATTACCAACAGGGAAAAGAATAATAATTGATGTTATTAGCATGCTTCTGTAACAATTGCAAAAGACTGAGTTTTTGAGATGTCTCATGGCAGGGGATTTAGTAAATGAAATAAAATGTCTTGTTGAAAATTACACATTTTAATAAACAGAAAAAACTCGTTGAAGGAATAAGTAAAATTTTTATTACTTTGCAGCCACTTTTTGAAAAAGCTAAATCACTTGTTTCCATTACAATTGGAAAATTAATTTTATATCTACTCATTTGTGCTAAGATGTTCAAAATAGGCGAATGGCAAATAACACCCGAAGATTACAAGAAAATATTATTTGAGGGAGATACCGTAGTTATTGACGATCAGGCCCGGGAAAGGATCAGGAAAAGCTTCACCTTTCTGGAAACATTCCACCAGGATAAGATCATTTACGGAATAAATACGGGCCTGGGCCCAATGGCCCAGTATAAGATAGACGATGCCGATCGGATCAGGCTTCAATACAATGCAATCCGCAGTCATGCTTCGGGATGCGGTGATCCCGTGAGTCCGCTGTATGTGCGATCAGCCATGATCACCCTGCTGTGCAATTTTTCGCGAGGTTGTTCAGGGATCCATCCCGAAGTAGTGGAACTGATCAAAGATCTGGTTAACAAAAACATTGTTCCGGTTGTACCCGAACACGGAGGCGTCGGCGCCAGCGGCGACCTGGTTCAGCTTGCCCATATCGCGCTGGTGCTCATCGGAGAAGGAGAAGTCATAGTTGATGGAAATGTTCTTCCTACTGCACAGGTATTTGAGCAAAACGGACTTAAACCGGTGGCTGTGCATCTCCGTGAAGGACTGTCGCTGATAAACGGCACCAGCTTCATGACCGGTACCGGCATGGTGAACCTGCTTCATGCCAAAAATCTTGTAAACTGGTCCCTGCTGGCAGCCACAATGATCAATGAAATTGTCAGGTCATTTGATGATTATTTTTCGAAAGAGCTGAATGAGGTGAAACTTCACCCCGGCCAAAATAAAATTGCAGAGCTTGAAAGGAAAATCCTGCATGACAGCAGGCTGATCCGGAAAAGAGAAGATCATTTCTTTAACGACAAGAACAAAGAAAAATATGTGATTGCCGATAAAGTACAGGAGTATTATTCGATCCGCTGCGTTCCGCAAATCCTCGGTCCGATTCTTGACACAATTGAATACGCTGAAAAAGTGCTTGTCAATGAAGCCAATTCTGCAAGCGATAACCCCGTCATTGATTTTGTACATGGCAATATTTTTCATGGGGGAAACTTTCACGGGGATTATATATCCCTTGAAATGGACAAGCTGAAGATAGCAGTATCCAAGTTATCCATGCTGCTGGAGAGGCAGATAAATTACCTGATGAACGACAAGCTCAATGGTAAACTACCTCCGTTTGTAAACCTGGGAAAACTTGGCGTGAATTTTGGAATGCAGGGAGCGCAGTTCACCGCAACATCCACCGTGGCAGAAAATCAAACCCTCTCATTTCCGAATTACCTGCATAGCATTTCAAACAATAACGACAACCAGGACATTGTGAGCATGGGTACCAATTCGGCCCAGTTCGCACGCAAAGTCATTGATAATACATACCAGGTGCTGGCCATAGAAATGATTACGATTATTCAGGCTATAGATTTCCTGAATATAGAACAAAGGATGTCCACTGCTACTGCTCATACATTCCGTGAGTTAAGGAACATCGTTCCTAAATTCAAGGAGGACACTATAAAATATGTAGAAATTAAAAGAATTAAAGAGTACCTTTGCGAGCTATTTGTTAAAATAGGATAAAATACTTCAATTGGTTGAATTATAATGAAATACGCACTTGTAACAGGCGGATCAAGAGGAATAGGAAGGGCAGTCTGCATCAGGCTTTCAGGGATGGGTTATCATGTGCTGATCAATTATAAATCCCGCAAGGATGAGGCGCTTATAACACAGGAGATGATACGGCAGTCCGGCGGTGAAAGCACGTTAATTCCATATGATGTAGCTGATTTTGAATCTGTTGAAAAGGAACTCGGTGAGTGGAAGGAAAAAAACCCGGACGCTTATGTTGAGGTACTGGTGAATAATGCTGGCATCCGTAAAGATGCACTGATGATATGGATGGAGAATCAAACCTGGCAGGATGTTGTCAACACGAATCTGAATGGATTTTTTTATACAACCCGATTTTTGTTGAAGGATATGCTGGTGAAGAAATATGGCAGGATTGTGAATGTGGTATCCCTTTCGGGTATTAAGGGATTACCGGGCCAGATTAATTACTCAGCGGCCAAAGCCGGGATAATTGGGGCCACCAAAGCACTGGCGCAGGAAATTGGAAAAAAAAAGGTGACTGTTAATGCAGTTGCACCCGGGTTTATCAAAACTGATATGACACAGGATTTGAACGAGAATGAACTGAAGAATATGATTCCCTTAAACCGTTTCGGACTGCCCGATGAAGTAGCCGCTGCTGTATGTTTTCTGGCTTCTGATCAGGCATCCTATATTACGGGGGAGGTCATTTCAGTCAATGGAGGATTATATACTTAATATGTATAATTGTATCTCAGCACTTCTATGAACAGGGTAGTTATCACCGGAGCCGGAATTTATTCATCCATAGGCAGGAACCTTGAAGAGGTTAAGGATTCTCTCTTCAAGGGGACATCAGGGATCATTCTTGATCCTGAAAGAAAAGCGTATGGATATCAGTCCGGACTTACCGGAAAAGTTGAACGTCCGCAGCTTAAAGGATTGCTCGACCGGCGTTCGCGGGTTTGTATGCCCGAACATGCAGAATATGCATATATTTCAACGCTCGAAGCAATCAAAACAGCTGGGTTGGATCCGGAATATTTCGACCACAATGAGGTGGGGATCATTTTTGGCAATGACAGTTCAACCCCTTCGGTTATTCAAAGTGCCGATATCATCCGTGAAAAAAGGGACACCAGCATGGTTGGCTCCGGTTCCGTTTTCCAGTCGATGAATTCCTCGGTCACCATGAATCTTTCCGTAATTTTTCACCTGCGTGGTGTCAACTTTACCCTGAGTGGTGCCTGCGCAAGCGGTTCACATGCTATCGGTATGGGTTACACCCTCATTGGCCATGGTTACCAGGATCATATTATTTGCGGCGGTTCACAGGAAATTAACCTCTTCTGCGTAGGCAGTTTTGATGCACTCGGTGCATTTTCAAAAATGGAACAAAATCCGGCTGCGGCATCAAAGCCTTTCGATAAAAAGAGGGATGGCCTTGTACCCAGCGGAGGGGCTGCCACACTCATTCTCGAAAGCCTGGATCATGCCCTCAGGCGAGGGGCACCAATTTTAGCAGAAGTAATCGGCTATGGATTTTCATCGGATGGAAAACATATTTCCGTTCCTGATGTTGATGGTCCAATAAGAGCAATATCCATGGCAATGAAAAATGCCGGGATTTCCCCCGGCGAAATAGATTATATTAATGCCCATGCCACCTCGACACCTATTGGTGACCAGAACGAAGCCAGGGCACTCGATTTTCTGTTCAATGGACATAAACCTGTCGTTACTTCAACCAAATCCATGACAGGGCATGAAATGTGGATGGCCGGTGCAAGCGAAATAGTCTATTCCATGATCATGATGGAAAATTCATTTGTCGCTCCCAATATCAATTTTGAAGAACCTGATGAATATTCTGCCAAACTGAATATTACGAATAAGAATATTCCCCTGGAAATAAATACTTTTCTTTCCAATTCATTTGGATTTGGCGGAACCAATTCAAGCCTGATCATTAAAAAATTTACCAAATAATTGCTACATAATCTTATGACGAAAGAGGACATAACCCGGATCATAAATAGTTTTCTGATCGAAGAATTTGAAATTGACGAAAGCAAGATAAATCCCGAGGCCCATCTGAAAGATGATTTAGGCCTTGAAAGTCTTGATTTCGTTGATATTGCTGTTATTGTGCAAAAGGAGTTCGGTATAACACTGAAGGGTGAAGAAATGACGGCCATCAGAACACTTGGGGATTTATACGGATATATATTCACCACAATCAATAAGAAATAGCCAAAAGTGGCTTCATGGAAAGGGCAAACACGCGGAAACCTTCTTGGTTATAAGATCTTTGTAACCTTACTGAAAAATTTCGGATTAAGACCCGCGTACTTTCTTCTTCGGTTTGTTGCCCTCTATTTCTTTTTATTTTCTCCTGCGTCTTTTCGTAATATTTTCCATGTATACCGCCACCGGTTGAAATTTGGTTTCTTCAGGTCGGTACTGTTTGTATACAGGAATTATTTCACTTTTGGCCAGGTGTTGCTCGATAAAACCGCTACCCTGGCTGGGTTCCGATCTAAATTCACATTTGACTTCGACGGGGAACAATACCTTCGTGAAATGGCCGCAGGAAAGACTGGTTGCCTGCTTATAAGCGCCCATCTTGGAAATTTTGAGATGGCCGGTCATATGCTCGAAAGAATTGAAGCCCGGGTACATATAATTATGCTGGATGCTGAATATCAGCGAATCAGGAATTACCTATCCACGATAACACAAAAAAGCTTCCATGTAATCGCCATCCGGGAAGACAATTCCCATGTATATGAAATAAATACGGCCCTTGAAAACAAGGAAATCCTTTGCATCCATGGCGACAGGTTTTTGGAGGGCAGCAAAACCCTTGATGTAGATTTTCTGGGAGAAAAAGCCAGGTTTCCGACCGGTCCTTTCTACCTGGCCATGAAATATGGCATTCCGGTCTCTTTTGTTTTTGCCATGAAGGAGGGAAAATCACACTATCATTTTTATGCCACTCCGCCAAAATATTATAATCAGCAGGGAAATATAGCAGGTCGCGATGAAATGCTCAGAACAATTATACGGGATTACATCAGCCAACTGGAACAGAAACTCAGGCAGTATCCCGGGCAATGGTTTAATTACTATAATTTTTGGGCATAGGAAAAACCATTTGTTCCAATTTCGTAAATTGCATTTAAAAGGAATCTCTTAATACAGAATTATGATCCCCTCCGGTTTTAACATACTCGACCTCATCCCGCAGCGGCCTCCCATGACGATGATTGATTCGCTGATCGCCGCAGATGAGAAATCTGCACGGGGACAATTGCATATTCTGGAATCTAATCTCTTCATAGAGAACGGGGTACTTGCTGAACCGGGTCTTGTTGAATTTATAGCACAGACCGCGGCAGCCTATACCGGGTATAAAAACAAGACTACCAACAGGGAAGTAAGCGAAGGGTATATCGGCGCCATTAAGAACCTTGTCATCTATGAACTTCCGAAAATAAACAGCCGGATTGAATCTGAAATTGTGGTTGAAAATGAAATTGTGGGGTACACTATAATTGCAGGCCGGGTATCCCAGGATGACCGTTTACTGGCTGAATGCGAGATGCGTATATTGGGAAAATAACTGAAATTGGAAAATAAAAAGATTATTATTATCGGTGGAGGGGTTGCAGGATTATCTACCGGCATTTATGGCCAGATGAACGGTTTTGATACGCAGATCTTCGAAATGCATTCTGTTCCCGGGGGCCAGTGCACCGCGTGGGACCGAAAGGGATTCCGGTTCGACTATTGCATTCATTGGCTGATCGGTACCCGGTCCTCTGTGTTTCATGACATCTGGAAAGAGACCCATGTCATTAATGACACAGTGAAAATAGTGGATGGTGAAATTCATACCCTCGTAAAGGATGACAAATGGGGAGATTTCGTGGTATATACCAATGTTGACAGGTGGCAGGAATACCTGATCGGAATGGCACCTGAAGATGAGAAGGGAATCCGGATAATGTGCCGTCAAATGAAAATGGGGGCAAAACTTGAACCCTTTGGCAATTCACCCGATCAGAGAAAGTTTACCGATTATTTCAAGGCCTTGCTTAAAATGAAAAATCTGCTGTTCCTTCTCAACCGGCTTAGTAAATTATCAGCAAAAAAATATTTCAAAAGCCTTGATTTTAAAAATCCACGTCTTACCTATTTTTTAAACCGGCTCTATGGAGAAACCAATTTCTCCGCTCTTGTTGTTATCATGATGCTGGGGTGGTTTCACGCTAAAAATGCCGGTTACCTGATCGGTGGATCCCTTCCCTTGTCGCTTAGGATGGCTGACCGGTACAAATCGCTTGGGGGTGAACTGCTGCTCAAAAGGCGGGTCAAAACGATTCTGGTTGAAAACGACCGTGCCACCGGCATTGAATTGACTGACGGTACTGTTTATAAGGCTGATTACGTCATCAGCGCGGCAGATGGGCACTGTACCCTGTATGATATGCTTGGGGGCCGGTACCTGACGCCAAAACTCAAAGAAGCCTATACTCATTGGGATCTTTTTATTCCTTTTGTACAGGTTGCCTTTGGGGTGAATGATAAACTGGTTTCAAAAACCGTTGTCACCACCTGCCTGAAAGATAACTTCATGATCGGTAGCCTGGAAGTAAAGCATGGTTATTCTGTTTTGAATCAGTCTTTTGCTGATCCTACCCTGGCACCCGAAGGGAAAACTACGATCCTTGTCCGGTTTGACAGCGCCTGGGAAAACTGGGAACACATCAGCGATGAGGAATACAAAAATCTTACCGGGCTGATCCGGGAAAAGGGGATTGAAATTCTTGAAAGCCATTACCCGGGAGTTCGGGACAACATTGAGGTGATTGATGTCTCCACTCCGAAAACCCTTGTAAAATACACCGGCGTTTGGAGGGGAGCTTATGAAGGATTTCTGCCCACCGGCAACATGATTAAAAAGACCCTTCCCAATACAATTCCCGGATTAAAAGGGTTTTATATGGTTGGCCAATGGCTGTTTCCCGGGGGCGGAATTCCCCCTGCCGTCCAATCGGGAAAATGGGTCATCCAATCGATTTCCGGAATAAGGAATTTTCGCGTACCCGATCAGGCGTAACAGCAACGTCTTCGCTCATTACCAGATGCCTAACCCACAAACTCTCCCTTAAAACTGCACACGGAAACTCCCCCGGAAGAAACAATGGCCGAGCAGGATATATTCCCGGCATCCCCGGATTTTGTCTGCAATTGAAACGTAAGCACCGGCATGGTGACAGGATTTACAAAGCCAAGGTATTTTATGTTCCCTGCTTTTGACATTCGAAGCGTTCTGTGAATCGACTGCTCCAGAACCTCCTTGATAATTTGTACTGTGCATACTCCGGGTAGAATCGGGTTTCCGGGAAAGTGACCTTCAAAGAGAGGATGACCGGCATCAAGGTCAATCTCTGCTGTGAATCCGGATCCATCCTGATTCGCATCCAGCCTGCGGATAGTATATAACTTATTTAACAGCATCCTGCAAATTTTCATGAATGAGGTGCATGTCAATCCGAAGATTGACACGATTATGAACGATAGCAACCGAGTCGATTTGTTCACCGTCCGCGCTGTGGTAATCAATCCGTACCTTTTTGGAAGTCCCCGATACCTGGTAAGCCTGGACTGGCTTACCCGTAAGGGAAGAAATTTCATAATAATTTCGCTTACGATTATGGCTGTATTTTGCCATTTTCAGTCCGGCCGGATTTTCGTAAACGACAGGTTTTTCATCATCCTGCGGCTGAATGAGGAGCAATTTCAAATCTGCCGAAAGTGTTTTGACAAGCACCTTTTTATTCATGGCATCCATGATATAATGCACGTTGTCCTTTTCACCCGGTATAAATTCCATGTCAAATATTTTCAGTCCCACCTCAGTAATGAATACAACGCGATATCCGCCCCCGGCCTGGGATTTGATCACCATCAATCCGCTGAAATGGTTTTTCAGCACATCAATGGTTGTATTCATAAGCAGATGGCCGGTATCTGTTTTAAACCAGGAAACCGGTGTAATTGAAACCTGCTCCGTTTTCCGGTACCCTTCCAGCAACCCGAAGGAACATCCCTGTAAACAAAAAAGTACTATTGCAAGGGATAAACCCATTGATATACTCTTTCTGACCATTTTCCGGCCTGTTGGGTTAGTTAAAACTGAATTTTTCAAGAGGAATATCCGTATTCAGTTTTTTGTTCACGAAGTCGATCTTTGTGTAATCCCCACCCGATTCCATCATGCGTATCCGGGATACGGTCATATCCGTGCGGTCGAACCAAATCTGAATTTCATTCAGCATTTGCCGCATTTTTTCCGCAACAGGAACAAGTGTTACAAAAAAATACCGGTTATCCTCGAAGTACCCGATCTTATAATCCTTATCATTCTTTAGAATATCTCCCTGTATGCATCCGCTGATAAACTTATTCATTTCCTGGAACATCTTGTTGGATTGAATGTCATATTGCTTCTGATCCTTTTCTTCCTTAATATAGATCTTATCCTGGCTTATGATGATCAGGTATTTGTAAGGCTGCAGATACTCCCACCTTATGTTGTTTTCCCTCCTGAAACAAAAATGTCCCTTTGACACCAGAGTACTTGTCAAAATGCTGAGTTTCTTCTCCTGTGTAAAATCACTTTCAATTGTACTGATCCCTGCAGTAACCGTCGTCAGCTTCTGCTTAAAACTGCCCACATCCTTCATCGGCGTTGAGGGAACCTGCGCCCGCATGGGCAATGCAAGGACAGCGAGCAAAAATAAAGCCGGATATTTTATATACTTATTCATAAGCCTCCAGGTTGAGCAAGTGATCGGGTCGTACAATTTCAAATTTCTCAGCTTTGAGATAGGTTATAAAGAGAGGCAAAACCTCTGATAAAACAGGTTTTGTATCATGAAAAAGGATAAGGTCCCCACTTTTCACTTTTTTCTTCAGCCGGTCCAGCAACACATTGCTATCGCTTGTAACCGTATCCCTTGATTTCAGGCTCCAGCCGATCACATGATAACCCAGTTTCCGGACTACCCGTGCCAGAACCGGATTGGTAACACCATATGGCGGGCGAAAAAATTTCATTTTTTTGCCGGTAACCTGTTTGATCATTTCATCGGTTCGTTCAAGTTCAGTTTGCATCCGTCCGGCAGTAAACAAATCGAAAAAAAAATGATGGGAAAAACTATGCCCTCCCACTATATGTCCTTCCTGATCCATTCTCCGTATAAGTTCCTCATTATTTCCCATCTTTTCTCCAACCACAAAAAACACCGCCTTTATCCCCTGGTCCTTAAGAAGGTCAAGTATAGCGGGCGTATTACCCGAATCGGGACCGTCATCAAAAGAAAAGGCCACTTCTCTGTGTTTTCCCTGGCCTGAACAATGTGATTTAATATAAAAACCCATCCGGATAAAGACCGACCCTGTAATAAGTAAAACTAACAATACAATTCCTATGCCAACATATAAACCGGGATGAACCGGCAGGAATATGCCGGCCAGGATCAGTCCGGCCAGAACAATCAGGATCAGGATCATTGTATTCCGGTAAGTTAACATGCCGACAGCAAATAAAAAGAATGATTGATTCCCCGCAGATGGTTATAGATCAGTACATTTCTAATTTTTCCCGGTTTATGCTCGTTAGCCATGATCCACCCGGGAACATATTGTTTATGAATTACCTGTGCTGCCAGCCAGAATGCAAATGACGAGGCAGTATCATATTCACCGCACAGGTGTTTGAAACCGGCCAAAGGCTTTTCGACAAACACGCTGCTCATGATGTGGTTGTAAAAACCGTCCGTTACCGGATCCCCGTTCGTTCCCATTATTACCAGGTCAATATCGCGGACTGACAAACCAGCTTTGCTAATAAAATCGAGCATTTCCTGATCCACTTTGCTCTCATTTTCAGGATTAAACAACGTATGCAGGGAGTTCAGACGGGCCATGCTGTTGTGCTGCCTTTTTCCCGAAAGCATGAAGAAGGCCACTCCTTCACCCGGAATGGTGCTTTCCCATAAACCCAGTCGTTTGGTAATGTCGTATGAATTGGCGGTAATTTCATCAAATGCCCCCGCAAGTATCGATGCTTCCGGATGTTCCGCCGCCAGCATCAGCGCATCCTGTAAGGCGCTTTCAAATGAAAATCCCCTGTGGGTAAACGTGGCGTTATAGCCATGACATTTGATCGCCAGGGCAATTGCACCGGCAATCGTGTTGTGCGTGCTGTTTATAAAAGGAGTCGGGTTCAGCAGGTGTTCCTGAAGTGTATATATTGATCCCAGGAATTTTTCGGTATCCTCCAGGCAACCCAGTCCGGTACCGGCGATGACAGCATCCGGCATTTCAACGCCGGACCTGCGCAAACAACTCAGTGCCGTACAAACGCCGATTTTTACAATCCGGCTCATCCGGCGTGAAACCATGGGATCAAGAAAATCCTTATAAGGCGGCTCGATGCATTTCAGAAAGCTCGCATCGGGGTAACGGACAATTTCATCTGGAAAATCCCGGTCGAAAGTCCGTTGAGGCGACACTATAGCGGTATTATTAATATAGGCTTTCATACGCGTGAGAAAATCAGCGTTGAATTATTTCCCCCGAATCCAAATGAATTGGACATGATATGCCGGATCGTGACCCCTGTTTTTATTTCAGTTACCGGTTGAAAGTTAAGTTCATTCATTTGTTGTGAGAAGCGCAGGTTTGGATAAACAGTGCCGCTGGTCAGCGCCAGGATGCTGATGACGGCCTCGATGGCCCCGGCAGCACCCAGCGTATGTCCTGTATAGGATTTTGTGGAGCTGATGTCCGGTATTTTTGAACCGAATATCCGCTGAATGGCGATACCTTCAGAAAGGTCATTGTTTTTCGTGCCTGTTCCATGGGCATTGATGTAGTCTATATCATCCGGGGTAAGTCCTGCAGTTTCCAATGCACTCTTCATCGAAAGAAAAGCGCCGTTACCCTCGGGTGATGATGCCGTCTGGTGGTGAGCGTCACAGGCGTTCCCGTATCCGCTAACTTCAGCCAGGATAGGCTTGCCTGATTTCCTTGCCATTTCTTCCGATTCAAGTACCAGGAATCCCGAACCTTCGCCCAGGTTAAGCCCGTTCCTTGTTTCGTCCAGTGGCCGGCACGGTTCCCGGTCAAGGATCATGAGGCTGTTGAAGCCATTCAGGGTGAATAGTGTCAGCGCGTCGGTACCTCCTGCCAGGGCTGTGTCAAGCAATCCATGACGGATCATACGGGCTCCGGTCATGATGGCATTTGCGGATGAAGAACAGGCCGTATTGATAGTGGTAATAAATCCGCCTATGCCAAGTGTCCTGGCGATTGTTTCCGTACTATCCCCGCAATCATGGCCTACAATGTTTCTCAATCTGCCGTGGGAATGATCTGTAAGAAACCGTTTATAGAATTTCTCGCTCAAATCCATTCCACCAACGGTGGTGCCGGAGATCAGGCCGGTCCTGCCGTTGCCCCGTGATTCCAGACCTGATTGCCTGATGGCCTGCCGGGCGGCAATGAGGGCAAGAAGTGCGGTACGTGTATGGGGACTGTTTTTAGCCGGATTTGCAAATGGCAGCAGCGCGGTATTGGGGAACTTAATTTCCGCAACGGGGATCTCATTTTTATAAACAGAGTCGATCCCTGTCAGAGTGCCGATTCCTGAACGCTGACTGACAAGTGAATCCTGCACCTCCCGGATATCATTCCCTATAGCAGAGATGATACCTATTCCAGTTACAAAAACCCGTTTCGGCAAAATAAAAAATGATTATCCCTTGTTATTTTTCCTGATAAATTCAGCCATTGATCTTACCGATTTAAGGACAGTCTTACCTTCCTCGGCGGTGGCAAGCTTCAACCCGTAATTTCTTTCAAGCAGAACGATGAGCTCCAATGCGTCTATGGAATCAAGACCCAGACCTTCCACAAAGAGAGGCTCATTCTCATCAATACTTTCAGGGGTCATTTCAGTGAGATTCAGCACCTCGATGATTTCGTTTTTTAGTTTGGCTATGAGCGCTTCCATATGTTATTTTTCCAGCAGGTATATGTCAGTTAATTTTTCAGGGGTAAAAGTAGCAATTCCCTCCTGAAGGACAGAAGTTTTTTGAATGAAATACATGACCGCTTCAACATGGGTTGCATCCATTTCAACCCATCCGGTAATACAGCAACGAACAATTTCTTCATCAAGCCATTGCTTTACCTGCTCATATAATCTACCGGCATTGAATTCCTTTTCTATTAAAAAAAAACTTTCCCCGGAAAATTTCTGCCTGATACAGATTTCACCGATCACAATATTTGCCAGTGTGTAAACAAATACGGACGGGCTAGGGAAATATTCATTCCTGTTCGAAATGGATTTCTGGTGATTACGGTCGGTATCGATCGAAGAGCCGGCATTTGAAAGCAGGATGCCAACCTGGTCTCCGGAGTATGTTTCACTTATATTCTTTCCGTGCAGAAGCAACTCCGAGGCAAGAAATCCAAGCTTGCACAAATTATCCATCTTGAAAAATTTGGCATAGCTGATATTGGAAAACCGGTAGGCAGCAGTAAAAAATTCACCCGGTAATTCCTCATTTCCGGTGTAGAGAACCTCTCCGTTACGTACGATCCGGTTATTCCGGATTATGCAATAATCGCTTATGATATAATTCTCTGCCATTATTTATACATTAATAATGCGGCATTGCAACCACCAAATCCCGATGCTATTTTCAGGCAGGAATTCAGCGTGGATTTCCGGTTGGCATCGATAACCGCGAGGGGATGTGTAGTGCCCGGCTCCGAAAACCCCATTGTACTTATCAGCTGGTTGCCTGAAAGGGAATGAGCGCCTGCAATGGATTCTATAACCCCGGCGGCTCCCAGGGTGTGCCCCCAGTATCCTTTAAAACTGTTCACCGGAATATCCTGTATACTGGCACGGGTTATTGCTACGGATTCCATTTCATCATTAAACGGGGTAGCCGTTCCATGTGCAGAAATAAAATCCACACCGGACCTGTTTTTCTCTATTGTTTTCCGGATGGCCTGGTATAAACCCTCTCCTGTCCGCGAAGGTCCTGAAATATGGTTGGCATCATTGCTTGAAAATCCATAGCCGACCTTGATCTTATGCGGAATGCCTGATGCTTTATGATCCGATGATAGGATGACTGTTCCTGCACCCTCTCCCAGCGATAATCCCTGGCGGTTTTTATCGAAGGGTTTACAGGGTCCGTTGCTCAGGGAAAGAAATGAATTAAAGCCTGAAAGCACAAACTCAGAGACCAGATCAGCCCCTGTCACGATCACTTTCTTATATTTTCCGGCCCGGATCAGCCTTGCTCCGACAATAACTGCCATTAATCCCGAAATGCATGCATTTGATATGATCAACGGGGTATTTACGAGTTTCAGGAAATTCTGCAGTTTTGCGGCAGTACGCCACAGATACACAGGATTTTCGGCTTCCGTGTTGTTTAACAGATCGATGTTTCCTTTAGTTGTGGACAAAATAAAAAGCGTTTTTTCGTCCGAAATGTTGAGCGAGGTCTGGCTGAGTGCATCCTTTATTGAGCAGATAACCATCTGTTCGAACCGGCTATACCCGGAAGGATCTGCGTAGGCTGAAAAAGTCGTATTTAATATTGTATTATCCACCCGGGATGCCCAGAATGGGGCCGGCGAAAGGGACTCGTCATTCCATTGACGGATGCCTGTCTCTCCGGCAAGCATGCGGTTTATATTCTCTGCAGTTGAAAAACCCAGGGAAGAAATGATGTTATCGGATATGATGTATACGTCTTTCAAATTTGTAGTTTTGATATCCCGTCAGGGATATTCTATCGGTAGAAAAGGATTACACAAATCCACCCCCTGCCCCCGCCAGCGGGGAAAATAGGCCTTGGGGACAGTCTTGCAGTCTTGCAGTCAGGCAGTCACCCCATTTCATCTTCCATATTCATTCAGTAATCGGTTATCCAATCGTAAATCGTAAATCGTAAATTCTACATTGCCAATCCGTGTTTTTTCCTCCATTCCTGGAAAAACGGCGGGAAGTCAAGCAGCAGTTCCATTTCGGGGTTGAGAAAAACCTGGATTGTTGAACCGGTGGCAGATATTTCAGTTGTATTGTTCCGGAAAATGGTATAGTCATACTGAAGTTTTGCTGCTTCACAATTTACAAACCGGGTTTCAATAATGGCGGTATCGCCATAGAACAGTGGTTTTTTATAATCGCAATTTACCTTTACAAGGGGTATCACCACATTTTCGCGATAAAAATCGAGGTAATTGATTCCAAATTGATTGCCGAATGCCTCCCGGCCATCTTCAAAATAGCGGATATAGTTCCCATGCCATACCACCCCCATTGAATCCACCTCACTAAACCTTATCCTGATCTCTGTACGGCACTTTAGCTCTGTTTGAACCATGATATAGACTAAAATAAGAAATAAAATACTCCCCATTCAAAAACATCGTGAATGGGGAGCTAATATAGTTATTCCCTGAAAGTGGGACAAACTTAATTTGAAAAAGGAACCAGGGATTACTTTAACCAGGTTTTCATTACATTATATGCTGAACCTGTCCAGTAATTGCGGAAACCTATTCCCGTTGCCTTACCCACCTTGAGTTGCGAATCAATGATTTCCTTGCTGGCCATGTCGAAAAACACGACATAGTAACTGCCTGTCTGGTCAACCTTATGAAGGTTCTCGGCAATAAATACAAGTCCCATCCCGGTTTTGCCCTTTGTATCATAACTGCTGATGACTTTTTTCACATCTTCGGGAGTTATGGAATATTTATCCGGCACAACCAGGGTAGTGGGATCAATCTTGCTGTTTCTGTCATTAACCATTTCAATATCCGGAGTTACTTCTGATTTGGCAAAGAATTTTTTCAGATCATATTTATCCGGCTCAGCCAGGATCAGGTTATTAATGGCTTTAAGAGAGGTGCTTACAATGGCTGCGGGGTCTTCTGTAACAAGTGTAAAACGGGCCATTGTAAAATCCACACCAAACCAGGTAATGTTTTTTTCCGCAACGGCTTTTTTCTTATCCTGTGCCTGCATGGCACCCGAAAAGAAAGACACGATCAAAACAGCAATGAATAAGGATTTTGTTTTCATATAGTTAAAAGTATTGGTTAGTTTCGGTTGTTCTCCCTTCTGTCAATTAATTTAATGGGCTTCCTGCTCATAGCGGGAAGCTGCATGCTGCTAATATAATCCACTGTTTCAAATGAAATTGAGGGTGCTACTCTCAGCTTAGCCCTGAAATGGTCCTTAATTGATTTTTCAAATGATTCGGAATGGTTTTCCGCCCCCACCCTGATGAGGATTTCATCCGTTCCGATGTTATTGGTATAAATCTCAACGATATAGTTTTTTATCTGGTCAATATTATCCAGGATATCATATAACGCGGGAGGATACAAAGTTGTTCCCTTATATTTGATCATTTGTTTCTTCCGCCCGATAACCGGACCCAGCCTTATTGAATTTCTCCCGCATTGGCAGGGTTCATCATGCGCAATGCAAATATCACCTGTTTTAAAGCGAAGCAAGGGCATTCCTTCCACACCGAGCGTGGTGATTGTAACTTCTCCCGGTTCGCCTGGTCCGACATGATTATCCTGTTCATCAAGGAATTCCACAATAATCAGGTCAGGGTGATGATGACCGCCAAGGCCGCATTCACATTCGGTAAATGAAGTAGCCATTTCTGTTGATGCGTAGGTAGAATAAAGCTTGATCTCCGGCCACCGTTCGGCAATTTTCTTGCCCAGGGTGTTGGCGCTAAAATCCGTATTCCGGATGGAATCGCCTATGCAAATCACTTTCTTTACGCTCGATTCATGATGGTTTATGCCATGCTTTTCAGCATAATCGATAATATTCACCAGGAACGAAGGAACAGCAACCAGTGCAGTCGGGGAAAAGCGTTTAATAGAATCCCACTGCAACTCCGGAATTCCGTTTCCCACCCTGATCATTGCTGCCTGCAGCATGCGCGAACCGAGGAAATATGCCATTCCTGCCATAAACCTCCTGTCCATGGTGGTCATTAACTGAAACACCTCATCTTTCGTACAATTGGCGCATTTAAATCCCTGCAATTCGTTATAAGCCAGACGATTAAGATCATGGTCTGTCATGGCAAACGTTACAGGCTCACCCAGCGTACCCGATGTTGTAATATAATCAACGATCCGGTTTTTTTCCACGCAGATGAAATCCTCTCCATGGAGTTGCAGGTCTTCCTTTGTGGTAGGGGGGATCCGGTGCAGGTCCGCCACAGATTTTATAAGGGAAATATCGATTTTATGAGTGTTGAATAACCGGCTGTAATAGTTGGATTTCTCCCGGAGGTATTCCAGCAAATTGCGTAATTCTCCGTTCTGAAACTGTTCAATCTCTGCTTTGCTTTTAAATTCAATTTCGGGATATGCCATGATCGCTTTTTTTATTCAATTCACCGGCTTTTTCCTTAAGTTTTCGCTCCTCGTCCAAACCCGGAAGGGCGCAGGAAAGAGCTGTATTGTAACAGGATAATGCCTTATCAAATATACCAATTGCTTCGTAATAATCTCCCAATCGAACATACGTAAGATAAAGACCGGGATTGGTCTGCCTGTACCTCATTTCAAAATTCTCCGGAAGTGACTGCTTATTCTTTCTGAACCGGGTCAACTGTTCCGACATCCGTTGAAATTCAATGAACAGCCTGAAATTTTCCGTATTCATAAATGTGTCAGCCGGAACTGTCCTTGATTGCAAATAGATTTCCCTGTTTTCTTTTACCCGGCTGATGTCGAGACCAAACACTTTTTTCAGGTCATAGCATATGAATTTGCCTTCCTGCCAGGGCCCGGCCGATACCCATGCAAGCAGGCTGTCGGGTTTAAAAACAACGGAATGATGGGCAATCAGCTGGTTTATGGATAGCTGATTCCCCATTCCTACGTCCTTATTGCCCAATCCCCGCTGATCGCGCAATATCTGCACCATATCGCCGACATTCAGTATTCCACGGGCTGATATAAGCTCCTCTACACGCTTGTATCGCGAATAGCTGTCACTGCCATGGATGTTTTCGAGATTGTTTTCGTCATTGGCAAATACCTTTCCCTGGTAGTGATTTGAACTGATTATCACGCTGTTTTCGGGATACACAATATCTTCCAGTTCCGGCGATTTTTCAATGATGGCCGTTTTTCCATCGCGGGCTGAACCAATCATAATGGATTCAGATACAAACAGTTTTCGCTTTTTGGAAATATTGTATGCTTCCTCGATGGTTGAGGCGTATTGAAGAATTTCCCGGGCCAGGAGGGTAACAGGTGTCGCCGCCTGGCGGGGAATTGTGGATTTGGCGGCATTAAGTGTAACTGTAAGTCCCTGGTCATTCATGCCCGACACAACCCCGATCAGATCGGCCCAGGTGATCATCATAAACTTATACCCCGAAGATGGGTTGACAAAACAAATTATCTTATTCTCCCCGAATTTTTTTCCCATATAAAAATCAAAATTACGGGCGATCAACAGGGAAGAATCAGACGAGCTTTCATTCCACACTGAAAATGAAGTGCAACCCACCATGTTCAGGCCTTGTAATGCGTGGCCTATATCGTGAGCGGCATGGTAATTAAGCTGGCGCTGGTAACCCGATCCGATAAAATCAAATTCCGGACTGCACGAAAGCGAAGTGCCGTATATTTCATGCCTGTATTCTTCAGGGATGCTTGTATCGAGATTGCGGTTAAAGAAAGCGATGAAATATTTCAGCACCCGGAGATAGGCATCCGACGGCACCAGTTCGCGGATCTGTTCAACAAAGGAAGATTCCTGGTAATGAAGCAGTTCCTTTGTAAGCTTTCCAAAGGCTACTCCCCTCTCAAAGGGTTTGCCTTCGATATAAGCCTCCCACAGACCGCTTTCACTTTTCCGGAGCCAGTTGTTTCCGTAGGTATATGTGTCTTTTGCAGGATTCATCCGTTGTATTTCAAGGCTCGTCATATCCTTTATCTCCGGCGGACGGTCAATTGCTATGATCACAAAGTATACCGCAAGGATCAACAGAATAATAAAAAATCCAAGTAGGAACCGGATGACAAGTCGTATGAAACGATTCTTTCTTTTACCCTGCATCGCGAATCTTATCAATTAAATACTGCTTTCCTAACAATTCAGAACAGGTAAGGAATGCGCCGATAGTAACACCCACCACCCCATGAATGCTGGTATTTTGTCCGGTCAGCAACAGATTTTCTATTCTTGTCCGGGGCAAAAGCATCGACTTCATCGGGTTTGAGTAATCTTTCATCAATCCATAAACCGATCCTTCCCAGGTTCCGGTATAATCACGGTAGGTGAGTGGAGTTGAACTGTACCAGAATTTAGTTGCGGCCCTGATACCCGGGAAATCCTTATCGAGCAAAGCTAATAATTTCTCCCCTTTTCTTTGTTTGAATTCCTTGTAATCATCACCCCTGTTTTCAACACGGGTATTTATCCAGGGCAGCATTTCGCTCCATTTCATAACAGCATTGATAATAATGGCGTTAGTATGTGTTGTATCTTTTGAAATCGGGGAGAAATGGATCATATATCCCTCAGGCCATGATTCTTCGGTATAATTATATGCATCCCAAATATCATCCCCGGTGTAATTATAATAATTGTGGTTGATATACCCGAATGAGTTGTCCTTCATGGCAAGGTAGAGCGAAAACATACCATAGGTTTCCTCATTGTCAAAAATGCGGTTACGATACGCGGGTTTGAAGGCATTCTCATCCAGTAAAGTGAGGAGGGTCTTCGGATGAATTGAGGAAATGTAATTTTCAGCTTCCAGATGTTCCTCTCCATTGATCACTATGTCCGTGATCCTGTTCCTGTTTGTATTGAGGTGTGTTACTTCTGCATTTGCCATGATCGTACCGCCAAATGACAGGATCGAATCACGAAGAAAATGGCTCAGCTGGTATCCCCCGTCAATAAATCGGTAAGCCCCTTCGATGTAAGAAGAATGGATCATCATGTGAATATACAGCGGCGACTTTTCCTTTATCCCTGCATAAAGCGGGGCCATGCCGACCAATACGTTTTTCAATACCGGATTTGAAGTGATCGAATCGAGAAATGGATCGATACCGATGGAGAAATACTTAAAATACTCGGCATTTGTATCCTTAAAATCGCGTATGTTGTAAACATCAACCGACTTTTTGATTTCCTTAAGCTTTGAAACATAACTTTCAAGTGCCCTGCGCTCACCCGGAAAATGGCCCAGCATCGTATCGGTAAACCGTTCATAGCCCATAGCGAACTTGTATTCTTCACCCCTGTACCGCACAACATCATACCCGTCTTCATCAAGACGCTTCAACTTTAACCGGCTGTTCAGGTTAAAATATGTAAAGAATTTATGCAGCACCTGTCCTTCATCCAATCCGCCAATGTAATGCATTCCAGTATCGAAAACCGTTCCGCATCGTGAGAACGTCTGAAGACATCCACCCAGAATTCGTTGCTTTTCAACCAGGCACACCCGGAAACCCTCTTTGCTGAGAATATACGCGCACTCCAATCCACTCAGGCCGCTGCCTATTATTACCACGTCATACTTCATTCGCCAGGTTCTGTTTTATGCAAATTTAAGCCTTTCTGATCTTTCGAACCAGATTCCGGATGTCCACCAGCTCGGCACAGGTAACAATTGAACTGATTGTTACGCCCAATATCCCATGAACATTGGTGTTTTGTCCGGTAAGAAAAAGATTCTGAATTTTTGTTCTGGGCAAAACCATGGATTCCAACGGGCGGTTATGATCCTTCAGGATGCCATAGGCAGACCCCTCCCGGGTGCCTGTATAATCCCTCCATGTAAGCGGGGTGGATGTGTAAAATGCGGCAATGCTGCTGCGGATACCCGGAAACTGCTTCTCCACGGCATCCAGCAATCGCTCTGCCCTGTCCTGCTTAAAAGCGGCATATTCATCCCCGCGGTCACCGGTGAAGGTATTTTCCCATCGGGCAAGCTCGGCGTAATCCATGTACGTTATGATGGAACCGCTTTCAGCATAATTGCGCGTGCCTGAAGTGGCTGTATTCATGAACAGGTAATTCTGAGGCCATTCCTCTTTCCTGTAATCGGATGCGATCCACACATTATCCTGGTTGTAGTGATAAAAATTATAATTCATGTATGGAAATGAGTCCTTCTTAAAGACAAGGTAAACGGTGAACATGCCCATTGTGTTATCCAGACCCCTGATCCTTGTAGAATATGCTTTCCGGATCATGCCCGGATCCACCATATCCAGGACCTGGTCAGGATGCACAGCAGCGATAAAATGCTTTCCTTCAACATAGTCTCCGTTTTGCAGTTCTACCCCTTCAATAGTGTTACTGTCCCCGGTAAATTTAATTGCTTTTGAACCCAGCAGGATTGTACCGCCGGCAGATTTTATGTTACCGGTCAGCTTGTTCACAACCAGGTGGCTACCATCCATTACCCTCCATGCACTTTCAATAAAAGAATGATTGATCAGCGCGTGGATAAAAAGCGGGGTTTTCTGCTCATGTCCTGCATACAGCAGGTTATTACCTGCCAGGATATTCCGTAGCCTTGGACTGCTGATGACTGAATTAATGTAATCTGATGCCCCTGCACTCAGATCGTGATTTCCGAGGATGCTGAGTTGCTCTTCCTGCAAGGAATACAAAGGGATTGCGTTGCAAACGTCACTGATCTTCCGTGTATATTCTTCCAGTCCTTTTCTTTCTTCCGGAAAGACTGAGGCAAGGGTTTCAACAAAACCAGGCTGGCCCATGGCAAATCGGTATTCACCGTCATTGAAACTGATCCTTTCAAAGCCATCTGCATCCAGCCTTTTAAAATCAATCGTGTCCATCAGCCCAAAATACCTGAAATACTGGTTCAGGATCTGACCGTCATCCAGGCTCTCGGTATAATTCAGCCCTGTATTGAAAATACAACCTTTTCGCCCGAAAGTCTGGAGTGAACCTCCCGGTTTACGGTTCTTTTCAATGATGCAAACACTATAGCCTTCCTTGCTGAGAAGAAATCCGCACAGCAAGCCTCCTAGTCCGCCCCCGATAATTACAACATCAAATTTTCGCATGACTTAACAGGATAAGCGCATGTTCAGAGTTGCGTATATTATTGTATATCAGTATTTTATCGATATTTCTAATTTCCGGGGCGATGAGTTCTGTGACTTTCGGGATTGCCTGGGTCTCCAGGATAACCGACGCAAGCCACAGCGCAAAGGAAGAAGAAGTGTAATACTCCCCGCAAAGGTGCTTATAGTACGCCAGTCCGGTATGTGCTGAAAAATAATCGCGGCTGATTATTTTGTAAACGGGGTCAAAAGCGGAATCACCGTTCATCCCGGTCAGAAAGAGGCTGATATCTTTCTTACCGGTGTCATGCTTTTTCAGGAACATATCAATTTCAGGTATAATTTCACCTTCAGTTGCAGTACATGCAGTGATGAATGTTTGCACTCCCTCAACCACAGCATGATGATCGCCGGCCGGAACGGATGATAGCATGAAAAAGGCCGAACCTTCACCTGCAATGGTACCGGGAGATTCATCCTCCAGGAGAAGGAGATTGCTGAGTGGCTTTTTCCAGTATCCCATGTACGAATGAAGAAGCATGAAATCATCGGTACATTCGTCTATTCCTCCCACCAGTATATGACGGGCCTTATTCTCCTCCAGATTCATAAGGGCATCGTCAAGCGCACTTTCAAAAGAAAACCCCCTGTGACAATATGTGAGATTATACCCATGATTCTGCAGAAGCATGGCTATATGAGCGGCAACAGCGTTGTGTGTGGAATTGATGAAGGGCAGGACGCTTGTTATATGTTCGTTGTTTTCAAGAATTTCCAGCAGAAATTTCTCGAGGTTATCCAGGCAACCGAGACCTGTACCGACAATAATGCCATCCGGATTGATGCCCCCGCTGCGGTTGATGCACAGGCGCGCAGCCGCAAGTCCCATTTTCAGTATCCTCGGCATACGCCGGAGTTGCACCGGATTGATCAGCACCTTGTATTCAGGTTCAATGCACAGAAGCCTGTCATTTACCTCTTCCCTCAGTGAGCCGGGAAATCCATTTCCCTGGTGGGTTTCCTGTGGCGAAACAATGCCGGTGGAGGTAATATATGCCTTCATATTACACAATTGAAAAGATCAGGGACGTGTTATTTCCTCCAAAACCAAAAGAGTTCGACATCACATGCTTAATATGCGCCGGGGAAGGCTTTGTTACAGGCTGAAAATTAAGTTCTTCCATTGGACTGGAAAAATTAAGACCCGGCAACAACAACTGGTTTTGAAGGGCAAGAACCGAAAAAACAGCTTCCACGGCCCCGGCGGCTCCCAGTGTATGCCCCGTAAAAGCCTTTGTTGAACTCACCGGAGGTATGGCTGTTCCGTAAATTTTTTCTATTGCACGGCCTTCAGATAAATCATTGATCTCTGTTCCCGTTCCGTGTGCATTGATATAACTGATATCCCCGGGGTTGAGAGAGGCGGTCGCAAGGGCGCCGGACATGGCCATGTATGCGCCCAGTCCGTCGGCAGAAGAGGCGGTTGCATGAAAGGCTTCATTTGCATTGGCATACCCCGTGATCTCACAAATTATCCTGGCCGGATCAGCTGCTTCTTCCGATTCAAGGATCAATACAGCTGCTCCTTCACCTATTGTAAGACCGTTCCGGTTTTTGTCGAATGGCCTGCAGCCTGTAACCGACAAAATTTCAAGGGCAAAAAAGCCATTTAAGGCAAAACGGGTCAGCGAATCAGAACCTCCGACTACAGCCCGCTGTATACGGCTATTTTTTATCAGCCTGGCACCCAGCATGATGGAGTTGGCCGATGAAGAACAGGCCGTGGATATTGTAGTTACGTTATGCCGGATGCCTGCCATGAATGCCACTTTTTCAGCACAATCCGCACTATCAAGCACCATGATTACGTCCTTGTGTGAATCATCCTGCAACAATGACTTATAATATTTTTCATTCAGATCCATTCCCCCCACTGTTGTGGCCATCACTGCACCCGAATTCACAGCGCTGCTTTTGTCCCAGCCGGCGGAAGCCAGTGCTTCCCTTGCAGCAACCAGGGCAAGCAGTGAATTACGGGAATAAGGAGATCGGCCAGGATCAATTCCTGCGAGTTCAGCCAGTCGCCCGTGATTAAGTTTAACTTCAGCAACAGGGATATGAGAATGTGCGGACTCGAAAAGAGTAAGTTTCCCGATTCCGGATCTGAGGCTTTTTATTGATGTCAGGGTTTCTCCGATGCCGTTCCCGATAGCCGAGACAATTCCCAGTCCGGTGACAAAAACCCTTTTACCCATTAATTAAGGTTATTTCGGTGTACTGTAATACATTCTGCCATGGCTCTCACATTCCGCAATACATTTCTCCGCTCTTTAGGGTCCTCTATTTTCACACCGTATTTTCTTTCCATCAGCAGGATCAATTCGAGCGCATCGATTGAATCCAACCCGAGACCCTCAACAAACAAGGGAGTATCTGCGTCAAAATCACCCGGAACAACATCTTCCAATGAGAGCGCTTCGATAATATCACTTTTAAGCTGCACTATTAGTTCTTCCATAATAATCAATTACATACCAGTATAGGGAAACACAATTTATACCGGTTGGTTTATAAATTACTTTATTAAAAGTGTTAAAAAAATAATTCCGCAAGATATAAAATCTAGTGGTTTGGTTCAACCTGAATTTGTAAATACCGTCTAAGCAAATTCCTTCCTGAGCTTGTGGTAATATAATGCTATTATAACACACAACAATGAAAAAAGAATCATCCTGAGTCCATAATGCATCACATCGGTCAGGCCGGCGTTCCGCACGAGGATATCATAAAAACCGTTCAACCCCCAATTCATGGGAGAGGCAGAACTAAATACCCTGAAAAAGGGGGGCATCATGAAAACAGGTACCCAGATGCCTCCGACCGCGGCAAGGATCACCACCGAAATCGAGCCGAAAATAGCAGCCTGCTGATGGGTCCGGGCTATTGTACCCACAGCGATTCCATAGCCAATGGCTGCAAGAGCTGCAGTAAACGCAATGACGGTCAGACTTGTAACTTTACCTGTAATAACCAATGCGGTTAGTCCGAAAAGCGGGAAAAGATAGACCCCCATCAGCATAATTGAAACAAACTGCAGGTAACAAACCACGAGGTAAACAAGGATCTTGCTGAGCATGATCGTAGTATAGGAACCCGGCATCGTAAGCAAGCGTGAAAGGCTGCCGTCTTCTTTTTCCTTGATCATAGCGCTGGCAAAGGGAATGACGATAAAGAACATGGCAAAAAGTGTCCACGCGGGAACATTATGCTGGGCTGAATTGGGAATTACAATTTTATTATCCCTGGCCACATATTCTTCTTTGTAAGTTACCGTTTCCCTGTTCATCCGGTTCAGGTTAGCGACAGGAATCATCAGATTATTATTGATTTCGCGGGTAAGTTCGTTGAGTATGATCTGTGATTCCACGCGGGCGGCAAATTCACGGATAGACCCCTGGAGCGATGACCGCATGGAATTCTTTGTGGCGGGATCAACGTACATCCTGATGATTAATGAATCCACGGCGGGAAGTGCTGTCGAATCTCCTGAGAATAAAAGGGCCGCGCTGCTTTTTACCTGGTTACGGATATGTTCGGTCGCACCTGGCGGAATGATCATACCAATCTGGAATTTTCCCGCTGCGACGGCTTCCCGTATCGATTGTTCGGTGGGTGGTTTGTTGTCTATTTCATGTCGTACGGCAAAAAAATCTGACCGGATGATCTCATTCTCTATGGCCATGCCCAGGGAGTCCTTGTCCCCATTCAGAATGATCATCCGGATACCGCTTTCATTTAGCGCCCTGAAAGTAGTGTCCTGCAGGCTCGTCATTATCAACACCAGGGCAAGTGGCATGAGAAACAGCATGGCCAACCCCCCCCTGTCCCTCACAATGACGAGGTAATCTTTATAGGCCAGTCGGAGAAAGATACGCATGGTTAATCCCTTAATGTTTTACCGGTTAGCTGAAGGAAAATATCTTCCAGTTTTGCACCTGTGTTATTTTCTTTTCTGATCTCATCCAGGCTTCCCTTCGTTATAATGCGACCTTCGTCGATTATAGCCAGGGAAGTACACAGGATCTCGGCTTCCTCGAGGTAATGAGATGTGTATATAATGGTTGTACCGGTTTTGTTACTATCCAACAGGCTTTCGATGATCACGTTTTTCGACTGTACATCAACCCCTACGGTAGGCTCATCAAGAAACAAAATTTTTGGCTGATGCATCAGGCCCACAATCAGGTTAAGTCTTCTTTTCATTCCCCCGGAATACTTTCCAACCTGTATGTTCCTGCTTTTTTCCAACCCGAATTTATGAAGTTGCCCGTCAATTTCTTTTTTCAGCTGTTCGCCGCGGAGCCCGTATATTCCGCCATATATTGAAAGGTTCTCGTACGCCGTAAGACTTTGGTACAACGCAATTTCCTGGGGAACAACCCCGATGATCCTCCGTATCCGGGCCATTTCACTCTTAAGCGAGTATCCTCCGATTGTAATCTCTCCCTCTGAAGGAGTAAGCAATCCGCATAATATCCGGATCATTGTGGTCTTTCCTGCGCCATTGGGGCCCAGCAGTCCAAAGATATGACCTTCGGGGATACCCAGGGTTACCCTGTCAATAGCGGGAAATGTATTTCCCCTGTAGTACTTGGTAAGATTTTGGATATCAATCGCTAATTTCCGGGTCATAATTTCATTGTCCTGAGTTGGCTGAAAACTTCTTCTTCCTGGCTGGCAATGTCCATCAGCAGGTCAGCCAGTGCATCATAGGTTATTGAACCATTGTCCCTGTTTCTAAAACACCGGGCAGCCTGCCATGCAAAATTCCGCCATGCATCGCCGATTGCAGTCATTTTAACAGATGTTTCATTTAACAGCGGTTGATTGAGCTTTTCTGCACATTCCTGCAAAAAAGCAGCATAAATGAACCTGAATCCGGCTCCGCCTGTACCGATTTCCTCCAGCATACGGATCACCTGTGCCAGGTTAAGTGCGGCAACCTTTTCACCCATTTTAACGGGCCACTTGCGCAGGTTTTTGGCCAGGTACCGGATGCCATCAATGCCAAACATAGGCAGGGGTATTGTGAGCATATCCTTGGCGGTTTTCCGGATGCCTTTTATTATGGCGGATTGCAGATCCGGTCCGGATGGGACCTTATCGATATAGTACATCCTGCCCCTGGGGGGATACGTCCCCCTGGCGAAACGAACCTTTTTTAATTCATCATAGGAAAGTGTTTCAATATTCTCCATAACCGGATCGCTCACAAGATAGCGGTCACCCTCCTTTCCGAAAACTGTAATATTATGCGCATTAAAATGAAACCGGTATTCCTTTGGAAAATAGGGAAGGTGAAAAACCCCGACGAGCATGCCAACGGGCTGGCCTTTGGCAAGCAGCTCATCCAGGTCCTGCATGGCCTTGTCGGGATTGGAATATTTTTTCCGTTTAACCCGGATACCCAGGCGATGGGTTACTCTTTTAAAAATCCATCCCGGCCAGACTCTGAATGAAGTCACAGCCATACCGTTTAACTTAATAAATGGCATATGTGAAAAGAAATATCCCGATCCCATACCAAAGATCATGGGCTCGCTGAGCGTTATTCCATAAAACCGGAGCAGGTTGGATGTTACGCCATTTTCACAATGCGCAGCCTGGTTATGTTGAAAATCAATCTTCATGTGCAATCACAATCCCCCTTATTCTTTCCATATCAACTAATTCTGCAGAAGTTATGTTCAGGGCTTCTGCATATTTTGAAAGCATTTCATCGGAGAGTTTCTTAAAGACTCTCATCCTGAGATGTCTCCTCACCCTCCATTTTGATAAATTCATATAATTGGCAAGTATGGCAATATCCATGATATTGAGTTCCATATAGAAAGTAATCGGGCTTGCTTTTCCATCCAACACCCTGAGACGGGTTTCTTCCGCATGCTCATAAATCTGGTTCCACGCCAGCTTTATGGCTTCATTTTTAGGTTTCCATCCCTTGCTCAGGGCACGGGTATAATGTCCGTCTTTGTCAACTACATAACAAACATCACGGATCTTGCCTTCCTGCAGAAAGGCTTCATCCTGGGGGACTTCATCGAATTTCATACGGCGGGGCTTTCAACAAACGGTTAACAATGCATATGCATAGGTAAATCGTGCACTCTCAGGTACCTGAATCAGGATTTTCTGACCTGATTTAAGGTTATGGGCCCGGAGAAGTCCTTCCAACATTAAAATAAATGATACAGAGGCAACATTGCCAACGGTTGAAAGATTCGTAAACCACTTCTCCTTAGGGATATCAATGTCAAGTATTTTCAATTCCTTAAAAATATGTTCCCTGAAATATTCAGAGGAAAGATGCGGTAAAAAGTAATCCACTGTGCTGATATCAAAATTTCGTTGGGCAATAATATCTTTCAGAAACTGTCCGCCGAGACGTATAATATTGCTGCCCAGCATGCGGGTATCCTGCTTCAGTGAAAAAAGCGATTTATTCAGCCACTCTTCCGCTTCAAACCGGCACCAGCCCTGGAACTTGCCTTCCTCATTTTTATCACCACCCGAATACATGCATGTTTCCATAGCATTGGCATAGGACCTTATTTCGATCCATTCTACCTTCATCGGGTATTTGCCTGAAGGTGCAGGCTGTAGAAGCACTGCACCGGCCCCGTCCGACAGCATCCAGCGAAGAAACTCCTTTTCAAATGCCAGGAGCGGATTCTCCTTCAATTTGGCTTCGTTCTCATTCTCTTTTTCAAAGTATTTTGCGAGCATCCAGTGAGAAAGTATTTCAGAACCGGTGCAAATTGCGTTTTTGGTGTTTCCGGACAATACCGAGAGATAACCGAATTTCAACGCCTGCATACTGGCACAGCAAGATCCGGCAAATGAAGCAATCTCAATGGAAGGAATATCGAGCAGACCATGCACCATGGAAGCATGCGAAGGCATAATCTGGTCGGGGGATGCGGTTCCGCAGGCAAGGAGCTGAACATCCTCCTTTTTTATATGATCCGTGAATAGCATTTTCACTGATTCAGCAGCAAGTTCCGCACTGGTATGGGTTGGTATGCCCCCCTTTTTCAAAGCATAATAACGGCTGGTAATCCCATTATTTCTCAATACAATTCTTCTTGCCTTGGAAGGGGTGTTGTTGATCATTCCCAAATAATCTTCCATTTCATCATTAGAAACCGGATTATTTGGCAAATAACTGGTGATTCCCGTTATAAAAACTTCGTTGGACATAAAAAAGGTAAAAAATGTATGTTTTTCTGGCTTAACCTTAAAAAATAAAAGTACAAAACTAAAAAAAAACAATTATACCAGACTAGTTCGATTGATATAAAGATATCTGTCTTTGTAAGGCTTTTTTTCTGAACGGTTTTATGATATAATACAACAGGCTCGCGAAGGGGGAGACTATATAAAGAACTGTCAGGAGATAGTATTTGAAAAGCCTGACGCGTGTAATTCGTGCCGGATCGCCATAGCCGCCCTTTTTCAGGATAAAGGCAGCCCATAACCTGAAAAATATCTTGCCCCTTTTTTCAATCATAACCAGGGAAGGAAGTACATCCACCGCCCCGGCCTTAACCAGGGATGGCCGGATATGTTCCATGTCATTGCGCTGGATTGAATCAAGAATTATGTCTCCGAATTTTGATGAATTCCGGATGTCCTCATCAGATATCCCTGCTGGCGGTATTATTTTCAAATATCTTTCTTTTTTGCCTGTAAAAAGCCAGCGGATAATTGAAACCACACTAAGAAGATTCGGTGCCTTGTCGTAAAGGACTATATTTCCCACAAGCTTTGCCTGCATCGGTTTCAGGTACTCCCTGATCCTTTCGTGGGCCATTATCCACATGTTTCGGCTCCCGATTATGGTAATAACCGGCTTACCCGCCAGCAACTTTTTTGCAGTTTCATGCTGAAAAAATGCATGGATGGGAATGGAAGGCGACAGGTACCATGGCTGCCAGGCGATAATAATGAGGTCAAAATGCTCCTGCCCGTTCAGCGATAATGGCTGGAGTTCACAGGCAATACCCCTGACCGATTCCGGCATGGCCTGGAAGAACTCATCGGATGTCCATGGGTAAGGAAAGGGTGTTTTGGGCCTGATTTCTTCAACTGTGAGGGCAATTTCGCTACTGGCCTTTAACGGTGACATAATGGAATCAACTATCTCCCGCAACTGTCCGGTTTGCGAATAGTATACTACAAGTACTTTTTTGGGCATGGGAATTTCTTATGAATCGTAAATGTAGAAAA